>JANOQZ010000017.1:0-11823 GCA_031415055.1 Oceanomicrobium sp. | reverse complement strand
GTAAGAATAATAGGCGCTGGCATAGCCGTCGCCGGAAAAAACATGCTGAAAATGCGGTGTTCCATGCCGCATTTTGACGGCTTTTGGCATGCCCAAAACGTTTAGAATAGCATCCTGCGAGGCCATCGGATCGGCGGTTTTTGCGCTTGTGTGAAAATTCAAGTCCACTAGCGCTGACGAGAGGTATTCCACGGTATTAAATCCCTGATCGTAATTCTCGGCTGCTAACAGTTTTTTCAGCAGACCAGCGGGCATTGGCTGGCCGGTTTCGGCATGCAAAGCGAACTTTTCCAACACCGGCTTTTCCGAAAGCCAGTGTTCGTACAATTGGCTCGGCAATTCGACAAAATCGGTCGCCGTATTGGTGCCGGAAATATAGGCGTGAGTTACGTCAGACAGCAGGGAATGCAATGCGTGACCGAATTCGTGGAACAGGGTGCGTGCATCCTCGTAGGTCAACAAGTTCGGTTGACCTATCGGCGCTTTTGCAAAGTTGCAGACATTGGTGACGATAGGGCGAACCTCACCATCCAGTTTCGATTGCGCCCGAAACCGTGAGCACCACGCGCCCGAGCGTTTGGAGGAACGGGCGTAGTAATCACCAATGAAAACTCCGATGTGACGGTCGCCTTTTCTCACTTCCCAAGCGCGAGCATCGGGGTGGTAAAGCGGGATTTCGATTGGGTGGAACGACAGGCCGAACAGTTTCGTCGCGCAGTCAAAACTGGCGTCGATCATGTTTTCCAGTTGGAAATACGGCTTCAAAACCGTCTCGTCCAAATCAAACTCCTGCTTGCGACGCGCCTCGGAATAGTAACGCCAATCCCACGGCTCCAAATCACCGTTAATGCCATCGGCGTGCATACGTTGCGACAGGATTGCTTCGTCAACCAAAGCCTGCGCTTTGGCTGGTTCCCAAACCGTCATCAGCATGTTTCGCACAGCATTGGGAGTACGGGCCATTTCAGGTTCAAGGCGGAACTGGGCGAAGTTGTCGTATCCCAACAACTCGGCGCGTTCTTGGCGAAGGGCAAGGGTTTCGGTCACGGTCGAGGCATTGTCGGACTCGCCACCGTTCGCACCACGGGCGACCCAAGCCTTGAACGCCACCTCGCGCAGGTCACGACGGGGTGAGAATTGCAGGAATGGGACGACGATTGATCGCGATAGTGTCAGGCAATTTCCGGTCTTGCCGCGTTCCTTGGCGGCTTCGGCAGTTGAGGCAATGACATCATCGGGCAGCCCGGCCAAATCGAACTTGGACAGGTCCAGCGACCAGTCGCGTTCATCAGCCAAAACGTTTTGCGAGAAGGCTGTGCCAAGCGAAGCGAGGCGCTCCATGATGGCTTTCAACCTGTCCTTTTTGGCCCCCTTCAGCCTAGCCCCGGCACGCACAAACATGCGGTGGTACAGCGTCAGGACGCGTGCCTGTTCGGTATCCAGTTTCTCGCCAGAATCCACCACCGCCTGCACTCGCGCAAACAGATTGGCATTCATCAAAGTTTCCGCCGAATAAGCAGCGAATTTTGGCGAAAGGTCACGCTCCAGAGCCTCGAGCGCGTCGGTGCTATCGGTGCCGGTCAGGTTGAAAAACAAGCCGCCAATCTTTTCAAGCAACGCATCCGCGCGTTCCATTTCGGCAATGGTATTGGCGAAGGTTGGTTTGACAGTATTGGCGACAATAGCGTTGACCGCCGCACGGCCTTTGGCGAAGGCTTCCTCAAACGCAGGCGCGAAATCCGCGTCATTTATGGATTGAAACGGGGGAATGCCGAAGGGAGTTTTCCAGTCTGCCAATAGCGGATTCATTCGGGCACTCCATTTCAAGGTGGCGCATAGATAGGCGATTGGAAGCATGGCTTCTAGTGATGTCACGTCGGGAACGCACTATGGCAAGTCGGGCGGCTTCCTTGCAAACGTGCGTTGTCCGATACAAGGGTGCGAATTGTTGAGGGAGTCAGGGCATGAAAACGCAAGCGCGGGCTGTGGTTGTTGGTGGTGGGGCGGTGGGCGCGGGGATTGCGTATCATTTGGCCAAGTCTGGGTGGGAAACCGTTCTGTTAGAGCGCGACGAGCTAACCAGTGGCTCGACTTGGCACGCGGCGGGTTTGTTGCCTTTGTTCAACATGGGCTATGCGACCAGCCATATCCACGATTATTCGGTGAAGTTCTACAAATCACTAGAGGCCGAAACGGGCTTGAACGCCGGGTTTTCGGTGGTCGGCAATCTGCGCATGGCACAGACGCAAGAGCGGATGGACGAATATGCGTTGTATGCCACAACGGCGGATTCGGTGGGGGTTCCCTATGAATTTTTAACACCCGCAGAAATCAAATCGCGCTGGCCTTTGGTGCGCACGGAGGATTTGAAAGGGGCTCTGTTCCACCCCACCGACGGCTACATAAACCCCGCAGACGTGACCCAAGCCATGGCCAAGGGTGCGCGGCAACGCGGGGTCGATATTTACCGCCGCGTGCAAGTGGACGGCTATCGTTGGACCGGGTCGGAATGGGTGATTTCCGGGCATCATATGGTGGAAAAGGGCGGCAATCTGGTCGCCTCGGATGAAGTGTTCGAGATACGAGCGGAGCATGTCGTCACCGCCACCGGCAACCACGCGCAGCGCACCGCCGGTTTGCTGGGCATCAAGATTCCGGCGATTCCGGTGGAGCATCAATACGTCGTCACCGAACCTGATCCGATGTTGCAGGCGTATCGCAAGACCCACGGCGAGCACCCGGTTCTGCGCGACGCCGACGCGCATTGGTATGTGCGCGAGGAGCGTGGCGGCTGGATTTTGGGGCCTTACGAAAAAGGCGCGCCAGCACGGTTCGCGCATGGTGTGCCCGACAGTTTTCGCGCCGATCTGTTTCCCTTGGATTTGGAACGGATCGAGGGGGAATACATATCGTTCATCCACCGAATTCCCTCGTCGGAACATTGCGGATTGAAAGACGATTTCAATGGTCCGATTTGCTACACGCCCGACGGCAACCCGCTGGTCGGGCCAGCGCCGGGGCTGCGCAATATGTGGCTGGCCGAAGGGTTTTCTTTCGGTATCACGGCGGCGGGTGGCGTCGGGCATTATCTGGCGCAGATGATGACGGCAGGCGAGGCGGAGATCGACATGGCCTCGCTCGATCCAAAACGGTTCGGCGATTGGATGACGACGGAATATGCCAGCCGCAAAAACGAGGAATGCTACGACCATGTGTTCGTGTTGCACCACCCCGATGAGGAGCGGCCTGCGGCGCGGGCGTTGCGCTGTTCACCGGCCTATGACCGCCAAAAGGCGCTGGGCGCACAGTTTGGCCAGGTAAACGGCTGGGATCGCCCGAACTATTACGCGCCGATGGGGTTTGACGACCACGCGTCGCGGTCGTTCCGGCGCGGCGGCTGGTGGGAATATGCAGTGGCGGAAGCTAAAGCCATTCGTGAAGGCGTCGGCATGATCGACGCAACCGCGTTCACCAAACACCGGGTCAAGGGGCCGGGGGCGACGGCGTTTCTGGATTGGTTCACCACCAACAAACTGCCGAAGGTCGGGCGGATCAACCTGACCTATGCGCTGACCGCAACGGGCACGACGCACACCGAATATACGATTGTGCGGGAAAGCGAGGATGCCTACTACCTCGTTTCTGCCGGTGCCTGGACGGCCTATGACAGCGATTATCTGCGCAAGGCTGTGGCGGACAAAGAGGCCGAGTTTGGTCGGATCGAAGTGCAGAATGTGACCACGCAATATGGTGTTTTTGCTTTGGCAGGGCCGCGTAGTCGGGATTTGTTGAAGAAGTTGATTTCAGGTGTCGAGCCGGAAACGGCGCTGTCCAACAAGCGCTTCCCTTGGCTATCCGCCAAGCATATCGAGCTGAAAATGTGCCCGGTTATGGCGATACGGGTGGCTTATACCGGCGAATTGGGCTGGGAATTGCATCATCCCATCGAGATGCAGAATTACCTGTTTGACCAGTTATTGGCGGCAGGGGAACCTTTGGGCCTGAAACTGGTCGGTGCGCGGGCGCAGAACTGGCTGCGGCAGGAGAAGAGCTATCGCGCCTTTGGCACCGAACTGGGCCGCGATGCGACGCCGCTGGAGGCAGATTTGCCGCGGTTTGTCGATATGGGGAAAGAGTTCCACGGCAAGGCGGCGATGCAGGCGGTGGGCATCCGTTCCAAATGCGTAACCGTTTTGATTGACGGCCCATCCGACGCCGACCCGTGGGGCCGCGAGGCGTTGTTTCTGGATAGGGTGAAAGTCGGTCGTCTGACATCTGGCGGCCATTCGGTGCATTTCGGTAAGTCGATTGGTATGGGCTATGTGCGTCCGGACTTGGCGGTCGTTGGGCAGAAGTTGAAGGTGAAGATGCTGAACGCGATGTGGGATGCAGTTGTGGTCGAGGATTCACCGTACGATCCGGCGAATGTGGGAATCAGGGTGGATGGGTAGCCCTACTCCAAAAACAACAACCCCACACTGGCCACGATCAACCCCGCCATTGCCAAGTTGAACGTCCGCAACCTTGCGGGCGTATCAAGCCAGCGTTGCATCATCACACCGAACGCGACCCAGCCGATGGCCGACGGGGTGCCGGTAAAGACCGATACGGCGAATATGATTGCGCCTTCGCGCATGGGCGCTCCACCAGTCACGAACTGCGGAATGACGCTGATGCAAATTATCCAGCCTTTCGGGTTCACGGCCTGAAAAGCTGTGGCCTGCAAAAAGGTCCAAGGCCGCCCGTTGGCTTCACCAGATTTGGTCATCTTGCCACTGGAGCCAATTTTCCACGCCAGCCACAAAAGCAACGCTACGCCAACCCATTTAATTATCGTCGCCAAATTTGGGTAAATTTGAAACACGCCACCTGCTCCAAGTGCCACCAGCAAAAGCATGCCCGAAAACCCAATCGACACGCCCAACAAATGCGGGATCGACCGACGGAATCCATGTCTCAGACCCGACAAAGCCAACAAAGCGTTGTTTGGCCCAGGCGTCCAGAACATGGCGAGCATGAGGATAGTCAGGGGTATCAGCGAGTCGATGGGCATGAAGCACCGGATGGGTCAGGGTAGATGCCGTTTATCAGGTTGGTCGCCTCAAGTCAGACAAAAGTTGTGCCCAAGACAATGTCATATCGGCGGCGATCCAACGCTCCTTCAGGTCGATCAAGACGCGGCCCATTTCCGGGCCGTTCGGGATGAAACCAGCTAAATCGGCTGCTTTAATTGGAAAAGTTTCGCTTGCACCAGATTGGAGCAATTGGCGCAGATCGTTGGGCGGGCTGGTTCGATTTCGAGCGCATGTGATTAGTGTCGCATCCAGCGCGATAGTTTCGCCAAACCGTTGCGCCAGTTGCCGTGGGGTTTCGTGGGTTATCATTGCCTTGCCCAACACGGTCAGTTCCCGTGCTTCAAAGCGCGACAATCGCATCATTTTTTCTGGGTCGGTTGTGCTCAACATTGCCAGCTGTCGCTGCCAACGCGGCGCGAAATTGCCGGTGCGCTCAAGCGTCGTCAGGGCCACGACGCACGAGGTCTCTGCGCCTGGAAGGACAGCAGCCAACACCCCGCTCTTTTCCATTGCCAATATAGCGATTGTAGGGTCCGGTGCGGCCAAAAGCTTGCGCATTTCCATACCGACGCGTTCACGCGATAAAGTATTTAGGCCAGCAAGATGCCGTTGGCAGGCGGCGAGGCCGACTGGGTCTATCGGTTTCAGCGGGTCGCCAAACCATGCCTGAAACCTAAAGAAACGCAGGACACGCAAGTAATCTTCGGTGATACGCGCATCGGGGTCGCCGATGAAACGGACCTTGTGCTTTAACAAATCGGGCAAACTTCCCAGCGGGTCAATCAGGGTGCCATCGGATCCGGCATAAAGCGCGTTGATCGTGAAATCGCGCCGTTGCGCATCATCGAGAATTTCAGTTGAAAACGCCACCACGGCGCGGCGACCATCGGTGGCGATGTCTTTGCGAAATGTGGTGACCTCGTGCGGCTTGCCGTCGCAAACCAGCGTCACGGTGCCGTGGTCGATGCCGGTAGGAATGGCGCGGATATTGGCTGCTTCAGCCAGTTTCAGCACCCTTTGCGGCACGGCATCCGTAGCGATGTCTATGTCGGTGACTGGCATACTCAACAGGTCATTGCGCACGCAACCTCCGACAAACAAAGCTTGGAAACCGGCTTCCGTCAGCATCTTGAAAATGCGTTGCGTCGCCGGACTATGCAGCCAGTCGCCCGCCAAATTCATCGACCCACCTGATCGGCCAGCGCCCGCAAAATGCGAGCTGTCGCCCCCCATATGTAGTGCGGGCCATAGGGAATGGCGTAAAAGCTTCGCTCTTGGCCGTGCCAAACCCGTCTGTGGATCTGGAAATTGTCGCCATTCAAAAGGAATCCAAGCGGCACTTCGAATATTTCGGCAACTTCGGTCGGGTCGGCGACCGGTCGAAATTCCTTGGCGACCAAAGCGACGAATGGCGTCACTTCAAACGAGGTCACGGTGCGGTGCACGGCCATTTCGCCAATTATTCGCGCGTGATGCCTGCCCAAGCCGATTTCCTCGGATGCTTCGCGCAGGGCGGCATCAAGGGCGCTGGCATCGCCTTCATCTTGCTTGCCGCCCGGAAACGACACCTGACCCGCGTGGTGTTTCAGGTCACCAGCACGGCGGGTGAGGATAACTTTCGCGCCGCTGGTTCGCTCGACAATCGGGATGAGAACTGACGCAGGGCGATATTGCATAATTGTATTCGAAGGTGACATTAACGCAGAGTTGAGATCGTGATCCGAACTGGGCGCGGAATTGCTTTCGGCAAAGGCGCGGGCAAAGCTTTCGATGCTGAAATCGCTGTCGGACATGGCGCAAGGATGGGCAATCGCACGCCGCCCGGCAAGCGGTTACTTTGCCGACTCAAACCCCAGCGTTGTCGGGTCAAATTCGTAGTGCGCTGAACAGAACTGGCAATCGGCGGTGACTTTGCCCGTCGCGTCGGTCATGTGCGCAATGTCTTTGGCGGAATAGATCGACATTGTTTGCACCACCTTTTCCGGCCCACAGGTGCAACCGAATTCCACTTTCTGTTCGGGAAAGATGCGCGGGGTCTCTTCGTGGAACAGGCGGATCAACAGGGTTTCGGGGGTGACAAACGGTCCGATCAACTCGGTTTCTTCAGCGGTTTCGATCAACGCCATGATACGAACCCAGTTTTCTTCGTCTTCACCATGCAAAAAATCGGTCGGTGCCAACAATCCTTCCGCTCCGGTCGCGGCATCTTTACTAAAGCCTGGCGCTTTTGGCATCAATTGCACCATCACGCCACCGGCGCGCCAAGTGGTGGCTTGGCCGGGAATAGTCGCTTGTGCCATGGCGATTTGAAACCGGGTGGCGAGTTGTTCGGACTGGGCGAAATAAGTTTCCGCACAGGCCGAAAGCGAGCCGTTGGCCAGCGGAACGATACCGCTATAGGGGCTGGTCCCCTCGCCTTGGTCGATCAACATGGCGAACATGCCTTTCCCGATATTGGCAAAGGGCGTAGCATCCGACGCCGCCAGCCTTTCGGCATCAAAACTGGCGTAGGCGCGGATTTGCGCCGGATCCCCGGGGTTCTTCGGGCTGAAATAATCGGTGGCAATAATGCGGATCGGGCCATCACCACGAATTTGCAGCGATAGTTTCCAGCTTTGCTTGATCGTCTGCCCAATCAGCGCCGTCAGAATCGCTGCCTCGGCAACCAAGGCTGAAACGGCGTTAGGGTAATTGTGTTGGTGCAGGATTGTATCCAACGTGACGTCTAATCGTGCCACGCGGCCGCGAATGTCGGATCGATCCAATTGGAACGGCAGGATCGTGTCATCCCATGTTTGATCGGCGCTCATCGCAGGGTCCTTTGCTTCGCAACCCGCGCTAGATAAGGTTTCCGAGGCGAAGGTGCAAATGTCAGTTTGAAAGCATGCAATGCGGCGGTTTGGTGAACCAATCTTGCGCGGGCAGAAGTATCGGCCAAGGCCCGGTATCTATGCAATTATCCACGACGGTCGCGATTTGCTGATCACCGAGCAACTGGAACCTTTGCCAGAATACCAGCTTCCGGGCGGCGGCATCGATCACGCTGAAAACCCGCTGCAAGCTTTGCACCGCGAGGTGTTTGAGGAAACTGGTTGGCGTGTAGCCGTGCGACGCCGGATCGGGGCGTATCAGCGGTTTTGCTACATGCCTGAATATGACCTTTGGGCGCAAAAGATTTGTCACGTCTTTGTTTGCCGCGCTGTCGCACAGATTTCGCCACCAACCGAGCAACATCACCGAGCGATTTGGGCCAGTCCCAAAACGGCGCTGGATTTGCTGGATGGCGATGGAGATCGGCACATGCTGGGACTATGGCTGACCGGTCACTGAGAAGTTTGTTGTGATAAAGCCGATCACATCGCAGATTGTCAGCACATTGCATCAATCCAAAGGCGAATCGTCATGCGCTATTTGATTTTGCTGCTGCCCATTTTGGTCCTCGTCTCATGTGCCAGCATTTCAAAGGAAGAATGCCAGGCGGGTGACTGGCAGGCGATAGGTTTGCGCGACGGGCAAGCGGGGCGCAGTTTGGATTATATCAACAACCATTTCAAAGCTTGCGCCGAAGTAGGCGTTAGGCCGAACCAATCCGAATGGCAGGCCGGGCGACTGCAGGGGCTGCCGATGTATTGCACGCCGGAAAAGGCCTATCAGCTTGGCCGAGATGGTAATTCGGTCAACAACGTTTGCCCGGCGTCGCAGGCACGCATGTTGTCGCGGGCCAATTCCTGGGGGCAGGATTATTATGAGGTTGGTCAGAAGATTGACGAATTGAAAAGTGAGAGGCGCCAGTTGGAAAAACTGCTGGCGGCGATGACCGGCGAATTGACTGAAGAACAAATGGCATTGCGGCGGACCTATCGCCAGCGCTTGCGCTCGCTGGAACAACGTCTGTTCGATCTGGAGCGCGAACGTCGTCATTTTGATAGTTTACCGCAAAGTCTAATCGCCGACCTGTGACGATTGGGCGCTTGCTTGGGCACTGGTTGTGCTACATTGACGGGCAATGCACGGCTTATGCCGGTTGCATGATTGGGGGTTACAGGCCCCGGACCGGAAAGGAATGGTCATGGCTGATTTTGAAATGGGCGACATCGTCGTTCTGAACGCAGGCTCGATGCGGATGGCGGTAGAGGCCGTTGATGGCGAGCAGGTGGCCGTGGTTTGGTGCCACGAAGGCGAAATTGGGCGCGATGCGTTCAACGTCAAGTTGCTCAAGAAATGGGAATACCGCGAAGAAGACCGTGGCGAGCGCCCTGCCCGCTCGTTTGGCGACCGCAAACCCTTTGGTGGTGACCGCGATCGTGGTCCGAAAAAGTTTGAAGATCGCGCCCCGCGCTCGGGCGACCGCGACGATAAACCCAAAGGCAAACCCGGTTGGGACGGCAAGCCACGCGAGAAAAAATTCTTCCGCAAAGACGGCTGATTTCGGGTCCAGATTCGCCTGTGACGCGCATTCTGGCACGCGTGCCAGAATGCGTAAGTTATTGATATAAATAGATATTAAAAAGAATTTTAACCGGTTGTTTACTATTGTCTCGTGAAAAATTGCTGGCAGAACTTTGTCAAAAAAACACGTTCGGGACTGGAATTCGAAAACCGCACTGAGAGCGATTTTGTGCGCTGCAACATAGACTTCAAGCCGAAATCCATCGGGGGTAAACCGCCCCAAAACGGGGGTTGTACGCGCCTTTTTGACGGTTTCGGATCTGTTTTTGGCGAAAGTCGGCGAATAATCGCGAATTGTTGCGATTGCGAACGAGCCTTTGGTGCTGAAACACCCCTTTGTCACGAAACCATTCGTTAACCCTTCGCTGCCAAAAATGTTACATGCAACCCGCCCTTGATTGTATTCACATTTGTAGCTACATTTCCCATGACGTTTGAATGGGATGAAGCGAAGAATCGGGCGAATGTGGCGAAGCATGGTATCGATTTTATCGATGCTTGCCGGATTTTTGATGGGCCGGTTTTGACCGAACTGGATGTGCGGTTTGCTTATGGCGAAGCTAGGTTGAAGACTTATGGGATGCTCTACGAAACCACGATCGTGGCCGTTATTCACACAGACCGAGAGGGCACCACGCGGTTAATTTCGGCAAGAACAGCTAGTCGAAAGGAAAGGAAAGTCTATGAAGGGTCCTTACACGCGCCCAATGACAATGAAAGAACTGGCAGCGATGCCGGACGAAGACATTGATTTTTCGGAAATTCCCGAAATGACGGATGAATGGTTCAAGAATGCGGTAGTTGTTTGGCCGCAAGGCAAACGCCAGATGTCGATGCGCTTTGACGGTGAAGTTTTGACCTATTTCCGCAGTCTCGGTCCCGGCTTTCAAAGTAAGATGAATGCGG
The DNA here is from genome assembly GCA_031415055.1 of Oceanomicrobium sp. Taxonomy (GTDB): domain Bacteria; phylum Pseudomonadota; class Alphaproteobacteria; order Rhodobacterales; family Rhodobacteraceae; genus JANMOK01. The sequence continues at coordinate 1,393 of JANOQZ010000017.1, read as the reverse complement.
TTTTGCGTGCGTATGTTGAAGCGCAAAAGGCCAAGGTCAGCGGAAACGATCCATAAGTTTTTGCAAGGCGCTGCGGGTTTCGTGCGGCTGTTCGGTTTCCGTCACAACAACAACTTTGGCGGCCTTGTCTTTGGTTTCAAATAGTGGCGCTATCGCATTGGCAAACCGCCCTTGGTCGCCAATGACCAACAATGGCGCGGCTTTGGCAATTCGCTCCAGCAACGGCGCCAACCAACTCTGATCGGCTTTGGCAAAATCGTGCAGCACATAGGCCGACACCAGGTTTTTGTCGCCCGGATGGCCAATGCCGATGCGTAAGCGGTGATAAGTTTCGCCGATATGTTGGTGAATGGAACGCAGACCGTTGTGACCTGCATGACCGCCGCCAGATTTGAACCGGCACTTGCCGGGGTCAAGGTCAAGTTCGTCGTGCACGACGATAACATCCGTCGGAGCCAATTTGTAAAATCGCAGCGCCTCGCCCACCGATTGGCCGGAATTGTTCATGTAGGTCGTCGGCTTAAGCAAGATGACCTTTTCGCCCGAAAGCGTGCCTTCGGTATAGTCACCGTGAAACCGGCCACGCCACGGCGTAAAACCATGTGCAACCGCAATGGCATCGACCGTCATGAAGCCAACATTGTGCCGGTTATTCGCAAGTTTCGCGCTGGGGTTACCCAGTCCTACCAGTAATTTCATCGCCCCAATCCAATAGAAAACGCGCCGCTGGTTGGGCGGCGCGTCATGTTTATCACGGGTCGAACCCGAATTCTATTCGGTCGGTGCGGTTGGTGTCGCCGCTGCCGCCGCCGCTGCATCGGCTTCCTCGTCTGCTGCCGCCAGACCGGACGGGGCCGAGATGTTGGCGATAACGAAGTCACGCCCACGGATAACCGAGGTCACACCGGCTGGCAGCGTGATGTTGGACATATGCAACACATCGCCGATGTCGGAATTGGACAGGTCGATTTCCAGATGGTCCGGAATTTCCGACGCCAATACGTTCAACTCGACGTCCTGCCGCACAACCGTCAACACGCCACCGCGTTTGATGCCGGGGCTGATGCCTTCGTTCAGGAACACCACCGGAATGAACAGGTCGATCCGGCTCTTTTCCGACAAGCGTAGAAAATCGACATGAATTGGCAGGTCGCGCACAACGTCGCGCTGCACGTCGCGGCAGATCACCGTATGCTCTTTGCCGTCTATTTTGACGTGCAAAAGCTGCGACTTGAATTTGCCCGCTTTCAGATGCTTGAACAATTCGTTGAATTTGATGTTGATGTTGGCAGGCTCGACGCCGCCACCATAGATAACGCCGGGCACTTGCCCTTCCCGTCTCGCTGTGCGTGCGGCCCCCTTGCCGCTGCGTTCACGAACCGTGGCGTTGAGT
>JANOQZ010000016.1:0-140216 GCA_031415055.1 Oceanomicrobium sp. | reverse complement strand
GTTTTTTCCGGCGACGGCTATGCCAGCGCCTATTATTCTTACATGTGGTCCGAGATGATGGACGCCGATGCCTTTGCGGCATTCAAGGAAACGGGGGATATTTTTGACCCGGAAACTGCCGCACGATTGGAAAAACACATCCTGTCCGCCGGGTCGTCGCAAGACGAAGCGCAGCTTTATTTGGCGTTTCGCGGCAAGATGCCGGGCGTAGAAGCGCTGCTGAAGCAACGGGGGTTTGCGGTCAGTCAGGCGCTTCCCGAACCGGGTCTTGGTGAACAATGACCTGCGCATTGGCGATTGTTTCCAATATCTTGCGCCGCAGACTGGCGCCGATTTCGTGGGCGTCATAGAGTGATTGTTTGCCATCCAATTCAATATGCACCTGAATGAACACGGTCGACCCGGCGGTGCGGGTTTTCTGGTCGTGAAACCCGTGCACACCCGGCCATTTCCCAACAATATCACGCACTTGCGCTATCACCCGGTCATCCGCCGAACGGTCCATCAAAGCATCAAACGCCGCTTTGCCAATCCGCCATGCACCGAAAACCAACATCAGTGCCGCCGCCAGCGCTACGATGGAATCGATGTTCCCCAGACCCAGCCAAGCAGAAGCCGCCAACGCCACAATCGCCCCAATATTTGGTAATAAATCGGACAGATAATGCAGCGAATCCGCGGCAACTACCCGGTTGCCGGTCATTCGCGCCACCCGGCGCTGCCACCAAACCAAAACCACCGTCAGTGCGATGGAAACCAGCATGGCAACGACGCCGTGCCATTCCGCTTGCAATGAGTTCGCTTGGTCACCGGCCAATCGGTAGACTGCCGCAGTCGCGATTATGATCGCGGAAATGCAAACCAAAACCGCTTGCGACAGGGCGGCCAAATCCTCGGCTGACGTGTGGCCGAATGCGTGGTCATCGTCTGCCGGTCGCGCGGCGTAATAGATTGCGAAAAGACCGGTGGCAGAAACCAACAAATCCAAAGCCGAATCCGTCATGCTGGCGGCGATAGACAGCGATCCGGTTGCCGAAAGGGCCCAAAGTTTTAGACCAACCAGAAGCGTCGCAACAACAACGGATGCCAAACCGGCGGAAACGTTCATGCGCAGGTTATTGGACATTTCCCTAGAACCATTGCCCCGGCTCAATGAAGCCAGCTTGCATCAATTGCGTTGAATTCCAATCAAACCGTTCTGACATGTCCCATTTAAACGCAGCAATCGCGGCGTCAGATTCAGGATTGGTCCGCAAAGCCCTTGCTACTCGGAACGAGGCAATAGCCATCGTCATATTGTGATGCCACTGACAGGAAACGCTGTTGTATTCGGGTAAACTGAATTCCATATCAGAACTGACGGATAGTTTCGGATCGGCGCGAAACATCGCCACTTTATTGATATTTTGTCGGTTCAAAGGGATATGTTCGGAAAAGCGCCATCGTAGGCCTCCGGCCAACCGGAGCATCCGCGGGTCGCTTACCGAACCTGCAATCGGTGCGACGTCAAAATAACCAACCCGGTCAAAGCAAGCCTGTTGCCGCGGCACCGACTGTGCGCCAGCGTCCAAACCATCGGCATACAGGTCGATCATTGTACCAAAGACCGATTTACGCCGCTCGTCATCGTTGAAGGCCAAGGCATCATCAATCTGTCGATCCTCGCAAAACGGATAGTACAAGAACTCTCCATTGTAGCACGCATGCACCCATTGCCCGGCCAAAACCGGCATGAGCCGGTTCAATATTTGCGGCATTGCAAGTTTCTGTGTTGATGCTGGCTCGACGAAATCGCAATTCGCCAGACTTACACCTAGCGCATGCTCCAAGCCTTGGCTGAAAACAATGGTTCGCGCAAATCCCAAACCATTCAAATGTGCGACTGTTTCGGTCAGACCGAAAGCATCCTCGGCCAAAACAACTGCCAAAGGTCCAGCTGCGTGGGTTTTGCGCAATGAACTGGCCAGAGAATCAATGTTGTCAAACCGCATTTTGACCCCGTGTCGGATGGTGAGCTATTCAGCACGAACTCACACAGCACGCAACTGGCCACAAGTTTGCAATCCAAAGGTGAGACGTGCAGAGGGAATACCCCGAATAAGGTAAAAAATTCAACGAAATAGCAGAACTAAACTTCTCTGCACTTGCGAAGCACCATTATGAAAAGTATTGCTCACCTCTGTCCTTTTGAATCCAATGTATGAATTGCCCTAGGACGGAATAAATACTGGCAAGCTGTTAACTTGCGGGGCATGGCAATCTAATAGGGAGATCACGGGCCTATGGCTGATTCACAAACTATCGACAAAACCGAACTTTTGTCACTTACGTCGGAAATCGTTTCCTCCCATGTCGCCAATAATTCGGTTTCGCTGGCCGACCTGCCGGACTTGATTCAATCGGTATTTGCTAAACTATCGTCTTTGGCAGAAGGGCATGTTGCGGAAACCGAAGCGCTGGTTCCCGCAGTTCCGATCAAAAAATCGATCACCGCTGATTTTATCATCTGCTTGGAAGACGGCAAAAAGCTGAAAATGCTCAAACGCCATCTGATGACGTCTTACGGACTGACACCCGAAGATTACCGCGCACGCTGGGGCCTGAAACCGGATTATCCGATGGTCGCGCCAAACTATGCGAAAAAACGGCAGGATTTGGCCAGAAAGATCGGCCTAGGTCGCAAACCAAAGGTCAAAGTCAAACCGAAATAAACTTGGGTATTGTTGCCTAACGAAGGTTTCGGCTGTAGTGGCTTGGCACGGTGATACACCCACCGTGCCATTTCTTTTGGAATTCGAATGTCTGCAGCAAAAAAACTGTTCATCAAAACATATGGCTGTCAGATGAACGTTTATGACAGCGAACGCATGGTCGATGCCATGGGCGCGTCTGGGTATGAAACGACAACCGATGTCTCTGACGCTGACCTTATCTTGCTGAACACCTGCCACATTCGGGAAAAGGCGGGCGAGAAAGTCTATTCTGATCTTGGTCGCCTACGCAAACTGAAGAAAGCAAAACCGGACTTGCTGATCGGTGTTGCTGGTTGTGTGGCGCAGGCCGAAGGGGCGGAAATTATCCGCCGTATGCCAATTGTTGACTTGGTTGTCGGGCCGCAAACTTATCACCGATTGCCTGATATGGTGCGAAAAACCGAGCTGGGCCTGAAAGTGGTCGACACCGAATTTCCGGCCGAGGACAAATTTGACTTTTTGCCGCGACATGCCAAGACGCCTGCGTCCGTTTCGGCGTTTCTGACGATTCAGGAAGGTTGCGACAAATTCTGTTCGTTCTGCGTCGTTCCTTACACGCGCGGCCAAGAAGTTTCGCGGCCAGCGGCGAAAATACTGGCAGAGGCGCAAGAATTGGTCGACCGCGGAGCCGTCGAAATTTCTTTGCTTGGGCAAAACGTCAATGCTTATGCCAACGACAATTGGTCCCTTGCCAAATTGATTGGTGCGCTGGCCAAGATCGACGGGTTGGCAAGAATTCGTTACACGACGTCGCATCCGAAAGACATGAGTGACGATCTTATCGCTGCTCACGGCGACATTGAAAAACTGATGCCGTCGCTGCATTTGCCGGTTCAATCGGGCTCAGATCGTATTCTAAAGGCGATGAACCGGCAACATAGAGTGGCCGACTACACCCGAACGATTGAAAAACTGTGCCGCATCAAACCGGGCATCGCCCTTTCCAGTGATTTTATCGTCGGCTTTCCCGGCGAAGAAGAAAGCGACTTTGCCCAGACGATGGCTCTTTGTGAAGAAATCGGTTTCGCGATGGCCTATTCGTTCGTCTATTCGCCAAGGCCCGGTACACCAGCTGCAGGGCGCGAGGAAATCGAGGCGAGTGTCAAAACCGAAAGATTGCACCGTTTGCAACAGCTTCTGAGCAACCAGCAAATGCAGTTCCAACAGTCAATGGTTGGCAAAACAATGCCGGTCCTGATTGAAAAACAAGGACGCGAACCCGGTCAAATGGTCGGCAAGACGCCTTGGTTGCACTCAGTGCATCTTGTGGCATCCGAATTGACAAAAGGCCAAATTCTTCCGGTCGAAATTGTTCGCAGTGACAAAAATACCCTCGCTGGCGAATATCATGGCACCAAACGACTCGATAAACCATATTCGGATAATTCGTTTGCAGGTAAACAAATCCCTCTTTAGGATCGGCCCGGAAATTGACAAAGCGTGGTCTCATATGAAATTTGCGTCGGCTCTATTGTTACTGGTTATGTCGGGCACTTTGGCCACGCCATCGGCGGCGGACACACAAAAGGCCACCGTTTATCGTGCGACCGTTTGGATTGATCCAGACGGCTGCCAGCACTGGGTAATGGATACCGGCTTCGAAGGTTTCATGTCGCAGCGGCTGGACCGGGACGGAAACCCGGTGTGCAACCAGCCGGTGGTCATTGCCTGCAAAGACCCTGCAAAACAAAGTGTGATGTCTCACGGGCAAGCGTCATGCCAGTAATGCAAATGATCAATTCAATCGCGCCGATGCTCGGCCTGGGTGCGTTCGCGTTTCTTTCGGCCTGCGCCACCGACTTGACCGACACCAGATTTGACCACTTTATCGACAGCAAGCCCTTGTCGCAATTGGAAGCACAAGTTTGGGTCGATCCCGAAGGTTGCGACCATTATATTATTGATGATGGGGCGGAAAGCTATATGAATGTGCGTCTTCACGCCGACGGAACGCCAATTTGCCGACCCGAAGCGTTGCCCGAGACGATCTACAACTTCGTTAAATGAACATTTTTTTACGGCCTTTGCGCTTGCGCCGTCGGCCTGTCTAAGGCACGATTGGCGCAGGCGAAACCTTTGCAATTGGAGCAAACTTGGCGACACACGCCCTGACGGACACGACAGCGAAAAAATCTTTGTCCGAAATTGCCCTCGATTATCCTGACAATCGGATACTTCTTGACCTGTGCGGCGAACTTGACCGCAATTTGGCACGCATCGAACAGGCTTTGGACGTGTCGATTTCGCGCAAAGGCAACGCGCTGCAAGTGCATGGTGACCGTTCCAGCGTGCAGCGCACCGCCGACGTGCTGAACGCGCTTTACCGACGTCTAGGCCAAGGACGCCAGGTTGAACCGGGCGACATCGACGCATTGTTGCGTATGGGATCAGATCGAAGCGTTGGCCCCAGAAACCCGGATGGCCAAATTGAGATGTTCAAAGGCGATTCCGTTGAAATTCGTACCCGCAAGAAAATGGTCGAACCGCGCACCAAGGCGCAAAAAGACTATGTTCGTGCGCTGTTTCAAAGCGAACTGGTGTTCGGGCTTGGCCCGGCGGGGACCGGCAAAACCTATTTGGCGGTTGCTGCCGCAGTTTCGATGTTCATCGAAGGCAAGGTCGAACGCATAATCCTCAGTCGACCCGCCGTTGAAGCCGGTGAACGGCTGGGCTTTTTACCCGGCGATATGAAGGAAAAAGTCGACCCCTACATGCAGCCACTGTACGACGCACTCAACGACTTCATGCCTGCCAAAAATGTGCAGCGTTTGATTGAAGAGAAACAGATCGAGATTGCGCCGTTGGCTTTTATGCGAGGGCGCACCTTGTCGAATGCTTTTGTTGTGCTGGACGAGGCACAAAACGCAACCACAATGCAGATGAAAATGTTCCTCACCCGCTTAGGCGAGGGTAGCCGGATGGCGATAACAGGCGATGTCACGCAAATCGACTTACCACGCGGCGTGCCCTCGGGTTTGGTCGAGGCGGAGCGTATTTTACGCGATGTGAAGGGCATTGGCTTTGCGCGATTCACGTCGGCCGACATCGTGCGCCACCCGATGGTCGCCCGCATTGTTGAAGCTTACGAGGCCGATTCCGCCCACCATGACTGACATCGTTGAAGTTGTTATCGAAGACGACCGCTGGTTGGTCGTCGATTTAACCGATCTTGCCAATCGCGCCGTGACGCTTGCCTTTGCCGCACATGGCGTCGCCGTGAAGGGCTATGAGATCATTTTATTGGCCTGCGACGACGCCAAAATAGCGGAATTGAATGCGCAACATCGCGGTAAAAGTAGCGCGACAAATGTCCTGTCATGGCCTGCTTTCGAACTTGCCGCTAAAAAGGACGGAGCGTTGCCCCAGCCATTGCCAAAACCTAGTGGCCCTTGGGCTGAATCACTGGGCGATATCGCGATCTCGTTTGACACCTGCAATCGTGAAGCGGGTGAATCGGGCGCCGATTTTTCCGATCATGTCATGCATTTGATCTTGCACGGCTGCCTACATTTACTGGGCTACGATCACGACCGCACCGCTGATGCGGTTTTGATGGAAGGGCTGGAGAGCAATGCCCTTGCATCCATCGGCATCGCCGACCCATATTCGCAGAATTACCTGACTGGAACCGCGCCATGAGCGACACATCCAACGGGGCAGATAGCCCCGATCCCGAAGAACCTGAATCAGGAACGCCGGTCAAATCACTGCTCTCGCGCATATTCGGGTCGTCTGAAAGCGAAGTGGACGCGCCGCCAGCGCCAGAATCTCCATCGCAAAAAGAATCCGCTTCTGCCGATGCAGGGGCGCGCGAAATGCTGGTCAACCTGCGCAACATGCACGACATGCGGGTGGAAGATGTTTATGTGCCCAAAGCCGACATCGAGGCAATTCCCGATGATGCGACGCTTGCCCAAGTGGTGGAGGCTTTCCGCAAAAGTGGCATGACGCGGCTACCGGTTTTCACCGACACGTTGGATACGCCGGTCGGTTTTATCCACCTCAAGGATCTTGCCTTGAATTTTGGTTTTGGCAATTCCGAAAGACCTTTCAAGCTCGACTCACTGATCCGGAAACTGTTGTTCGTGCCACCCTCCATGCGCATCGGTGTGTTGCTGCAAAAGATGCAGGGTTCGCGCATACATTTGGCTTTGGTGATTGACGAATACGGTGGGGTTGAAGGATTGGTTTCCATCGAAGACTTGCTCGAGCAAATCGTCGGCGACATCGCGGACGAACACGATGACCATGAATCGGCCTTGTGGATTGAGGAGCGTCCGGGTGTGTATCTGGCCTATGCGCGCGCCGACCTTGAAGAATTCGAACAGATGGCGCAGGTCGATCTGCTGCCCGACGATCTTGACGAAGACGTTGATACGTTGGGCGGTTTGGTTTTTCGCTTGGCAGGCCGTGTTCCTGGTCGTGGTGAAATCGTAACGCACCCGGATGGCCATGAAATTGAAGTCATTGACGCCGACCCGCGCAAGGTCAAACGGATGCGCCTGATTTTGAAACCCGCACCGGGCACGGACCGTGCGAACGACTAACTATCTTGGGGCAATTGACGCGGGTCTTACCCGACTTGGAACGTTCCAAACGCGCTGGCGACACCTGATACCGGTGTCCTGCGGTACCGCATTAGCGTTGGCGCAATCGCCGTTTTCGATGCCGATATTCATGTTTATCGCCTTGCCGATCTTATTGGTATTGTTGACCAACGCACTCACGCTACGTGCCGCCGCATTGATTGGTTGGCTGGCAGGCGTTGGGTATTTCACCCTCGCACTATCCTGGATTGTCCAGCCTTTCCTAGTTGATGCGGCAAAAGACGGTTGGATGGCACCGTTTGCTCTTGTTCTTATGGCCGGCGGGTTGGCACTGTTTTGGGCCGCAGCTTTTGCAACGTCGGCGTTCGTCAGCCCAAAAGGCCATGCCCTTGCCTATTGCCTCTCCGGTTTCTGGATACTGTTCGAGTATGCCCGGTCCACCATATTCACCGGCTTCCCTTGGGCTTTGATCGGCTATGGCTGGATCGAGACCCCCATCGCGCAAAATGCAGCTTGGGCTGGGCCGCATGGGTTGAGTTTGATAACGCTGTTTGCCGGCGTGTCACTGGCGATTTCGCTGCCGAGAAGTCTGCTGATTTCGGGCCTTTTGGTGGGAGTCATGTGGGGTTTTGGCCTGTGGCGCATGCCTGAATCTGCCGCACCAAGAGACGACAATTTCATCGTTCGCTTGGTCCAACCCAATGCGGACCAATCGTTGAAATGGGATCAGGATTGGGTCGCCAAGTTTTACCAGCGTCAGTTGGATTATTCGGCTGCCAAGACTGCAATCCAGCCGGACGTGGTCATCTGGCCCGAAACGTCGGTCCCTTTCATTCTAAGCGGCTCGCAAGACGCGATGGGCGAAATTGCAGCATCCGCCCGACCGGCCCGTGCGATTCTTGGCATCCGCGAATTGTTGGGTGATCCGGGGCAAGAGAAACTGTTCAACTCGCTGGCGCTGCTCGATGAGAATGGAACCGTCACCGCCCGATATGACAAACACCATCTGGTGCCTTTCGGCGAATATATCCCCTTTGCAGCTTGGCTTTCGCGGTTTAATATCGGCTCGCTGACGGCGGAAAACCTGTTCGGCTTCAGCGCTGGTGGTGGCCCGCGATTGATGCAAGACCAAGGCATTCCGCCGTTCCTGCCCCTGATTTGTTACGAAGCGATTTTCCCAAACGCCATGCAAGCGCCCGAAGGCCGTGCCGAATGGCTGCTGCAAGTCACCAACGATGCTTGGTTTGGCAAATTGACCGGCCCCTATCAGCACTTGGCGCAAGCGCGTATGCGGGCGATAGAGCAAGGACTGCCTTTGGCGCGTTCGGCCAATACGGGAATCTCGGCGATGATCGACCCATATGGGCGGATCACTCACAAGATTGACCTTGGTGTCGCTGGTTTCATCGATGCGCCGCTGGCCAAACCGCTGCCGCCAACATTCTATTCCCGTTTCGGGGATATTCCTGCTTTGCTGGCCGCATTGGTGCTGATCGGATATGCAGTGGCGGCGCGGCGGATTCATAAGCCTTTGACCACAACCGACGATTAAGGTAACGACTGCGCCGTTGCCACGTTTTTAGGGAGAACATTTTGGCCCGTAACAATTACCTCTTTACCTCTGAATCGGTATCTGAGGGTCACCCCGACAAACTTTGCGACCGCATTTCCGATGCGGTTCTTGATGCGTTCCTCGCTGCCGATCCCTATTCGCGAGTAGCTTGCGAAACCTTCGCCACCACCGACCGGGTTATTATTGGCGGCGAAGTGCGCGGTCCGGGCGAAGTGATAGGCCGGGTCGAACAAATCGCCCGCGAATGCGTGCGCGACATTGGCTATGAGCAAGACGGCTTCCACTGGGCCAATCTGAACGTGCACAATTACCTGCACGCCCAGTCTGCGCATATTGCCCAAGGCGTGGACAATGACGGTGCGGGCGACCAGGGCATCATGTTTGGCTATGCGACCGACGAAACCCCCGAATTCATGCCAGCGCCGATCCATTATGCCCATGCGATTCTGCGCAAACTGGCGGAAGTGCGCAAGAACGGCACAGAGCCAGTGCTTGGCCCCGATGCCAAATCGCAACTGACTTTGCGCTATGAAAATGGCAAGCCCGCCGAAGTTGCGCAAATCGTTTTGTCCACCCAGCATTTGCAGGTGATGACATCTGCCCAGGTGCGCGAAGTTGTGGAACCCTATATTCGCGGCGCTCTGCCCAAAGGTTGGATCACCGACAAAACCGAATGGCACGTCAATCCGACAGGTGCCTTTATGATTGGCGGCCCCGATGGGGATGCCGGCCTGACCGGGCGCAAGATTATCGTCGATACCTACGGCGGTGCAGCACCGCATGGCGGGGGCGCATTCTCGGGCAAAGACCCTACGAAGGTTGACCGTTCGGCGGCCTATGCTGCGCGGTATTTGGCCAAAAACGTGGTGGCCGCTGGTATGGCGAAACGCTGTGCCATTCAGGTTTCCTACGCCATTGGCGTGGCCAAACCCTTGTCGATCTATGCCGATACCTATGGCACCGGTGAGGTAACGGAAGAAGCCATTGAGATTGCGGTCGGTAAAGCCATGGACCTGACGCCAAAGGGAATTCGCACGCATTTGTCGCTGAACCGCCCAATCTATCAACGCACCGCCGCCTATGGCCACTTCGGTCGTGCGCCGGAAGCGGATGGTGGGTTTTCTTGGGAGAAGACCGATCTGGTCGAGGTTCTGCGCAAGCTGGTGTGAATGACCATCCCCGAACGCAAGGACGGTGCGCCGTGGCGTAATTTTTATGGCCGCCGCTTTGGCAAAACCCTGCGCAAGGGCCAAGTCGTGCATTTGGGCACTACTCTGAAAGATGTGCAGGTACCGAATGTCGGCTGGGATGAGAATCCTGATCGGCTGCCCGTTGATCTTGTCGACCTGTTTGGTCGGCAAGTGCCGCTTTGGCTGGAAATCGGCTTTGGCGGCGGCGAGCATTTGCTGCACCAAGGCATTGCCAACCCTGACGTCAATCTAATCGGCTGTGAGCCCTTCATCAACGGCGTCGCCATGTTGGTGCCGCGATTGGCCGAAACCCAAGTTGCCAACATCCGCATTCATCCCGGCGATGCCCGCGATTTGTTGGATTTACTGCCTGCTGGGTCAGTCGAAAAAGCTTTCCTGCTTTATCCTGATCCGTGGCCGAAATCCCGTCACCACAAACGCCGGTTTGTGAATGCCGAATTCATTGACCCATTGGCGAAAGCATTGGCATCCGGCGGCGAATTTCGGGTGGCCACCGACATCCCCGATTATGTGCGGCATACCCTGGAACATTTCGCCGAACGCCGTGATTTTGTTCGGATGAATGCAGACCTGCATAACGCGTGGTCCGATTGGCCGGGAACGAGGTATGAAGCAAAAGCCCTGCAGGCTGGCCGTAAACCGCATTATCTGACGTTCATTCGGCTTTAGGGATTTCGTGCAAGTGCTGTAGACCATGCGGGAAGCCGTCGCTATACCCGTGCCCGAACTCGAATTCCAAAGGCTCGACCCATGTCCACCCACGGCATCCCGCAACCCTTGACGGCCCGTAAAAGCCCGGCCCTGAAAGGCACAGCCCATGTTCCTGGCGACAAATCTGTTTCACATCGCGCCCTTATCCTTGGGGCAATGACGGTAGGGGAAACGCGTATCAGTGGGCTGCTGGAAGGGCAGGACGTGTTGGATACGGCCAAGGCGATGCAAAGTTTCGGGGCCGACGTTCTGCGTGTCGGTGACGGTGAATGGCGGGTATTGGGCATGGGGGTCGGCGGTTTTGCCGAACCGAAGGACGTGATTGATTGCGGTAATGCCGGCACCGGCGTGCGCCTGATCATGGGGGCGATGGCGACCACGCCGATTACCGCCACCTTTACCGGCGATGCCAGTTTACGCTCGCGTCCGATGGGGCGAATTACCGACCCTTTGGCGCTGTTTGGAGCACGGGCTTATGGACGAATGGGGGGAAAACTGCCGCTGACAATCGTCGGCGCGAACGACCCGGTTTCGGTGCGCTATGCCACTCCCATGCCCTCGGCCCAGGTTAAATCGGCGGTGCTTTTGGCAGGGCTGAATGCGCCGGGCGAAACGATTGTGATCGAAAAGGAACCAACGCGCGACCATACCGAGCGGATGTTGAAAGGGTTTGGTGCCTCGATTCACACCGAGAAAACCAAGGATGGCGACGTGATTACCTTGCTTGGTCAGCCCGAACTGCTGCCGCAACGCATTACGGTGGCGCGGGATCCATCTTCATCGGCCTTTCCAATTTGCGCAGCATTGTTGGTGGAAGGGTCGGATATTCTGGTGCCCAATATTGGCCTCAACCCAACACGTGCAGGGCTTTTCGCCACTTTGATCGATATGGGCGCCAGCATTGAATTTCTCAATCGCCACGACGAAGGTGGCGAACCGGTTGCCGATTTGCGGGTGCGGTTTTCGCTGCTCAAAGGCGTCGAAGTGCCACCGGGCCGCGCTGCGTCAATGATCGACGAATACCCGATTTTGGCAGCTTTGGCGGCGACTGCCGAGGGTATGACCACAATGCGCGGGATCAAGGAATTGCGGGTGAAAGAAAGCGACCGAATTGACGCGATGGCACGGGGGTTGGAAGCCTGCGGGGTGAAAATCGAAGAGGGCCCCGATTATCTGATCGTTCATGGATTGGGTGTTAGTGGTGTTCCGGGTGGGACAAGGGTTGGGACGCGACTGGATCACCGCATTGGAATGTCGTTCCTTTGTCTGGGACTAGCCGCCAAGAAACCCATCACAATTGATGATATGGGGGCGATTGGCACCAGTTTCCCCAATTTCATTCCGCTGATGGAAAAGCTTGGCGCGACGTTCACCCGCGACAATCGCTGATGCAATTCACTGTCGCAATCGACGGTCCTGCGGCGGCTGGCAAAGGCACGATTGCGCGGGCAGTCGCGACGGAATTTGGCTTTGCGCATTTGGACACTGGCATGCTCTATCGCGCCGTGGCGATGAAAACGCTGGATGTCACGCACGGCATCATCGACGCGCATATGGCCGAAAAAGCGGCGCTGAACCTGACGGAAAGTGATCTTGCTCGACCCGATCTGCGCCTGTCGATTGCCGCTCAAGCGGCGTCAAAAGTTGCAGTATTGCCTGCCGTTCGCGCCGCGCTGGTACAATTTCAACGCCAATTTGCCGCGCGTGAAGGCGGCGCGGTGCTGGATGGCCGCGACATTGGCAGTGTGGTTTGCCCGCAAGCGCAGGTGAAACTGTTCATCACCGCGACGCCGGAAATTCGGGCGCATCGGCGGTGGTTGGAACTTGGCGGCAGCGAGGCGGATGTTTTGGCGGATGTCATTTCGCGCGACAAACTTGACAGTGAACGCGCAACCTCGCCCCTTGTCGCCGCGGATGATGCGGTTATGCTCGACACCAGTACCCAGACAGTTCAACAAGCCGTGGCCCAAGCCGTGGCGCTGGTCGCAGCGCGGTTGGCCTACGTTTCATAGGGGCCGCGCATGAACAAATTGATCATTCCTGACCTGCAGGGAAAAGCCGTTCTGATCACCGGTGCATCGACCGGGATTGGCGCTGAACTTGCCCGCGCCTTTGCCGCGCAGGGGGCGATGGTGGGGTTGCATTACAATTCAAGCGCCGAAGCGGCAAAGACCTTGGCTGATGAAATCGTTGCAACCGGCGGCAAGGTGCATCTTATTCGTGCCGATATTGCTGATCCGGAGGCGACGCGACGTGCGGTTGCCGAGGCGGTTGAGGCCTTTGGCAAGCTGGATGGCCTGATCAACAATGCCGGTGGCATGGTGCGGCGGGTGGCTTATGAACTGGCCAGCGAAGCTGATTATGACGAGATCATGGATTTGAACGCCAAGTCGGTTCTGGTCGCCTGCAACGCTGCTATCCCGCATCTGAAGGCGGCTGGCGGTGGGTTTATCATCAACACGACGTCAATCGCCGCGCGAAATGGGGCCGGTGGCGGGGCGGGGTTGTATGGCTCGTCGAAATCGTTTGTAATGAACGTGACCAAGGGCATGGCGAAGGAACTTATCCCCTTTGGAATCAGGGTCAATGCGGTGGCACCCGGCGTGATCGACACGCCGTTTCACCAACGCTATTCCAGCCCCGCGCAGATGACGGCGATGCTGGCCACCATTCCTCAAGGCCGGGTTGGGGTGCCGGCGGATTGTGTGGGGGCCTATCTGTTTTTGGCGTCAGTGGCTTTGTCGGGATATATCATCGGACAGGTGATTGAAGTCAACGGCGGGCAGTTGATGCCGTGAAATCGCCTTTCTGGCACGCGTGCCAGATCGCGTTAGTGATTGATAATAAATGATATAAATTTTCAAATTAACCAAATATTTACGGTTTGGCGCCTGGGCCCGATGCGCTTGAAAGCACGCCCCAATGGACGTGAGATTCGGTACAAAAGTGCCTCGTTTTTGATTGTTTGGCGATGGCCTGAAACGTTTCAGTTGGCCACTTGCGAAACGTCATTTGTTCGAAATCGTCGCGGCAAGGCTTAGGGCGAAGCGGGTAGGCGGACGACCGATTTGTCCGGCCAGCCATCGGCACAAAACCGACCGACGCGGTAACCAAGTGTAAAGTCCGGCGCGAGAAATTCTGCCGATTTCGCAACATTAACCAGATATGAACAACTTTTCTGCCCATTTGGGCCACAATCTTTTGGGAACTTGAAGCCTGTAGCCGGAGTAACGATCATGATGCGCTTTTGTACCAACACCACCACCGCGAACACTACCACCACCACTACCACCCCAAACCATTTTACCGCCGATGAAGACGGCTCCGTCACCATCTGGGCGATGGGCTGGACAGTTGTATTCCTGCTCGTTGGCGGTCTTGCCGTGGATGTGGGCAATGCCTGGCGTGTGCAGGGCATGCTGCAGTCGACGGCCGATGTCGCTGCACTGTCGGGGGCCATCGAGTTGCTGAATTCGAGTGACACCGCCGCCCGCGCCGAAGCAATCCGCATCGCCAACCTGAACATGCCCGAAGGCGTAGTTGTGGCGGCTGATGTGATCTCGGGTTCCTGGAACAGTTCGACCCGCATCATCAATACCAATGCCACAGTCAAGGATACGCTTCGCGTCACGGCGCGTCGCAGCGGTGCCACCGACAACCCGCTACCGACATTTCTGATCAAGTTGGCAGGTATCACCAGCTGGGATGTTGCCGCACAGGCAACCGTGCAACGCTTTGTTCCGGGATGCATCCGTGACGGGCTGGTCGCGCGCGGCCAAGTGGAGGTTTCCAGCAACAACGCCTTCGTGGACGGTATCTGCCTGCATGGCGAGACTGGTGTGAAAATCAGCTCGAACAACAGCTTCGAGGCCGGGGTCAAGGTGACGATGCCCGACCTAGATATGTTGCAAATTCCGGCATCGGGGCTGACATCCAACGTCGGCCTTGCCGACGCGCTGGGCGAGGACAACCTAGATCCGAAGATTGTTGATCATGTCGGCGAAATCGTTACCGCGCTTGCGAACCCGGCCTACACGGGGCAGCCTATCTATATTAACCGCACGTTGGCCGCGATTGCCATGACGCGGGCGACGTTCAACGCGGCTACGTCGCTGACTGCGGGCAGGGTTTATTCGGTGAACTGCACAGGCGGTTCGGGCATCAATATCAACGCCAGCGTCGTGACTAACGTCGTGGTCACAACCAACTGCAAAGTCAGCTTCAGTGCAAATTCCGTCGTCAGCAATGCGGTAATCGCGACTTCGAGTACGGCGACCACATCGGTCAGCGGCAGTTCCTCTTCAACGATCGGCGCGAATGACAACTGCGCTGCAGGTGGCGGGGCGCAGGTTCTGACGGCGGGGTCGATCCATTTCGCGTCCGGTCTGAACCTGTATGGCTCGCAAATGATCGCGGTTGGCGACGTCACGATTGCAGCCAATGCTGAAGGCATCAAAGGGGCCTCGATCCAAGCGGGCGGCGACATCAAGCTGACCAGTAACACGTCTTTCGGGCAATGCTCGGACAACGTCGATGTTGCCTTCTATCGTGGTCGATATCATCTGGTGCAATAGGGTCGGCGGAGCGGGCGTCAGCCTAGGACGCCGTCGAGGTTTTTCCGAACTGCCGCTGCCGATGGCGCGCCGATATGGCCCGCAACCCGGATGATGCGCGCGGCGTCAATGGTCGCAATCTTGGCGGTTCGGATCAGCGATGGGGCGGGCAGTCCGGTTTCTTGTGAGGCAGCGATTGGGACGTCGCCATCCCAAGGTGCATCCGTGGCCGATGTTATCATCACGACCCAAACCAGACCGCTGGTATGGTTGAAGCCATCTGACGAAACCACCAAGGCCGGTCGGCGTTTTTCAGCGAGTTGGTCGGCATAGGGGAATGGCACGACAACAATGTCATACTGCCGTGCGAAGATTTCAGAGGTTGGCATAGGCCGCTTCGTCGGCTTCGCTGGACCATTCGGTGAAAACGGCGAACGGGTCGTCTTTGGCCAACGGTTTGGCCTTGGCGATAACCACGCCCTGCGGTGTCAGGCGATAAAAAAGCCGGTCACCGGGGCCGATGCCCAGCATTTCGCGCACTTCGCGCGGGATAACGGTTTGGCTTTTTGTGGTGACTTTGGAATAAATAGCGTTCATGTGGGTATCCTCTGGATGTAAGATGTCTTACCGTCTTACAAATGTCAAGAGAGCAGGGGACGAGTTTCGGCAATTGCCCGCGGCGATTGGCGTTCCCGCTGCAATTCACTTGCCCGATCCGAATCGTGGGAAATCGGGCCGGTACTGCTTTGGATTCTCCGCAGGGCGGTACCAATATCTTAACAAATTTGCGCATATATGTGCTCAATTATGCTTGAAGTATGCAAGATGCGCATATATATGCACAGAAATGGCGGGCTTGGTTGAAAATAAAGCGCGAAAGCCGGAAACTTATCAGCGATTTGATTGAAGCGGGTTTTGAATTGGTTTCTATCAAGGGCTCACACCACAAATACCGCAAAGGGCCGGTCAGCGTGATTGTCCCGCACCCAAAGTAAGACCTGCCGCTTGGCACGGCTCGCGCAATATACCAAAAAGCCGGATTGATCGGCAAGGAGCATTGAAATGCGCTACTACACCGCAATCATCCATCAAGAAGGCGACAGCGCTTTTGGTCTGACTTTCCCTGATTTGCCCGGTTGTTTTTCGGCCGCAGATCGTTGGGAAGATATTCCTAGCAAGGCTGCCGAGGCGATGGATTTGTATTTCGAGGACCAGCCCGAAACCCCCGCCCGTCCTCTGGATGTTCTGCGGAAGTTGCCCTATGTTCAGGAGGCACTTGCCAAGGGGGCAACACTGATGGCTCTGCCCTATATCGCGCCGGATGGGACGCAAGTGAAAGCCAATATCTCGCTTGATCGAGGATTGCTGCGGGCGATTGACGATACGGCGCGCGGGCGCAAGATGACCCGGTCGTCGTTTCTGGCGGCTTTGGCGCGGCGGGAAATTACCGGAGTTTGAGGCGGATTGGTCAGTCGGTGTCTTGTCAGACCAAACCCTTCATCCGGCGCGCTCCGCGCCACCTTCTCCCCAAAGGGGCGAAGGGAAGGCGACCATCTCTACCGGCGCGACGGTATGCCGACGTGCAAGCGCAACCTTCGCTTGCTTGATCCACCTCAATTGCCTATAGACCCCCAGTCGCGCCCTTGGCGTGACCCCATCAACCCAAAGACCGGCGGAACCAACCGCTTGGCCCGTAACTTGAAATTGGAGATACCGCATGGCTGCTTCCGTAAGCATGGAAGATTTTGAAAAGCTTTTGAACGAAACGTTCGAGCTGATTACCCCACAAGAAGGTTCTGTTGTCAAAGGCACGGTTCTAGCAATCGAAGCCGGACAGGCCATCATCGATATCGGCTATAAAATGGAAGGCCGCATCGATATAAAAGAATTCTCTGCCCCCGGCCAGAACGTCGAGATCGCCGTTGGTGATGTAGTCGAAGTGTTCCTTGATCGCGTGGAAAACGTGCGCGGCGAAGCGGTTCTCAGCCGTGAAAAAGCCCGCCGCGAAGAGGCATGGGATCGCTTGGAAAAAGCCTATGAAAAAGAAGAGCGTGTCGATGGCACGATCTTTGGTCGCGTCAAAGGCGGCTTTACGGTGGATCTGGGTGGCGCGGTTGCCTTCTTGCCGGGATCACAGGTTGATGTGCGTCCCGTGCGCGATGCTGGCCCGCTGATGAACATGATCCAGCCGTTCCAGATTTTGAAAATGGACCGTCGTCGTGGCAATATCGTTGTTTCGCGTCGCGCCATTCTTGAGGAAAGCCGCGCCGAACAACGCGCCGAAATCGTCGGTCAGTTGACCGAGGGCGATGTGGTTGATGGTGTGGTGAAAAACATCACCGAATACGGCGCTTTCGTCGATCTGGGCGGTGTGGACGGGCTGTTGCACGTCACCGACATGGCGTGGCGTCGGGTCAACCATCCGTCAGAAATTCTGGCGATTGGCGAGACGGTCAAGGTTCAGGTCGTCAAGATCAACAAAGACACGCATCGTATTTCGTTGGGCATGAAACAGCTTCAGTCCGACCCGTGGGATGATGTCGAAGCCCGCTTCCCGCTGGAATCGGTGCATACCGGCCGCGTCACCAACATCACCGATTACGGCGCGTTCGTTGAACTGGAGGCCGGCGTCGAGGGTCTGGTGCACGTTTCCGAAATGTCGTGGACCAAGAAAAACGTGCATCCGGGCAAAATCGTTTCGACCAGCCAGGAAGTCGAAGTCATGGTTCTGGAAATCGACACTGCCAAACGTCGCGTGTCGCTGGGCCTGAAACAGACGCAAGGCAACCCGTGGGAAACCTTTGCTGCCGACCATCCGACTGGCACGATTGTGGAAGGTGAAGTCAAAAACATCACCGAATTTGGTCTGTTTGTTGGCCTGAACGGCGATATTGACGGCATGGTTCACTTGTCGGACCTCGATTGGAAAAAATCGGGCGAAGAGGCGATCAAGGATTTCGCCAAGGGTGATATTGTGAAAGCGGTTGTTACCGATGTGGATGTCGAGAAGGAGCGTATCTCGCTGTCGATCAAGGGTCTTGAAGGCGACAAGTTTGCCGAATCGACCGACTCGGTCAAACGCGGTGACGTCATCACCGTGGTTGTTTCGAAAATCGAGGATGGCGGCATTGAGGTTGAACACGATGGCATGAAGTCTTTCATCCGCCGGTCCGACCTGTCGCGTGATCGTGGCGAACAACGCCCGGAACGTTTCAACATTGGCGACAAGGTTGATGCCCGCGTGACCAATATCGACAAGGCCAACCACAAACTGGGCCTGTCGATCAAAGCACGCGAGATAGCGGAAGAGAAGGAAGCCGTTGAGCAATACGGGTCTTCCGATTCAGGCGCGTCTTTGGGCGACATTCTGGGCGCGGCGCTGAAAAGCAAGAAGTAAGCCAAAGCTCGTTAGAAAGTGAAACGGCACCCCTGTGGTGCCGTTTTGCGTTTCAGGGTCCCGAATCAGTTCATTGGTTTCCTGCGACCGTCGACATCCTAAGATCTGCGAAGTATCTGGAATGTTTCCGTTTTTCAGCAATATCCTTGAATCTTCCAGCATAAATTCCGCATTTTCCAAGCCAAGGGTGCAACGGCTCTATTCCCACATGAAATGAATCCTGCCAGTATGCGCGCTTGCGACAGCCCCGGATCAAAGAGGGCGACTTAGGGACAAAGGTTACTGCAATGATCAAGTCAGAGCTGGTGCAAAAAATTGCCGACGATAATCCGCATCTGTATCAGCGCGACGTCGAGCGGATTGTCGGCACCATTTTTGACGAGATCATATCGGCCATGGCTGGTGGCAATCGGGTCGAACTGCGCGGCTTTGGCGCGTTCTCGATCAAAAAACGCGATGCCCGCGCGGGCCGAAATCCGCGCACTGGCGACCAAGTTAAGGTTGACCAGAAACACGTGCCGTTCTTTAAGACCGGTAAATTATTGCGGGCACGCCTGAACAAGGGCTGACCGCGCCACATTGGCAGGAAGTCCTATGCGTCAAATTCGTTTCGTGATTCTCGGCCTATTGATGTTGGCGGTCATTGTGCTGTGCTTGGCCAATTCCTCGATGGTGACTCTGAATTTGTTGCCGGGGTCGCTGGCGACGATCTTACCGGTGTCCGTCAACCTGCCATTGTTCGTGGTGATTTTGGCGGCTGTCATGCTGGGGCTGCTGATTGGTTATGTTCTGGAATATATCCGCGAACACAAACACCGCAAAACCGCCAGTCAGAAGCGGCGCGAGGCGGATGCATTGTTGCGGCAAGTTGCGGATTTGAAGAAAAAAAGCGGGCAGGCTGACGACGATCTGGCGTTTTTGGACTAGGTTTCATGCGCGTCAAAATTTGTGGGCTGAGCACGGAGGCGACAATCGCTGCGGCAGTTGCGGCGGGGGCTGCCTACATAGGCTTCAATTTCTTTCCGAAATCACCGCGATTCGTGGAAATCGCCCGGGCGGCGGAGCTGGCGTTAACGGTGCCGCCGGGGATTGCAAAGGTGGCGCTGGTCGTCGATGCGCCCGACGCTTTGTTGGAGCAGATGCTGGATGTCATTCCCGTCGACATGCTGCAACTTCACGGCTCTGAAAGTGTTGCGCGTGTGGCTGCGGTGAAAGCGAAATTCGGTTTGCCGCTAATGAAGGTCATCTCGATTGCTGGCGAGGCTGATTTGCCGTTGATCGCGGAATACAGTCGTGTTGCCGACCAGTTGTTAATCGACGCCAAGGCGGTGCCGGGGGCGGTGCTGCCGGGTGGCAACGGGGTTCCCTTCGATTGGCGGCTTATTGCCGGTCGCCGCTGGGCATCGCCTTGGATGCTGGCGGGTGGCTTGACGGCTGGCAACGTGCGCGAGGCGGTGCGGCTGACCGGGGCAAATCAGGTGGATGTATCGTCGGGGGTGGAAACATCGCCGGGGGTGAAGGATGCGGGGTTGATTGCGGCGTTTGTGAAGTCGGCGGGGTAGTTACCAGACACGACGCATTGGCAATCCGTCGAAAACCGTGTCGGCAGAAATCAGGATCAATCCCATCGTCAAAGCTGTCGCCGCCAACATACGGTCGAAAGGGTCGCGGTGCGGCCAGTCGAGCCGACCGGCCAATGATGCAATCGTTGGCGTTAGTGGCGCAATTGATGAACCCTGCAGTTCCATTTCAAATTCGAGATTTGAAACGAATGGCGCCATTTCCGGCCATTTTCCGAGTCGAACTTTTTGGCTAATTTCGTAAAACGATATTGGACTAACGTAGATCGTTTCTGCGATGTCTATTGCTTGAAGCGTCAAAGCAGAAAGTGGCCTGTGTCCCTTGACTGCCCAGGCCCAAGCGTGGGTGTCCAGTAACAATGACGTCAATCACGGCCCTCCCAATCCAACAGCTCTTCCTCTGACATTGGCTCCAGGAAATCGGGTAACGGTCCTTTTAGTTTGTCCGCCATTGTCCCAAATAGAAACGGTTTGCGCTCGACTGGCACTAAGCGCACCATTGGCTTCTCGTTTTTAGCGATCACCACATCTTCGCCGGCCATGGCTTCTTCGATCAACTTCGAAAGCTGGCTTTTCGCGGTGTGAACGTTGTATTGCATGGCGGTCTCCTTGAAGTTAGCTAACTTAGCTAACCTTGCCGCAAAAATCAACCCCGCCGCCTTTACGCCCCCGGCCAACCCCGCTACATCAAACGAAACGGAGTGCGTGATATGGCCGACGACGGAATCAACAGTTACAAAACCGGCCCCGATGAACGCGGGCGGTTTGGCAAATTTGGCGGGCGGTTTGTTTCTGAAACCTTGATGCCGTTGATCCTCGATCTGGAAGAGCGGTATGAGTTTGCCAAGACCGACCCGGAATTTTGGGCGGAGATGGACTTCCTTTGGAAGCACTATGTCGGGCGTCCAAGCCCCTTATATTTCGCTGAGCGACTTACCGACCATTTTGGCGGGGCGAAGATTTACCTCAAACGCGACGAGTTGAACCACACCGGGGCGCATAAAATCAATAACGTGCTGGGGCAGATTATCCTCGCGCGGCGGATGGGCAAAACGCGGATCATTGCCGAAACCGGCGCTGGCCAGCATGGGGTGGCGACGGCGACGGTTTGTGCCAAGTTCGGGCTGAAATGTATCGTTTTCATGGGCAAGACCGATGTTGAACGGCAAAGCCCGAACGTGTTTCGCATGAAGCTGTTGGGGGCGGAGGTTATTCCGGTGACTGCGGGGCGCGGCACGCTGAAAGACGCGATGAACGAAGCCTTGCGCGATTGGGTGACCAATGTGCGCGATACATTTTATTGCATCGGCACCGTTGCGGGTCCGCATCCCTATCCCGCCATGGTGCGCGATTTCCAGTCGATCATTGGGCGTGAGGCCCGCGAGCAAATCCTTGAACGCGAGGGGCGGTTGCCTGACAGCTTGGTCGCCTGTATCGGCGGCGGCTCGAACGCGATGGGCCTGTTCCATCCGTTCCTCGACGACACCTCGGTGCGCATCATCGGGGTTGAAGCTGGCGGTCACGGCGTTGACGAGCGAATGGAACACGCCGCCTCGCTGACTGGCGGTCGCCCGGGCGTTTTGCACGGCAACCGCACCTATCTGCTGCAAGATGCCGATGGGCAGATCATCGAAGGACACTCAATCAGCGCTGGGCTTGATTACCCCGGCATCGGGCCGGAACACGCTTGGCTGCACGACATCGGTCGGGTCGAGTACGTTTCGGTTACCGATAGTGAAGCATTGGAAGCTTTCCAACTTTCGTGTCGGCTTGAGGGGATTATTCCAGCGCTGGAACCCAGCCACGCGCTGGCCCATGTTGCGAAGATTGCGCCAAACTTGCCGAAAGATCATCTGATGATCATGAACATGTGCGGGCGCGGTGACAAGGATATTTTCACGGTGGCGGCGGCGCTGGGGATGCCGGTTTGACGGCGTCAACTTTCGTTGGTTTTAGGCAAACCAACCTTTGACGAATTGGCAGCTTGTCAGAATTCGTTCAGCGTCTGCTTTGTCTGACGGGTGGCATGGATATGTCGTCGGTTCGGGCACAACCCTTGAACGGAGACTGTCTGATGATCGCATCCCTATTGAAAAAACCGTTATTTCTTGCAAGTGCATCGCTGCTTGCTTTGGCGGCCTTATCTTCGGTCAGCCATGCCCAAGAGACCGTTGACGAAGGCGGTGGTGTCGAATTTGTCTTGGTCGACGACGGAACCCAATATGTCGAAGATCCCATTGATTGGGTTGACGACGGGACTGTCGATGAAGGCTATGTCGACGAAGGTTACGTTGACGAAGAATACGTCGATGAAGGCTACATAGACGAAGGTTACGTCGACGAAGAATATGTCGATGAAGGCTATGTCGATGAAGGCTGTGTCGACGAAGGTTGCGTTGACGAAGGTTACGTTGACGAAGGTTACGTTGATGACGGCTATGTTGATGACGGCTACGTTGACGATGGAAATGTCGACGATGCCATTGGAACGGATGTTGAAATCTATCTAGCGGATGAGGATTTCAAACCGTCTGATGAAGCTGACTTCGACGGTTCCAATTGCGGTGGCTGTGAAGTCTACGCCGCGGGCGGCGCTGCCGCAGACACTTTGGATCAAGTCGACAACGTGACCAAAGGTTCCGGCGGCCATGTCTCGACCCAATCAAGTGCTGACATGTGCCTGTTCGCTTTTTGGCGCGACAGTTGGATTTGCCGCGTGCAAGAAGGTGCCGGAGCGAAGTAAGACTTGGTACAACCTCGGCACCGGATATTTCGCCGGTGCCGATTCTTTTGTTTGGTGCTGAACGCACTGAGATTGGACGCAACAATGCCCCGCTTGGCCGCTGTATTTCTACTCTTCTCGCTGTGGGCGTCGCCCGTTGCCGCGGCAGGGTTTGAAGACAAAATCATCGCCAGTTTGGAAGCGCAGGGCTATGCGATTGTCGAACATGGGTTCACCTTTCTGGGGCGATTGCGGGTGGTGGCGGAAAGCGCCGACTATCACCGCGAACTGGTGTTCAACCCGGGGACCGGCGAAATTCTGCGCGACTATGCTGTGCCGTTGCAGGTCTTTTTGGCAAGTCAGGAAAGGGATGATAACGACAATTCGTCGGCAACAAGTCAGCCGACAGTCGCGGCTACGGCAGCGCCGGATAAGGCCACTCAGAATTCCGGTGAGTCGCCATTAGAGGGGACGTTCATCATTCCCGAACCAGTTTTGCCGTAAGGTTTGCACTTGGCGTTTCCTACCCTTCACCGGCATTTGTTCAACGCATGACCCGCGCCCGCGCCTTTGTGTTGCTGCTGTTAGTCCAAGCGATCTGCGCTTTGGTTTTCATGGCCGATATTGTGCTGTCGGTGGTGGGAATTTACCCGGTGCCACTGGCTTGGACCACGCGGGAAATCATGGAAGTGGGGGCGCTGGTTGGGCTGTTTCTGGGCATGGTGTTTGGCGGCATTCTGGTTTGGCGGTCGTTCAAAGACCTTGGCCAAGCGCAACAGCGTCTTGGGCGGGCGCAAAGCGCATTCATCGATGTTCTGAACGCTCGGTTTGACGAATGGGGTTTGACCGCGGCGGAGCGTGATGTGGCCTTGTTCGCCATCAAGGGCATGTCGGTTTCAGATATGGCGCGGTTGCGCGATACGTCGGAAGGCACGATCAAATCGCAGACGGCGGCGATTTATCGCAAAGCCGGTGTCACCGGACGGCCGATGCTGCTGTCGGTGATTATCGAAGACTTGATGGGCGGAGAGCGGACCCAATCCTTGGCCGAGGCATTGGGGTGAGGGGGGGTTTTAGCTGTCTCGCAACCCCGCCCGCACTTCCCGCTCCAGCGCCTCCAGAAACCTGGACCGATCGGCTTTGGAAAACGGCTTGCCACCGCCCATGCGAAACGGGTCGGCGGAGCGCAGGTCTGCCATCAGGTCGCGGGTGGCGAGGATGTTGCCGATATTGGCAGGCGTGAACGTCGCGCCGTTGTGATTCAACGCCCGCGCCCCATTGGAGATGCAACGCGCGGCCAAGGGAATGTCGCCGGTGACGCAGATATCGCCGCGGGTGATGCGATCAGCGATCCATTTATCCGCCACGTCCGGCCCGTCGGGCACAACTATAGTTTCGACCAGCGGATGCGGGCTGGGGCGAATGCCGCCGTTGCAGACGATGTAGACCTTGATCTTGTGGCGGTCGGCCACTCGCAAGGCTTCGTCTTTGACCGGGCAGGCGTCGGCGTCGATGTAGATGGCAGTCATTCCTCTTCCACCGGGCCGCGCAAAGTCTTGATCGTTCCGCGTTGGACTTTTCCGTCCAGCCGGCGGGTTTTTGAGCCGAGCGTCGGCTTGGTTGGCACCCGGCGTTTGGGGCGGATTAGTGATTTCAATATTAGTTCCACCAGCTTCGCCTCGGCATCTTCGCGGTTAATCGGTTGAGAACGGGTTTTCTCGGACGTAATCACAATCGCCCCGTCCTTGGTCCATCGCCGCCCCGCCAGCGCCTTGAGCCGCGTCTTGGCATCGGAGGGAATGTTGGGGGAACGCAAGGCCTCAAAACGCAGTTCTACCGCCGATGAAACCTTGTTCACGTTCTGCCCGCCCGGGCCAGACGAGCGCATGAAGCTTTCGCTGAGCTCCCAATCTTGCAAGGTGATTTCATCATTGATCCGTATCATCGCCTGTTCTATCTTTGTTCACTTATTCCAACGAGGGCACCATGAAGCAGATCACAAACATTGCCAATGCCAAGCTTGATCCCGTGGGCAACGGGGGAAAGTTCGTCGCCGAATTTGCCAGTCTTGGCAAGGGGATTGGCGCGCGAAAACTGGGCGTCAGCATGGCGATCGTACCTCCGGGCAAACGCGCTTTCCCCAAACACGCGCATCACGTGAACGAAGAGATGATGTTCATTCTGGAAGGGACGGGCACTTATCATTGCGGCCCGGACAGCGCCTCTATCAAAGCAGGTGACATAATCTCTGCCCCGCCGGGGAACGGTTCCACCGCACATCAGATCGAGAACACGTCAAATGCACCGCTGAAATACCTGACATTCTCCACCAAACTGGAACCGGAAGTCGTCGAATATCCCGACAGTGTCAAATTCGGGGTCACGTCCTTTGCGGGGGACGATAAGCCCGCTGTCAGGTTTCTTGGACGCATCACCACTTCGCTCGACTATTTCGACGGCGAAGCGTGAAGCTGAGCCCAAAAAGGCAGAAGGGCCGCGCCTGAAACGCGACCCTTCCTATTTTCATGAGCATGGAGGTCCGGCCGAGCAGGTTGCCCTTGGCCGGGGCTCGTGTCAGAGGGTCTGCCCTCTAGACCGCCGCCTCGCGCCTTGACTCGACCAATTGCTCCAGAATCTCATAAGACAAAGGGCACCTCCTTTCTGTTGTTGCTGATGGAACGAATCGTGCCATAGGTTGTGCAAAAATCAAAGTATTTTTTGCGGTGACTTTGCGGAAATTGCTTGGACGATCAGCCGGAAGGGGATCAAAGCGAACAAAGCCAGTGCTATTTTGACAAGGAAATCGGCGAAGCCTAGGCTGACCCACAGTGGAAATTCCGGTCCCAGGCCCAAAAGTGGCACCAATCCCGTCGCCCAAGACGTATCATTGACGGGTTCGATGAAGGCCAGCGAGGCGGAAAAAGCGATGCTGAAAAACAACATTGTATCCAAAGTTGAGCCGACAAGAGACGAGATCAAGGGCGCTTTCCACCAACCTTGGTGGCGCAGCCAATTGAAAACCGTCACGTCGGTCAATTGCGCTGCCAAGAAAGCGGTTGCTGACCCCAGCGCGATGCGCAGCGTCACCAAAGGCCCGAACTCGCCCATGATCTGCGTGCCAATCAGCGAACAGCCAAGGCCAACGGCAAACCCTGCCAGCACCACTTTGCGGGCGGCAGCCGCACCTTGAAACCGGTTGGTCAGGTCGGTGACAAGGAAAGCGAATGGATAGGTAAATGCCCCCCACGTGAGCCACTGGCCGTAGAGGAATTGCACGAGGATGTTCGAGGCAACAACAATCAAAGCCATGGCAACAATGCCCGGCAGCAGCGGATATTTCATCACCAGACTCCGTTTTGAAAAGGTTGCGGACACTTTATCGCCAAGGGGCGACGGCTGGGGCTATAGTGCTCGGAATTGCTCCACGCAACCCGTCAGATCGTCTCAACCTCGCTTAACAGCCCTAATCGCACCAATTCCGCTGCCAAACCGGCTGGGTCAACAAAGACTTGCCCCTGCCATCCGCGCGAGGTTGCTGCCGCGATGTTTTCCGCCCGGTCATCGGCGAAAAACAGTTCCGGCCCGGAAAGCCCGGTTTCAGCTTCCAGCATCGCGTAAATCTCGGGCTCTGGCTTGATCACCCCCATGTGGCCGGAAATGAATCGTTGATCAAATTCGTCCAATTCCGGGTAAGCCGTTCGCGCATAGGCAAAAGTTTCTCGCCCGAAGTTGGTCAAAGCAAATACCGGTACACCTTTCGCCCGCAGCGCCCGCAGCAACCGCCACGAATGGGCAATCAACGGCGAGGCCATTTCGATCCAACGGTCGTGCCAAAGGCGGATCAGATGTGCGTCTTCGGGGTGCTTTGCCGCAGTAGCGTAAATCGTTTCGCGCCAAGGCTCACCGCGATCAACCCGGTCGTTCATACCGTGCAGATCGGCCCGCGCGAACAATGCCTCACGCGTCGAACGCGGCATAAGCTGGTCATACATTCGTTCGGGCACCCAAGTGACCAGCACATTGCCAATGTCAAACACAACGGCCTTAGGTCTCATGCGATTTTCAACCGACCGCTCCACAGCAAGAATATTGGCAACAAACCAACTGGGGCGACCAAAGCCAAGGCAAATGGCAGGCCCAGAACTTGGGCAATTGACCCGATGACCGGCGGCCCGACCAAAAATGCGGTGAAGGCAACAAATGCGACGGAGGCCACGCTTTTCTCGGCCTGTTGTCCCGGTACTTGACCTGCCAAAGTCATAGCGATGGGATAGACATTGGCTACTCCCAACCCCACGACTGCGGCGGCGGGTATTGCCACGCCCAACTGCCCTGCCGTTGCAAAGGCCAGCAGGCCCGCGAACGACAACAAGGCTGATACAATCAATGTGCGCCTCATCCCAAACGAATGAGTCACCCAATCCCCGGTCAAGCGCCCAACTGCCATGGCCATAGCAAAGGCAGCAAAGGTCACCGCCGTTAGCCATGGCGAGGCGAGAATAACTTCGCGTGCGAATATCGCCGACCATTCCATCATTGCGCCTTCGGTCAACATGCAGCCAAGCGGCATGATGCACAGGGCCAATATCGCCACCGACGGAAGCGAGAATGACGGACCGGAGGTTTCTTCTTTGGCGGCATCGGCTTGCAATTTTAGGCCAAACCAAATCGTCGCTGCCGCCAGCAGTGGCTCCACAATCATTTGCTGGCTGGCAAAACCAAAACCAGCTTGTGCAAACAATCCACCGGTTAGCGCACCCAGAGTCGAGCCAATGCTCCAAAACCCATGACAACGCGACATGATGCGATGTCCGCTTTCCTCTTGAATCTGGCTGGCCTTGGCATTCATCGCCACTTCGATGGTGGCGACGCTTAGGCCCGATACAAACAACGCCAGCGCCAAACTGGGCAAGTTCCACGCAAAGGATGGCAAGATGAAAACCATTAAAAACAACGCACCGACATAGGCGCTGGCCAGCCTTTGCCCCAGATGCTTGATGATCATCGGTGCGGCCATAAAGCCCAGAATTGTACCTGCAGGCATGGCGAAAAAACCAAGCGATATTTCCAGCATCGACAGGCCAAGCGCGGCCTTCACATCGGGAATGCGCGGAATCCACAGAGCAATGCCAAATGAATTTAGCAAAAACATCATCTGAATCGGGAAGATCGCCCGATTGGTTATGGCAAATAGTTTCATGGGGCTCACAGGTCTGGCGAATTGGCGACTTGGATAGACAGCGCCGCGGGGCCGCACAAGCCGCGCGTTGGAAACTTTGGCAGAATATATCGCTTTATTGCAAAAGCGTGCGTTTTCTCACACGCCGTTGCCTTACCTCGCGTCATAGTCCGGGCATTGGGTTCGGCCCTGTGGGGCCAAGTGTGGGTAGTGAGTGCGACAAGGGTTTTGGGGGGTGGGCCGCTTGTCATCAGTTGCGAAATCTCATTCCAGACTGATGCGCCTCCACAGCGCGTCGGCAGGCCCTTTCCCGCGCCGTGGGGTGCGCGGGGAGGGGCCAACTTCACCGCACATCGCTGCGCCCATAGTGCCGCTCCAGCCGCGCTTGCAGGGCCTCAAACACCATCGACATGATCCAATAAATCAAGGCGGCGGTGATTAGCATTTCCATATATTTGAACTCGGCCCTTCCATGGGTCTGGGCCATGTACATCAGGTCCCAGGCACCAAGGATCGAGACCAGCGACGAATCTTTCAGCATGGCGATGAACTGGTTGCCGGTCGGCGGGATGATGATGCGGATCGCTTGCGGCAGGATCACCAGCCACATGATCTGGCCTTCGTGCAGACCCAGCGCCCGGGCACCTTCGGTCTGGCCGTAGGTGATCGAAAGGATGCCGGCCCGGAATATTTCCGCCATATAGGCGCCGTAACACAGCGACAATGCGATGATGGCGGCGGGCACCGGATCGAGCACGATGCCAAGTTGCGGCAGGCCGAGATAAATCAGCAGGATTTGCAGCAACAGTGGGGTGCCGCGAAAGAACGAGACGTAAAATGTCGCCACTCCGGCGGCCAGACCGCTATCGGACAGCCGCATCAAGGCGGCGATCAGGGCCAGCAGGGTCGAGGCGGTGATCGCGACCGCAGAGACAAACAGCGTTAGCGCCGCGCCCATCAGAAAGCCGCGGTTCAGCTGCAACCCGATCAGGTGCGGCAGCCGTTCCCAGATATAGTCGTATGACAGGTCAAACGACCAGAAAAACAGCAGGAACACCCCGACCAGCTCGATCCAGGCCAGGATCAATTGGGCGCGGAACGGCAGCAGCAGGGCAAGGGCAACGTTGGCAACCAATGCCCCCGCAATCGCGATCCGGCAAAACCACGGATCAAGGCCAAAGGCCTCGATCCGGAACGGCAGTGTCACCAACAGGACGGCGAGAAAACCCGCCGCCCAGGGCAGCATCGGCCAGAAATTCACCTTCGCCATTACTTGGTCAGATCAATCCCGTAGAACTGCTCGCTCAGCCGGGTCAAGGTGCCGTCATCGTGCATGGCTTGAACAATTTCGGTCATTTTGGCGGCAAATTCGGCGTCTCCCTTGTCGATTGCCACCGAAAGCGGTTCCATGAACAGGGGATCACCGACAATTCTGAGCGGATAGCCATTTTTGATCGCGGCATCGATCGTCGGCAGGGCCGTGATCGCCCCATCCAGACGGGTGCCATCGCCGAGGCGCAGGTCGTCGAGCGCCAAAAGGTCGGTGTCATATGTGTGGATATCCGCCCCGGTAATGTCGTAGCTGAATTCCGGCACGCCAACCGCGTCGATCACCAGATCACCCTTGAGATAGGATTCGTAGGTGGTGGCCACGCCAACACCGATGGCCTTGCCGTTCAGGTCGGCCACCGTTGTTGCGGCGCTGTCGCTGTGCACGGCCAAAGCAGCCGGGGTGAAGTAGTAAATCGCCGGAAAATCCAGCACCTCGGCCCGCGCGGGCGTCGGGGTCATCGAGCCAACCGATACATCCCAGCGCGCCGACCAGTTGCCCGCAGTGATCACGTCCCAGCCCGGGGTGACGAATTCGATCTCGACGCCCAGTCGTTTGGCAATCTCGCGGCCAACCTCGATGTCAAAGCCGATGAAATCATTGTTGGCATCCAGCGAGGATTGCGGCGGATATTCCGGGTCGGTCGACATGACCAATTTACCCGCCGACACAACTCGATCGAGTGTCTCACCAGCCACAGCAATACTTGCCGTTGCCCAAAGGGCAGCAGCAATAGCCAAAAAGTATTTCATTTCACCTCTCCCGTGGTGTTTGAACTGGTCGCTTTGCGGCACTTGTTTTGACAGGTTTGTATAACCTGAACCAATCACAAATGGTTCAATTGCGACCCTGTGTCCTTCTAAATTGCCAACCAACGTGCAAAAGCAGCGCCGCCACCACAATACTACCCCCGATAAGCGTGCGCTGGGCGGGTATCTCGTTGTGGATGAGCCAGACCCAGATAGGTGCCAGCACCGGCTCGGCGACGCTAATCAGCGCGGCGATTGTTGCCGGGATCAACCGGACACCGGAGACAAACAACGACAAACCTAGGGCAAAGCTGAGGGCGCCAAAAACAAAAAGCACGCCAAGGTCGGGAAAGGATACCGCAAAATGACCGGCCATTGTCGCGGCAAAACAAGAGGCGACCAGCGTACCCAGCCAGACGGCGGGTATCATCGACACCTGCGAGAATCGCCGGGTCATTACGATGGCGACGGAGAACAACATCGCAATCAGCAGCGCCAACGAGTCGCCAACTGGCGAAATCTGGCCGCTGAGCGAACCCGAGACCATGATGGCGACGCCGCTGATTACCGCCGCGATTGCTGCCCATGTTGTCAGGCTGACCGCTTCGCCAAACAACACTCGCCCGATCAACGCCGCGATCAACGGTGCGCCCGCCTGCATCAGCAGGATGTTGGCCACGCTGGTGTAAGCGAGCGCGATGACGAAACAGGTCGAAGCAGTGGCGAAACACAGTGCCACGGCAAATGCTGGCAGACGCATGGCAAAGATCTGCCGCCAAGTGCCGCCCCAACCTTCCCGCCACAGCATGACAGCCAGTAGAAATACCCAAGCGAAACCGGCGCGCCAAAACACGATTGTCCAACTGTCGC
The DNA here is from genome assembly GCA_031415055.1 of Oceanomicrobium sp. GTDB lineage: Bacteria > Pseudomonadota > Alphaproteobacteria > Rhodobacterales > Rhodobacteraceae > JANMOK01. The sequence goes on along the minus strand of JANOQZ010000016.1, from coordinate 109,041 downwards.
TGACGGTCAGGAACCGGGCGATTGCGCCGCCAAAACTCCACGCCAGCGCTGCGCCAAACACCAGGGCTATGCCATTTCGGTTGTTTGTTGCCGGTGTTTGGTTGCTCATGGCGTGGCTATTATCATGGGTTTGGCTTTATTTAGGTATTGCCGCGACCTCGATTGTCGGTCTTGCGACATCTCTCACTCGACTCCTGTTTGTCTTGTGCTAAATTGAGAACAAATAAAGAACAATTGGAATCATGCCCGAACGCCGCCTTCTATCGCTGTGGTTTCCCCGCCTTGCTGCCGAGCGGGTGCTGCGCTTTGAACCGGCGTTGATGGCATTGCCGTTTGCGATTGCCGCAACCGAGGGCAATGCGCAATCGCTTGCCAGTCTGTCGCTGCTGGCGGAACGGGCGGGGTTGCGGCGCGGTATGGCCTTGACCGATGCACGGGCCTTGTGCCCCGACCTGTTGACCCGCCCTGCCGACCCACTGCGCGAAGCTGCGTTCCTGACCAGCCTGCGCCGTTGGGCGAGCAAATTCAGCCCTTGGGTAACGCAGGAAGGGGCGGAGTCGCTGATCCTTGATATATCGGGCTGTGCGCATTTGTTTGGCGGTGAAGCGGGGTTGGCCGGTGTTATCGCCAGCGATTGCGCCCGTCTTGGCCTGACCCAAAGCATGGGCATCGCCGATACCGCCGGGGCGGCTTGGGCGATTGCGCGGTTTGCGGGTAGCCCGGCGGAAGCGGCGCGGTCGGGCGATGCGATTGATCAGGAGGCGCGGGCGACGCGGTCACGTGCCGTCAAACGGCGCAACTGGGAACGCGGCGGGCCTGCGCCTTCGTTGCAAACGCGCGACGCCACCTTGCCGCGCATCGTGCCAGCGGGGCAAACACGGGCGGCTTTGGCGGGGTTGCCGGTGGCGGCGTTGCGAATTGACCCCAACACCACCGCCAGTCTGGTGCGGCTTGGCCTGCGCTCCATCGGTGACATCGCGGGCACTCCGCGCGGCGCTTTGGCGCGGCGGTTTGGCATCGAACTGGTGCGGCGGCTGGATCAGGCGCATGGTTCCGAACCCGAGCCGATTTCCCCGGCCAAACCCGAAACCAATTTCGCCGTCCGCCTGACCCTGCCCGAACCGGTGGGGCAGGAAAGCGATTATCTGGCCGGGCTGGACCGGTTGCTGCCGCCTTTGTGCGAAAAGCTGAAAGCCAAGGGACAGGGGGCGCGGCGGGTGCGGTTCTGCCTGTATCGCGTCGATCATTCGGTGGAAATCATCGAGATCGGGCTGGCGCGGCCAACCGACGACCCAACCCGCATCCGCCCCTTGCTGGCGCTGAAGCTCGGCGCGGTCGAAGCGGGGTTTGGCATCGATATTCTGCGGCTGGAAGCCTCTGTCACCGAGCCCCTGTCCGCCAGCCAGCACAAGGGCCATCTGGATGCCACCGAAGCCGCCCGCGCCCGGCACCTGCCCGGCGGCGGGGTGGAGATGGAGGCGCTGTTGAACCGCATCGGCACGCGCGTGGGGATGGAGGCGATCACCCGGCTGGCCCCGGCGGATAGCCATATCCCGGAAAAATCGGCGCAAGTGCTGGCGGCGGCTTGGTCAACCGCCGCCGCTGATTGGCCCGCGCCGATGCGCCCGCGCCCGTTGACCCTGACGGCCCCCGAACTGCTGACGCCGCTGGATCCCTCGCGCCCACCGCTGGCGTTTCGCTGGCGTCGCCGTGACTTCACCCGCACCCATGCCAGCGGCCCCGAACGCATCGCGCCGGAATGGTGGCTGGATGATCCGGCCTGGCGTTCCGGCCCGCGCGATTATTGGCGGATCGAGACGGCGGATGGCACGCGGCTGTGGATTTTTGAGGCTTTGGGGGGTGAGGCGAGCGGCGGCTGGTTTGTGCATGGGGATTTTGGGTGAACCTTGTTGCAAACCCGCAACAAGGTTAACTTCCCATAAACAGTTGAATTTTAGTGATAAAATTCACGGCGAACACAATTCCTCAACCATTAAGGTACAATTGTGTCGAAAGACGCCACGCTGTTGCCCGATTGGCAAGTCAGGGTGAGTCTAAGGGAGAAAGTCAGAAACATCCGGCAAGGTCCGGAAACCAGCGCGGGTTGCCCCGCCAATCCTGACCCGGCAGCTCCGCGCAAATGCGCAGGAGTGAAGAATGCCCAAACGAACCCTAACAGCCGCCTTCGCAATTGCGCTGGTTGCAACCTCGGCAAATGCCCAATCCATGTGCGCCACCCGTGATACCATGGTCGGCCAGCTTAGCAGCAAATATGGCGAAAGCCCGCAAGGATCGGGGCTGAACAGCACCACCAAAATGTTGGAAATATGGGCCTCACCTGCAACCGGCACTTGGACGATTCTGGTTACCGACCCGAACGGCACAAGTTGCATCATGGCGGCAGGCAAAGACTGGTACAATTTCCCTGCAGAAATTGCCAAGGTTGGCGCACCGGCTTGAAAAATTCGGTTAGATTGTCCGTCTGGTCGGCGACGAACCTTGGCGGCAGCAGAATGTTGCCCGCATGCCCTTGCCAACCTTGTTTGGGCGAAACGTCCGTCATTGCCGTGAAGTGCTCAGCCACACACCTGTTGCGACGCTGCGGCTAGGCAAGTCGGATTCTGCACGAGCAGACCAAACGCGCTCAAACTTCCCGGCGCAGGTAATATCGGTCGATTGACCACATGCCACCACCAAAGGCTGCAAAAAAAGCCGCAGTGGCAACCCACATTAGCGATAGCCAAACCGCCTTTTCTTGAACGCGGTCAAGGAAACCCACTCCTCCATCAGCAAGTTGGCGCAAAGCATCTGCAGTAAAATATTGCGCACCACTTGTTTTCATGAATTCCACCCCGGCCGCAGTCAGGAAACTTTCGCCATAGGGACTGGCGACGTGGAAATACAGCGTGATTGCCAGCATGACGGCGTTTGCCAACGCAATTGGGCGCGTGAAAAGACCGACCATGATCGCCATACCGCCAAAAAACTGCATGGCCGCGAGCAGCGGCGACCAAAACCATCCGGGATAAAACCCCAGCCCTTCGACAAACCCGTTCATCGCCATTGGGTCCAGTATTTTGGGCCAACCCGATACGACCAGCAACCCGCCGGTAAGCGCACGCAGCGCAACCCAAGCCAAGGGCTGAGCGAAAGCGTCATAAAAGCCACTCAAAAATGGCAGATACAAACGTTCCTTTACGTTCTTGTATTCATAAGTTTCGGACATGATGAATGCCTTTCTTTCATAGCCAAGTGATCCTATGCCGTTTTGGTTCCAACCATTTTGATTTTAGTCAGGAGATGGCGACTCATCGCCCTATTGTGCGGGGCGAATGCCCAATTCATTGTTCCGGCAGGCCTAGAATTTGCCGATGCACCGAGTGGAAAGTGGCAGTATCTGGCGAGAAACTATGGAAATCCCAGGCTCTGCACAAAAAATGCAGAAATGGCGTTTTTAGGGTTCCCATACGATTTGGCAAGTGCTAGCTTTCCACTGTTGTAGATTTGCTTTCCTTGGGGGGATGAATTGCGTAATTACATTTTTGCAGCCGCAATGGCTGTTTTGGCTTTGACCAGCAGTGCTGCAAACGCCATCACATTCGACTTCACCGCAATTGACCCGACCACACCCTCGGCGTCTTCGTATGTTATGTCGTCCGGTGGGATTGACCTGACGATCAGCGCGGGCAGCTTCCAAGCTGGCGGTAACTTGGTTACCGGTGGCGGCGAAAAAATCACCTTTAATGGCAGCGCCGCGGGCATCGGCGAAAATGGTATCGGCGTTGACAACCGCTCGGTTGACGGCGGTGGACTTTGGAAAGACGCGTTGATTTTTAGCTTCAGCAAGAATGTCGTCTTGGAATCGATCGAATTCAGTTTTTTCCGTCATAGTGGTGGCCTGTCGAACTTCCAGTTGTTCACGGCACAGGGCGGCGATATTGCGGCACTTGGTGGCGCGATTGGTATACCGGGGGACGGCAATTACAGCTTTATCGGTGGTTTGTTGGGCCAGATTTTTGGCATCGGCGCACCGGGCGAGTGGGATCGTTTCAAAATTCAGTCACTGACGGTTGGTGAAGCTTCGCCAGTGCCGCTGCCTGCAGCCCTGCCGCTTCTTGGTGGCGCGCTGTTGGTGATCGGTGCCTTGAAACGTCGTCGCAAAGCCGCCTGACCCCAAGTCAGCAGAAATTTTACGGCCTGGAACCAGTTTCCGGGCCGTTTTCTTTTGTTCGGACTCCCAATTTGGAACAAAACGTGAATATAGTCGGGCATCATGCCCTTCGCCGAACTCTGCATCACCTCGAACTTTACTTTCCTGACCGGCGGGTCCCACCCCGAGGAATACGCACGGCGGGCGTCGGAACTGGGGATGCAAGCTTTCGCTATTGCCGATGTGAACTCGGTCGCCGGCATCGTGCGGGCGCATTGCGAGTTGAAGGCGCTGGGTCGTGAAGTGGCCGAAGCTAAGCGGGTGGCGCGGGGTGAGGCCGAAGGGCCGAGCACTTTAGCGCATGTGGTGGCGCCCGATGCCGTGATCCCGCGCCAGATACCTGCGGCGCGGATCGTGTTGGCGGATGGGTTTGCAGTGACGGTTCTGCCGCAAGATCGCGCCGCTTGGGGGCGGCTGTCGCAGCTTTTGACGCTTGGTAAACGGCGGTCGGTCAAGGGTGAATGCGAACTGCATCTGGAGGATTTGTTGGCGTATGGCCAAGGCCAGATGTTGTTGATCCACCCGCCGGAAACTGCTTCGGAAAGTTGGCACCAGCAGGCCCAAACCCTGATCAAAACCTTCCCCGACTGCTACCTTATCCTTGCCCCGCGATACGATGGGCAAGACAGGTCGCGGCTGAAACGGCTGGCGAAAATGGCGGCGCAACTGAACATTCCCCTCGTCGCTTCCGCCGAACCGATGATGCACCACGGATCACGTCGTCGCTTAACCGATGTGTTGACCTGCATTCGGGCCGGGTTGCGGATTGATGCGATTGGTCGTGCAGCGCAGCCGAATGCCGAACGGCGATTGCGGTCGGAAGGTGAAATGCTGCACCTGTTCAAAGGCTATGAACCAGCCGTGCATCGCTCGGGTGAAATCGCTGCGAGATGCCATTTTGCCTTGACCGAACTGCGTTACGAATACCCGTCCGAGGTTTCCGGAGGCGAGGAACCGCAGCAACGCCTGGCCCGCCTGACCCGCGAAGGTCTGCATTGGCGATACCCCGACGGGGCCACCGAAAAGGTGCAAAAGCAGGTCGTCCACGAACTGGCTCTGATCGAAAAGCTGGGCTATGCGCCCTATTTCCTGACCGTGCACGATGTGGTTGATTTCGCCCGCTCGCGCGGGATTCTGTGTCAGGGCCGCGGTTCGGCGGCCAATTCGGTGGTCTGCTATGCTTTGGGCGTCACCTCGGTCTCGCCCGAGATCGGCACCATGGTGTTTGAACGTTTCGTCTCCGAAGCCCGCGACGAGCCGCCCGATATTGACGTCGATTTTGAACACGAGCGCCGCGAAGAGGTGATCCAGCACGTCTACGAAAAATACGGCCGCCACCGCGCCGGGCTGTGCGCCACGGTGGTGCATTATCGCGGCAAACGGGCGATCCGCGAGGTTGGCAAGGTGATGGGGCTGTCCAACGACGTGGTCTCGGCGCTGGCCTCGCAAATCTGGGGTTGGGGCGGCAAGGGCATGTTGCGCGAGGAGCGCTTGCGCGAACTGGGGTTGGACCCTGCGGATAAACGGCTGGCGCAGACGCTGGAACTGGTGGACGAGATCATCGGTTTTCCCCGCCATCTCAGCCAGCATGTCGGTGGCTTTATCATGACCGAAGGCCCGCTCGATGCGCTGGTGCCGATCGAGAACGCGGCGATGGAGGACCGCACCGTCATCTGCTGGGACAAGGATGACATCGATACGCTTGGCATCCTGAAGGTCGACATTCTCGCACTTGGCATGCTGAGTTGCATCCGCAAGGCATTTGAACTTTTGCGTCTGCATCACCGGGTCGATTACACGCTGGCCACTCTGCCGCCGGAGGACCCCAAGGTCTACGACATGCTCTGCGTCGCCGATTCCATCGGGGTGTTTCAGGTGGAATCGCGGGCGCAGATGAACTTTCTGCCGCGCATGCAGCCGCGCTGTTTTTATGATCTGGTGATCGAGGTGGCGATCATCCGCCCCGGCCCCATTCAGGGCGACATGGTGCATCCCTATATCCGGCGGCGGCGTGGTGAGGAAATCGTCAAGTTTCCCTCCGATGCCTTGGGCGCGGTGCTGGGCAAGACGCTGGGGGTGCCGCTGTTTCAGGAACAGGCGATGCAGATTGCCATTATCGGCGCGGGGTTCACCCCCGAGGAGGCCGACCGGTTGCGTCGCGCTTTGGCGACCTTCAAGAAATCGGGCACCATTCATCTGTTCCGCGAGCGGTTTCTGGCCGGCATGGCCGCCAATGGCTACGATGCCGAATTCGCCGGACGCTGTTTTTCGCAGATCGAGGGCTTTGGCGAATACGGCTTCCCCGAAAGCCACGCTGCCTCGTTCGCCCTCTTGGTCTATGCCTCGGCCTGGCTGAAATTCCACCACCCCGGGATTTTTGCCTGCGCCCTGCTCAACTCGCAGCCGATGGGGTTCTACGCCCCGGCCCAGATCGTCCGCGACGCGCGAATGCACGGGGTCGAGCTGCGCCCGGTGTGCATCAACGCCAGCTATTGGGACAACGTGCTGGAACCCGACGGCAAGGGCGGGCTGGCGCTGCGCCTTGGCTTTCGCCAGATCAAGGCGATGCGCGAGGAGGAGGCTTTATGGATCACCTCGTCGCGCGGCAATGGCTATACCGAGGTCGAAGATGTCTGGCGGCGGGCGGGAACCCCGCCGCGCCTGCTGACCCTGCTCGCCGAAGCCGATGCCTTTGCATCGCTGGCCATGGGCCGCCGCGATGCGCAATGGCAAGCGAAAGCGATCAAAGGGATCGAACCCTTGCCGCTGTTCGCGGGCGACTTGGAGGGGGAAGGGTTGTTTGAGGAGAAGGTCATCCTGCCAAGCATGACCGAAGGCGAGCAGGTGGTGGAGGATTACGTGGCCTTGCGCCTGACGTTGAGGGCACACCCGGTTGGGTTGTTAAGGGGGAGGCTGACGGCGGGGGAGTGGGCTCATTTGCCCGCCGATAACCAAAAACTAACGGAAACCTTTTACCAGTTGTTGGCCACAGAGAACGTGCAGGAACGAAATGCCGAAACGGTCGGAACAATACTTCCGCAAAAAGTCAGACATCATTCTGGGTCCGCTACCGGTAAATATCCTGAACAAGGTGCTGGGTTTGGAATTGGAAGAAGGCAGCGTCGTCGTGACGGGCGCGACACAGAAACACGCGCAGAAGCGACACCCAAATGAATACGACATACTGCTTCCACACCTAGCAAGTATTATCCGAAACCCGCTCTATGTCGGCGATGATTTCAAAAACCAAGGAAAAATCGAGATCATCGGAAAACCAAAAGGTCTCGCCCAGTTTGCATTGATCGCCCTCTCAATACGACGTGACCAGCACGGCCATTATCATGTCGTAAGTTTCTATCCCGTATCAGCAATGAAAATTACCAATCGAAAAGAAAAAGGATTCTTGCACATTGTAAAAAATTAAGGGGGCAAGCGCCCCCTTTTTTTTAACTCAATTGCCGGATGCCCAGTCCCGGATCTCTTCACCGATTTCTCGACTACTTTGCCAGATCACATTTCGCAAACTGGCGCATGAGGAGGCCGTTCTCACCTCAATTTTTGTTCTTTGTCCAATATACATACGCGCACAAATATTTCAAGTTCCCTAACGAACCGGCCCGTTCGTCGAAAATCCAGCAATTGGCGAGATATATGCATTAAATGGCTCAAATTTCCTGTGATTATACGCCGACCTCCCGCCGCAGCACCTCCGGATCAACCCCTTCAACATACTCCACAATATTGGTCCAGACGTTGTGAAAGCCAAATCCGCCGTGCTGCATCTCGTCGCTGGCGCGATCTTTGCTCCAACCTTCAAAGGCGATGCGATACAAGGCGACCATCATTCCGGTTCGGTCGGAACCGTGCTGACAGTGGATCAGAGCCGGGCCATTAGACATGCCTGAATCGATCATTTTGAGGGCGGTTATGGTGTCTTTTGGCACGATATTCCATGTGTTCATCGGCACACGGCGGAACTTGATCGCCGTGTTTGGGCTCAAACTTTCGTCGTTTACCGAAGGCAAGAAGCTGATGACATGCTTGATGCCCAGCTTGCTTTCGAGTTGGCCGAAACCATCTGCGGTCGGTTGCCCCGAGCGGTAAAGATTATGCGCGACCTTATGCAGGTTCGGCACGCCGTCAAGAAACTGGTCTTGGACCAGTTCCGACTGGCCGATCCACTGCCGATCACAGCCAGCCAAAAGCCCCAATCCGGCAAACGCCATAAAATCGCGTCGGTTGGCAACGTCAAAATTACCCATCATTTATCCCCCTTAAGTTCTGCCCATCCTTCCGAAAAAATCGATGTCGTGCATGCTGATGACGCCCGAAGAAATAACCCAAACCAGCGGCACCCACAGGATCAAGGTCACTATGGTGACCCACAGCACTTTCTTCTTCATTTTCGGGTCCGCCGGGGCCGATGAGGGCGTTCCGGGAACCACCGATCCGGCCTCATCCTGACTTTTCATCCGCAGCGGCAACACCACGAAAAGCACCATGAACCAGATCACACAAAACAACACGACGGCGGCGGGAATAGTCATGCTTGCTCCAATTCGATCAAGGTTCCGTGAAAATCTTTTGGGTGCAAAAACAGCACCGGTTTGCCGTGCGCACCGGTTTTTACGCTGCCCAGAACGCGCGCGCCACAAGCAACCAGTCGGTGGCGGGCGGCGTGAATGTCGTCCACCTCGTAGCAAATATGGTGCACGCCGCCACTGGGGTTTTTGGCCAGAAACCCGGAAATTGGCGAGGTCAGATCCAAAGGCGACATCAGTTCAATCTTGGTGTTGGGCAGGGTCACAAATGCGATCGACACGCCGTGCTCGGGCAATATTTGAACCGGGCCAACCTTAGCCCCCAACATATCTCGGTACGTTGCAATTGCCGCCGATAAATCAGCCACCGCAATTGCTACATGGTTCAATCTGCCAATCATGCCGCGCTCCCCTTGAAAGGGATATGCCGCTTGGCGGCGATCAGCAACCGACGCTGCGGAGAAATTTCGAGAATTCGCTTTTCCATGGCTCGAAATGCAGCCAAAGTGCAGCCAACTACCACCGCACCGGATTCGGGAGTCGGTCGGGCCAAGACTTCAGGGTGAAAATCATGCACAAGCTATCGATGAAAGTGAATGGCAACGCCGTTTCTGCCAATGTCGAGGCGCGCATGCTGCTGTCGACATTCCTGCGCGAGAACCTGCGATTGACCGGCACCCATATCGGCTGCGACACCTCGCAATGCGGAGCTTGTTTGGTTCATGTCGACGACAAGGCGGTGAAATCCTGCACGATGCTGGCGATTGAAGCGCAGGGTGCCGCAGTGAAGACGATAGAGGGCATGGCCAACGCCGACGGATCGCTGGGTGTCATCCAGCAAGCGTTCCACGACCATCACGGTCTGCAATGCGGTTTTTGCACGCCGGGCATGGTGATGTCGGCAGCGGATTTGTTGAAGGCAAACAAATCGCCCAGCGAGGACGAAATTCGCACGTATCTTGAGGGTAATATCTGCCGCTGCACGGGTTATCATAACATTGTCAAATCCATTCAAGCTGCTGCAGCGCAACTTGCATAAGCGGAATATTCGCCATGTATGAATTCGAATTCGTGAAAGCCCGGTCAATCGCCGAAGCGGTTGCTGCTTTGGGTGATGAAGACGCCAAAGTATTGGGTGGCGGGCAGACTTTGTTGCCAACCATGAAACAGCGGCTGGCGAGCCCTTCCAAACTGGTTAGCCTGACAGGCATAGCCGAGATGATTGGCGTCAATGTTCAAGGTAAATCGATGACCATCGCCGGAGCCACGACCCATGCGGAGGTCGCTGCGAAGGCAAAGGCCTATCCGGCGCTTGCCGCATTGGCCGGCCATATCGGCGACCCGGCTGTACGCAATCGCGGCACGATTGGCGGGTCGTTGGCGAACAACGACCCTTCCGCCTGTTATCCAGCCGCAGTTTTGGCTTCCAAAGCCTCCATCAAAACCAACAGCCGCGAAATTGCGGCGGATGATTATTTCCAAGGCATGTTTACGACTGCTTTGAACGACGGCGAAATCATCACTGCCGTCACGTTTGAAGTTCCCGAAAAGGCCAATTACCAAAAGTTTGTTCAACCGGCGTCGCGTTTTGCCTTGGTTGGCGTTTTCGTGGCAAAATATGCCGACGGGGTGCGCGTTGCGGTAACCGGCGCGTCGGAAAACGGCGTTTACCGCTGGGAAGAAGCGGAAAAGGCGCTGACAAAATCATTCAGCGCCGACGCGCTTGCCAAGCTGGAAATGCCAGCCGAAGGCATCATCGGCGATATTCATGGCACGCCGGAATATCGGGCGCATTTGGTCAAGGTGATGACGGTCCGTGCCGTGCAAGCCGCGTAATTCGCGCCAAATCGGCGGCGGTATCCACGTCGTCCAGCGCTGCGACATGTGCAATTTGGAACGTTCCAAATGAGCGTTTCGTATCGGCCAAAGCGTGTTCACTTGACCATCTGACGCCTTGGAACGGCTGCTTTGGCATTGGCCGCGAGCCGCGTCGCAAACCAACCAACCAATAACCGCCGTCGCCGGATGGCCCCAGAACGGCGTCATTTGAGCCCAAAGCCGCAAAGGCGTCGGAAATCAAGCCCGCCGTAACGCCCGGCACATCGGCCCCGATGATCACCATTTTGCCATATGGAAAATCGCGGAAAATCCGCCCCATCCGATCACCCAGATTGCCGTTCCCTTGCGGCCAGCGCGGCACGTGTGCGGGCCAGACTCGGTTGTTCATAACAGCTATATCCGGCGTTACCGCAAGGCACGTAACCCAACGCGGGTCATGCCCGACGTCGCGCAACAACCGTGCTACCTGATGGCGAAACCACCACGCTGCAGCCGCCATACCAATGCCACGGCCCAAACGGGTTTTCACCCTGCCCGGATGCGGTTCTTTCACCAAAATAACCAGATGCTGCATGCCTAAAGCTTAGGCGGCATAGTTGGAACCTTCTTCGTCCAAAATCAGCCGCAGCTCTTTCAGGTGATTGTCGACAGCCTCGGTCACCGTGTTCATCTCATCCGCCGTTTTCATGGCGATATTGTGGGTCAACACCCGCAACGGTTTGCCAGTGGCCAGTGCCAGCACATAGGTTTCAGCAGCGCGTTCAAAGTAATAAAGGGTGTTGAACGCTTCGGCGACCGAGGCCCCCACTACCATCACCCCGTGATTGCCCATCACCATGACCTTTTTCAGCGGTTCGGTGAACAAGGCGGAAATCCGTTCGCCTTCATCCTCGAACGCCAAGCCGCCGTAAGATTCGTCCACCACAATCCGGTTGTAAAACATCGCGGAATTCTGGTCGATTGGTGGCAGAATCGAATCCTTCAACGAGGCCAACACTGTAGAATATTTCGAATGGATATGCAGGGCACAGCGGGCGAACGGCACGTTACGGTGAATGGCCCCGTGCAGGCCCCAAGCCGTCGGCTCCGGTGCATCAGGGCCGGTCAGAACATCGGGGTCATTGGCATCGAGCAGCAGCAAATCCGAGGCTTTAACCCGTGAAAAATGGCGCGAATTGGGGTTCATCAGGAACCGGGTTCCGTTGTCATTGACCGCCAGTGAGAAATGATTGGCCACCGCCTCGTGCCAGTTGTACCGCACGGCCCAACGCAGGGCAGCGGCGAGATCTGCCCGGTCGTTGACAAAGTTCATTTGTTCCCCCGTTTGTCAGGCGCGGCTGTTGCGGGTGCCCCACCTGCCCAGATACACCAGCCCGTACCCCGCCAACAAAAACAGCATGGCGATCATTGCCGAGTTGCGCAATGCGATCACATAGCCGATCTCGGTCACGTCGAGGAAAGAATAGGGATACCAGCCGGTAATCGCGCCGCGCACCAGTGAAACAGCAAAGTATGCGACCGGAAACGCTATCCATTTCACCGGCATAGAGGCGGTCAAATGCGTTTTATCCGCGAAAGCAACCCACCAGAACAGATACAGGATCGGCACGACATAATGCAGCAAGGTTGTCGCAATCAGCACCACGCCCTGCGGGTCCCATTGGCTGCGCAGGATAGAATGGTAGACCAGAATGACGACGAAAATGTACAGCGCGGCGGCGGCCTGTGCGCTTGGCCGGGCAAGAAATTTTGGCCGGTCAATTGCAGTCGCGGCTGAAACCAGCAACACCACGATATTGGAGAGGATCGTAAAGAAACTCAAGAAATCGCCGATGGTCACCAGCAGGCCAAATTCCCCGTCTCGTGCCAACGTGACCGAGAATTGCAGTCCAAGCGCCACAAGCGTGACGCCGGCTACGATGGCAACAAGAATCCGGCTCGACATGGCGCAATCCTTCAGGAAAAGTAATCGTGCAAGATACGGGAATAGATCGATTTTAGTTTCACAATATCGGCAATCGGCACGCCTTCGTCAACCTGATGCATGCCCCGGCCAACCAATCCGAATTCCACGACCGGGCAGTAGTCCTTGACGAACCGCGCATCTGACGTGCCGCCGGTGGTGGAATATTCGGGGGTTACGCCGGTTTCAGCGGCAACGGCGGCCCGTACCAAGGCGGAAAACTCGCCGGGTTCGGTCAGAAAGCTATCGCCCACAACCGCAAACTTCAATCCAATTGTAACACCGGTGCCTCCGCTGACTGACATCGCTTCCGTGTCAACCCATTCCTTCAATGACCCAGATGTATGCGAATCGTTAAAACGGATACTGATTGTCGCTTTGCACGCCGCCGGAATGACATTGGAAACTGTATTGCCGGTATCCACAGTGGTAATCGCCAGCGTTGATGCCTCAAAATGCTCGGTTCCTTTATCCATTGTCTGGGTCGCCAAGCGGTTCAACAATTTCACCATCACTGGCAAAGGGTTGGCAGCCCGATTAGGATAGGCCGAATGCCCGGCCCTGCCTTGCGCCGTCAAATGCACCCTCAATGATCCCCGGCGGCCAATTTTCATTGCTTGCCCCATGTGGTCGGGGCTGGTCGGTTCACCTACCAAACAGTGGTCCATGCGTTCTGCGTTGGATTTCATCCAGTCAAGTATAGCAACGGTTCCATCTTGGGCGGCGGCTTCTTCGTCGCCGGTGATTGCCAGAACGACGGAGCCGTCGAGGGGTGTCGCGGCGACAAAGTCAATCGCCGCCGCCGCAAAGGCTGCCACAGCTGATTTCATGTCTACCGAACCGCGACCATACAGAATTCCATCAACGATTTCGGCGCCAAACGGGTCATGGCTCCAGTCAGCCCGGTTGCCGATGGGTACCACATCGGTATGGCCGTTGAACCCGAAAGTGCGACCGTTCTTGCCAGTGCCCCAGCGGGCGAACAGGTTGGAAATGCCGTTGCGATCAACCCGCACGGTGCGGAAACCATTGGCTGACAAGAGCTTGTCCAGCAATTGCAAAGCCCCGCCTTCTTCCGGCGTTACCGAAGGGCAGCGCACAAGGTCAGCGGTTAGTTGGATGGGGTCGATCATTGGGTTCTCCATCCGTCATTGCGAGGAGCACGGCGACGAAGCAACCCATTGGCGAAGTTTCTGGGTTGCGTCACTTCGTTCGCAATGACGACACTACACCAATAACGGTTCGACGCTTTGCTTTTCCAGCGCAAAAACGCGGGCATAGCGGGCAATTTCATCGCGCGGGCCCAAAGCCTTGCCGACATTATCCGACAATTTCACAGTAGCCCGCCCATTGGCGCTGACAGCTTTGCAAACCAAACTGAACGGGGCCAGTCCATCGTCGACCCCACGAAAATCATTGGTCAAAAGCGTGCCCCAGCCGAAACTGACAATCGCTTGGCCGCCAAACCGGGTATTAAGCGCCTCAATCTGCTGCACGTCCAATCCGTCAGAGAAGATAATCCGCTTGGTTTTCGGATCTTGCCCGCGTGACGCCCACCACACAATCGCCGCTTCCGCGCCTTCAACCGGATCGCCCGAGTCGATCCGCATCCCGGTCCAGCTTTCCAGCCAATCGGGTGCCCGTTCAAGAAATGATTTCGAGCCAAATGTATCCGGCAAGATCACCCGCAGATTGTTGTCGTAATCCTGCTGCCAGTCGCGCAGCACATCGTAAGGCGCCAACGCCAGTTCAGCGTCCGACCGCGCCAAAGCCGCATAGACCATCGGCAATTCATGCGCGTTGGTGCCAATCGCCTCGACCTCGTGGCGCATGGCAAGCAGGCAATTCGAGGTGCCGGTAAAGCGCGTCCCCAACCCCTCAATCATCGCCTCAACGCACCAATCTTGCCATAAGAACGAATGCCGTCGGCGCGTGCCGAAATCGGCGATGCGCAGGTCGGGCAGTTCGCGCAAACGCTCGACCTTTTCCCAAACGCGTGTCATCGCGCGGGCATAGAGCACCTTCAGTTCGAATTTGCCCATCTTTCGCAAAACCGCACGGGATCGCAGTTCCATCAGCACCGCCAATGCTGGCACTTCCCACAGCATCACCTCGGCCCACGGCCCGGTGAAACTCAACTCGTATTGGTCGCCCACGCGCTTAAGCTGATACTCCGGCATGCGGAAATTCTCGAACCAGTCCATGAATTCGGGGCTGAACATCGCCCGTTTGCCGTAAAACGTGTTACCGCGCAACCAAGTGCTTTCGCCGCGGCTCAACCGCAAGGTGCGGATATGGTCGAGTTGTGCCCGAAGGTCGCCCTCTTCGATCAAGTCAGCCAGAGGCACCTCGCGGGAGCGGTTGATAATCGAAAATGTAACTTGCACATCGGCGTGCCGTTTCAACACCATCTGCGCCATCAGCAGCTTGTAGAAATCGGTGTCCAATAGCGACCGCACCACCGGGTCGATCTTCCACGCATGGTCGTGGACGCGCTTGGCGAGGTCGATTGTCATGGCATTGGCCTAGTCAAAAAACGGCGTCATCTGCGCGACAATAACCGAGTTTTCGGTAAGCGCCCGCGCCATCAGATCCCGTTCCTCATCCTCAATATCATGGCCATCCGCCAGCCGTTCCTGCAGCGTGCCATAGCCGGAAACATCCAATGGCGACATGCCAGCTTGCTTCAATATCGCCACCGTCTCGCGCACCGCTTCCTCCTCATCCACACCGCTGGCGTAACACATCAGCGCGGCACCGGTGGCGTCTTTCGGCAGACCGTCGTCTTTCGAGCGACCAACTTCTACCAGTAGGGTAAACACCAGTTGCGGGCGTTTGATTTTTTCGGGTTTTGGTTCGCTGTCCATGTATCGCTCGATAACTTTTCACCGAAGTGAAAGCAGCAACACGAATTGTCAATCGGTTTGGGGATTGCCGATAAAATTGCCCAGCGCATAAGTTGCTTCAAACGTGGGTTGGGAACAGCAATGAAATTCATCGAACTTGATACGCGAAAACTTTTTGACCTCAGCGGAAAAGTTGCGCTTGTCACCGGCGCAGGCAGCGGTATTGGCCAGTGCATTGCGCTGGGATTTGCCCAAGCTGGGGCCGATGTCGCTTGCCTCGACCGGCGCGGCGACGACGGACTGAGCGAAACTCTGGCGCTGATTGCACCAACCGGGCGACGCGGTCTGGCGCTGAATGTCGATGTTACCGATCCGGATGCCTTGGCTGATGCCGTGGTGCAGACAGAACGCAACCTTGGTCCACTGAATATTGCCCTGAATGCAGCCGGTATCGCCAACGCCAACCCCGCCGAGGAAATGCAGATCGACCAGTATCAAACCTTGATGGACGTAAACCTCAAGGGTGTGTTCCTGTCTTGCCAAGCCGAAGCCCGCGCGATGATCCGCAACGGTGGTGGGGCGATCATCAACATCGCCTCGATGTCAGGGGTGATTGTGAACCGCGGCTTGCAACAAGCGCATTACAACGCGTCAAAGGCTGGAGTGATTCATCTGACCAAAAGTCTGGCGATGGAATGGGTGAGCAAAGGCATCCGGGTCAATTCGATCAGCCCCGGATATACCGCCACACCGATGAACACCCGGCCCGAAATGGTGCATCAAACCCGCGAATTTGAACGCCAGACCCCGATGGGGCGGATGGCATCGGTGCAGGAAATGGTTGGTCCGGCGGTATTTCTGGCCTCCAACGCCGCGTCTTATTGCACCGGCGTTGACCTGTTGGTCGATGGTGGGTTTTGTTGCTGGTAGACTGATTTCAAACCGATGCCGCAACAATCCATCGCGGAACGAAACCCGCCAGCCATTCGCGCCGCGCTTCCACTTCCGCCAACGATGTGAACGCCACATAGGCGCGTTGGTCGGTTGCCCAGCGCAGATACCTGCTTGTATCTTCGACCAGTCGCTTGCCGGTCTTGGTATCGACCGCCTTGGCTCCGCGATGGAACACGATTTGCACCAAGTCCGGCTTTGACAGGTTAAAAGTGATCCGGTCTTCGCCGCCGGATTGATAGCTCGGCGCGTTCCATTTGATATGTTCGTGCAGGCCCGGCGCTGCTGCCAAGACAATTTCGCGCAATGCCAGCAGCACGTCGCGTTTCGCGTGTGGCGTGGCCACCAGAAACTCCGCGACCTCAGTCACGCAGCAACTCGTTGATGCTGGTTTTTGACCTTGTCCGCTCATCCACCTGCTTCACAATCACCGCGCAATACAGGCTGGGGCCGTTACCCGAAGGCATCGAACCGGCGACCACTACCGAATAGGGCGGCACTTCGCCGTAGAAAACTTCGCCGGTTTCGCGGCGGACGATTTTGGTCGATTTGCCGATGAACACGCCCATGCCCAGCACCGAGCCTTCGCGCACGATGCAGCCCTCGACCACTTCCGAACGGGCACCGATGAAACAATTATCCTCGATGATCGTCGGTCCGGCCTGCATCGGCTCCAGCACGCCGCCGATGCCGACGCCGCCCGACAGATGCACGTTCTTGCCGATTTGCGCACACGAACCGACCGTGACCCAAGTATCCACCATGGTACCAGAATCGACATAGGCGCCAAGGTTCACAAACGAGGGCATAAGCACTACACCGGGGGCTACATAGGCCGACTTCCGCACGATCGAACCGGCAACCGCGCGAAAACCAGCAGCTTTCCACTCGGTTTCGCCCCAGCCGTGGAATTTGCTGTCAACCTTGTCCCACCACGATGATCCTTGCGGTCCGCCAGATTGCAGGCCCATTTCCGATAGGCGAAATCCCAATAGCACTGCCTTCTTCGCCCATTGATTGGTCAGCCAAACGCCATTCTCGCCGCGTTCAGCCACCCGGATCGAACCCGTGTCAAGAGCGTCCAAAGTGGCCTCAATCGCCGCGCGCACCGCGCCTTTGGTGGCCGTCGTGATTGCGTCACGGTCTTCCCATGCCGCCTCGATTGCTTGTTCAAGATCGGCATTTGACATGAGAAATTCCCCGGATTCGGACTGGCCAGTTTCGAGCCAAGCCTATAGATCGGAAGGGCACAAGACGCAACGTCGCCGCTACTGCCAAAGGATTTCACCTTGACTCGTATCGCCTTCATTGGAACCGGCGGCGTCGCTACGCGCCACGCCGAATGCCTGACCGAAGTGGAAGGGGCCGAATTCGCCGGGGCGTGGTCGCGCCGTATGGATAATGTGGCTAATTTCGTAAAAAGCCACGGCGGCAGGGCATATGCCAGCGTCGATGAAATCTTAGCCGACCCAAAAGTAGATGCCGTAGCCGTGCTCAGCCTGCCCGACACCCATGTCGACTATGCGCTACGCGCGTTGAAAGCTGGCAAGCACGTGCTGGTGGAAAAGCCAGTGTCGCTGACCGCTGACGGCTATCGCCAGCTTATCGCCGCGCAAAAGGCCAGCGGAAAAGTCTGCATGCCCGTGCATAACTATGTTTACGCCCCCGAAGTGCAGCGCATGCGGGTGCATCTGGAGGCGGGCAAACTGGGGCGGTTCCAGTCGTTCTGGATGATCTACAACAATCGCCAGCCGCCCGAATTTGGCACGCCCGACTTCATGATGACAGATATGATGATCCATCCAGCCTATGTGTCGCTGCATTTCTGCGGGCGTCCGACGAAGGTGATGGGAGTGAAAAGCAATGTCCATTTCACCGCCAAAGGGGCGGAAGATCAGATCGGCATCACGCTGCAATACGACAGCGGCGTTATCGCGCATCTTTGGGCGTCATGGGCGGCGGAGGATTGGAGCCGTGATCCTTGGACATCGACACTGAAAGTATTCGGGTCGGAAGGCACTGCGACTTCGGGGTGGGACGCCATTAAGAATATCCATCAGCCGCATGCTGGCTGGGACGATGCCGCTTATTGGGATTCGTTCATGCATGTGCAGCGCCATTTCATAGACCAATGCATCGGCAAAGGCCGCAAACCGCTGTCGACGCTGCAAGATGGTCTGGATGCCTTTTACATTGTCGATGCCGTACGCCGCTCGATTGCCAGCGAACGCTGGGAGGTTCCGGCCTTCGAATGAACCGCCTGTCCGACAATATGCTTGGCTCGCTCTACATGATTGGGTCAATGACGGCATTCGTGTCGTCGGATGCAATCATGAAATCGTTGGCCGAAGAGCTGACGCTTTATCAGGCAATTTGCCTGCGTGGGCTGATTTCCACATCGCTTCTGGGTGCACTGGCTTGGCATCAGGGCGCATTCAACACAATGCCGCGTGGGCGGGATTTTTGGCTAATATTGGTGCGAACTTTGGCCGACCTTGGGGCCGCGGTTTGCTTTTTGACTGCCCTGTTTCATCTGGAACTTGGCTTGATCTCGGCCATTGTCCAAGCCGTGCCTCTTGCTTTGACTTTAGCAGGGGCTTGGTTCCTGGGCCATAAGGTTGGCTGGCGACGCTATGCGGCCATCATCATCGGTTTTATCGGTGTGCTTTTGATCGTCAAACCCGGTGCCGATGGATTCAACAACTATTCGCTGTTGGCTCTTGCTTCGGTGGCATTCGTTGTGCTGCGCGATTTGGTGACGCGCGGGCTGTCGCAGCAAACGCCGTCGCTACTGGTTGCCTTTTTCGCTTCGGCGGCAGTGACGCTGATGGGAACATTGGTGGCGGCGACCAGCACTTGGCCTGCAAATCTTGGCGGACCACTGGTCACGCTTTTCTTTTGCGCATTCCTGCTGGTCTTTGGTCTGATTTTTGCGGTCACCGCCATGCGGGTTGGCGAGGTCGCCGTCGTTTCACCCTTTCGCTACACCGCCATCCTTGTTGCGGTTGTCGTGGGCTATTTTGCCTTTGGCGAAATCCCGGATACTTGGGCGGTGATCGGCAGCTTGATCGTGGTTGGTTCGGGCGTTTACACGTTTTACCGCGAACGCGTTCTGGCGCGGACTATTGTTCCAACACATATTCCACAATCTGCGTCGACAGAAACACGCTGAAATTATCGTCTGAAATCATAGTCAGACGGATTTGTCCGTTTGGATCGTTCCAGACCGAAATTCCTTCAAGGTTTCCATGCGTGCCATATGGGGTTTCCAAAAGGGTCTCGCCGGCATCAAAGCCATCGGCCTGAATGCTGAAACGGCGAATGCGCGAACTGAATCCAAGGTCGAACAGCGCCAATTCACGCTCGAGTAAATACAACTTTCCGTCGGGTCCAAAAGCAGCGTCGGTCACCAGATATTCGCCCGAACGCGGCAAAGCCCAAGTATCCAGCCAAGCACCTAGCTGCCAGCGATAGACCGGAAAGGGCCGTTCCCATCGGCCAGATCGTTCCGGTATCGCCATCAGCACGCCATTGGGGGCCAGCGCCAGTGCCTCTAGCGAGGAGTTGCTTTGCAGCTTGCGAAAATCGTCATGGCGCAGAAGTTCGCTCGCTGCTGCTGCAATATTGTTGGAAACGGCGATCCGGTCATTCGCTTCGAAACTGACGTAAGCGGTGCCATCGGGCGCAATAGCCAGACCTTCGGAATCAAAGTCATCGTCAACCAACCGCTCGCCCTTGGTCGATAACAATTGCCCGTATTCGGTGGTGTCAACGCCAGTGATCTCGCCACTCTCCCGCGACAATCGACCTTTCACGTAGTTACCCTTATCGCTCAAGGCGATGAAATCTAGGCCGTCTGCTGCGACTGATATTGCCGAAAATCCGCCATGCATCGCGTTATCACCCGACCATTGCGTTTCGCTGACCAAGCGCAAAGTCGGTGCTGGCACGGCGGCGAATGCCGAGACACCTAACAACGTAGCGATCAAGAAAACCTGCTTCACTCTTGCAAAACCGCCCGACATTGTTCGGGTAGATCGGCCATAGTCAATGGCCTCTTTGGTGGCACGATTGGTGCGTTCGGGTCGGGTTTTTGCGGCTCCAACGCCTCGGTCACCCACCAGATGGCATCCTTGCAGCCGTCTCCTGCAGGGATCGGGTCTTGTTCTTCGCACAACGTCGCCCCTCTTGGGCAATTCAAGCGAACATGGAAATGGTCGTTATGCGCCCACCATGGCCTGATTTTGTGCAGCCAAGCGCGGTCGCCTGCGGGCGAATTTTTGCACATCCACAATTTCGCAGGTGGCGTTATAAAAATACGCGCTACCGCCGGGTCCATCGCGGCGGCCCGTAGAATTTCATAGTGGTTGCGCGTCCAGTGGTCGTTCAAACCGCGCTGATCGGCGGTGCGCACATTGATCGCAGACAGGCTTTCGCGTTGGTCGCGGCTTAGGTTCAGATCCATCGCGGGCGAAAGCCAAATGTCCACGTCCAACCCAGATTGGTGTGAGGCGTGACCGCCATTCATCGGCCCGCCGCGCGGCTGTGCCATGTCGCCGATATACAACCCGTTCCAGCCCAGTTGCGAAGCCCGTTCGCTCAACCGTTCGATATAGGCAATCAGGTTTGGATGCCCCCAATTGCGGTTGCGCGACAGCCGCATTGCTTGCCAAGTTGGACCGTTTTCCGGCAATTCAACCGCACCTGCCAAACAACCCTTGGAATAGGCCCCCACCGCCGTGGCCTGGTGCGATGAAGGCAGGTCCACCGCACCAAAAAGGTTTTTCGCGGCGGTATCGGCCAGCACCGGCGATGCGACCAGTATCAGGGCAAAGATGCCCGATAGAATGCGGATCATTGCTCAAGCCTCGGGTTTGGTTTTCACCCAGTATAGCAGCACTAGCCCGATCAGGAACAGCGCAATCACCGGGCTGACGCCAAGGCGCTGGCTGCCCGTCGCCGAGGTGGCGAAGGCAATTGCAAACGGCGCAATAAAGGCGGTCGCTTTGCCGGTCAGGGCGAACAAGCCGAAAGCTTCGGTGATTTTCTCAGGATCGGCTTGGTGCACAACCATGGTGCGGCTGGCGGCTTGCAGCGAGCCACCGGCGGCACCAATGAACGCGCCACAGATGTAGAATACGATCGTTGGCAAGCTGGACCCTTCGGCCACCGTCATGCCAAAAACCGAAGTTTTCGAGGTCAAAATTATCGCCGCCGAAACCGCGATCAGCACCCAAATACAGCTCACAATCACTGGCTTGGACCCAAGTGAACTATCCGCCCGGCCCCCCAGCCAAGCGCCCAAAATCCCGGCGAAGGACGCAATGATGCCGAATATGCCAATTTGAATTGTCGACCAACCCAATACGCCTGCGGCATAAATCCCGCCAAAGGTATAAAGCCCGTTCAAAGCATCGCGGTAAATCATGGACGAGACGAGATAAGACAGAAAACTGGGTTGTTTTGGCAGTTCTTTAACTGTCGTTACCAAATCGACGGCTGCCTGTGACAGCGATGCTTTCACGCCAATCCGACGCCCCAAATCGGGGGTCCAGATGAACAACGGGATGATGAAAATAACATACCAAATAGCAGTCAACGGGCCGGTTGCGCGTTCGCCCTCAAAAGTCGTCGGGTCTAAGCCAAATATCGGCTGGAACCCAAACAAAGTAGTCCCCGCAACGGGATTGGCCACCATCAGCAGCAGCACGATAACCAACGTGATCAAGCCGCCGACGTAACCCAAAGCCCAGCCTGATCCGGAAATGCGCCCGATCTCATCTTTGTTGCCAAGGTCCGGCAACATGGCGTTGGTGAAACTGGTGGTCAATTCCACGCCAATCAAACCAACCACAAACCAAAACAGAATCGTCCACGGATTGGGAGCCATCGGTACGGCCTGCCACAGCATCAATGTGCCGATCACATAAAGGATCGAGAACCCGAATATCCACGGTTTACGCGGACCCGACCGGTCGGCCATGATGCCCAACAAGGGTGACATCAGCGCAATCAAGACCCCGCCAATCCCCATGGCTATGCCCCATTGCGACTGGCCGGAAACTGGATCCGACGCGACAAAATTGGCGAAATATGGCGCAAAAATAAAGGTAATCAACAAAGTATGAAACGGCTGGCTGGCCCAGTCATACATCATCCAGCCGAAAATGCCCTTGCGATTGACCATCTGCCCCGTCCTTTTCTTGCTCGGGCGCGATATGACAACGGTTGCAACTGACTGGCAAGTACTGCCTCGCGTTGTCCATCTTGCGCAAAGCCCGATGAAACCCTAATTGTGCCGCGCTTGGTGCAAAGGACTGAACATGTATTCGATCTACCAGATCATCGATTTGCTGCTTGGCGTCTTATGGTTTTTTGTCATCGCTCATGTGATCATGAGCTGGTTGATCAACTTTCAGGTGCTCAACATTCGCCAACCTTTGGTTTATCAAGTCTGGAATGGGATACAGCGGATTATTCAACCAATTTACGCGCCAATTCGCAACCTGATCCGCAAATTCCTACCAAACATGGGTGCAATTGATATAACGCCGTTGATTGTAATCTTGATTATAGCCTCGGTGCGGATCGTGTTGAAAAACAATGTCGAAATGTTTTATTGATTGGCGTTTGTCGGACTAATCCATCACCAAAGTCAAAGACTTGGCAGCGTTGCTGATGTGCGCAGTCAACTTACCAATTTCGCCGAAAATCACCGGTGCCGTTATACCGCGCAGCGACAAGAATCGCGCCTTGTCGCCGCGAAGGCCAACGGATAGTTCTTCTAAAACCAATCCCTGACTAGGCAACGTTTCCTTAGGTGAAACACTGCCGCTGGCCCATTGGATCAAGGTCGGAACCGCACCTTCCGACGGTAAGGAGCCATCCTTTGGAACGGCAATCCTCCAAGCAAGATTGTCGCGTTTTGCCTCCAGTATTTGGCCAATGTTAACGGGGGCTGCGGCTACATCCAGCGCAATTCCGTTTGTGGCGGCAACCCAAGTCAACAACCGTGGCCGATTGCGCAGTTTTGCCTGAAGCAAAGGGTTATCCAAAGCAAACCATCGCGGACGCGTGGGGGCAGCCGCAGTGGGGTCAATTGCCACCACTTCCAGATAGCAGCAATCCAATCGCCAAAGCGCATTATGCGTACCCATGGCTACGTGTTTGCCGCCACCAACGGACGCCACGCCCAGCTTGCTTTCCAGCCACCGGCACCCTTCGTCAAGCGAAGCTGCGCCGATGACAATATGATCCAGCGATAATCGCGTCACCGCGCGTTAACCGCGCGTTACGCTAAATGCTTCGCTGCCCCAAAGTTGCAATACTCGTGCGTCTCGCCCGCAACCTGCCCGATAACTTTTGTAGCGCTCGGCCTTAGTCGATGCGCCCGAGGACGTCAGCTCGTTACTGGCATAGAAATTCTGGTGGTAATCCTCGGCGGCATAGAAAGCCCCGGCTGGTAAAAGTGCGGTGGCAATGTCTTGGCCCAAAGTAATTGCCGCCGCAGCCGAAATTGACTTTGCAATGGCCATCTCGTCCGCAGAACCGGCAAAAACCGCAGTCTGATATTCTTGGCCGCGGTCGCAGAACTGGCCACCCGCGTCGGTCACGTCGGTCATGTGGAAGAATTCGGTGACCAAAGCTTCATAGCTGATGACGTCGGCATCATAAGTTACTTGCACCGTCTCTAGGTGCCCAGTTCCACCGAGTGCAACCTGATGATAGCTGGGGTTGGCAGTGGTACCGCCCGAAAAACCGGAAATGGTGCCAACCACGCCTTTGACATGGTCGAAATCTTTCTCAACGCTCCAAAAACAGCCGCCAGCGAACAGGGCGGTTTGCAAGTTTTTGGCTTGGGCTGGCAGCACCGCAAAGCCGATCAGGCTGGCGGTGAACAGTAATTTTGCATGGTTCATGGCTTGGTTCCTTTTGAAATCTGCGCCCAAAACACACAGGTCAAACGTCACGGGCAACTGACAAACCTGTGAGGTCACGCCTTCGGGATTGGCCTAGGTCAAATCTGAAACAATTGGCGCTTTTTAGCCCTCAAAGCAGCATTCTCATTTCAACTTCGTCTTCAACCATGCGACCAGTCTTCTTCAGCCCAAGCTTTTCGTAAAAGCCAAAAGAGTTACGCTCTGCGGGCACGACGCTTAGAACAAGTTGCGTTTTTCCCCATTCCTTGCCCTGTGCCGCTGCAATCTGCATCGCCGCTCGACCATAGCCTTTACCCTGTTGGTATTGGTCAACCATCAGCCGCCACAGATAGGCGGCGCTGCGGGGGTCAGCGTCGTCCAAGGTCACGCCCGGATGGTCCAAATCGATCATCGCAATCAAACCAACCGGCGTATTGCCCAACCACAAGCCGCGCAGCCAAGCGCCAGGCTGATAGGCCGCTTGGGCAATCGTTATGGCGTTAGAGGCAACCAAACGCATCTGGCTGGTTTTCACCGCCAAAGCGATAAGCGCATTGACGGTGTCACCATTCACTTCGCGCGGTTCGATCACCGCATTCTCCGCACCGTCGGTTGGTTGGCGGGCGTATTTCTGGGTGCCGAGCGCACTTTGACCGCAGCGACAGGGGCTTTTGGCGGCACTTTCGTTGCATTACTGGCTCGCGCCCCCGCAGCGGTTTGCATGATGGCCGAAATCAACGCTTTCTTCGATTCCGCGTCACTCGCATCCACCCAGGGCGTTGCCGGCCCCGTATCAGCGGTTACGATTTGTCGCGCCGCGGGCTTGCGGCGTGCGCGTCCGAGCAGGAACAACCCAATCAAACCAGCGACCAGACCGGTTCCCCAAGAATTCACCCAACCCTCAATGCGCACGTCGTCAGAAACGCGGAAATTGTACAGGATCGAGACCTTGTCGCCGATTTGATAGTCATATTCGGACGATGCGATGTTGGTTTTCGCCACATGCGGGTTGCCGACATCGTCGCGGAACAGAAAGAAAGGGCGAATGGCATTACCCTCGCCCTCATAGTCGATTGCGGTGACGGTACCGATAGCCGATTTCGCATCTTTGCTGAAATACCAAGAACTTATACCCCAAGCCATGCCCGCAACCAACAGCGCGAGGCCGATAAAAGCAAACACCAGCCGAAACAGGCTGAACCTTGGTTTGACGACGGTTGTATTCATGGCGCAACTCCAAGGTGATCGAAGCCAAGCTAGAGCGGAAACCTAGCCAGCGCGACTGATATTCTTCATGCGCTAGGAAACGCGACGATTGCGCGCCGCAATAAGTTTCAATCGCAGTGCATTGATCTTGATGAAACCGGCGGCGTCCTTCTGGTCATAGGCCCCAGCATCCTCCTCAAAGGTTACATGCTTTTCGGAGTAAAGCGAGTGTTTGGACCATCGGCCAACCACGCCCGCACTGCCTTTATACAGTTTCAAACGCACCGTCCCCGTCACATGCTCCTGGCTTTTATCGATCAGCGCCTGCAGCATCTCGCGTTCCGGTGAAAACCAGAAACCGTTATAGATCAGTTCGGCATAGCGCGGCATCAGCTCGTCTTTCAAATGCGCCGCCCCCCGGTCGAGGGTAATCGATTCAATGCCCCGGTGCGCCGCCAGAAGCAAAGTGCCGCCCGGGGTTTCGTAGATGCCGCGCGATTTCATGCCGACAAACCGCCCCTCGACCAGATCCAGCCGCCCGACGCCATGCCGCCCGCCGATTTCGTTCAGAAGTGTCAGCAATGAAGCGGGCGACAGCGGCTTGCCATTGACCGAAACCGCATCGCCGCGCTCAAAGCCGACCTCGACATATTCCGGCGTGTCCGGCGCTTTCTCGGGGTCCACGGTGCGCTGATAAACGTAGTCGGGCGCTTCCTTGGCCGGATCCTCCAGCACTTTCCCCTCCGACGACGTATGCAGCAAATTGGCGTCAACACTGAACGGAGCGTCGCCGCGTTTGTCTTTGGCAATCGGAATCTGGTTTTCCTCGGCAAAGGCCAACAGTTTGGTCCGGCTGGTCAGGTTCCATTCGCGCCAAGGCGCGATCACCCGAATTTCAGGGTTCAACGCATAGGCCGACAGTTCAAACCTCACCTGATCGTTGCCTTTGCCGGTCGCCCCATGCGCTACCGCATCAGCCCCGGTATCGCGGGCAATTTCGATCAAATGTTTGGCGATCAAGGGTCGAGCAATCGAGGTGCCAAGCAGATACAGCCCCTCATACAACGCATTGGCGCGAAACATAGGGAACACGAAATCGCGGACAAATTCCTCGCGCACATCACGGATGTAAATGTTTTTCGGGTTAATCCCCAACAGCACCGCCTTGGCCCTTGCCGGTTCCAATTCCTCGCCTTGCCCCAAATCGGCGGTGAAAGTGATGACTTCGCAACCATATTCTGTCTGCAGCCACTTCAGGATAATCGACGTATCCAGCCCGCCCGAATAGGCAAGCACAACTTTTTTGGGAGCAGCCATCAACGCCTCCGATGCGGGAATTCGACGCTGCGTTTAGGCGGTTTTCCAGGGTCGGGCAAGGGTGGTTAGCGGACCGACTTGCTGGCAACCACAATCATTTCCAAAGCGTCTGGCATCGGCAACCAATCCGGTCGAGCCGCCAAACGGTCAATGGCCGAGGGTCGGCAAACACCTTCGGTCACGGGCCAATCCGATTGGGCGGTTTCCACAGCAGAAGCAAGTTCCGACATACATTCTTCGGCCGAGGCAAAAGTCACGGAAGGTGATGCAATTTCTTCGCACAGCGACATGTCTTCGCTGCACCCGGCCAAGAACAAGTAAAATACCGCTTCCAACATTTTGTCGCACCATGAATTGATTCTATTGCACCAACGCGATCAACGCGATTCTGTTCCGCAATTGCGGCCAAAGAATGGGGGATATTGCGGCGAAAATGGTCAGCGAACAGTGCGATTTGGCACAATAATTAACCGATTTCGGCGAAAGCGATACGACGGGCTTTCTCGATATTGAGCGTTTCAATACGCGCCAGCACATCTTCATACAGCAAGGCCGCGTTCAATTCGTTGGCCAAAACCAGTTTCGCCGGGGCGGCATCGGCCAAAATCGATGTCGTCTGCAATTCGGCTACAATCTGGTCCGATGCGCGGGCAGGCATTTGCAGTGAAACGAAATATTGCAATGTCGAGCCCAACATTTGATGCAGCTTCGAATTGTCAACTGCCGCCAGTTTCGATGCGGTCAGAGTGTCACTCAACATTTCTACATGTCGGGTGCCATCGGCGCTGGCCAACAATTCCATCGCCAACACCATCGTCTCGTTCTGGTCCTGCATCTGCATGCGGTGCAAGGCCACTCCGAACATTTGCACGGTCAACACCGTGACAAATGCTGCGGCCAGCGCGCGCAGCAATGACGTTTTGAAGGTTTGGGTTCTCTGCGAAACTTCGGCGGTAAACATATCAAACTCACTCGTTACTCAATGGCGAAACAACCGCCGTTACCCAAGGCTTTTCGCATTCGATTCGGGCGGGAATATGATTGTGTCTGGGCCAGTTTGCCTTAATTTGCCGCCAACACGGCTTGCACCCTAGGATTCCGATGCCACTTTTGAATTATATAAGGCACGACGGCCCCACCAACACTGTGCCGCTGGTCATTGCGCATGGTCTGTTTGGCTCGGCGCGAAACTGGAACGTCATTGCCAAGAAACTGGCGAGCGACCGCCAGGTCATCGCGGTCGACATGCGCAACCACGGTGAAAGTTTTTGGGACAACGACAATTCCTATCCGGCACTTGCCGACGATCTGGTAGAAATCATCACGCATTTCAGCGGAAAAGCGCATGTGCTTGGCCATTCGATGGGCGGCAAAGCGGCGATGGTCTTGGCATTGTCACGACCGGAATTGGTGGACAGATTGATCGCCGTCGACATCGCGCCGGTTGCTTACACCCATAGCCACGCGGCCAATATTGCCGCCATGCGCTCGGTCGATCTCAACAAAGTAACTCGCCGTTCCGAGGCGGATGCGCAGCTTGCGCAGCACCTTCCCGATGCCGGGCTGCGGGCGTTTTTTATACAAAGCTTGGCAATCACGCCGGAAGGCGCGAAGTGGAAATTGAACCTCGATGCCTTGGAACAAAACGCGACGCAAATCATCGGGTTTCCGGCGATAACGTCGCAATTTGCCAGCCCGACGCTGTTCCTCAAAGGGGCTTTGTCAGACTACATTAACCCAGCCAATGAGCCGCAGATTCGCGCCCTTTTCCCCAACAGCAAAATTTCGCAAATTGAGGGTGCCGGGCATTGGCTGCAGGCAGATAAGCCCGGTGAATTGACCGAAACAGTCGCTGGATTCTTGACAAACTAAGGGCGGCACATTCCGCCGCCCAAGTCACCTTACATCACGGATTAAGGCCGCCGCCAACGATGGCACCACCGGCACCGCCGATAATCGCGCCTTCCAGCGCGTCGCCGCCGGTCATATCGGCGATAATAGCGCCGCCTACCGCGCCAACAGCGGCTCCAGCGGCAACATCATTCATCGCCGGGTCGGTGCATGCAGCCAAACTCAGCGAGGCGGCTAGGGCCAATAGGGAAATTTTTACACGTTTCATTGTCGATCATCCTTGGAATATGGAATTATGGCGCGCATGATTCATAGTCGGCTTGGCTTTGCAAGGGCGGCTGCCATTTGGTTAGGGGTTATTGCCCTAAAACAACAGCACGATCGGCATGGAAACCAATGCCAAAACTATGACCACGGCGGCCCAAGCTCGCCACAAGACATCGACAGAGCGATCAATATCGCCACCCATCAACACCCGGCGGCCCGAGCCGTTGACATAAGAATCGCGGGTGATTTCGCCCGAATATGACCGCGGCCCCGACAGCGCAATGCCCAGCACCCCGGCCATTGCTGCCTCGGGCCAACCGGCGTTCGGGGATCGGTGCAGATCGGCATCTTCGGTCACTGTCTCCCAAGCTTGGCGTGATCGATAGATCAAACAAATCAGTGCCGCCGTCAGCCGCGCCGGTATCCAATTCATAACGTCGTCCAATTTCGCCGCTGCCCAACCGAATTCGCCGTAGCGTTCATTCAAATGACCAATCATGCTGTCGGCAGTGTTGACGGCTTTATAGATCAAGATGCCGGGCAGGCCAAATATCAGAAACCAAAACGTCGGAGCGATGACGCCATCAGAAAAATTCTCAGCCGCACTTTCAATCGCCGCGCGGGCAACGCTGCTTTCGTCCAGCGCCTCGACATCGCGGCCAACGATATTGGCAACTGAAGCGCGACCTGCGGCCAAACCGGACTCCAACGCTTTTGAAACGGCCTTGACGTGGTCAATCAAGCTGCGATGCGCCAATAAAACCGCCCCACCCAACACTTCCAACAGGCCATAATCGGGAACAAAGGCGATCAAATTGCCGGTGACCGCAGCGCCAATCACCAATCCCGCTACCGCTATGCCACCCTTGATTTTTCGTTGGCGGCCAAAGTTGAGCCGAACATCCAGCCAATCGACGACAATTCCCAACAATTTGACCGGATGTTGAACCTTGGCCCAAAGCCAATCTGGTTCTCCAAAGAATGCGTCCAAAACCAAGGCGAGGAACAGCATTTCAACGTGGGTCATGCCGGTTTTGCCAATGCTATTTCCAGTCGCAACCAATCTGTCTCGATCCCCGGCAAACCAAGACGCAGCCATTCGGGTTGCGCAGCGAATTTTCGTGTAAGGATATGGTCTTGTGCCAAAGTTCGGTGAATATGCGCCGCTTTGGCGGATTTGACCAAAGTAAACAGCGGCGTGCCACCGGTAATTTCAAAACCGGCATTCGCAAGCAGCGCGTTCAACCTTTGGCAAGAACGTTGCAATCGGCCAATCTCGCTAACGCGCCAAAGTCTATCGGACAGGGCCAACGCCCCAATCGCCAAAGCTGGCCCCGACACCGCCCAAGGGCCTAACATGGCTCTCAATTTTTTGGCCAAATCCGGTGCGCATATCGCAAAGCCCAACCGTAATCCGGCCAACCCCCAAAATTTGCCGAAACTTTTGAGGATGAGGTGATTGTCCGGCGTTGCGGCATACAAGACCGACGTCCTCGGCATTGCATCGGCGAAACTTTCGTCGACAACGACCAAGGGACAGTTTGGCAACGAAGCCAACAAATGCACCCGCCCATCGGGATTATTCGGATTGACCAGAACGGCCGTCGAGGCCCGACCTGACCAAGCCCCAACCTCGGCAACTTCCCAACCGGCTTGGCGAAAAGCCACCGCATGCTCGCCATAGGTCGGGGAAAATATCTCAACAATACCGGCAGTGGCCAAACGTGGTATCGCGGCAATCAGCGCGGAAGTGCCGGTCGCCGCGATGATTTCCAAGTGATTTGGAACGTTCCAAAACGCCCTCGCCGCCGCCAAAAGGCGATTTTGTGCCGCGTTATCGGGTAAATCTGACCAAACAGCAGCGGCAAGTGGCGGCACTGGATAGCCAACCGGATTTATGCCGGTCGACAAATCCAACCAATCCGCCCGTTCGCCACCATAGATTGCAATTGCCGCGTCAATCCCGCCACCATGTTCGATATTGGTCACGGGTCAACATCATCGGGATACAGCGGCAAGCGCGCGCGAAAATGCCCTTTTACCCCCTGCGGCCATTCGCGGAAAGGCACGTAGCCGCTTTCGCTGGCCGCATGTTTGCAAGCATAGTCAACAATCGCCTGCGCTGCCTCTTCAGTCGGCTCGAACATGCCCAAGACAAAGGTCAATTTTCCGGGCGATTGTAACGCAATATTGCAGGCATAATCGCAGCCAAGCAGGCAGGAATGTCGCCGGGTGCGAATATCGTTGCGTCCCAAAGCTGCCGTTTCAACCAAACTCGCCAGTTGCTCGCCGTCGGTCAATGGCTGCAACAAAGCATCCCAACCTTCGCGTTTGCAGGTATCACAAAGGGTAATGACCGTATCCAACAATTAGCCTCGAACCGCATTGCGAAACATTGTGCATAGACGTTTAGCTACTCAGCCTCAAGTCAGCAATATTTCGCCGATCCAGCCTTACCTGCACGTCATCATTAACGGGTTGTTAACACTTAGCGTTAATAATTTGGCGGATAGGCAGCGCGGCAGAATTGCCCGGGGGCGAGTGTGCGAATCTTGATAGTCCACACCAATTCGGATTTGGCCAAGTTTTGGGGCAGGCATCTATCGCGCTTGCATGCCGAATCGGTTGTGGCGACTTCCAGCGATTCGGCGATAAAGCTGCTGCGCTTTGACGCGATCAATATCGTCATTCTCGATATGGCTTTGCCACATGGCGATTCCTTCGCAATTTCCGATCATATCGGGGTTTTTCACCCGCATGTTCCGATTGTCGCCATAACGTCGTCGACGTTTTTCTCGGGGTCCGATCTCTATGAAATGATGCCCAATGCCCGCGCGTTGATGTCGATGCCGGTGCAGCTTGAAGATCTGAAGGCTATCGTCGAATTCTATGGTGCCCAAAATGACCCCTATGCGGGGTATCTTCGCGCCGTTTCCTGATAGTGCCAACGCGGCATCGTCGCGAGCCTTCTCCGGTTCGTCGCAATTCGCGTTGCCCTGCCCTCGATCAACGTTTAAGCCAATCATCGTGACGACGCCCCGTTCGGGGCCGGAAAGGTGACTTAGCGCAGCCGACCAAAGCGGGGCTGCAAAGGGTATCGTCAACAGCGCTTCGGCGTCGCCTTTTCGCAACCTTGGAAAGGCCAGTAGATGCGCAGATTGATACTCACACCAATTTTCGTCTTGCCGACGATGGCATCGGCTCACGCTGGTCATGTCGCTGGGACTGGCCATGATTTGTGGTTCATTGTTGCCGTTTTCGTCGTCGTCGTCGTCGTCGCCATCGCCTATGGCGTGCTGCGTAAGATATGAGCCGTATCGGCGTCATGCTGTGCGGCCACGGTTCGCGTGCGCAGGGGGCAGTGGATGAATTCGCGGCGCTGGCTGCGAAGCTGGCGACGTATTTGCCCACTTACCCTTTAGAATACGGCTATCTCGAATTCGCCAACCCTGTCATCCGTGACGGGTTGGATCGGCTACGCGAACGCGGCTGCGACACCATCCTCGCCGTGCCCGGCATGCTGTTTGCCGCCATGCACGCCAAGAACGACATTCCTTCGGTGCTCAACACTTATGCCGCCAAACACGGCATCACGGTCAAATACGGTCGAGAATTGGGGGTCGACGCCAAAATGCTTGATGCATCCGCCGCCCGAATTGGCGAGGCGTTGTTTGCTGCCAACGCCCTGCACGGCCATGTGCCGCTGGCCGAGACGTGCCTTGTCGTCATCGGTCGCGGTGCATCCGACCCCGACGCCAATGCCAATGTCGCCAAGGTCGCCCGAATGCTGTGGGAAGGCATGGGGTTTGGCTGGTGCGAAATCGGCTATTCCGGCGTGACGTTTCCCTTGGTTGAACCGACCTTGAACCACGTCACCAAACTTGGCTACAAACGCGTCATCGTGTTCCCATATTTCCTGTTTTCCGGCATCCTTATCGACCGAATCTATGGCTTTGCCGATCAAGTTGCCGCTGAAAACCCGCAAATCAAGTTCATCAAAGCCCCCTATTTGAACGATCATCCGTCGGTTCTGGCGACATTCGCCGAGCGTGTCACCGAACAACTCGACGGCATCCCGCCACCCAATTGCGCCTTGTGCAAATACCGCACGCAAATTCTGGGCTTTGAACACGAAGTCGGCTTGCCGCAAGAAAGCCACCACCACCATGTCGAAGGGCAGGGCGCGAATGTTGCGGGGTCGAATGTGGCCGATTGCAAGCTGTGCGACACGTTCTGCACTGGTGAATGTCGCCTGATAGCGCAGGAATTGCACCACCACGGCGACGGCAATTACCACAGCCACGCGACCTATCCGCATGCCAGCCATCCGCATGGGCCAGAAAGTGCGCGGCGCAAGTGAGACCCTACGAAAAAGACTCCGCTGCAATCTATGCGCAATCCTTCGCCACTGTCCGCGCCGAAGCCCGGCTGGAACGGTTCCCCGATGCCATGCAAGACGTAGTGGTCCGCCTGATCCATTCCTGCGGCATGGTCGAAATCGCTGATAGATTGGCATTTTCCCCTAATGCTGTCGCCTCCGGCCGAGCCGCGCTCGCGTCTGGCAAGCCTATTCTCTGCGACTCTGAAATGGTCGCCTCTGGCATCATTCGCCGGCATTTGCCCGCCAATAACCCTGTGATCGTCACCCTCAACGAGCAAAACTTGCCCACTATCGCCAACACCCGCTCCGCCGCTGCCGTCGAACTTTGGCGCGACCATATCGAAGGGGCGATTGTCGCCATTGGCAACGCCCCGACGGCGTTGTTCCACTTGCTGGAACTGCTGGATGAAGGTTGGCCAAAACCGGCGCTGATCCTTGGTTTTCCCGTCGGTTTCGTCGGCGCGGCGGAAGCCAAATCCGAGCTGGCCAGCAACCCGCGCGGTTGCGAATACATCACCCTGAAAGGCCGCAAGGGCGGTTCGGCCATGGCCGCCGCCGCCGTCAACGCCTTGGCTGGTGGCCTGAAATGACCCCGTGGCTGCATATCATCGGCATTGGTGAAGACGGGCTCGACGGCCTGACCCCGCCAACCCGCGCCCTACTCGAATCCGCCGAAATCATCATCGGCGGCG
Source organism: Oceanomicrobium sp. (assembly GCA_031415055.1). Classification (GTDB taxonomy): domain Bacteria; phylum Pseudomonadota; class Alphaproteobacteria; order Rhodobacterales; family Rhodobacteraceae; genus JANMOK01. Next base: position 75,058 of record JANOQZ010000016.1, on the reverse strand, counting down.
ACCGTCACCACAATTTATCCGACAAGATCAAAGCCGAGCGCATCGCCTGGCCCTCGCCGTTCGATGCGATGATTGAAACCATCCGCGCCCAAAAGGGCAAGCGCGTGGTTATCCTCGTCACCGGCGATCCGCTTTGGTATTCGGTCGGTGCGCGGATCACCAAGGCGATTGCGCCCGCCGAAATCATCTTCCACCCGCAGCTTTCCGCCTTTCAACTGGCCGCCGCGCGTCTGGGCTGGTCGCTGGCCGATCTCGACACCCTCACCGTTCATGGCCGCGCAACGGAACAGATGATCCCCTTCATCCAACTCGGGGCGCGGCTGTTGATCCTGACAACAGGTGCAAAAACTCCAGCCCAAATTGCCGGTTTTCTGACCGAACGCGGATTTGGCGACAGCGCGATGACCGTGATGTCGGCGATGGGCGGACCAGACGAAAAACGTTTCAATGGCATCGCCAAAAGCTGGGCGCATGAAGTGCCAGAATTCAACACCCTTGCCGTCGAGTGCATCGCCAACGCCGATGCACCGCTGCTGCCCCAAATTCCCGGCCTGCCCGACAACGCCTTCCGCCATGACGGCAACATGACCAAACGCGAGGTCCGTGCCATTACACTGGCAAAATTGATGCCGATGCGCGGGGCAATGCTTTGGGATGTGGGCTGTGGCTGTGGCTCGGTCGCTATCGAATGGATGCGTGCCGCCCGCGATGCGCGTGCAATCGGCATCGAACCTAGGGCGGATCGACGCGCCTTTGCCGCAGAAAATGCCCTGAACCTTGGCACTCCTTCCCTGCACCTAGTCGCGGGTACAGCGCCAGACGCGCTACAAGGCCTGCCCAGACCCGATGCGGTGTTCATTGGGGGTGGGGTAGCCCAAAATACAATCATAGGTTGTATGAGCGTCCTACGGCCTCTGGGAAGGGTTGTGGTAAATGCGGTGACTTTGGAAAGCGAGGCGGTCCTATTGGCGTGTCATACAGAGTTCGGCGGCGATTTGGCGCGATTGTCGGTGCAACGCGCCGAACCCATCGGTGGATTGACCGGTTGGAAACCGCAAATGACCGTAACGCAATGGAGTTGCGTGAAGCGATGACCGGAAATTACCCAACAGCGCAACCAAATCCCCTCCCCCGTTTGCGGGGGAGGGTTAGGGTGGGGGCACTCGATTCCCGCCTGCGCGGGAAAGACAACGCGTCGTCCGCTGCAAGGACGATTCATGCTACCTGTCACCCCCGCGAAGGCGGGGGTCTGGCTGCCGACTATGTGGGAATGACAGGCGTTGCGAAAGTTTCCCACCTTCGCGGGAATGACACGGGCGCAGGTCGCCCCACTGGGTCAACAAAGCCATGACCCAAGGCACCCTTTACGGCGTCGGCCTTGGCCCCGGTGACCCGGACTTGTTGACCCTCAAGGCTGCCCGCTTGATCGCCAATGCCCGCGTCATCGCTTACCCCGCGCCAGCAGGCGGCGAGAGCTTTGCCCGTTCCATCGCCGCGCATCTGATCCCCAATGATGCCCAAGAGATCGCCATCCAAGTGCCGATGACCCTTGAGCGTGCTCCGGCGCAAGCCGCCTATGACAAGGGTGCGAATGCCATACGCGACGCGCTGAAACGGGGCAAAGATGTCATCACCCTCTGCGAGGGCGACCCTTTGTTCTATGGCTCTTTCATGTATTTATTGGCCCGTCTTGCCGCCGATTTTCGTTGCGAAATCATCCCCGGCGTCGCATCGCTGACAGCCAGCGCTGCGGCATTGAAATTGCCGCTATGCGCCCGAAATGAAACACTGAACGTCATCCCGGCACCTTTGCCGGATGAAGAGCTTCGTAGTAAGATCGAAGCAAGCGAAACAATTGTTATCCTCAAACTTGGCCGCCACCTGCCGCGCATTCGGGCGTTGATCGAAAGTCTGAATTTGACGAAGTCCGCCCATTATGTTGCCCACGCGACCTTACCCAACCAGATTGCCGTTCCCCTGAACCAAGCGCCAGAAACCGCGCCCTATTTCTCGATGATCCTGATCGTCAAAGGGGCCGATCCGTGGCTGTGAAACCCGTCGTCATCTGCCTGTCGCACTCGGGTGAAGCCACGGCGCGGCGCTTAGCAACCGCGCTCAAAGCGTCGCTGCATGGCCGCGAAGGCCGGGTCGCCAATGCCGAAGTTTCCTACCCCAACGCACTCGAGCATATCCGCGATATGTTCGCATCCGGCACCCCCGTCATCGGCGTTTGCGCCGCTGGTATCCTGATCCGCGCCGTTGCTCCATTGTTGTCGGACAAGCGCAGTGAACCGCCTGTAATAGCCGTCGCCGAGGACGGCTCAACCGTCATCCCACTTCTGGGCGGCCATCACGGGGCCAATCGCTTGGCAGGCGAAATTGCGCGGGCGTTGGGCATCAAACCTTCTATTACCACCGCTGGCGATGTGGCGCTTGGTCTGGCGTTGGATGAACCGCCAGCCGGTTGGCGATTGGCGAATCCCGATGATGCCAAAGACGCCATGGCGACCTTGCTGGCGGGTGGCGGGGCTGAGGTTGACGGCGACGAAGCGGCCAAAGCCGACTGGTTGGCGAATTTGCCAAGCGGCGATGCGCTGCGCATTACGGCGACGATGGAGCCGGTTTCCGATCTTTCCGGCACCCACCTCGCCTTTCATCCCCTACGCGCCACGCTTGGCGTTGGCTGTTCGCGGAATTGCCCGCCGCAAGAATTGGCGACGTTGGTTGCCGCCATGCTGGCCGAAGCCGAACTCGCCCGCCAAGCCATCGCCGCTATCGGCAGCATTGATCTGAAGGCCGACGAACCTGCCGTTCTGGAACTTGCTCGCAACCTGAACCTGCCGCTGCGTTTCTTTGGTGCCGCCGAACTGGAAGCTGAAACGCCGCGGCTGGAAAATCCGTCCGAAACCGTGTTCGCCGAAACCGGTTGCCACGGCGTTGCCGAAGGCGCAGCGCTGGCGCTGGGCGGATCGACGGCATGCCTGTGGTATGCCAAAGCCAAATCCGCCAATGCCACCTGTGCACTGGCTGTTTCGCCAGAGCCGATCACTGAATTGCGCGGCAAACCTCGCGCGCATTTATCGATCATCGGCATCGGTCCGGGCCAATCGGCATGGCGCACGCCGGAAGCATCAAAGTTGATCGCCAATGCCGACGAACTGGTCGGCTACAGCCTGTATATCGACCTGCTAGGGCCTTTGGCGGCGGGTAAACCCCGCGCCGATTTCCCGTTGGGCGGCGAAGAAGATCGCTGTCGCTACGCCCTCGAACAGGCGGGATTGGGCCGCAATATCGCGCTGATTTGTTCGGGCGATGCCGGCATTTATGCCATGGGCGCGCTGGTCTGGGAATTGCTCGACCGCGACCCGGGCAAAGGGGGCGTTTCCCCTGCCGCCCGTCGTGTTGAAGTAACCTCAACCCCCGGTATTTCCGCCATGCAAGCCGCCGCCGCACGGGCAGGGGCACCGCTGGGGCATGATTTCTGCGCCATTTCCTTGTCTGACCTTTTAACCCCACGCGACCAAATCCTGCGCCGCCTGAAGGCCGCCGCCGAGGGTGATTTCGTTATCGCCTTTTACAACCCGGTCAGCGCCAAACGACGGACCCTGCTGGATGAAGCACGCGTGATCCTGTTGCATCATCGCCCGGCCAACACGCCGGTTTTGCTGGCCTCGTCGTTGGGTCGCCCCGAAGAATCGACGCGTTTTCGCACCCTTGAAACGATGAAAACTGACGAAGTGGACATGCTGACGCTTGTCATCGTTGGCTCTTCCCAATCGAAACTCACCCAAACCGGCGACGGCCCGCGCATGTTTACACCGCGCGGCTATGCTCGCAAAATAGACGGTGACTTGGCGTGACCGTTCACTTCATCGGTGCCGGTCCGGGCGACCCAGATTTGCTGACGATCAAGGGCAAACGCCTGATCGAAAGCTGCGAAGTTTGCCTCTATGCGGGGTCATTGGTTCCCGAAGCAGTGGTGGCTTTTGCGCCGCATGATGCGCTTGTTCTCGACACCGCCACCATGACCCTGCAAGAAACCCACGCCGAAATTGTCGCCGCCCATGCCAAGCGCCAGAACGTCGCCCGCGTCCATTCCGGCGACCCGTCGCTATACGGGGCGATTGCCGAGCAAATTCGCCTGCTCAAAGCCGACAACATCCCTTTCGACATCACCCCCGGCGTGCCCGCCTATGCCGCTGCTGCTGCGGCTTTGGGGCAGGAATTGACCATTCCAGAAATCGCCCAATCGATCATCCTAACGCGGGTGAACGGCAAGGCCACGACGATGCCTACTGGCGAAACGCTGGAGAATTTTGGTCGCACGGGCGCGACTATGGCTATCCACCTAGCAATCCGTCAGTTGCGCGAGATCGAGCGGCAATTGTCGCCCTTCTACGGCCCCAACTGCCCGGTTGTTGTGGTCTTTCGCGCTTCATGGCCTGATCAGTTGATTCTGCGCGGCACATTGGCGACGATTCATGGACTGGTTCGTGACGCCAAAATTACCCGAACGGCACTGGTTCTGGTCGGCCCCGCCCTGAACGAAAGCGCTGATTTCCGCGATTCCGCCCTTTATGACGGGGCAAAACCGCATGTATTGCGGCCACAAAGGCGTCCAAACGGGTCGTAAACCTGTCACCGTCCAAGACTATCTTGACCCGAATCGGAATGCGGCTCACCCTTGGTTTAGTAAAGAGTTTGGGGGAAGTATGGATTCGTTTTTGTCTCGAGAAGTTATCGAGGGCATGGATCGTGCCCGGATGGCGGCCTTGAAAAAGAAAAATCGCCTGCGTCTGATCGCTGATGGCGAAACATATCCTGTGCTGCGCCTGTGGGATGACGGTTTTTCGATGGACGCCAGCCACAAAGCCCATCTGCGGGGATTGGTCGATTTGTATGACGGCGGTCGCCACCTTTCGACCTGCCTGATCATTCATTCCGAACCAGATGGCGCGATCATGCATTATGAATTCAAGCGCAAAACTGATGCGGTTGATGCTCCGCCGGTAGATTTTGAAGTCAACGAAAACGCGCCGGTGGCCTTGCTGCGATAGGCTTGCCTTGAAGGTGCAATTCGTCCAATTGTTGGCCCATGCTGACAATTTCCGCGACGGTTGAATCCTTTCCGCTTGCCCGGACCTTTACCATTTCGCGCGGCTCCAAAACCGAGGCGCAAGTTGTTGTGGCATGTGTGACCGAATATGGGGCGACCGGTCGCGGCGAGTGCGTGCCCTATGTTCGTTACGGCGAAAGTGTCGAGTCGGTCGTTGCGCAAATTGCGGCGCTGCCGCAGAGTTTTGACCAAGAAGAATTGCAATCCATGCTGCCACCGGGCGCAGCCCGCAATGCCATCGTCTGTGCTTTCTGGGATTTGCGGGCAAAAAAATCGGGCCGCCGGGTCTGGCAATTGGCCGGTTTGCCCGAACCGAAAGCGGTGGTGACGGCGTTCACTCTTTCGCTCGACAGCCCTGAAAACATGCACGTTCAGGCGTCCGCAAATGCCCATCGACCGCTATTGAAAGTAAAGCTCGGTAGCGAGAATGACATCGCCCGACTGGAGGCCGTGCGAAAGGGCGCGCCGGTTTCACGCCTAATTGTCGATGCGAATGAAGGCTGGACTGCCGAGTTCTACCGCGAGATTGCCCCCAAATTGCTGCGGCTGGGCGTAGTTTTGGTGGAACAACCCTTGCCCGCTGGTCAGGACGAGGCTTTGGCAGAAATTGATCGAATCCTGCCGGTTTGCGCCGATGAAAGTTGCCATGACCGGGCCTCTTTGGCAGCACTGAAAGGCAAGTATGACTACGTTAGCATCAAACTGGACAAGACCGGTGGTCTGACCGAAGCGCTGGCTTTGCGGCAGGCAGCACGGGAACAAGGTTTCGGCATCATGGTTGGCTGCATGGTCGGCACGTCGCTGGGCATGGCACCAGCGGTTCTGGTTGCGCAAGGTGCCGAGTTCACCGATCTTGATGGCCCGTTGCTTTTGGCCTGCGACCGCGAAGACCCGCTGCGCTATGACACGCTCGGTGTTTACCCGTCCGAACCTGAACTTTGGGGATGATATGAACCGAATTGTCTATGTGAATGGCGATTATTTGCCCGAAGACCAGGCCAAAATCTCGGTTTTCGACCGCGGCTTTCTTATGGCCGATGGCGTTTACGAAGTGACGGCAGTGTTGGACGGCAAGCTGCTGGATTTTCAGGGCCACCTGACCCGTCTGGCGCGGTCGCTGGACGAGTTGCAGATAGCGGTGCCCGCCAACAACGACGAATTGTTGCACATCCACCGCGACATGGTGCGGCTCAACAAGTTGGACGAGGGCATGATCTATCTGCAGGTCACCCGTGGCGTCGCAGATCGTGATTTTGTCTGGCCCAAAGACGCCAAACCAACGCTTATCATGTTCACGCAAGAAAAGGAAATTGAGGAAACTCTGCAAGCCCGCAATGGCATCAAGGTGGCGACGATCCCCGATATCCGCTGGGCGCGGCGTGACATTAAGACAGTGCAACTGCTAGCCCCAAGCTGGTGCAAGATGCAGGCGAAAGCCAAAGGTGCCGACGATGCTTGGATGGTTGAGGATGGCTTTGTCACCGAAGGCACGTCCAACAACGCGTGGATCATCACCAAAGAAGGCAAAATCATCACCCGTGATCTGACCAATTCGATTCTGCACGGCATCACCCGGTCGATGGTGATTGGGTATGCCGCCAAGGAAGGCTTCAATATCGAACAACGGCCATTTTCGGTCGCCGAAGCAAAAAACGCGGCGGAAGCTTTTATCACCGCCTCATCCACGTTTGTCTGCCCGGTTGTGCAGATTGACGACGCCATCATTGGCACCGGCAGACCCGGTGCGACCACGCTGAAACTGCGCGAACTTTACATCGCTGAAAGCCGCAAAAGCGCGATATAGCTTAATCGCATTCGGAAAAACCCTCGGCAAGGTTCAAAAACAGCGACGCCGGATAGCTGGCGTCGGGATCAGACCCCCATCCCATCGGATCGAGCGCGATCATTTCATGATCGGGAAACAACGATTTCACCGCGCGACTGCTTTCGGTTTTGTCGATGATAATGCAGATGACCGGGGCGAATTCAATGTTGGCGGTGATCTCCGATACCGTGCGGGCACCCACTTGTTTTGCGTCGCTGGTGTTTAGAAACCCGATGGATTTGAGGCCGAAAGCCGCCTCGAAATACTGGAAGGAATCGTGGTTGTAGATAAACCGACTGTCGGTCAGATAGACCAATTGGTCTTTTGCCGCCAGCACGGCTTCCGATAATGCCAGCTTGGCCGCCTCGGCGTTGCCCCGATAAATGTCTGAATTTTCTGGGTCCAGCTTTGCCAATGATTTGGCAATGGCGTCGAGCATCAAGACCGAATTTGTCGGATCAAGCCAAATATGTGGGTCGTCGCCATTGAAGGCATCGGAAATTTCCGGGGCTGCTGTTGCACCTTCACCTTCCAGTGCCAACAAAGCTTCCGCATCCGCGGCATCGGCTTCCTGCGCTGCCTGATCCTCAAGATCGGCCTCAAGCGAGTTGTCCTCAGCAGCGAAAAAATCGGAATCCTGTTCGAATTGCGGATCTTCCGGTTTTTCCAGTGCGGCGAGTTCTTGGTCTTCGTCAGATGCCAAAGTTGCAGGCTGGCGTATTTTGAGCAGGCGCAGGCCAGCAACCTCTATCAAACGCAGTCGTTCGGTTTCCGGCGCAAGGGTGCCCAGCACTTTTTCCAACCAAGGTTCCATATTGGGTCCGACCCAGACCAGTAAATCGGCATTGACCAAACTGCGCATCTGCGACGGTCGTAAGCTTGCATGGTGTGGAGAATCATTCTGCGACAACAGCAATTCGGGTTCACCGGCATCCGCCATAACCGCTTTGACCAATTCGTAGACCGGTTTGATGCTGGTCACGACTTTCGGCGCATCCGCCCAAACAAGGCAGGGGAATAGTGCGAAAACTAGGGCTACGACCAAACGCAATGGGGCCTCCTCGAAACTGGCCCGAGTCGGAATATCGCAAACGTTACAATGTAACAATAGCACTTTTAAGCATGCGGATTGTTTTTGGCAAAATCGCTGCGGCTGGCGTCAGTTGCCTCGCGCTGATGCAGGGCCTGCCATTGGTCGTACGGCATTCCGTAAACGATCTCGCGCCCCTGTTCTTTGTCGATTACGATGCCGATATCGGCGGCGGCTTCTTGATACCAACGGCTTAGGCAGTTGCGGCAAAATCCGGCAAGGTTCATCAGGTCAATGTTTTGCACATCGGCCCTTTCGCGCAAATGATCGCGCAAACGGCGAAACGCAGCCGCTTCGAGTTCAATTCGTGTCTGGTCGTTCATTTTCCCATCCACCCATTTTGCGACAGCGCTAATTCCAATGCAGGAATGATTTTCCGCGCCCATTCGTCCTGACCCTTGGCATCTTCGACCAAGTCGTTGCGAAATTCGATCAGGATATGCGGCAACCCGCGCGCTAACCCATGTGTGTTCAATGTATCGCCGGGAAGTCCGCCGCGATAGGGCTCGTTGTTGCCAACGTGGATATCCGTGTTTGCTTGCAATTCCTGCATGAACGGTTGAGCAAGACGATCATCGCCTTCCCATAGCACGCCAATATGCCACGGCCTTTTTCCGCGACCGCGCAATTGCGGTGTGAACGAATGGATCGAGACCAGCAGTGGGTTGGATCCTTGGCCAATCATCTGGTCAATCAGCCGGCCAATTTCGGTGTGGTACGGACGGTGAAATCTATCAAGCCGGTGGAGAAATTGGCAGTTGTCGATCGTCCGGTTGCCCGGAACGACCGTGCCGTCATATAGGCGCATGACCAATGTTGGGTCGTTTTCGCCGCGGTTGGCATCGATCAACAGACGAGAAAAATTTGTGTGAATCAATTTGGTGTCAAAATACGCGCTGATTAGTCTCGCCACCGCCAAAGCGCCGATGTCATAGGCGATGTGGCGTTCCAAATCGCCAAGGTCCAGTCCAAGGTCGTCGCTGCTGATGTCTGGCGGAATATGGCGTGTGGCGTGGTCGCACAAAACGATGATCGGCGAAGACGTACCGGCATTCAGGGATGTGAAGGAGTCGTTATTTTTCATTGACCAAAACCAAAGGGAAAAGACGCGAAATAATATCGCGCAATGAAATCGTTGGCCACGCCAAGCTAAACAATTGTTTGATCGAACGGAATTAACGCTTTTGCTCCTAGACTGCCGGTATATAAGGGCAGCGGAAAATCTGGCAGTGGCAAGTGCAGGCGGAAATGACGGGCATCAAAAGAAACCGAAACGTCAAGATTGTGGCTACGCTTGGGCCAGCGTCCGAAACAAAGGAAATGATCAAGGCGCTTTTCATGGCGGGTGCAGATGTGTTTCGCCTGAATATGAGCCATGGCGTCCATGCAGATATACAGCGGCGGCATTCGCTGATCCGCGAAGTTGAGAAAGAAGTCGGCCGTCCGATTTGCATTCTGGCCGATTTGCAGGGGCCAAAATTGCGCTGTGGCACATTCGCCCGCGAACGCGAATCACTGGTGGTGGGGCAAAAGTTTCGCTTCGATCTTGACCCAGCACCGGGCGATGCGACGCGGGTAAATCTGCCACATACGGAAATTTTGGAGGCGTTGAAGGTCGGCTCCAGTCTGTTGGTCAATGATGGCAAGATCAGGCTGAAAGTTACCGAATGCTCCAAAACCCACGCGATGACCGAAGTCATTGTCGGTGGCGAAATTTCAAATCGCAAAGGGGTCAACGTTCCAGACGTTGTGTTGCCGCTGGCCGCCTTGTCCGACAAAGACCGCCGCGATTTGGAATTCATATGCGAATTGGGTTGCGACTGGCTGGCATTGTCGTTTGTACAGCGACCAGAAGATGTGACAGAAGCGCGAAACTTGGCCAAGGGCCGGGCGGCGATTCTAGCAAAAATTGAGAAACCTGCTGCTGTAACAGCCTTTGCCAGCATCTTGGCCGTCAGCGATGGAATCATGGTCGCACGCGGCGATCTTGGCGTTGAACTGCCGGTGCAAGACGTGCCGCCGATCCAGAAAAGACTGGTGCGCGGGTGTCGCGCCGTCGGCAAACCGGTGATCGTTGCCACCCAAATGATGGAAAGCATGATCCACTCGCCGGTGCCGACGCGGGCCGAAGTTTCCGACGTGGCGACCGCAATTTATGAAGGTGCCGATGCGGTGATGTTGTCGGCAGAGTCGGCTGCTGGCGATTATCCGGTCGAAGCGGTTTCAACGATGAACGCTGTTGCCGTTGAAGTTGAACGCGACCCGACGTATCGGCAAATCATGGAAGCTTCGCGCAGTGCCTCGCAGGAATCGGTTTCCGATGCAATCACAGTCGCCGCCCGCGAAGTGGCGGAAACGACCGACGTAAAAGCAATTTGCTGTTTCACCCATTCGGGTACGACGGCACTACTGGCATCGCGCGAAAAGCCTCGTGTTCCCATCATTGCCCTGACGCCATTGGTCAGTACTGCCCGCAGATTGGCGCTGTCTTGGGGATTGCATTGTGTTGTCACCGAAGAAGTTACGCGTTTCAAATTGGCGGTTGTCAGCGCGGCACGGGCCGCGCGCGAATATGGGTTTGCCACTGAAAAGGACAAAATTGTTGTCACCGCAGGCATTCCATTTGGCGTTGCAGGCTCCACAAATATCTTGCGGGTTGCTCCAGTAATGGAGAAACTGATTTATGAGGGCGAGCCAGAATAGGCTGCGCTAGGGAAGATTGCTTTGGACCTTTATCAAACGTATTTGTTGCTTGGTATTGCCCTTGGCATTGTCTCGTTGATCAGGATTTTCTCGGCGGCAGTGGACGGAACGCGCCCGCGATTTTCGGTGTTGTTCCTGTTCGCCGCTATCGGACTTATCTATTATGCCAATGTGCTATCGTCTGACGGTTTAGGTCCCGCCGATGTGACAACGGCGCTGGCCAAACTTTTCTCGGAGTTGTTTGGCTAGGGGCTTGCGCCGCTTCCATCCCGAAACTATACACCCGCCTTCACTGATGCGTCCGGCTAAAGGGCTGCCGAGTCGCGTTCACTCGATACCGTTCCGACAAGGGAGATGGAAATGCCCAAAATGAAGACGAAAGGAAGCGCCAAAAAGCGCTTCAAGGTCACGGCCACGGGCCGGATCAAGGCAGGTCAGGCAGGCAAACGCCACGGCATGATCAAACGCTCGGCCAAATTCATTCGTAATGCGCGTGGCACCACGGTGCTGAGCAAAGCCGATGAAGGCATCATCAAATCTTACATGCCCTACGACCGCTGAGAGGAATTGAACCATGTCCAGAGTTAAAGGAGGCGTTGCCTCCCACGCCCGCCACCGCAAAGTCATCAAAGCCGCCAAAGGCTACTATGGCGCCCGCAGCACGAATTTCCGCACCGCCACGCAGGCGGTCGACAAAGCGATGCAATATGCAACGCGCGACCGTTACATCAAAAAGCGCAACTTCCGCGCCTTGTGGATTCAGCGGATCAACGCCGCTGTACGGTTGCACGACCTGACTTACAGCACGTTCATCAACGCGATGAGCCGTGCCGGTATCGAGGTTGACCGCAAGGTTCTGGCCGATTTGGCCGTGAACGAACCCGACGCTTTTGGTGCAATCGTCACACAGGCAAAAGCAGCGCTAGCCTAAACTTGCCTAGCCAACAACAGCGATAACCCCGGTGCAAAGCGCCGGGGTTTTTGTTTCAGCATGCGAAATCGCCGGCGGTAGACTCTGCCACAACAGGCCATTGCGACCAACGCTAATCCATATAAATTCAACGCTGTTGCACGCCACATATCTGCATGGCCAAGGCCATCCCCAAAGCCCCAGTCTTTTGCGCCCAAGCGCCGCAAATGCGGCACTAATCTTTGCCGGGGTTGCAAACGAAACTGACTGTGATACCGCTCAACCGCGATAATCTGAGGCAGAAAAATATGGACGATTTGAACGAACTTCGACTTCGCGCCTTGGCAGAAATATCCGGCGCGCCTGATGAGTCGGCTTTGGAAGACGTTCGCCTTGCCGCTTTGGGCAAGAAAGGCTCGGTTTCTTTGCTAATGCGCGATCTTGGCTCCATGGACCCCGAAAAGCGCAAAACCGCCGGGCCAGCGCTGAATGCCTTGAAGGAAGAAATTGGGTCCGCTTTGGCGGCGCGCAAAGCGGCATTGGGCGATGCCGCGCTGGATATTCGACTGAAGGCCGAATGGCTGGATGTAACGATGACACCGCGCCCCTCGCAATCGGGAACGCTCCACCCAATTTCGCAAGTCACCGAGCAGATCATTGCAATTTTTGCCGACCTTGGGTTTTCGGTGGCGGAAGGGCCGCAGATTGAAACCGACTGGTATAATTTCGACGCTCTGAACATTCCGCCGGAACATCCGGCGCGGCAGGAGCATGACACGTTTTACATGCATCGCGCCGAAGGCGACAACCGGCCGCCCAATGTGCTGCGCACCCATACCTCGCCGGTGCAGATCCGCTATCTCGAAGCGCATGGCGCGCCTTGCCGCATCATCGCACCGGGGCGGGTTTATCGCGCCGATTATGACCAGACCCATACGCCGATGTTTCACCAATACGAAGGGCTGTGCATCGACAAAGACATCTCGATGGCCAATCTGAAGTGGACCTTGGAAGAGTTTTGCCGGGCGTTCTTTGAAACCGATTCCACCGATTTATTGCGTTTCCGCGCCAACCATTTCCCCTTCACTGAACCCTCGGCTGAAGTCGATATCCGCTGTTCTTGGGAAGGCGGGCAGTTGAAAATCGGGCAGGGCAGCGACTGGCTGGAAATTCTCGGTTCCGGCATGGTCCATCCCAAGGTGCTGCAAGCCGCCAAGGTTGACCCGGAGAAATGGCAAGGCTTCGCCTTCGGCATGGGCATCGACCGCCTTGCCATGCTGAAATACGGCATCCCAGATTTGCGGGCGTTCTTTGATTCAGATCTGCGCTGGCTGCGGCACTATGGGTTCTCAGCGCTGGAAGTGCCAACGGTGAGTGGCGGCGTGAGTGGGTGAGTCATGTTTGCCAACCCTTTGTCGTTAGGGCAGCGACGCAAAGTTCTTGCCCACAGGCGACAAAATGCCCAAGTTGATCCGATGAAGAAAGTTGACGTCATTGCTGCAATAAAAAAGCGTGAGCCGGAATTCCGGAGTCATGGCGTGACGCATGTCTTTCTGTTTGGTTCGGTCGCGCGGGGCGACGAAGGTCCCGATTCAGACGTCGATATGTTCTTCGACCACGACATCAAAGATTTTGACTTGTTCGACTACTCAGGGCTGAAGATATTGGCGTCCGAGTTGCTGCCTTTCTCCATCGATTTTTTGAACCGCCGCTCGATCATTCCGCAAATTCTCGCCAATGCTGAGGCTGACGCGATTCAGGTGTTTTGATGCCGCGCCGACCTGATGAAAATGCTATCAGAATTGGCCATATCTTGCCGACAATTGGCAACTTGGCCGAAGTGATTTCTGGGGGAACGGTCGATGAAATTCGTGCGTCAGTGGTCCGCACTTTGGCTTTTGAACGCTGCTTTGAAATCATCACCGAAGCGTCTCGCAGTTTGTCACTAGAAATAAAGTCGACCGAACCCGAAATTGATTTGAAGGCAATTGCAGGGCTCGGAAACGTTCTTCGTCACGACTATGAAGGGGTGGATGTCGAAATATCGTATTTAGCATGGCAAAACCGAATACCAACGCTAGCTGCGGCACTTGGACGAATGAATAAAATTTGAACTAATGCACCCCAATTTTGCGACTTTTGTGCAGCAATCGTAGGCACGGCTGCTCCAAAAAGCACAATCCACCGCCCACAAAATTCAAATCGGCGTGTCGGCTGCCTGCTCGTTACAATCAAGCGCACCCAATTCGGGGTCAGGCTCTGCAACCGGACAATCCGGGTTGTTGGTGCCAGAACCGCCGCCGGTCCGCACGCCGCCACCACCATTATGCACAACTACGGTTTCGGTCACTGGTCCGGAACCACCGTTTGTGTCGGCTGATTGCGTCGAGTCACCGGGCAAGTTCATCGGGCTTCCTGGGCCGATTTCAGGAAAATTGACGGGCAAGTTTGTACCCTGCGCCAAGGTGGACGCTTCTTCCAAATTGTCGCCAATAATACCGGCCCGCACCAATGCGCCAGACTGCACCGTGACCGCCGACAAAGTGCCAACGCCCATCAGAGATGCGACCAAGACCACAAACTCAATCGAAACTGCGCCGGATTTGTCCGACGCGAACACACGAAACCAAGCCAATCGACTAACCCCCACAGGTATCGTCAGCAGTCCAATTTCAGACCGCGATACTTCCTGATACAGCATTTTTTCATTATACGCAAGGTTTGGATTCCCCTTCCGGTTCGATGCTGGATTCGTTAAGCAGCGCTCTGACCCTGCCCAAAGCGGAAAGCGCTGACCCATGAAGTTCACCTTGAACTGGCTGAAAGATCATCTGGAAACTGCCGCACCGCTGGATGATATTCTGTTTGCGTTGACCGACCTTGGCTTGGAGGTTGAAAGCGTTGAAGACGTTGCCGCGAAACTCGGTGCTTTCACCATTTGTCGTGTCATTGAGGCGAAACCGCATCCCAATGCCGACCGCTTGCGCCTGTGTCGGGTTGAGGCGTGGTTGAATGGTCCGAGCAAACCATCGCAAGAGGTACAGGTTGTCTGCGGCGCTCCCAACGCGCGAACTGGCTTGATCGGTGTTTTCGCGCCGGTTGGAACCCACGTTCCGGGCACCGGGGTTGACCTGAAACCCGGCGTGATCCGTGGCATTGAATCGAACGGCATGCTGTGTTCGGAGCGCGAATTGATGCTTTCTGACGACCACGACGGCATCATCGATCTGCCCGCCGATGCGCCGCTTGGGGAGCGTTTTGTTGATTATCGTGGTATCAGCGACCCGGTGATTGAGGTCAAAGTCACGCCCAATCGGCCCGATGCCTTGGGCGTGCAAGGTATCGCGCGTGATCTGGCTGCACGCGGAATTGGTGTTTTGAAAACGCAGCCCACCGTGGCCGTTCCAGGTCAATTCGTTAGCCCTATCGCGGTGGGATTGCACGCGAGTGTTGCCGACAATGCCTGCCCATTGTTTCTTGGGCGCTGCATCCGGGACGTCAAAAACGGCCTTTCACCGCAATGGCTGCAAGATCGCTTGAAGGCGATTGGGCTGCGTCCAATATCGGCCTTGGTCGATGTGACCAACTTCCTGACTTACGACAGAAATCGACCGCTGCACGTCTTTGACGCCGATAAGGTAGCAGGCGACATCGAGGTTCGAAAAGCGAGACCCGGCGAAAGCCTACTCGCATTGGACGACAAAACATACGTTTTCGATGGTAGCGAAACATTAGTCACTGATGCGAACGGTCCGCAAGCGATTGGCGGGTTGATTGGTGGAATGCCAACGGCATGTTTGGTGGAAACGACGAATGTTTTTATTGAGGCGGCCTATTTTGACCCGTTGCTGACGGCATCCACCGGTCGCAAACACAAGATCAATTCAGATGCACGATACCGCTTTGAACGTGGCATCGACCCGAATTTCACCGCTGAAGGTATTGAACTTGCCACGCGCATGATCTTGGATTTGTGTGGAGGGACGCCCTCGGATGTTGTTGTTGCAGGACAGGTCCCAGACACATCGCGCAGCTACAGGCTCGACACGCACCGCGTGAACTCGCTAGTTGGCATGGGTATTCCCAAAGCGGAACAAGTGCGCATTCTGACTGCACTTGGGTTCACCGTCAGCGGGTCGGGGGACCATCTGGAAGCCAGCGTCCCAAGTTGGCGGCCCGATGTGCAAGGCGAGGCCGATTTGGTTGAAGAAATCGCCCGACAGGCTTCGCTTGCCAAACTGCAAGGCGTGCCATTGGCGCGGCCGAAATTGGGTGTGGCCAAGCCGGTATTGACGCCGACGCAACGACGCGAATCCGCTCTGCGGCGGCAGATTGCTGCTTTGGGCTATAACGAATGCGTCACCTATTCGTTCATCGACCAAAAGACCGCGGCACTGTTTGGCGGTGGTTCCGATGCGGTGATGATAGGTAATCCTATCGCCAGCGACATGAGCCACCTTCGCCCGGATATCTTGCCGGGGTTGCTAACCGCAGCGTCGCGCAATCAGGCGCGTGGTGCAAACGACCTAGCGCTGTTTGAGATTGGCCCGATATTTTCGGGCGGCGAACCTTCGGACATGGTTGTCGCTGCGGCAGGCCTTCGCGTTGGCTATGGCGAACCGCGCAATGCGCATTCAGCGCGGCGTTTGGTGGATATTTACGATGCCAAAGGCGACGTGGAATCCGCCTTGGCCCGCTGCGGTGTGGCGGTTGATAAATTGATGTCAAACCGAAACACGCCCGCATGGTTTCACCCCGGAAGGTCAGCAGCTTTGACGCTCGGGCCAAAAATTTTGTTGGCCCATTTCGGGGAAATCCACCCAAAAATATTGGCTGCCTTGGATGTGAAAGGTCCGGCAGTTGCCTTTGTAATGTTCCCTGCTGCAATTCCTTTTGCCAAAGCGCGCAATCTGGCGAGGCCTGCCTTAAACGCATCGGAATATCAGGCCGTCGACCGCGACTTTGCCTTCGTTGTTGACATAGGGGTAGAAGTGTCGGTTTTAGTAAAAGCGGCGCAAGCTGCCGACAAACTTTTAGTTGCAGACACCGCCATTTTTGATGTCTTCAGCGGCGCAAAAGCCGAAGCCCAATTGGGTGCGGGCAAGAAATCGATTGCCATCGCCGTGCGATTGCAACCGCGCGACAAAACTTTGACCGATGGCGATATCGAAACCGTTTCAAAGGCCATCGTCGCTTCAGTTATCGCTGCCACCGGCGGGCATCTTCGCGCCTAACGCGACGTTCGCTGAAAAGCGCCTGCGAACATTCGCCCCGCGAGCGGACAATTATGCTTTCAATCGCGGCGAGCATTGGTTAACTTCCCGCCACCAAAAATAAACGTGGGACAGGACGAAAAATGATAAAAGAATTCAAAGACTTCATTGCCAAGGGCAATGTGATGGACCTCGCGGTCGGGATCATTATTGGTGCGGCGTTTACCGCCATTGTCAGCAGCCTGGTCGGCGATTTGATCAACCCGATCATCGGCCTTATCTTGGGTGGCGTGAACTTCTCGGATATGTTCCTTGATCTGTCTGGAACCGGTCCAGCTTCGTTTGCTGCCGCCAAAGAATCCGGCGCAGCCGTTTTTGCTTATGGCGCGTTTATCACCGCCGTAATCAATTTCCTGATCATAGCCTTTGTGGTTTTCATGCTGGTCAAGGCTGTGAACAAACTGAAAGGCCCGGCCCCCGTGGTCGAGGCAGCACCGGCGGGTCCGACCGAAGTCGATCTGCTGAAAGATATTCTTGTCGCTTTGAAGAAATAATTCTTCGCGCCGACACAGTTCGAAGGCCCGCTTTATTGGCGGGCCTTTTGATTTACTTCTTCAGCGCCAGTTTGGCCTGTAAAACATCCAACCCCAACGCCTTGCCGACGGCTGCATAGGTCAGATTGCCAGCATGGGTGTTCAACCCATTCAACAAATGCTCATCCTCTTCACACGCCCGCCGCCAGCCTTTGTTCGCCAGTGCCAGCATGAACGGCATGGTCGCGTTACCCAGCGCGATGGTCGAGGTCCGGGCAACGGCACCCGGCATGTTGGCGACGCAGTAATGCAAGATGCCATCAACCTCATAGATCGGGTCGTCATGCGTTGTGGCGTGGCTGGTCTCAAAACACCCGCCTTGGTCAATCGCCACATCCACAATTGCCGCACCTCGGCGCATGGTTGAAAGCATGGCACGCGACACCAGTTTCGGCGCTGCTGCGCCAGGGATCAGCACAGCGCCAATCACCATATCTGCGTCGGCAACCAGCTCAGCGGTATTACCGCGACTGGCGTATACCGTTTTGAAATCGCGTGCGAAAACGTCGTCCAGATAACGCATGCGGGACAGCGACATATCAAGAACCGTCACATCCGCGCCCATGCCCGCAGCAACTTTGGCCGCATGGGTTCCAACCACGCCGCCACCGATTACCACGACCTTGGCCGGGGCCACGCCGGGGACGCCACCCAACAACACCCCACGCCCGCCGTTGGCCTTTTGCAGCGTCCACGCACCAACCTGCGGTGCCAGTTTGCCGGCGACCTCGGACATTGGCGCCAGCAAGGGCAAGCCGCCGGAACGGTCGGTGACGGTTTCATAGGCAATCGCCGTGACACCGGATTTGAGCAGGTCACGGGTTTGTTCCGGGTCTGGAGCCAAATGGAGATAGGTGAACAGCACCTGATTTTCGCGCAACTGCGCCCGTTCGGCAGGTTGGGGTTCTTTGACCTTTACCACCATGTCGGCTTTGGCAAAAATCTCTTCGGCGGTATCAACGATTCCCGCACCTACCGCCGCATAATCGGCGTCGGGAAAGCCCGCGCCAACACCGGCACCCGTTTGGATGATAACCTTATGGCCATTGGCAATCGCCTCCTGCGCCGCTTGTGGGGTGATGCCGACGCGATATTCTTGGTTCTTGATCTCTTTCGGGCAGCCGATCAGCATGGTTTTGGTCCTGCGAATGAAGTGCGATTTCGCCAATCATGCCACAAATTTCTTCGAATAGGGTTGCAAAGGCCTTGTGCCAAGCAGTGTGTTCGCGCAATAATCTGCGAACAAACATCAACATGACGCATTAAATGACGAACAATGAACCTGGACGCGCTTGATCTGAAGCTTCTACAAAGCTTACAAAAAACCGGCAAAATGTCGAATGCCGACTTGTCCGAGAAGGTCAACCTTTCGCCGTCTGCCTGCCACCGCCGGGTGCAGCGTTTGGAAGAATCTGGCGTCATCGAAAGCTATGTCGCTTTGCTCAATCCGCGCATGGTTGACCGCCGCTCCACCGTTTTTGTCGAAATCACCCTGTCGGGCCAGGCCGACGAACTGCTCGACGCCTTCGAAAAAGCCGTCGCCCGGGTGCCTGACATCCTCGAATGCCACCTGATGGCCGGCACCGCCGACTACCTGCTGAAAGTCGTCGCCAGCGACACCGACGATTTCGCCCGCATCCACAGGCAGCAACTGGCGCGCCTGCCGGGTGTCGCCCAAATGCATTCGTCTTTTGCATTGCGCACGGTGTTCAAGACCACGGCTTTGCCGCTATAAGTGCGACGATTCTTAGTTGGACTTTCCTATGACCCATTCCTTCCTCACTGGTGCTCCCTTCAACTTGTTGCCAGACGACGTTGATTGGGTTGAGCAGACGTTTGCCTCGCTGACAGACGAAGCCCGAGTTGGCCAGCTTTTCGTTCTGGCCGTTCATGGCAACAACCCCGGAGAACTGGAGCGTCTCGCCAAGCTGCAACCCGGCGGCATCACCCGATTTTTTGGTCCGGATCGGGATTTCGAAATGAACTTCCTCGATCGTTTCAAGGAGGCGTCACTCGTTCCGCCCACCATCAGCGCCGATCTGGAAGGCAGCCGGATGAGTTTGCCGTTTGGCACCTCTTTGCCAAATCCATTGGCCTTGGCGGCTATCGACGACGTTGCGGCAACCCGCGAAATCACCCGTATCATGGCCGAAGAGGCGGTGGCCTTGGGCATTAATTGGTCATTGACACCGGTGCTCGACATCAATGCCGCTTTCCGCAGCCCGATTGTGGCGACGCGCAGTTTCGGTTCCGACGTTGTCGCTATTCAATCGCATATCTTGGCGCAGGTGGAGGTCTTTCAGGCGCATGGCATTGCCGCCACCCTCAAACACTGGCCGGGTGAGGGGTATGACGACCGCGACCAACATTTGGTCACCACCGTCAATCCGTTGAGCATGGAGCAATGGGAGACGACATTCGGCAAACTTTACCGCGCTGCCATCGACGCGGGTGCGTTGTCAGTGATGTCGGCCCATATCGCTTTGCCGTCGTTCATGCGTGAGCTGCACCCCAACGCCGGAATTGAGGCGTACCGCCCCGCATCATTGAACCGCTTTCTCAATATTGATCTGCTGCGAAATCGGCTGGGTTTCAACGGGCTGATTGTTTCGGATGCTTCCGAAATGGCCGGGCTAACGGCTTGGTGCGAAGAACGGGCGTCCAAGGCGCAAGTAATCGCCAATGGTTGCGACGTGATCCTGTTCACGCGTGCGCCGGAGGCAGACATGGCATCCGTTTTGGCAGCGGTTCAAAGTGGTCAGATCACGCGCGCAAGATTTGATGACGCCGTTTTGCGCGTGCTGGCTTTGAAGGCCGCGCTTGGGTTGCACCGGCAAAAAGCCGTAACAATTGCCTCTCGGCACCAAAAAATTGGCACGGTGCAAAATCGGGCTATTGCCCGCAAAATCACCGCCCGAGCGCCAACTTTGGTTAAAGACGTGCAAAATCTCTTGCCGCTCGACCACAAAAAGCACCGCCGTGTTCTTGTTTTCTCAACCGGCATCGTCTCGCCGATCCATCCAATTCCGATGAAATTCGTCATGCCCGACTTGCTAGCAGAGAACGGTTTTCAGGTTACAATGTATTCGCCCGAAACCGAAGTTTCACCGGCCAATTTTGACCTGGTCCTGTATTTGTTCGGCGAGGAAACCCTGCTGACGCGTGGGCGAATTTTCCTAGATTGGGCGAAAATTGCCGGTAACTTTATTGGCGCGATGCAGCGCTACTGGCACAGTATTCCAACCGTCATGGTTTCGTTTGGTTATCCCTATTATCTTTATGACGCCAGTCGAGCGCCGACCTATGTCAACGCCTATTGCACGACCGACGATATGCAAGCGGCTGTGCTCGCTTGCCTGCTGGGTCGCGCCGATTGGAACAGGCACAATCCAGTCGACCCATTTTGCGGGCTAGAAGATGCCCGTTTCTAGCATGGTCGCGTCATGAGGCAAATTCTGTCGGTTGGCCACCGCAAATCTTGGTGGACCCAGCTTTGAACGACTTTCTTATCCGACCAGATTTGGCCCGACATGACCTAACCCGTACCGTTGTTGGCCGTGATCAGGCCGGTATTGAGCACTCCATGAAAGTAGTCGAAGAGCGTCCACTGACGATTTATTTGAATTCGCAGGAAATTGTCACAGCCATGACAATTGGCGACTACCCGGAATACCTTGCCGTCGGATTTTTGCGCAACCAGCGCATGCTGGCGCAGACAGATGAAATCACTTCGGTGGACTATGACGCCGATTTGGGCGTCGTCGTTGTCCGAACCGTAATACATACCAACCATGAAAAGAAATTGGCGAAAAAGACTCGCACGTCGGGTTGCGCGGTTGGTACTGTTTTCGGCGACATGATGGAAGGTATCGAGAACCTCGTTTTGCCGCAGCAAATGATCCGCACATCGTGGCTTTATGCCTTGGCAAAGACGATCAATACGACGCCCAGTCTTTACCTTGATGCCGGGGCAATACATGGCACTGTCTTGTGTTTCGAGAACCAACCGTTGGTCTATATGGAAGACGTTGGCCGCCACAATGCGGTTGACAAAATCGCCGGTTGGATGGCGATGACGGGCACGACGGGCACGGACAATATTCTCTATACCACCGGTCGACTGACGTCAGAAATGGTGATCAAAACCGCCTTGATGGGCATTCCGGTGTTGGTTTCCCGCTCTGGCTTCACCGCTTGGGGGGTTGAGATTGCGCAAAAGGTTGGTTTGACGTTAATCGGTCGAATGCGTGGGCAAAGGTTCGTGTGTCTTTCGGGCAACGAAAACCTGATCCGCGATTTGGATGGTGAAGAAAATGATGCAGACAAGCGCCGAGGGCAGGAATTTAGCGATGAGTGAAGCGATGCAGAATTTTGTGTTCAAAAGCGCCGTTGACCCCAAACTGGTCGCAGAAATCGAAATCCTCAACGGCGTGCCGAAAGGTTACGATTGGTCAAAGTGGTACCGAACCGCGGCGTTTTTTGGTATTTTCATAGTTTTCGCAGGCATTTTGGGCGGGCTAAAACTCTCGGATCAAAAGCTTTTGGTTGGCTTCATGGTTGGCGGCTATTTGGCCATGTATGTCGATGGTCACCTGACGGCTGTGCGAACGTTCGGCAAGAACAAGAGCGCCTTCAGGCCGGTCTTAAGCGGTGAGCGCGGCGTAGGAAACGGCGGTGTGTGGATGACCACAAGTCGGGCGCGAACCGAATATTTTTGGAACAGCGTTGCCGAATTGACCAGTCTTAGCCACGGAATTTTGATCCGAACCGTCTTTGCCACGGCGATACCCATCGCATTTTCCGAACTGCCACTTGGCGTTGAACCAGCCGAATTTGAAGCGCAACTTCGCCGTCGTTTTGATGATTCCAAACGCGGCGCGAAGGTTTGAAAATCTTGGGCGTCATTGTGGCAGGCGGCCTGTCTTCGCGTATGGGCGGCGGCGACAAATGCTTGCTTGAATTGGCGGGGAAGCCGCTTTTGGCGTGGGTCGTTGGACGGATACAGTCCCAGATTGCCGATGTCATATTGAACGCGAATGGCGACGCAAATCGGTTTTCAGCTTTTGGCCTGCCCGTTGTGGGTGATAAGTTTGCCAAGCCCGTCGGGCCACTTGGCGGCGTGCTGGCGGGCATGGAATACGCCGTTCGACATGGATTTAGTCACATCGTTACAGTCGCCGCCGATACACCATTTTTTCCGCTCGACATGGTAGATCAATTCATCGCCAGGTTGACCGAAACCAAGGTGCCAATTGTCATTGCCGCGACCAAAGACGCGGAAGGTAGGGTCAATCGCCACCCGACATTTGCGATTTGGCCGGTCAATTTGCGCGAGGACTTGCACCAAGCCATCGACGCCGGAACACGCAAAATTGTTGTTTGGACGGATAGTATCGGCAGTGAAACCGTGGTTTTCCCAAGCCTAACCGGCGACCCGTTTTTCAACGTCAACACCCCGCAAGACTTGTTGGAGGCCGCGAAAATTTTGCCGGGTTCTAAAAAGTGAAGGTCTATGGCATCGTCGGGTGGAAGAATTCCGGCAAAACAACGCTGGTGGAACGGCTTGTCAAGGAACTGACTCTGCGGGGCTTTGCCGTTTCGACAATCAAACATGCGCACCACGATTTTGACGTCGACCAACCCGGCAAAGACAGCCATCGTCATCGCAGCGCCGGGGCCAAGGAGGTGTTGTTGTCATCGACGCGGCGTTGGGCGTTGATGCACGAACTTTTCGACGAAAGTGAACCGCCTTTGGGCGACCTGCTGGACAAACTTTCGCCGGTGGATTTGGTACTGGTCGAAGGCTTCAAATCTGGCAACCACGCCAAAATTGAAGTGCGCCGCGAGCCAGCAACGCGCGAAGTGCTCGCCCAGCAAGATAGTCAAATTCGGGCAATCGCAACCGATTGTGCGCCGCCCAAAACCAATTTACCGGTGTTTGACCTCAACAATGTCACCGCCATTGCCGAATTCATTTTGGCAGAATCCGGCCTGAAATGAGCGATGATAACAAGCTGGCCGACGATTGTTTCGTGCTGCCGCCCGGGGTTGAGTGGACAAAAGTAGAAGTCGCATTGCAACGCCTTCGCGCCGGGATGAAAGCCGTAACAGGAGTCGAACGACTTCCCGTTCAATCTGCGTCCGGTCGAATATTGGCCGAGGACGTGACTGCCAAACGCAGCAATCCGCCTGTCGCCAATTCGGCGGTCGATGGGTTCGGTTTTGCGCATGCCTCGCTGAAGACGGCACCATTTTCATTGCCACAAACCGAAGGTGCGGCAAAAGCAGGCCACCCTTTTACCGGCGACATTCCGGCAGGAAATGCGATCAAGATTTTGACGGGTGCACCATTGCCTACCGGCGTCGATACGGTGATTTTGCAAGAAGGTACGGAACTTGTCGACGGATTTGTTACCTTCAAACACGCGCCAAAAATATCTGCCAACACCCGCAAAGCAGGCGAAGATGTGCAAGTAAACGCGAGAGTATTTCCCGCCGGTCATACCATTCGCGTTCAAGACTTGGCCCTGCTTGCCGCGACTGGTATAAGCGAAATAAGCGTTCGCAAAAAATTGCGCGTCGGCGTCCTTTCGACTGGCGACGAACTTGTCCAAACTGGCCAGCCCGCAGAAGCACATCACATATTTGACGCCAATCGACCCATGCTGATTGAAATAATCAAGCGTTGGGGCATGGCGCCGATCGACTTAGGCCTCGCCCGCGATGATGCCGCCAGCCTTGAAGCCGCGCTGGATCGTGGGGCGAAAGAGGGGGATGTTATTCTGACGACTGGCGGCGCATCGGCGGGCGAGGAGGACCATGTTTCAGCCGCCCTGACCCGTGCGGGAACCATTCAAACTTGGCGCATCGCCGTCAAACCCGGTCGCCCGTTGGTTTTGGGTCATTGGAAGAATGTGCCAATATTTGGTTTGCCGGGCAACCCAGTTGCGGCGCTGGTTTGCGCCTTGATTTTCGCCCGACCGGCGCTGTTGGTTATGGCGGGGGCGGCGTGGTCAGAGCCCGTCGGATACAAAGTTGAAGCTGCTTTCAGCAAATCAAAAAAGGCCGGCCGCCGTGAATATTTGCGAGCAAGGCTAAAACCGTCCGGCCAAGTGGAAGTTTTTTCCTCCGAAGGTTCGGGTCGGATATTCGGCCTAAGCTGGGCCACGGGACTGGTCGAACTTGCTGACGGCGCGCAGGAAATAGTTCCCGGGACCATGGTCAAATACCTGCCCTTCAGTGGATTTGGGCTGTAACTTTTTTCAAGATTGCCGCGCAATCATGTCGCGCAATTCTTCCGCTTCGCGCCGGGCATCGCCAATACTGCTCATGGCGGCATCGCGCTCGGCATAGGCTTGGTTCAATAGATTCGCGTAATTGCGTTCGGTTTCAACCAATCGGTTAATCGCCGCTTCTTTCGCCAGTTCGGCCTCGTGCAATCGCGCCGCCATCGAATCGGGAGCAACGGGTGCCCCGGAAACCAGCCGGTTATAGGTCCAGCGCAGGCACCACCCCAGTAAAACCGCCAAAAACAGAACCAAGGCGATGACCAGTGTCAGTTCAGTTCTGTTCATCAAAATTCTCCAACAATTTGAACGCGATTCGGCGGTTTTTGGCCCGGCCTTCCTCGGTGTCATTGTCACCGATTGGCTGACTGTCACCGTAACCGCGCGCCGACATATGCGCGACCAGAACATCACGTTCCAACAATGCATCCAGCACGGCATCGGCTCGCGTTTGACTAAGCGCCTGGTTCAAAACCTCGCCACCTTGGCTGTCGGTATGGCCGCCAATTTCAAAAGCTGCTGTCGCGCAATTTTTTAAGACCAGCGCGATATCGTCAATCACTGGTAGACTTTCTTCGGCGATTTTACCGGAATTGGGTGCAAAGGTAATTTGATTACTTGCCAGAATATCTGTCACTTCTGCCACGCATTCGGTGTTGGCGGGCGGTGTCAATTCTTTTTCCAAACTGGGGTCGGTGACAACCAACGTGGTAAATTCCTGGCCTTCTTGCAATCGCGCCCGCAATGCGTCTTTGACCTCGGCGTCAATATCCGGGCTGACAGCGCGACCTTCGAGGTAAACTTTTTCCAACGATACCGTCAAAGTGCCGGAATGCAGCAGGGCGAGTGTTTCCACCCCGGCGAGAACTCTTGTCGACCAACCTTCTGGTGAACGGGCGTCGACTTTCAAATTGCTTTGCACGTGGCCGAACCGGAACAAGGACGTCGCAAATGTTGCGACAGCCGAACGCGACGCCTCATCGGGCATGACGCCGTTCAGGGTCACATATCCTTCGTCGCGCAGATTGGCGGTAAACAGAGGGCGAAACGCCGCTTCGCTTTCGACCGCAGTTGTCGGCAAAACTGCCGTGATCGAATAAATCGGCGGCAGTGCCAAAGCGAGGTCGGCGCGGATTTGCTCCAGCTTAGCGGCATCTGCCCCAGCCAAGGCGGTCAAAGTCACCGCGGTATCGGTGATAGATAACGTGCCTGCGCCCAGTTCTTCCAGCCCAGCCACCGCCAAATCAACCGCTTGCGGCCAAGTGGTGGACGGCGCGCCCAGGCCCAAGTTGCAGTGCGGGAATTCCGTCGCCCCGGCACGTCGGACCGCCGACAAAATGCGCGCCCGACCTTCGCCGGTTTCAGCGACGCATTCGGTGAAGTTCACCACGCCTGCGTCCAGAGTTAGGGCGAAACGATAGGGGGCAACGATGGGCAGGGGCGAATGAATCGACAGCGACAAAGCGATTCCTTCGGGTTGGAGCGATTCCAGTTTGTTTTCAAGAATCGTCCGACTTGCATCCGAGGGTGCCAGTGCATCCACATCAACTTTCCCCGGCAAAACAATGATGTTTCCAGAGTTGATTTCCGGCAACAAAACCAATGCGAATTCCAGACTTTCGACCCAGTTTGCCGGAGGCACGTCCGCTATTTCGTCAAGTAATGTTGCATCAACGGCTCCGCCGGTTATTTTCGCAATGCGCTCGGTCAGGGGTTGCTCACTGGCTGCAATTGGCCGCAAACCTGTTAGTCTTGTCTGAACTTCCGCACGTAAAATCTCGACATGGAATTCGTTCTCAACGCGGGCCACCGCGCTGGGCACAGTGCTGAGATCAACGATTCGATTGCCATTGACGACTTTGCCCAAGACTTCCAGCGACGAGAATTTTGCTGCATCATCAGGCGCTTCGCCACTTAGGACCAACAACATTCCATCCGGCTCGGCACTCGCCCAGTTCTGCCCCGCTGCCGCCAAAGTGGTTACCGCGTTTTCGCGGGTATTCGCCTCAATCGTTTCCACGATTTCAAACGAAACAAACCAAGCGAGCAAGCCGCTTGCCAACAGACTTATCAACGCAAAAATTAAGGGGGAACGCCGCATTTTCAGACTTGGACCCTTTGCCGAAAGACGCAGACTTAAAAGAAGCGGCGTTGCGGTTCAAGGCGAGGAATTGCGATCAGAGGAAAGCAGCCAAAAAAAACGCTGCCACTAAAATGAATCCGGCATCGCGGTTGGAGCGGAACAAAGCAAGGCACTTCGCCGAATTTTCGATGTCCAATCGTCGCATTTGCCAAGCCAGATGCCAACCAAACGCCCAACACCCCGCCAACGCCACCAGCAGCGAAAGGGGGTTATTTTGCTCCGCTAAGGCAGAAATTACCGCAATAGCCAACAGCAGAACCGACGCCACCAAAAAGCCAAACAACCACTTTCCGGTGCCATTTCCAAACAGGAGCGCCGTCGATTTTACCCCGACCAGCGCGTCATCTTCGCGGTCTTGATGCGCATAGATCGTGTCATAAAATAGCGTCCACGCGATACCGGCGGCATAAAGCGCCAAGGGTGCTGGACCCAATCCACCCGCATGCGCCGCCCAACCCAATAATGCGCCCCAATTGAAAGCGATGCCCAGAAACACCTGCGGCCACCACGTAAACCGCTTGGCAAACGGATAGATGGCCACCGGAACCAGCGACGCGATGCCCAAGAAAACGGTGAACCAGTTAAATGTCAGCAGAATGCCCAGCGCCAACAGCGCCTGCAAACCCATCCAAATCAAAGCGCCCCTTGGCGTGACTTGCCCGGAAGGCAAAGGACGCGACTTGGTCCTTGCCACCAAGATATCAATATCGCGGTCGGTGAAATCGTTCCACGTGCAGCCCGCCCCGCGCATCAGAAACGCACCCGAAGCGCAGCCAACTGCAATCCAGATATCGCCCCTCACCAACGCATCAGAAGCCCCAGCCAACGCCAGTCCCCACCAACACGGAATCAGTAGCAGCCAAGTGCCAACCGGCCTGTCCCAACGCGAAAGCCGTGCCCAAGGACGCAACCAAGCGGGTGCAAACCGATCTACCCAGTTGGCGTCAACCGCATCGGCAACCCTTCCATCGTCGGTCGGAATGCTCATATGATTGCAGATCGTTTCGGGGTGCGCATGTCGGAATCCAAGGCAAAAATCAGGCTTTATGTGAACGCAAGCCTTGGCGTGGGTCAATCGGTTTCGCTGAATGAGGGTCAGTCGAACTATCTGTTCGCCGTGATGCGCCTAACGCTTGGCGATGTTTTGCGGGTT
The DNA here is from genome assembly GCA_031415055.1 of Oceanomicrobium sp. Lineage (GTDB taxonomy): Bacteria > Pseudomonadota > Alphaproteobacteria > Rhodobacterales > Rhodobacteraceae > JANMOK01. The sequence continues at coordinate 47,026 of JANOQZ010000016.1, read as the reverse complement.
TTCAACGGCAAAGACGGCGAATGGCAGGCGCAAGTGACATTGGCGCACAAACGTTCCGGCTATTTGATGTGCACCGACCAAAGCGCCGCGCAATCGCCGCCCGCCGACCTTTGGCTTTTGTTTGCACCGCTGAAAAAAAACCGAACCGATATACTGGTTGAAAAGGCGGTTGAATTGGGGGTTTCTCGCATCATTCCCGTGCTAACTCAGTTTACCAACGCCGAACGCCTGCGCATCGAAAAGCTGACCGCGCATTCAATCGAAGCCGCCGAACAATGCGGCGCGACCTTTGTTCCGCCGATAGATCAGCCGAAAAAACTCGACGCCGTCCTAAAAGACTGGCCAGCCAATCGCGCCCTTATCTTTTGTGACGAAACCCGCGACGCGCCCGCAATGGCGTCAGCCATAAATTCACAACCAACCGCGATCCTCATCGGACCCGAAGGCGGCTTCGCCCCAAGCGAAATCGCCCTTATCAAATCCCAAAGTCAAACCACCGCTGTAACCCTTGGCCCCCGTATTTTGCGGGCCGACACCGCCGCAATCGCCGCGCTCACCATCTGGCAATCAACCGTTGGCGATTGGCGATGAATTTCCTGCGCCCCGAAGTTGGCCAATTCTTGCGGGCGTGGCGCGAGCCCATCGTGCTTGCTATCGTCGTTGCCTTCGGGCTTTTGATCTTTCGCCACGGCCAAAACCGCGCCGATGTTACATTGCAATTCTTGGGCCTTCTCATCGGCATCCCTTTCGCCCTTGGCATCGTGCCCGCAATCCGAAGTGTTCGCCTGAAACGTAACCGCCAAGACCCCGGCCTTGTCGAAGTGGCGGAACGGCAGATCACCTATCTCGGCCCGCAATTCGGTGGCTCGGTCAGTGTTGACGCTATCAGCCGCATCGAAATCATCACCACCGACGACGGTCCCCATATGCCCGATGTGTTCTGGACCCTGTTCCATTTTGACGGTCCCGCCTTGTCGATCCCTTCCAACGCCACTGGTGCCGACCAATTGCTCAACGCCTTTGCCGCCTTGCCGGGGTTTGACTATCAGGCGGTCATTCGGGCGATGGGATCAACCCAGCCATCAACATTTTTGATCTGGAAATCACCCAACAGTGTCTAGCCACGGGCGCATTCTATGCCTACATGGCAAAGATCAGCGTTCGGACTTTCAGCCAATTCAGGAGCCGCATCCATGTCGATCCCCCAATCCGGCGGCGGCCCGATTGAGTCGATAAGTCAACTGGCGGAATATCTGGAATCCGGCTGCAAGCCGAAATCCGATTGGCGCATCGGCACCGAACACGAGAAGTTCGGTTACAACAAACAAACCCTGCTGCCGTTGCCCTATGACGGTCCGTGTTCGATCAAAGCCATGCTGGAAGGCCTGCGCGACACCTTTGGCTGGTCGCCCGTCCTCGAGGGCGATAACATCATCGGCCTGACTCGCAACGGGGCCAATGTCTCGCTAGAGCCCGGTGGCCAGTTCGAATTGTCGGGGGCAACCGTCGCCAACATCCACGAAACTGCGGCGGAACTTGCCAACCATCTGGCCGAAGTCAAAGTCATCGCCGACCGTATCGGTGCCGGTTTCATGGGTCTAGGTGCCGCCCCGGTCTGGACCGGTAACCAAATGCCAGTGATGCCCAAAGGCCGCTACGCCCTGATGACCCGTCATATGGGCAATGTCGGCACGCATGGCACGCAAATGATGTATCGCACCTGCACCGTGCAGGTGAACCTCGACTTCGCCTCCGAAACCGACATGGTACAGAAAATGCGCGTCGCCTTGGCGTTGCAACCCATCGCCACCGCACTTTTCGCTTGCTCACCGTTTTTTGAGGGCCGTGATAGCGGCTATCAATCTTGGCGCGCCCGCATCTGGCAAGACACCGACAAAGCCCGCACCGGCATGCTGCCGTTTGTGTTTGAAGACGGGTTCGGGTTTGAACGTTGGGTTGAATACTCGCTGGATGTGCCGATGTATTTTGTCTACCGCGACGGCAAATATATCGATGCTTTGGGCATGTCGTTCCGCGATTTTCTGGTTGGCAAGTTGCCTGCCTTGCCCGGTGAAATTCCCACCCTCTCGGACTTTGCCGACCATCTGACCACCGCTTTCCCCGAAGCGCGGCTGAAGAAATTCATCGAAATGCGCGGGGCCGATGCCGGACCGGTTGCGCGATTGAATGCGCTTCCGGCGCTGTGGGTTGGGTTGATCTACGACCAAGATGCAATGGATACCGCGTGGGACCTGTGCAAGAACTGGTCGCTAGCCGAGCGCGAACAGCTTCGGCTGGATACCGCGAAACTTGGGTTGAAGGCGCAGGTTGGCGGCGAGTCGGTGCAGGCAATTGCCAAAAATGTGTTGGCCATAGCGCGTGCAGGGTTGAACGCACGCGGCTTGGGTGAAGCCGCATTCCTCGATGTCGTGGACGAAATTGCTCAAAGCGGTATCAGTTCTTCGGATCATTTGCTGGCGCGATATTCCAACAAAGACTTGTCGCAAATATACGCTGCCAACAGTTATTAATCTGCCGCGCCAAATTCTTTCCCAACAGCAATCAACATATGGTATAGTTTGCCCCAGCGACCCCTAGAGGCCGCATAACCGGAGGGGCGAGAGCCATGAGAGATAAGGTAATCAATTCACTGAATATGTTGATCTGGGTGCTGGCCGGCTTGATTGTGCTGGGTTCGATTGGGGCTGGCATTGCCGCAATGGCTCAAGGCATGGCCCTTTATGGATTGGCGGTGATGATTGGCGGCATCATCTATGCCATCATCCTGTGCGGCATGATCTTCTTGTTCCTCGACATCCGCGACAACACCCGCCGCACCGCCGAAGCGGTTGAGGCGCTGAATAAACGTTAAAAATCAACGCTTTCCTTCCCTCGCTTGCGGGGGAAGGTTAAGATGGGGGCGTATTCCGCCCGATCTTCGGCTCGGTTCCGTCGAGCAGCCGTTTGATGTTGGGCGCGTGTTTGATCCAGACCAAGGCCGCCATAATAATAGCTAACCAAACGGCATTGCTTGAGCCAAACAGCCACAAGTAAACGGGTGCGAAGGCTGCGGCGACCAAGGCCGACAGCGAGGAAATTCGGCTGGCAACCGCCGTCACCAGCCAGGTCGCGCAAGCCGCCAATCCGGCGGGCCAGCACAGAGCCAACAAAATCCCCAGAAACGTCGCGACGCCTTTGCCACCGCGAAATCGGAGCCAGACGGGGAATAAATGCCCAAGAAAAGCGCATAAACCAGCGATTTGCCCAGCAATTTCGCCGTGATATTCGCGGGCAATCAACACCACCACAGCGCCTTTGGCCCCATCCAGCAGCAACGTCGCCAAAGCCGCGCCTTTATTGCCGGTGCGCAAGACATTGGTCGCCCCGATATTGCCCGAGCCGATTTGTCGCAAATCGCCAAGGCCCATAAGGCGGGTGATCAGAATGCCGAATGGGATTGAACCGATCAGATACCCGGCCGAAGCAATCGCCAAAATCTCAAAACTCATGCATCGGCCCTTTCAAACGCTAGCACGCCGCCGACATAAGTCGCCAAAACCCGCCCCTGCATCCGCCGCAAATCATAAGGCGTGTTCTTGGATTTCGAGCGCAATTTGGAACGTTCCAAAACAAAGGGGACGTCGGGGTCGAACAGCACCAGATCGGCCGAGGCCCCAACCTCCAGCCGCCCTTGCGGCAGCCCCAGCAGCTTGGCTGGGTTCAGGGTCAGCGCCCGGAACAATGTCGGCAGGTCCATATGCCCGGCATGGACAAGCTGCAAAGCCGCCGGCAGCAGCGTTTCCAAAGCCACCGCTCCCGAGGCCGCTTCCTCGAACGGCAGCCGCTTGCTTTCCTCGTCCTGCGGCGTGTGCATCGAGGAAATCACGTCGATCAACCCCGACGCCACCGCTTCCACCGTCGCCATCCGGTCATCCTCCGACCGCAGCGGCGGCTTGACCTTGAAAAACGTCCGGTAATCCTCGATGTCGAATTCGTTCAGGGTCAGGTGATGCACCGACGTGCCCGCCGTCACCGCCAACCCCAAGGCCTTGGCCCGCGCCAGTATCGGCAAGGCCCGCGCCGTGGTGATCTGGTCGGCGTGATAGCGCACCCCGGTCATCTCGACCAGTGTCAAATCGCGCTGCAACTGCATCCGCTCGGCCATGCTGGAAACCGCCGGCAGCCCCAGTTTCGAGGCAAAAGCCCCCGAGGTCATGCACGCCCCGCCCGATAGCACCGGCTCCTGTGGATGCGCGATCACCAGCGCCCCCAGCGAGCGGGCATAGGTCATGCAGCGCTGCAGCACCCGCGCATCCTGCACCACATGATCGGTGTCGGAAAACGCCACCGCACCGGCGTCGAGCAGAAAGCCGATCTCCGACATCTCCCGCCCCTGCCGCCCCTTGGTCAACGAGGCCATCGGCAACACGCGGATCGGCAGCGCATCCTCGGCCCGCCGCCGCACAAACTCCAACACTTCGGGCGAGTCGATGACAGGGTCGGTATCGGGCCGTGTCACCATGGTGGTGATCCCCCCCGCCGCCGCCGCCAAACCGGCGGTGCGGAAACTCTCCTTATGCCGCTCACCCGGCTCACAAACCTTGACCCCGATGTCGATGATGCCGGGGGCAAGGCAAGCGCCGTGGCAGTCGATGCCTTTGACCGCACCGCCCCAGATCACCTCGGCGATAAGGCCGTCCTTGACGACGATGGAGCCGATGCCCTCGCGGCTTTGCGGGTCAATCAGGCGGGCGTTGGTGAGGGTAAGGGTCATGCCTTGTGCCCCACCCCCCGGTGCCGCATCAGCAGTTCCATCACCGCCATCCGCACCGCGACGCCCATCTCGACCTGTTCCTGAATGACGGATCGGTTGATGTCATCGGCCAAAGTTCCGTCGATCTCTACCCCGCGGTTCATCGGCCCCGGATGCATGACAATCGCGTCCGGCCTGGCGAACCCCAGCTTCTCCTCATCCAGCCCGAACCTATGGAAATATTCGCGCTCCGAAGGGATGAACGCCCCGTCCATCCGCTCTTTCTGCAGCCGCAGCATCATCACCACATCGGCGCCTTTCAGACCCTCGCGCATGTCGCCGAACACCTCGACGCCAAAGCGGTCCACCCCCGAGGGCATCAAAGTCGGCGGCCCGATCAGGCGAATGCGGTTCTCCATCTTGCCAAGCAGGAAGATGTTCGACCGCGCCACCCGCGAATGCGCAATATCGCCGCAAATCGCCACCGTCAGCCCGGAAATCCGCCCTTTGCGCCGACGGATGGTCAAGGCGTCGAGCAAAGCCTGCGTTGGGTGTTCGTGCCGCCCGTCGCCGGCATTCATCACCGCGCAATGCACCTTGCTGGCCAGCAGGTTCACCGCCCCGGCATTTGGGTGCCGCACCACCAGCAAATCGGGCCGCATGGCGTTGATGGTCAGCGCGGTGTCGATCAGCGTCTCGCCCTTTTTGATCGACGAGGTCGCCATCGACATGTTCATCACGTCGGCCCCCAGACGCTTGCCGGCAATCTCGAAACTTGATTGCGTGCGGGTCGAAGTTTCAAAAAACATGTTGACCAATGTCTTGCCAGTCAGCACGTCGAAATGTTTGTGATCCTGCGCGTTGGAAATCGCATAGCGTTCGGAAAGGTCGAGAATGGTGTCGATCTCCGCCTTTTCCAGCGGCTCGATCCCCAGCAGGTGGCGTTGTTGGAACACCAGCGACCTCATGCAATTGCGTGGCGCTTATAGCAGGCATGGGGGTTGGGGCAAGGGTGGTTGCGGAAAACCAAGGGTGGCGACTCATCGCGCCGGTCTTTACGTTACCGGCATGTTGCAAAACCTCGACCCAACCGCTGCCCTAGCCGCCCTGAGTTGGCAAATTGACCTTGGCGCGGACGAGGCGATTGGCGATATGCCCGTCAACCGCTATGACCTGCCCAAACCCGCAGCACCCGCCTTCATCCAGCAAGCTGCCGAAATCCAGTCCGACACGTTCGACACCACGACCCTCGCCGCCGCCTGCACCACGCTCGACCAACTCAACGCCGCCATGGCGGCGTTTGACGGCTGCGCCTTGAAACTTGGGGCGAAGAACACCGTCTTTGCCGATGGCAACCGGCAAACCCGCGTCATGGTCATCGGCGAGGCACCGGGGCGCGACGAGGATATCGAGGGCAAGCCCTTCGTCGGTCGTTCCGGCCAGTTGCTTGACACAATGCTGGCCGCCATCGGCCTGTCGCGCAACGCCAGTTTGCGGCAAGATGCGGTCTATATCACCAACGTCCTGCCGTGGCGGCCACCACAGAACCGCGACCCGTCAACCGACGAAATCATGCTGATGAAGCCGTTCCTACTGCGCCATATCGAACTGATCGCGCCTGAATTCTTGCTGCTGCTGGGCAACACGGCGGCCAAGACCTTGCTGCAAACGGAGACTGGTATTACCCGATTGCGTGGCGAATGGCATGAAGTGGCGGGTATTCCTGCTTTGCCGTCCTTCCATCCCGCGGCATTGTTGCGCAATCCGGCGCAAAAGAAAGCCGCTTGGGCCGATTTCTTGGCGTTACGGGTGAAACTCGATGGTTGAACGCAGCTTCATTCCGGTTCGGATTGCTGTCCTCACCGTATCCGATACGCGCACCTTGGCCGACGACAAATCGGGCGACACGCTGGTCGAACGGTTGACCGGCGCGGGACATATTCTGGCAGCACGTGCGATATTGCCCGACGAAAGGGCGCATATTTCGGCACGTCTGCGTGAATGGTGTGCCGATCCTTCGATTGACGCCATCATTTCCACCGGCGGCACCGGGCTGACTGGGCGCGACGTGACGGTTGAGGCGCATAGGGACGTTTATGAGAAGGAAATCGACGCCTTCGGCCCGATGTTCACCGCCTTGTCGATGGCCAAGATCGGCACCTCGGCGGTGCAATCGCGCGCTTGCGGGGGCGTGGCCAACGGCACCTATCTTTTCGCCCTGCCCGGCAGTCCGGGGGCGTGCCGAGATGGCTGGGATTTGATTTTGAAGGACCAGTTCGACTACCGCCACAAGCCATGCAATTTCGTCGAGATCATGCCGAGGTTGGATGAACATACGCGGCGGACTTGAGGGTTCGGTTTGGGTTGAAAGCAGCCTTGCCTTGACTGCCGTTTTGATGTGCCGTCAGTTTTCCCAGCGGCACGCGAAATGGAGGGAAAACCAATTTCTGGCACGCGTGCCAGATCATGTAAAATATTGATATTGCTTGTTTTAATTTTTCAAATTAACTTGAAATTAACCAATATAATCACCCGATTCACCCAGTTTTCGGCTGCGCGGAATGTGGCAAACGTTGGAGCTTGTGGATCACCGTTTGGCACAAAAATGAGTCCGATTTGTGCGCTGCAACACAAGGATTTCGCGAGAATCCATAGGGGGTAAAGTGGGGTAAAAGGGGGGTCCGAGGGCGGTTTTTGGGGTTTTGCGAGCGTTTTGAAACGCGATTTTGCAGAATGTTGCAGGCGCGAAGATAGCGCCGATGAAAAAATCAAAACGACCAGCAGTTAGGCAGCCACTTGAGGAATCGATGCGGCCAAGTTATATGCACGCCCGAGAGGTTGCGCGGGTGAACGCCTTGCGAACCCGGTCAGGTCCGGAAGGAAGCAGCCGCAACAAGTTCCGTTTGGGTCGTTGTAGCCTCTCGCTTTGAAACCTTTGCCTCGAGGAGATGTTCATGATTGTATCATATTTCCAACAGGCGGAGCGTGTTTCTGCAGCTTAGTCGCTGCGTTTTCCCTGAGCGCCTGATCAAAACCAATGTGCGTGCGAAGGCCGTGCTTTGGGTGAATTATTGTCCCTGATGTGGGATTTTGAAGGCGTATTCATATGAATTCGACAAGCTTGACTTTGCCCGATCTGGGCTGGAGTCATTTCTTTGAAGCCCAGCTAGAGCTGGGCGAAATTGGCGTGGCCCAAGCTGTGCGCGTGAGCGAAGTGCAGCGAGGGGTGGCAACAGTAATTGGGGCTGTCGGCGTTTCCCAGATTTCAACCGACAAGCTGGAACCGCTTGTGGTTGGTGACTGGTTGCTGTTGGGCGAGGGGTTGCCACGGTTGCTGGAACGGCAAAGTTCGATCAGCCGAAAGGCCGCTGGAACAGCCCAAGCGGTGCAGTTGATTGCTGCCAATGTGACGACGATGTTCATCGTTTCAAGCTGCAACGCCGATTTCAACATCGCGCGGTTGGAGCGGTATCTGGTTCTAGCACGACACAGCGGCGTGGTGCCGGTGATGGTGCTGACCAAGGCGGATATGTGTGTCGATCCGCTTGAGTTTGTCGATCAGGCGCGGACATTGGACCCTTCGCTGGTGATCGAGGCGCTAGACGCGCATTCGGCGAGTGCGTTTGAGCGGTTGTCGCCATGGTGCGGTCGGGGTGAGACGAGCGTGTTGGCGGGTACGTCGGGGGTGGGTAAATCGACCTTGGCCAACCTGCTGTGTGGTATTTCCCAAGAAGTGCAGGGCATACGCGAAGATGACGCGCGTGGGCGGCACACGACGACGGCCAGGTCGATGCACCGCTTGCTGGGCGGCGGTTGGCTGATCGACACTCCGGGGATGCGCGAGTTGAAATTGGCGGAGGTGAGCGAGGGGATAGACGCAGTTTTTGGCGATATTCTGGAGCTGGCTTTGACCTGCCGTTTCCGCAATTGCGAGCATGTGAGCGAGCCGGGGTGTGCAGTGCAGGCGGCGATTTCTGCAGGTTCACTGGAGGAGCGGCGGCTGGATAGCTGGCGGAAATTGGCACGCGAGGACCGGTTTCATACCGAGACTTTGGCGCAATCGCATGCCCGCAACAAGGCGTTCGGCAAGATGGCAAGGAAAGCAGGGTCGTATAAGGCGGTGGGCAAATGGGGGAAATGACGGGGTGGTTGGCCGACCCCGTGACAAAAGGGAACGGCATGCCGCGCGTGGTGCCGCCGTTTGCGGGAATTAGGATCTGGGAGGGGTTGAAAATGGTGGGGCGGTGGGTTGCCGACACTTTGCCCAACCACTGGGCGAGGTTTGCGAATTTAGCTGGGCGGAAGCGGGCAGCAAAAAACTTGCTGAACGAGCCGCCGTTTGATACCCTCTGACCCAGATTGGGGGCAATTCGCGTTGGCATTGGTGCATTGCTTGTTCACGCTGATGGCACGGCAAGCAGTTGGCAGCACGGTCGCTGCAACGGCCGGTCGAACTGGCCCGAAATTTGTCAATTTGCGCCAAACCAAATGATTCCGTCCCAAAAGCCAGCAAACCCGGAGGTGAAACTATGAATCGCGTGACCAAACTGTTCGCAGCCGCCTGTTTGTTCGCATCGGGAACCGGTGCCTTGGCGCAGGAGGTGATTGCGACGCTTGACGGCGAGGCCTCGGGGGTTCGAATCGAGATAACCGAGTTGTCGCGGACCAGCGGCGACACTTTGACGATGAAGTTCCGCCTGCTTAACGACACAGGCGAAGACTTTGGATTTTATAGTTTGATGGGCAGCTACGAAGTTAGTGCGCTGCATCTGATCGATGCTGCGGGCAAGAAGAAATACCTAGTCATAACCGATTCCGACGGGAAATGCCTGTGCAGCACCGCCTTGGACAAGGTCGAAAACGGGAAGGCATTGAACCTTTGGGCCCGGTTCCCGGCACCGCCGATTGAAGTGACAGAAGTCAGCGTTGTCATGCCGCATTTCATTCCGACCGACGCGCCGATTTCGCAATAGGGGGCGGCGATGCGCTTTGGGGCACATTGGGTCGCTTTGGTTATGGTGGTATCCGGCCCGGCGTTTTCGCAGGTGGATATTTCCGGAAAAGTTTCCGATTTGATTTTTTCCAGCCGTGATCTGGTTTTCCAAGTCGAAGATATGGGTGGCGGGGTTGAGGACCTTGCGGAATCGGTCAGCGATCTTGAAGTGAAGGAAAGCGAGACCGAGATCCGCATCGAGCTTGCCGCCGATGTGCTGTTTGATTTTGACAGCGCTGCCTTGCGCGTGGAAGCCGAGGCCGCGCTGGGCAACGTGGCGAAAATCATCCGCGCCCATGTTGGGGCAAGCGTTCGGGTTGAAGGCCATACCGATGCCAAGGGATCAGCCGAATACAATCAGGCCTTGTCCGAGATGCGTGCCGAATCGGTGCGGGATTGGTTGTTGGCCGCCGAAGGGCTGAGCGGGACCAATATCGCGATTACTGGTTTTGGCGAAAGCCAACCCGCTGCCGCCAACGAAACGGCGGACGGTGCGGACGACCCGGAAGGACGGCAAAAGAACCGCCGGGTGGAGATCGTAGTCGAGAAGCAGTAAAGTCACACTTGGACAGCGGGGCCGAACGCTTCAACGACGCAGATACTGACGCCGCATCTGTTGGGCGGAACGGTAAAACGACGGACCCGCCACGAATCCAAACGCCGCACCACCCAAATGTGCCTCACCAGAAATCACCGAGTTGATGACGATGAAGATGATGTTGAGCAGGATCACATAAAGGAAAACCCGTCGCAGATAACGCGTGGGTGCAATGGGGCGGTTGGTGGGTTTCATCCGGCGCAACCGGTCCCATTGCATGCGCAAACAACCCAACCACAGTGCCATGATGGCACCGCTTGCGCCAACCAAAGGGGCGGCGCGCGGTTGGGCAGGGATTGCCGTCATGCCCAAAGCCCAGGGTAAATTATCGACCCACAACGTGATGCCAATTTGGGCCAAGCCACCGGCGATGCCGCCGAGCAGGAAGAACGCTAGGAAGCGGGCATAACCCATCCGCCGCAGCATTGTTGGCGCAACGGCGATGAAGGCGAGCAAGTTGAGCGCGACATGGATCAGGCCACCATGAAGGAAAATATATGTAACAAAATCATAAGCCCGCCATGGCGCGAAGGGGTGCGTGTACGGGATCAGCAGACGGCACAGCGGTGACGGGTTTTCCATGACTAAGCACATAACCAAGCCGGGATATTTGGCAAAAGCCGCCGGGTCGATGCCGCCAAGAATGGAGAGAGGCGATAGGCCAAATTGGCCGATGAGCTGGTTGCGATATTGGTTGACACCGAACAAGCCGAACGCAGGGGCATTGGGCTGCAAGCCTTGGTGCAGGTGCCAGAGCAAGAATATGTCGGCTTCGATGACCAGCATTAGGATCAGTAGGTGTCTGGCGGCGTCGTGAAGGAAGGGTGGGCGCAGTTGCCGCAAATTCTCGGCCTCGCCAAAACCGGCGCGAAGCAGGTTCTCGCGATTAAAGGAACGCGGCGATTTGAGAACTTGAGTCACGGGAACTTTCGCTGGTCGGCTGGGAACGCCTTGCCGCCCCAATCCTTGCAGATTAGGGTGACGCCTTCCAGCCAGGGAATGACCAAAAAGTGCCCGATCAACCCGTCCCCGCCTATCAGGTGCTCGCCCGGAAATACCGACCGGCGACGTTTGCCGATCTGGTGGGGCAAGACGCGATGGTGCGCACCTTGCGCAATGCCTTTGCGGCCGACCGGATTGCGCATGCGTTCGTTTTGACCGGCGTGCGCGGGGTGGGGAAAACCACGACGGCGCGGATCATTGCCAAGGGGATGAATTGCGTCGGGCCGGATGGCAAAGGCGGGCCGACGATTGAACCTTGTGGGGTTTGCGAGGCGTGCAAGTCGATTGCCGAGGGGCGGCACGTCGATGTGATGGAAATGGACGCGGCATCGCGGACTGGGGTTGGCGATATTCGAGAGATCATCGACTCGGTCAATTATCGGGCGGCTTCGGCGCGCTATAAAATCTATATCATCGACGAAGTGCATATGCTGTCGACCAATGCGTTCAATGCCTTGCTGAAAACTTTGGAAGAGCCGCCACAGCATGTGAAGTTCATATTTGCGACGACCGAGATCCGCAAGATTCCGGTGACGGTTCTGTCGCGCTGCCAGAGGTTCGATTTGCGGCGGATCGAGCCGGAGGCGATGTTTGGGTTTCTGCGCGGGATTGCGGCGAAAGAGGGTGTTTCGGTGGCCGAGGATGCGCTGGCGCTGATCGTGCGGGCGTCGGAAGGGTCGGCGCGGGATGCCTTGTCGCTGCTGGATCAGGCGATTGCGCATGGGGCGGGGGTGACGTCGGCCGAGCAAGTTCGCGCCATGCTGGGGTTGGCGGATCGGGGGCGAGTGCTCGATTTGTTTGATCTGGTGATGAAGGGTGAGGTGGCGGCGGCGCTGAGCGAGTTGTCGGCGCAATATGCCGATGGTGGCGACCCGCTGGCGATTTTGCGCGATATGGCCGAAGTGACGCATTGGGTTTCGGTGGTGAAGATATCGCCGCAAGCCGCCGAGGACCCGACGGTGACACCGGATGAGCGGTCGCGTGGTTTGGATATGGCGGCGGCATTGCCGATGCGGGCGTTGACGCGGATGTGGCAGATGCTTTTGAAAGCGTTGGAGGAAGTTTCAGTTGCGCCCAATGCGATGATGGCCGCCGAAATGGCAGTGATTCGGCTGACGCATGTGGCGGAATTGCCCAGTCCGGAAGACTTGGTAAGGCGGTTGCAGGATATGCCGGTGCCATCGCCGGGGAATGGGACGTCGCTGCGCAACACGCCGGGCGCGGGACCACGGGCGATGGTGGTGAACGGTGGGGCCGTTGCGGTTGCAGCACCTGTCGCCGATGCCTTGGCCCGTTATGCGCGGTTTGAAGATGTGGTGGCTTTGATACGGGTCAGGCGCGATGCGCGGTTGCTGATGGACGTGGAAACCGGAGTGAAACTGGTGTCCTATGCGCCCGGTCGCATCGAGTTTGAACCGTCCGACGCAGCACCAGCGGACCTTGCCGCGCGACTGGGCAGCCGGTTGCAGGAGTGGACGGGGCGACGTTGGGGCGTGTCGGTGGTGTTCGCCGGTGGCGGCGCGACCTTGCGCGAAGCTTCGGACACCCGGCGCTCAGATTTGCACGGTTTGGCATTGGCGCATCCGATGGTGCAGGCCGCGCTGGCGGCGTTTCCGGGGGCCGAGATTAAAGATGTTCGCATTCCGGAAGAGCTGACCGTGCCGCTGGCGGATGAAATTGGTGATGACTGGGATCCGATTGATCCATTTGGTGAGGAGTGAGGCAATGCTAAAGGGTTTGGGGCAGCTTGGCGACATGGCAAAGATCATGAAACAAGCCAAGGAAATGCAGGGTAAGATGGCCGATTTGCAGGAAAGTTTGGCGGATATTGAAGTGGTCGGGACTGCCGGTGGGCTGGTCAAGATTGGCGCTACGGCGAAGGGGGAGATTACGTCGGTGACATTGGCGGCGTCGCTGATGACAGCGGAAAATCTGCAAGTGGCCGAGGATTTAATTTTGGCCGCCATCAAGGATGCGCAGGCCAAAGCGGCGGCTTCGGCGCAAACGGAAATGGCGCGGATAACTGAATCACTGGGCCTGCCCGCAGGCATGAAACTGCCGTTTTGACTCATGAATGAAAGTTCAGGTCGAGAAATTGAACGCCTGATCGAGTTGATGGCCAAGTTGCCGGGTCTGGGGCCGCGCTCTGCCCGCCGGGCGGTGCTGGCGTTGGTCAGGAAACGCGCGCTGCTGTTGGAACCGCTGGCGAAAGCAATGGCCGACGTATCAGAGCACGTGCGCGAATGCCCGGTTTGCGGGAATATTTCGACCGGGGCTTTGTGCGCGATCTGCGCCGATCCGCGACGGGATGGCAAATTGATCTGCGTGGTCGAAGGCGTAGCTGACCTTTGGGCGATGGAGAGACCGGCGATTTTTAAGGGAAAATACCACGTTTTGGGTGGGGTTTTGTCGGCTTTGGACGGGGTTGGGCCGGAGGTTTTGCGGATTCCTGCTTTGATTTCAAGGGTTTCTGTTGAGGGTGTTTCCGAGGTTATTCTGGCTTTGAACGCCACGATAGATGGCCAAACCACGGCGCATTACATCGCCGATCACTTGGAAAACCTAGGAATTTCAGTGACTTCTCTGGCTCAAGGCGTGCCGATTGGCGGGGAATTAGACTATCTTGATGACGGCACAATTTCGGCGGCGATGAAGGCACGAAAGAAGTTTTGAGCGGTGAAAACACTTTCCCGCACGCGTGCCAGATCGTGTAAGATATTGAAATTGAACAAAATAAAAAAACAAATTAACCAGTTGTCAACCTTTGAGCGTGGCAAACCGCGACCAAACTTCGTTGCAAAAAATAGTGCGAAACTTGGGCAAAAAGCGGCATTTGGCGCGATTCTGAAACGTTTCAGTTGGCCAAAAAAAGGGTATTTTTGCATGCACCAAATCACCAAACGGCGCAATTGCATGATGGTGGAGGCTAAAAGAACCAAAAAATCATACTGAGAACGTGCGATTGCCAACGACTTGAGCCAGCTACTGACGATTGCCGGTTGCTGTTTGTCCGGAATTCCCAAAAATCGCTCGATTTTGGATAGCGACAGCGAGTCATTGAGACTGGCAAGTGTTGTGGCCCGCTGTGGAGATCTATGGGCAACAAAAGAATTGGCCGAGAATTGGTTGGACTTTGGCCTGGCCTGTGGCAGTTTGTTGCAGGTGCGAGAAGGCGGGGTCAAGTGCGCAATTTTGTTGCGAACCGGTGACAGTTTTAGCCGGGCTCTTAGATTAACCGATGGTTTTGAACATTTTCGGTTATGTCGAGCGGCCGGGATATGGCGAAGTCGACCATTATGCATGCAAAAAAGGCATAAAAATACCAATTATGCCTAAAATATATGCAGTAAAATTGTAACGCACGAAATTTGAACAACACTGCTTGACCATCCGAAACAGCGCTGCAAACATGTGTTGAACAAGCAGCTATGGAGTCGGGCATGCGGTTATTATCCATTCTTTTGTGCAGCGCAGCATTTGCGAGCCAAGCAAGTGCCGAAATTCTGATCCCCGAAAAGGACGAGCTTACCATCGGGTTCATCAAGCTGACCGATATGGCCCCCTTGGCGATTGCCTATGAGAAGGGGTTTTTCGAGGACGAAGGGCTGTATGTCACGCTGGAGCCGCAGGCGAACTGGAAGGTGTTGTTGGATCGGGTGATCGATGGTGAGTTGGACGGGGCGCATATGCTGGCGGGGCAACCTCTGGCGGCGACGATTGGCTATGGCACCAGCGCCCATATCGTGACGCCGTTTTCGATGGATTTGAACGGAAATGCGATCACGGTTTCCAACAAGGTCTGGGAATTGATGAAGCCGAATCTGGTCTTGGGCGACGATGGCAAGCCGGTGCATCCGATTTCCGCCTCGGCCTTGCTGCCGGTGATTGAGGCATTTGCGGCCGAGAGCAAACCGTTCAATCTGGGCATGGTGTTCCCGGTTTCGACGCATAATTACGAGCTGCGTTATTGGTTGGCCGCAGGCGGTGTGAACCCTGGCTTTTACAGCGCTGACGACACCAGCGGCCAGATTGGTGGCGATGTGCTGATTTCGGTGACGCCACCGCCGCAGATGCCTGCGACCTTGGAAGCCGGCACGATTGACGGCTATTCGGTGGGCGAGCCGTGGAACCAAGCAGCGGTCGCCAAGGGTATTGGCGTGCCGGTGATTACGGACGATGAGATTTGGCACAACAACCCGGAAAAGGTGTTTGGGTTGACGGCGGAATTCGTTGAAGCCAATCCGGTCACCACTTTGGCGCTGACCAAGGCGTTGATCCGGGCTGCGATGTGGTTGGATGAGAGCGACGCTAATCGGGTTGAGGCGGTCGAGATACTGTCGCGGCCAGAATACGTGGGTGCCGATCCGGCGGTGATTGCGGCGTCGATGACCGGGACGTTCGAGTTTGAAAAGGGCGATGTGCGAGAAGTGCCCGATTTCAACGTGTTTTTCCGCTATAATGCGACCTATCCGTACTATTCCGACGCGGTTTGGACCCTGACTCAGATGCGGCGTTGGGGGCAGATTGGCGAGGGTAAGGCCGATACTTGGTACGACGAAACTGCGAAATCGGTGTATTTGCCAAAGATTTATCTGGAAGCGGCGCGGTTGCTGGTTTCGGACGGTTTGGCGCTAGAAGCGGATTTCCTTTGGGACAGCGACGGCTACAAACCGATTAGCGCCGAGTTCATCGACGGCTTGGCCTATGACGGCCATGCGCCGAACGCCTATCTCGACCAGTTCGCCATTGGCCTGAACGGCGACGAGCAGCCCAATGGTTGAGGCAAGTTTCATTGACATGCGGCGGGAGCGAAATTTTCGCCGCATTGGGAAGGCCGATGGCTGGTTCAAGGTGTTTGGGCTGGCTTGGGTGACGCCGGTTTTGCGTATCGTCGCGGGTGATGGGGTGCGCGGCAATTTGGGGGATGTCTGGCGGCTGCTGGGCATTCCGATGTTGTCGATTGTGGTGTTTTTGGGGCTTTGGGCGACGCTGGCCCCAATGGTACAAACTTCGCTGGGGGCCATTCCGGGGCCGGTGGCGGTTTGGCAGCAGGTCGGTGTGCTGCACGCGGACTATGTGGCGGAAAGCGAAAAGGCCGACACGTTTTATGCGCGGCAAGAGGCGCGCAATGACCGTTTGGTAAAAGCGGGCCAGTCTGCCGATGTGAAATGGCGCGAATATACCGGGGCGCCGACATATTATTCGCAGATATTGACGTCGCTTAAGACGGTGTTTCTGGGCTTTGTGATTGCGACGATCTTTGCCGTGCCGTTGGGAATTGTTTCGGGCCTGTCGCCCAGTTTCAACGCGGCGATGAACCCGATCATCCAGATATTCAAACCGGTGTCGCCACTGGCTTGGCTGCCGATTGTGACGATGGTGGTGTCGGCGACCTATGTCAGCGAGGGTGGGTGGTTTGCCAAAAGCTTTCTGACCTCGGCGATTACGGTGACGCTGTGTTCGCTGTGGCCGACGCTGATCAACACCGCTTTGGGCGTGGCCTCGATTGACCGCGATCTGGTCAATGTCGGGCGGGTGTTGAAACTGGGGCTGTGGGCGCGGATCACCAAGCTGGTGTTGCCCTCGGCTTTGCCGCTGATTTTCACCGGGCTGCGGCTTTCGCTGGGGGTCGGTTGGATGGTGCTGATTGCGGCGGAGATGCTGGCGCAGAATCCGGGGTTGGGGAAGTTTGTTTGGGACGAGTTCCAGAACGGATCGGAAGACTCGCTGGCGCGGATCATGGTGGCGGTGCTGACGATTGGGTTGATCGGCTATGCGCTGGACCGGGTGATGTTCGCGCTGCAATCGCTGTTCACCTATTCGGGGTCGCGCTGATGATCCTGTCGTTGCGCAATGTATCCAAAGGCTATGGCGGGCCGGTGTTGCAGGATTTGTCTTTGGATATTGCCGAGGGCGAATTCGTGGCGGTGGTCGGGTTTTCCGGGTCGGGGAAAACGACGCTGATCAACTTGCTGGCCGGATTGACGGTGCCCGATACGGGTGAAGTTTTGTTTCGCGGGTTGCCGGTGAAGGGGCCGGGGCCGGAGCGTGGGTTGGTGTTTCAGTCGTATTCGCTGATGCCGTGGCTGAGCGTGGCGGGCAATGTGCGGTTGGCTGCGCGTGGGTCGCGGTTTGAACGTGAGGCGCTGGTTTCGCGGTATGTGGATTTGGTTGGGTTGGGCCATGCGAGGGACCGTCGGCCAGCGGAATTGTCGGGCGGGATGCGGCAGCGGGTGGCCTTGGCGCGGGCCTTGGCCATGCAGCCCGAAGTATTGTTGCTGGACGAGCCTTTGTCGGCTTTGGATGCGTTGACGCGGGCGAATTTGCAGGACGAGCTGGACGCGATTTGTCAGTTGGAGAAGAAAACCTGTGTGCTGATTACCAACGATGTCGACGAGGCGTTGCTGCTGGCCGACCGGATTGTGCCGCTGACGCCAGACGGGCGGTTTGGGCCGGAGTTTCGGGTGGAGATTGCACGGCCAAGGGCGCGTTCGGCGATGAACGACGATGCGGCGTTTAAGCGGTTGCGCGGAAGGGTGACGCAATATCTGATGGATGTTGGAGTCTCCGCCAAGACCGAGGCATTGCGGGTGCTGCCCGATGTGACGGCGGTGCATCAATTGCCGCCCAAAGCCTATCGGGCGGCGGCGGCGGCTTTGCACGACGAGCGGTATTTGCAGTTTTCCCAAGTGCACAAGATTTACCCGACGCCAAAGGGGCCTTTGACAGTGGTCGAGGATTTCGAGCTGGTGATGAAAAAGGGCGAGTTCGTCTCGATCATCGGCCATTCGGGGTGTGGGAAATCGACGGCATTGACGATGGCGGCGGGGCTGAACGAGATTTCTAAAGGCGCCATTATTTTGGACGGGCGGCACGTAGAAGGTGCCGATCCGGAACGGGCTGTGGTGTTTCAATCGCCGAATTTGTTTCCGTGGTTAACCGCACGCGAGAACGTGGCGATTGGGGTGGATCGGGTTTATCCGAAGGCCTCGCAGGCCGAAAAGCAAGAGGTGGTGGAGTATTATCTGGAGCGTGTCGGGTTGGCGGATTCGATGCATGTATCGGCCTCCTCGCTGTCCAACGGGATGAAGCAGCGGGTGGGGATTGCGCGGGCTTTCGCCTTGTCGCCCAAGCTTTTGCTGCTGGATGAGCCGTTCGGGATGCTCGACAGTCTGACGCGCTGGGAATTGCAGGACGTGCTGATGGAGGTGTGGTCGCGGACCAAAGTGACGGCGATCTGTGTGACGCATGATGTGGATGAGGCGATCTTGCTGAGCGACCGCGTGGTGATGATGACCAACGGGCCTAGGGCGCGAATTGGGCGGGTGATGGCGGTGGATTTGCCAAGGCCGCGCAGCCGCAAGGCCATGCTGGAGCATGGGGATTACTACGGCTATCGGGCCGAAGTTTTGCGGTTTTTGCAGGAGTATGAGCACGGGCATTTGAAGAAGGATGCGGCGTGATGGACGGTTATTCGGCGGCGTGTTTGGCGGCTTTGATGATGGAGCCGAGGATTTCGGTTACTCGGTCTTCAAACCCCGGTTTGTTGGGGTCGAAGGCGAGGAAGAAATCGCGGTCGATACCGAAGGTTTCGGCGGTTTCCAATATTTCTTCGCGGCGATCAAGGAAATCGTGGACGGCTTCAATCGTGCCAAAATCGGCGTTCTTGACGAACCACGCGAAATCTTCCGCTGTCAGTTCTCTGACGTCGCCTTCTTCGTTGGTTAGGGGTTCGCGCTTACGTACGGCCATAAGTTCTTATCTCACGCTTGTTGGCTTTTCTCAACGAAATGATGCGATAATTCGGGGTGATGATCGCACCCATCCCTACCATCCATTCGAATTCCATGACGCGCGACAGTGCAGCGCAATGGTTAGCAATCCCCTAATCAATAAACGGAGCACCCTCACATGGGCATGAAACTGGTGGTTATCGGGGCTGGCATGGCCAGCGGGCGGGCGATGGAGCATTTGCTCGAGGCCAATAACGAGTTGTACGACATCACCTTGTTCGGGGCCGAACCGAGAGGGAATTATAACCGGATCATGCTGTCGCCGGTGTTGTCGGGCGAGAAGAGTTATGAGGAGATTGTCACCCACGATGCCGATTGGTACCGCGCCAACGGTGTCGATTGCCGGTTTGGCGAGATGGTGACCGGGATCGACCGCTGGAAAAAGGTGGTGATCACCGCCAAGGGTGAGACCCGCTATGACAAGCTGTTGATCGCCACCGGCTCGAACCCGTTCATCATTCCGGTGCCGGGGCGGGATTTGGACGGGGTGATGGCTTACCGCGATCTGGGCGACGTCAACCGGATGCTGGGGTATGCGGGCCGCGAGGGTGCCAAGGCGGTGGTGATTGGTGGCGGGTTATTGGGGCTGGAGGCGGCGGCGGGGCTGGCGGCGCAGGGCGTGAGCGTGACGGTGGTGCATGTGATGCCGCATCTGATGGAGCGGCAGTTGGACCAATCGGCCGGGTTCCTTTTGCAGCGCGAATTGGAGCGGCGCGGGATTACGGTTTTGTGCAACGCCAACACCCAGGAGATTGTCGGCGACGGCCATGTCGAGGCGGTGCTGCTGGCCGATGGCACGCGGATCGAGGCCGATTTTCTGGTCATGGCGGTGGGGATACGGCCGAATTTCGGATTGGCCCAGGCGAGCGGGCTGAAATACAACCGTGGCCTGCTGGTCAACGACGAGATGAAGACCGAAGACCCGGAGGTGTTTGCCATCGGCGAATGCGTCGAGCATCGCGGCACCTGCTACGGCTTGGTCGCGCCGCTCTACGACATGGCAAAAGTGGCGGCGCGCAACTTGCTGGGCTTCAAGGAAGTGTTCGAGCCGGTCGAGATTTCGACCAAGCTGAAAGTGACCGGCTGCGACCTGTTCAGCGCCGGGGATTTTGCCGAAAAGCCGGGGCGCGAGGAGATCGTTTATCGGGATGCGACGCGGGGTATCTATAAGCGGCTGGTGATCGAGGACAATAAAATCATCGGTGCGGTAATGTATGGCGATACCGTCGATGGCGGTTGGTTTTTGCAGAAAATGCGCGCCAAGGAGGATATTGCGGGCATCCGCGATACTTTGATTTTCGGTCCGAACTTTGCCGGAGGGCTGCCAGCGGACCCTATGGCGGCCGTTGCAGCCTTGCCGCTTGAAGCGGAGATTTGTGGCTGCAACGGCATATGCAAAGGCGCGATCATTGCGGCGATTGATGCCGGGGCCGGGACTTTGGAACTGGTGAAAGCGCGGACCAAGGCCAGCACTTCCTGCGGGTCTTGCGCGGGGCTGGTGGAAAAGGTCGTGGCGCTGAAGTTGGGCGATGCGTTCAAACTTTTGGCCGCTGGCATGTGCAAATGCACGGATTTGACCCATGACGAAGTGAGGAAGCTGATCAGGGTGAAGGAATTGCGCACGATTCCGGCGGTGATGCAGGAGTTGGAGTGGAAATCCTCGCATGGCTGCGCGTCATGCCGTCCGGCGCTGAATTATTACATGATTTGCGAATGGCCGGGCGAATACGTGGACCACGGGCCGAGCCGGTTCATCAACGAACGGGTGCACGCCAATATCCAGAAAGATGGCACTTATTCGGTGGTACCACGGATGTGGGGCGGGGTCACCAATGCCAAGGAACTGCGGGCGATTGCCGATGTGGCGGACAAGTTCCGCGTGCCGACGGTGAAGGTGACGGGCGGGCAGCGGATCGACTTGTTGGGGATCAAAAAGGACGATTTGCCCGCCGTTTGGGCCGATCTCAACGCCGCTGGCATGGTTTCCGGCGCCGCCTATGCCAAGGGTTTGCGGACAGTGAAAACCTGCGTCGGCACCGACCATTGTCGGTTTGGCGTGCAGGACTCAACCGGGTTGGGTATTCGGATTGAAAAGGCGCTTTGGGGGGCGTGGTCGCCGCACAAGTTCAAAATGGCGGTGTCGGGGTGCCCAAGGAATTGTGCCGAAGCGACGTGTAAAGATATGGGCGTGGTTTGTGTGAGCGAGGGTTATCAGTTGCATGTTGGCGGCGCGGCGGGGATGGATGTGAAGCAGACGGAACTGCTGTGTGTGGTGGCGAGTGAGGATGAGGCGGTGGAATATTGCGCGGCGTTTTATCAGCTTTACCGCGAGAACGCCCAATATCTTCACCGGCCCTATAAATGGATCGCCAAGGTGGGGCTGGACTGGGTGAAAGAGAAGGTTGTGCTCGATGCGGAATCCCGCACGGCCTTGGCGGCGCGGTTTTTCTTTAGCCAAAAGTTTTACCAGATTGATCCTTGGGAAGAACGCACCAAGGGCAAGGATGCGCATGAGTTTGCACCATTGGCGGATTTGACTTTGGTGGCGGCAGAATGAGCGGGTTTCTGGACATTGGGGCGGTTGCGGACATTCCCCGGCAAGCGGCGCGGTTGGTCAAGACCCATGCGGGATGTATCGCGATTTTTCGCAATGCGGAGGATCGGATTTTTGCCTTGGACGATACCTGTCCGCACAAGGGTGGCCCGTTGTCCAATGGGATTCAGCATGGCGAAAGCGTGACGTGTCCGCTGCATGGCTGGGTGTTCGATTTGAACACAGGTGTGGCGTTGGGGGCGGATGAGGGGGCGGTGCGGACTTATTCGGTGATGGTGAAAGATGGGCGGATTTTGTTGGACCCTACGGCTTTGACGGCAAGGATTGCGGCAGAGTGATGCCGGTTAAAACGACGTGTGCCTATTGCGGGGTTGGGTGTGGGGTTTTGGCTTTTCCCGATGGCTCGATCAAGGGCGACCCCGAGCATCCGGCCAATTTCGGGCGGTTGTGTTCCAAGGGTGCGGCTTTGGGCGAGACGGTTGGTTTGGAGGGGCGATTGCTGGCACCGCGTGTCGATGGCGTTGAGGCGAGTTGGGATGTGGCGCTGGATTTGGTTGCGTCAAAGTTCCGCCAAACCATTGCCGAACACGGCCCGGATTCGGTGGCGTTTTATGTGTCCGGGCAGTTGCTGACCGAGGATTATTACGTCGCCAACAAGCTGATGAAAGGCTATATCGGTAGCGCCAATATCGACACCAATTCGCGGCTGTGCATGGCCTCATCCGTCGCGGGGCACAAGCGGGCGTTTGGCTCGGATACGGTTCCAGGCACGTATGAGGATTTGGAACTGGCCGACGTGGTGGTGCTGGCAGGCAGCAACTTGGCGTGGTGCCATCCGGTGTTGCACCAGCGCATTCTGGCGGCGCAGGAAACCCGCAAACTGACCATTGTGACGATTGATCCAAGGAGAACGGTGACGGCGGAGACCTCGGACATTCATCTTGCCCTTCGCCCCGGGTCGGATGTGGTTTTGTGGAATGGCTTACTGGCTTATGTCGAGGCACACGGCGGCTTGGACAGCCGGTTTATCGTTGAGCACGTGAGCGGTGAGAACGAGGCGCTGGAGGCGGCGCGGGGGTTTACGGTTGAGGTTGTCGCGGCAGAATGCGGGTTGGAGAAGCAACAAGTCGAGGCGTTTTACCGGCTGTGGCTGCGGCACGAAAAGGTGGTTTCGGTTTATTCCCAAGGCGTCAATCAGGCGCATGACGGGACGGACCGGGTGAATGCAATTATCAACGTGCATCTGGCAACCGGTCGGATTGGTAAACCCGGAATGGGGCCGTTCTCGGTGACGGGGCAGCCCAATGCGATGGGTGGGCGCGAGGTGGGCGGGCTGGCTAATATGCTGGCGGCGCATCTGGAGATTGGCAATTCTCGCCACCGAAAAATTGTGCAGGATTTCTGGAATTCGCCGGTGATTGCAACGAAGCCGGGGTTGAAAGCTGTCGAGATGTTCGATGCGGTGGCTGATGGCCGGATCAAGGCGATTTGGATCATGTGTACCAACCCGGTGGTGTCGATGCCACGGGCGGATTTTGTGCGCGAGGCTTTGGCGAATTGTCCGTTTGTGGTTGTGTCGGACATCGTCGCGGATACCGATACCAATGCGGTTGCCGACGTGCTGCTGCCCGCGACGGGTTGGGGCGAGAAGGACGGGACGGTGACCAATTCGGAGCGCCGCATTTCGCGGCAGCGGGCGTTTCTGTCGGCTCCGGGGCAAGCGCGGGATGATTGGCGGATCATCTGTGATGTGGCCGGGCGGATGGCGTTTGACGGATTTGGCTTTGAGACAGCGGCGGATGTGTTTGACGAGCACGCCGAATTGTCGGGGCTGGCGGGGTTGGATTTCGACATTTCCGGGCTGTCTGGTGGCGACTACGACGCGATGGAACCGGTGCAATGGCCGGTTTCGCGGGCAAGGAACGGCGGGCGGTTCTTTGGCGACGGACAGTTTTACACCAATGATGGCAAGGCGCGGATGTTGGCTTTGGTGCCAAGGGTTAGCCCGAATGTTGTCAGCGAAGTATATCCGTTTCTGCTGAACACGGGACGGGTGCGCGACCAGTGGCACACGATGACGCGGACGGGCAAATCACCCAAGCTGAACCAGCATATCGGCGAGCCGTTTGTCGAGGTTCACCCGGCTGATGCGTTGCGACTGGGCTTGGAACCTGCGGATTTAGCGCGGGTTTCGTCGGTCCATGGGCAGGTGATCGTGCGGGTGCAGGTGACGGATCGGGTTGGTTTGGGTCAGGTTTTCGTGCCGATGCATTGGAATGGGTTGACCAGCGCCACAGGGCGCATTGATGCGGTTATCGCGCCGGTCGTCGACCCGGTTTCGGGGCAGCCGGAATTGAAACGCACGGCGGTTCATGTGGAGAAGTTTCAGGCGGCTTGGTTTGGGTTTGCGGTATCGCGTCAGGAACCGATGCCCAAAGTTGAGTATTTTTCCAAGAAGAAAGTTTCCGAAGGCTGGGCGGTGGAATTGGCGGGGCTGACGGCTGCGGATGATTGGGAATGTTTCGCACGCGAAATGGTGCGAACTGTGGATTCAGAAGTTGTTAGTTATTTTGATGCTGGCCGCGGGCAGGCACGAATCGCTTTTGTTGAAGGCGATCAGGTTATGGCGGCGCTGTTTGTTTCACGTGAACCGGTCAAGGCAGCGCGGGCATATCTGGCGGGGCTTTCGGACTTGTCGTTGGGCGATGTTCTGGCCGGTTGTGCGGGCATGGGTCGTGTCGATGCGGGGGCGACGGTTTGCGCGTGTTTTTCGGTTGGGGTGAACACGATTCTGGCGGGGATTGCCGGGGGCATGGTCAGCGTCGAGGCGATTGGTGCCGCATTGCAGGCGGGCACCAACTGCGGCTCGTGCAAGCCGGAATTGCGCGGTTTGCTGGCGGCACAACGACCGGCAATTGCGGCAGAATAAGGCCGGTGTCCGCCGATTATGGCGGAAACGAGCCCGCAACGGGCAGGCTACCGGAATTCTGCCACAATTTGTCATTTTATGACACAATTTCAAATGGTTATAAATTAACTTATCGTGAACGCGCTGTTCCACGTGGCTTCAGGCGAGTCGGTATTAATAAAGGCGTGACTTGATTCGTGGGTGCTGGATTGGGTCAAGCCGGGCAACCGGATTCGTCGTTCGGTAACGAGTGCACCTGTGCAGAGCATGGCCACCCTGACCGGACCAAAGTTTGGAATGGATGGAGCGAACATGGTACCCTGCATCGAGATGAGCCCCCGTCATATCGGTCAATCTGCTGGCAGTTCGGCCGCTGGCATACGGATGAATCCGAGTCCCGAAATGAATTGCGGCGGCAAGAGGATCATGAACCCTTTTCCGGCCCTGCGTTCATTTGCCAGGGATGCGGATGGTGCCGTCACCATCTGGGCCACCAGCTGGACCATTGTATTCCTGCTGATCGGTGGCATCGCGATTGATAGCGGAAACGCGTTCAAAGAGCGGGCGATGCTGCAGGCGACCGCCGACGCGGCGGCCTTGGCTGGGGCAATCGACATGTACGACTTGTCTGAATCGGCCATGCAGGCCGAGGCAATACGGGTTGCCGATATGAACATGAGTAACGACGTGTTGGTTGCTGCTGCGGTCGTCACCGGCGGATGGGACATGACCACACGCACTTTTGACCCCGCTGCGCTGGTCCATGACGCGGTGCAGGTGGTGACCGAACGCAGCAATGCGAATGGCAATCAGCTGCCGACGTTTCTGTTGAAACTGATCGGGTTCAATTCCTGGGATGTTTCGACCATGGCGACGGCGCAGAGGTTCCTGCCCGGCTGCATCATGGACGGTATGGTCGCTGCCGATACTGTGCAGATCAGTTCGAACAATGCCTTCGTCAAAGGATTTTGCATCCATGGCCAGAACGGGGTGCAGGTCTCGTCGAACAATTCGTTCGAAGGCCCCAACGCCGGTATTCCCGGTGTGAAAGTGACGATGAACGATCTGGCCGATTTCGAGATGCCTTCGAGCGCCTTTGACAGCAGCCCGGGTCTGGAAGCAGCCTTGGCCGAAAACTGGATGGAACCCAAACTGGTCAACCATGTCGATGAAATCATTGCCGCCATGACCGATCTGACATCGGACCGGTTGCCGTCCTATATCGACCGGTCGCGGCCGGTTCTCAACATGACCAAGGCCGCGTTCGCGGGGGTTGCACGAACAACGGAACCTGGCCGTGTCTACAAGGTGACCTGCACACCGCACCAGTCGATCATTTTTACCGCCAACAGCGTACTGCGGAATATCGTTCTGGTCACCAATTGCAAAATCACCAACACCGCCCATGTCAGCTTGTTCAATTCTGTGATGGTCACCAGCAATACAAGCACTGAAGCGATCAAGGCCGGCGCCGACATGACGATTGGCGAAGATGACAATTGCGCCGCCGGTGGTGGTTCGCTGATGATGACTGCGGGTGGGATCAATATCGCCGCGCTCAGCGACATCTACGGGTCACAGATTGTCGCGGTCGGCGATATTCACATCGCCGCTCAGGCACAAGGCATCGAAGGCGCCTCGTTCCAGTCGGGCGGCCAGATCCAGATGACCTCGAACGGGGCCATGGGCAATTGCGTCGGCAACGTCGACCAGATCGTCTCGGAGGATTATTTCCGCTTGGTGAATTAACCTAGGTCGGAAATTGCAGGGCAGAGGGTGGCAGAAATGCCGCCCTTTTTGCATTCCATGCCCAAACGATTTTTTGGTCGGTCAGTGGCTTAAACGGCTCGTTCCTCGTTAAGTGGTTTTCGGAGGGCATGAACCAGACTTTGGCGGGGATTGTTGTGTGTTATTGGCTCGTGGAATGGATTTGGCGGCGGAATAATTCGCCAGAGGCTGGGCAAGTGTCGCGGGCCTAGCTATCCTTCGTGAAAACGGGAGGGTTCCATGGCGAATATCGGATGGGGATTGATCGGGGCCAGCACGATTGCCAGCCAGTGGGTGATTGGCGCGATCCGCGAACGGCGGGGTCATTCATTCGGTGATGAGCACGTCGCGCGAACGTGGCGCTGAATATGCGCGCAAGCACGGGATTCCGGCGTCGGATGTTTCCGTGGCGGCCCTGCTGGCAAGGCCGGGAGTGGAGGCGGTTTATATCTCCACAACCAATGAATTGCATTTGGAACAGGCCTTGGCCGCCATCGCGGCGGGCAAGCATGTGCTGTGCGAAAAGCCGCTGGCGTTAGCGGTGGCGGATGCGCAGCGGATGGTTGCAGCGGCTGCGGCGGCGGGGGTTGTGTTTGCGACCAACCACCATTTGAGGAACGCGGCGACAATCCGGGCGATGCGCGATTCGATCAAAGCGGGGGATATTGGCAAGGTTTTGGCCGCGCGGGTGTTTCACGCGGTTTCGTTGCCGGATTTTTTACAAGGCTGGCGGATCAATTCTGCTGGTGCGGGCGGCGGGGCGATTTTGGATATTACTGTGCATGATGCCGATACTCTGCGGTTTGTTTTGGACGATGAGCCGGTGGAGGTGACAGGGTTTGCTCAAGAAGGCGGTATGGGGGTTGGCGGGGTTGAGGATGCGGTGATGGCGGTACTGCGGTTTTCCGGCGGGGCGATTGCGCAGGTGCACGACGCATTTACCGCAAAGCATGCAGTAACCGGGTTGCAGGTGTTTGGCAGCGAGGGGACGCTGGTGGGGACGGATTGCATGACGCAGGTGGCGAAGGGGGAAGTGGTGTTGACCAATGACAAGGGGTCGCGGGCTTTGGTGGTGCAGCACGAGAACCTGTATGAACGGTCGGTCAGGCGGTTTTATGGGGCGATTGCCGGGACGGATACGGTTGCGGCGACGGGTGAGGATGGGGTGAGGTCGCTGGCGATTGCGCTTGCGGTGGTGGAGGCTTGTGGGAGTGGAAGGGTGGTGCGGGTGGGGTGACGATGCAATTGCGAGAGTGCCCCCACCCTAACCCTCTCTCGCAGGCGGGCGAGGGGATTTGTAGCGCTTGTTGTAGGAGAAACACCCCATGGCTTCCCCCGACATCCTGATCATCGGCAGCGGCATGGCGGGGGCTTCGTTGGCGGCGGGTCTGGCCAAGACTGGGGCTAGTATTCTGATGCTGGAGCGGGGGCAGCAGATCGTCGCCGATGGGCATGAGCGCAGCGCAAAATCGGTGTTTGGCACCGGGCATTATATGCCTGTGGAAAAGTGGGTCGATCAGCATGGGAAGCTGTTCACCCCCGGCAATCACTACAACATCGGCGGCAATTCTAAGTTTTACGGCGCGGTGATGCTGCGCTACCGGGCCGAGGATTTTGCAGCGATGGAGCACGAGGACGGCGTCTCACCGGCTTGGCCGTTTGGATATGAGGAATTGGCGCCTTGGTATGAGGCGGCGGAGAAGTTGTACAACGTGCGGGGTTTGGTTGGGGGTGATCCGACGGAGCCTGCGCATGGCGGGCCGTATCCGTTTGCGCCAGTGCCTGACGAACGGGCGATTGCGCAGGTGCGGGCGCGGTTGGTGAAGGCGGGCGGGCGGCCGTTTTCGCTACCTTTGGCGGTGGATATTGAGGAATGGTTGAAGCACGGCGCGATCACCTGGGACGGGTTTCCCGACACGCGCAGCGGCAAAATGGATGCGGAGACTTGCGGTTTGGTTGTTGCGGCGCGCAACCCAGGTTTCCGGATGGAAAGCGGGGCGTTGGTGACGAAGCTGGACGCCGGGTCGGATGGACGGATTGTGGCGGTGCATTACCTGCAAGACGGGCAAAGCCACCGGGTGACGCCAAAGGTCGTGGTGCTGGCGGCGGGGGCGATACAGTCGGCGGTGCTGTTGTTGTGGTCGGGGATTGCCAACAAGTCGGATCAGGTCGGGCGCAATTTCATGAACCACAACGCCAGTGCGATTATTGGGGTCAGTCCGCGCTTTGTGAATGACTCGGTTTATCAAAAGACGATTGCGTTGAACGATTGGTATTTGAGCGACGGTTCTGGCGGCTATCCTTTGGGCAATATCCAGTTGTTAGGAAGGGTGACGGGCGAAATTTTGCAAGGGCAGGTGCCGATTATGCCGCGATTTGCCGCGAATTGGCTGTCACGCCACGCCGTCGATTTTTATGGCATGACCGAAGATTTGCCGCGGGCCGACAGTCGGGTGACGCTCGATGGGGATCGGGTTCGGTTGGCGTGGACGCGGTCCAACATGGTGTCGCATCGGCGGTTGGTGGGTAAGTTCAAGGCGATGCTGCGGCAGGCCGGGTTTCCCGTGGTGCTGACGCGGCTGTTTGATGGGCGGGTGCCGTCGCATCAATGCGGCACGGTAAGGATTGGTTTGGATGCGGCGAGTTCGGTGTTGGATAAGAATTGCCGCGCGTGGGAGCATGGTAATTTGTGGGTGCCTGATGCCGGGGCGCTGCCAACATCGGCTGCGGTGAACCCGGCGCTGACGGTGGCGGCGATGGCGTTGCGGGCGGCGGGGGCGATTGGGAAGGCGGTTTGAGGGGAATAACTTTCCTAATCGCCTCATAATAGGCTGATATTTGAGGGGAATAGCCGCCTTGATAATTTGCCAGTGAATTGATTGTCGCCAGGCGTTGGCTTTTCGAGCGCACTGACCCTAATGTTTGCAAGCAACAAAGGAGTACGTCCATGATGATTGGCAAGCGCGGGCGGGCGGTGACGTCGATCAGCACGGCGGATGCGGATCGTTTGACGGTGCGCGGGCGGGATTTATGCGGCGATTTGATGGGGCGGTTGTCGTTTACGGAGTATTTCTATCTGTTGGTGACGGGGCGAGAGCCGACGACTGAGCAGCGGTATTTTCTGGATGTGCTGTTGGTGGCGATTGCCGAGCATGGTCTGGTGCCAACCAACGTGGCGGCAAGGATGACTTTGGCGGCTGATCCGGGTTCTTTGCAGGGTGCAGTCGCGGCGGGGATATTGGGGTGTGGGTCGGTTATTCTGGGTGCTTCGCAGTACTGTGGTGAGTTTCTGGTTGCGGCGCTGGCCGCACCGGATTTGCGGGCGCATGTGCAGGCGATAAAGGATGGCGGTGGCAGGGTGCCGGGGTTTGGGCATCCGCTGCATAAGGTTTTGGACCCGCGTTCGGTGCGGATCAATGCGCTGCTGTCCGAGCGGGGAGGAGGCGGCAAGCATGTGGCCTTGGCCAACGCGACGGTGCCCATAGTAGCGCAGGTTTGGGGCAAGGCTTTGCCGATGAACGTGTCGATGATGATTGCGGCGGTGTTGCTGGATTTGGATTTCCCTCCCTCGATGCTTAAGGCGATTCCGATATTGGCGCGAACCGGTGGCTTGTTGGCGCATTTGGCCGAGGAACAGGTAACGCCGATTGGGTTTGTCATGGCGCATGCGGCGGAGGAGGCGATTGCCTATGAGGCGTGATGTTTAACCCAGCGGTTGAGACGCGCCCTTGGGGGGAGCAGGGTGGCGCTGACGATGCCGCCTATCGGGCGCAGGTGGCGTATCTTTTGGAACGTTCCAAATTTTACCAAAACAAGTTGTCGGGGATCAAATTGGGTGGTTTGGCCAATTTGGGCGATCTGCCGTTTACTGAGAAGGATGAATTGCGGGCCAGCCGCACGGTCGACAACGCGATTGGAGCGCATTTGGCGGCGGCGGACGCCGATATTGTGCGGATTTATTCGACCAGCGGCACGACGGGATCGCCCAGCTACATTCCGCTGACGGCGCGGGATTTGGCGGATTGGGTGGAGATTTCCTCGCGGTCATATTCAGCATCGGGGCTGGGCAAGGGCGAGCGGATCATCACCACCTACGGCGCGGGGCCGTTCGTGGCCGGGGTGACGCTGGATGCGTTCAATTCCATGGGCATTTGTCACATTCCGGTGGGTCCGGGGAATAGCGAAAAACTGATGGGTGCGGTGCAGAATTTGGCGGTGGATGCGATTGCTTTGACGCCAAGTTATGCGCTGCATCTGGCGGAATGGGCGGCGACGCGGGGGATTGATTTGAAGGGTTCCAGCGTCAAGCGGTTGCTGGTGGCTGGCGAACCGGGAGGCGGTGAAGCGGAGTTGCGCGGGCGGTTGCAGGAGGCGTGGGGCGCTCAAGTGACCGAGGCGATGGGGATTGGGGATATTTCCGTCAGTTTGTGGGGGGAATGTGAAGCGCGAAACGGCATGCATTTTTCTGGGCGTGGGTTGGTGCATTTTGAAGTAATTGACCCCGTTTCAGGTGCGGTTTTGGCGCTGCAAGACGGGGTCGAGGGTGAGTTGGTTTATACTCACCTTCGCCAGCAAGCGACGCCTTTGTTGCGGTTCAGAAGCCGCGATCATGTGCGGGTTTCGACCGGGGTTTGTTCGTGTGGACGCACCGCTCCACGGGTGCGCTGCATCGGGCGGACGGATGATATGTTGATTGTGCGCGGGGTGAATGTATTCCCGACCGCGTTGCGCGAAGTGGTGGCGGAATTTGCGCCAGCGGTGAGTGGGGTGATTTCGGTGCGACCATCGCGCAAAGGCGTCAAGCAAGAGCCGCCCTTGGTGATTGTGATTGAAGGAAGCGGTCCGCAATTGGCGGAGCGAATTGGCAAACGCGTGCGTGAGAAATTGATCGTGACAGTGGCGGTAGAATTGGTGCCAATCGGCAGCTTGCCGCGCAGCGATTACAAGTCCAAACTGGTGACCTGGCCGAAGGAGGGGTGAATGCGGAAACTGCAATCTCAGGGCGTGCATCATATCACCTTGGTCGGAGCCGACCGGCAGACCTCGATTGATTTCTGGGAAGGCGTGCTGGGCATGCCGTTCGTGTTCGAGCAGCCCAATCTGGACAAAGCGTCGGAAAGCCATTTGTATTTCGATCCGGGTGACGGCCGGTTGATCACGATTTTCACCGATGACAGCCGCACGCCCAACCCTCGGCGGACACCGACCGAAATTGGTTGCGTGCATCATTTGGCGTTTTCGGTGAGCCAAGCGACATTTCGCCAAGCGGTAGAGCGGTTGGATGAACGCGGCATTTCGCATTCCGGTCCGAAGGATCGCGGGTTCATGGATTCGATCTATTTCAAAGACCCGATGGGGTTGTTGATCGAATTGGCGTCGTATCGCTTTGAGCCACCCTATGGCTGGAGCCACGGGCAGGTGATGCTGGAAGCGCATAAAATTCGCGTCGCGCGGGGCGATTACAACATCGCGGAAATTCATCTGGCCGATGCAATTGAGGTTTTGACGGCGCGAAACCGCGATAGCCTGTCGAGCGATCGAAGCCCGAAAGACCCGTATAAAAAACCGTAACTTATGGAGGAATGAATGAAACTTTATTGCCATCCCGCCTCGATCACCAGCCGGCCAGTGCGGCTTTTCATTGCCGAAAAGGGTTTGAAGGTTAAGGAAGAGGTCGTCGATCTTTTCACGGGGGCGCATCACAGCCCGGAATACATCGCCATCAACCCAAGTCGACTGGTACCGGTGTTGGAAGACGGCGATTTTCGCCTGACCGAACACGGGGCGATTCTGAAATATCTGGCGGAAAGCAACGACTTTCCGGAATACCCCAAAGATGTGAAAAAACGCGCCAAGGTCAACGAGATCATGGACTGGACCAACATCAATTTCTATCGCGATTGGGGCTATAATCTGGTCTATCCGCAGATATTCGATCACCACAAGCGGCCCAGTTCCGAAGGGCAGAAAGTGGCGAATGAATGGGGTTTGAAGAACAGCAAGTTCTGGTTTGATGTGCTGAACACCCATTGGTTGGGCGACGGGCGCAAGTGGTTGACCGGCGACGAAATCACGGTGGCGGATTATTCGACAGGCTCGATTGTCGCTTTGGGCAATGCGATTCAGTTTGACTTGACACCCTATCCGAACGTGAAGAAATGGTTGGCTAATGTGATGGCGCTGAAACACTGGAAAGCGGTCAGCGAAAGTTTGGACGGGTATCACGCGAGTTTGGCGGGCCAAGCTTTTGTGCGTTGATTTTCGAGAGTCACCCAAGCGAATGCGGGGGTCGGTTTGGGTTGTTATTGATTCCCGCCTGCGCGGGAATGACAGGTGCGTGGGTGCTAAGGAGCTGTGATGGCGCAGGACCATCACAAGGGCTATTTGGGTGCGGTTTATGGGGCGTCGCGGCCAGACGAAGTTGCGGCGTTGTATGACGGCTGGGCGGCCACCTATGAGGCGGAGATGGCGAGTGCGGGCTATAGGCACCCATCGGTTGGGGTGGCGTTGTTGGCGCGGTATTTGCCGCGCGGTTCTGGTCCCGTTTTGGACGCGGGTTGCGGCACCGGGTTGGTCGGGCAATGGCTGGGGATATTGGGGTATCCGGGCGTTGAGGGTCTGGACATTTCCGAAGGCATGCTGGCGGTTGCGCGGGGTAAAGGCTGCTATGCGCGGCTGCATTGCTTGGCTTTGGGCGGGCCTTTGCCGTTCGCCGACGCAGCCTTTGCCGGGGTGATTTCGACCGGCGTTTTCACCACGGGGCATGTTGGGGCCGAAGGGTTGGACGAACTGGTGCGGATTTGCCGGGTTGGCGGCGTGATTGTGCTGACGGTGAAAATGGCGCTTTGGGATGCGGGGTTTGCGGAACGGATTGGGGGATTGGCATCGGTTGAGGTTGTGGAGCAGACCGAGCCATATGTCTCGATGCCCGGCGAAAAGGGAACATCGCCCAGTTTGGCGGTGGTGTTACGGCGGGTTTGAGGGGTGGGGCTTATTGGGCTCTGACATCGTAGAAAATTGGCAATTGTTTTGGCGTAGTTGTTAATTGACCGGATGGCCGCGAATGTTGTCACCCTCGCGGCGGCGGGAGTCGGCAGTTGCGCTGAGATTCCCGCTTGCGCGAGAGTGACAGGGTGGTCGCGGCGATCTCGATTTGCGCCCCGCTACTTCAAAGTGCGGCTCACAACTGCGTCCAATGCGCCAACTGAGCCAAAATCGTCTTTCACGACACCGTCAGAAGATGGGCTGAATAGACGGCTCATTAACGCACCAAGGAATTCTTCCTTTGCGTGGCCCTTTTGAGCAAAAGACAAATAGGTCTGCATCATGGTAACGCGCTCCGAGGAGTCGTTCCACAGGTGAAGTTGGCTAGCAAATAATCGAAAAACGATGCGGGCGATTGCCAAAGCCATCGCGAACAGAAGTCCGAAGGCACCAAAAGCACTTAAAGTAGCATCTTTCCAAAATGAAATAAAACCGGTCAAGCCCATATCAAAAGAACGAATGTAAGAAAAAGTAACCAATGCCAAAATCAGACTGTATATAATGAAAACTAGCCCCAAAGAAATCGTTGCGCGGCGGTGATATATTTTCTTTTGTTTCCAATAACTAATTGGCTCTTGGAGTGAAATATTTGTTTCATAATATTCCTTTGTTTCAGCTAATTGCGCATTTGTTGCCGTCACCATTTCTTTAACGTTCTCTTCAAGTTTGGTTTGGACGTCGGACACCAATTTCGTGATCATGGCACGGTGACGAACTAGCATTGCCGCGGAAGCTTTTGTTGCGCTGGCCGCCTTTTTTTCGCGAGATTTCACGGCCAAATCAAATTTCTTGAGCTGGATCCTTGATTGCGCCTGATCTCCTTCCGAAGAAATTAGTAGTTGCTTTCGGATTGATTCTATTGATTTTTGTGCAGACGCAGCGCTTTTCTTCGAAAGCCCTCTCGAAAATTCGTTTAACGCAAACAAGACGTCCAAGTTATTCTCAACAGGAACACTTACTCCCGGACTCTTAGTCGCGCACCAAGCTAAACGGGCAGCAAACTCCGGATCAGATTGTCGTTCCCTTTCGATAAACTGCGCCAATGCAGTGCCCGATTTGATGAGTTTAAACGCATTTTCTGCGTTGTTTAGCAAATTGATTGCTGCATTGGCTTTGTTTATGCTCTCTTGCTCGTCGCTACTCGAACGTCCGCTTTGAATGTCGTTTAGAATTGAAGTGTAAACAACGGAAACGCCGTTAAAAAACTCGCGGGCCTCCGGGGACGACATATTGTTTGTCCAACGCCAGTACTCAATTTCTGCATTTATTGCATCTGTGGCTCGGTCGATGTCATCCCAACTTTTGATCGAGACAACAAAAATGCCAGTGTCAACATTTGTTCTCACCCGGTCACCCCTCAAATAACGTCCATTTGTCTTTTTCTTTACGTAACGCTCCTGAATCAATCCTTCAACCTTAAGCATCTAACGGTTGAGTCAGTCGCCCTTGCTGTCGATCCGCCCTTCCACCTTGCCCCATTCCCCGACACCCCGTAATATCCGGCCCAGATTTGAGCAGTCAGAAAGCCAGCTTTGTTTCTTAAATCCCTTTCAGGCCGTTTCCTGTTGCTGACGATTTTCTTTGTCATGCTGGCAGAGGTGTTGATCTTCGTGCCTTCGGTGGCGCGGTTTCGGCAGACTTATTTGCAGCAGCATTTGGAACTGGCGCAATTGGCCTCGCTGTCGCTGTTGGCCAGTCCGGATGAGATGGTGTCCCCGGAACTGGCGGATGAGTTGTTGGACAATGCCGAAGTGTTGAATATCGTGCTGCGGCGCGACGACATGCGCGAATTGGTGTTGTCCAAGCCGATGCTGATTGATGTGGCGGAAAGCTTTGATCTGCGAGTCGATGGGCAGATGATGCTGATCCGCGACGCGATGAACACCATGTTTTTCGGCGGCAATCGCATCATTCGGATCATCGGCACGCCGGTGAAAGGGGCGGGGATTGATATCGAGGCGACGTTGCAAGAAAGCCCGCTGCGCAACGCCATGTGGGCCTATGGACTCAACGTGTTTTGGCTGTCGGCGTTTATCTCGGCCATCACGGCGGCGCTGTTATTTGTGTCGGTGCGGCGGTTCATCGTGCGGCCGATTTCCAACGTTGTCGCCAATATGATCGCTTATCGCGCGGCCCCCGATGACCCGCGTTTGATCATGACGCCAGCGGCAAGCATCACCGAATTGCGCAAAGCCGAAACCGCGCTGCAGGATTTGCAGACCCAGCTTTCGGCATCCTTGCGCCACAAGGACCGGCTGGCGACTTTGGGCGGGGCGGTGGCGCGGATCAGCCACGATCTGCGCAACATGCTGACGACCGCGCAACTGCTGGCCGACCGGATGGAAAGCAGCAATGACCCGACGGTGGTGCGGATTGCGCCCAAGCTGATCTCGTCGATCTCACGGGCGATAAACCTGTGCGAAAACACGTTGGCGTTTGGCAAGGCGGAAGAGATGCAGCCGGAAAAGTGCCAGGTGAACATCGCCCATTTGGTGACGGATGTGTTTGAGGCCGATTTGACCCGCAATGGGCAACAGGTGGATTTGCTGTCTGATGTGGCCGAGAGTGTGCAGGCCAATGCCGACCCCGATCATATGTTCCGCATCCTGATGAATCTGGTGCGCAACGCGCGGCAGGCGATTGAAAGTTCGGGTAAGGATGGGGAAATACGAGTTTCGGCGGTTGAAATGGCAAGTGGTTGCGAAATTCTGATCCGCGATTCCGGCCCCGGGTTTTCTGATCGCGCCAAAGCCAACCTGTTCAAACCGTTCGAAGGCGGCGCTCGCAAGGGCGGCACCGGGCTTGGCCTCGCTATCGCCGTTGATCTGGTGCGCGGGCACGGCGGGGTGTTGGAACTGGCGGAAACTTCGGACAAGGGGACGGTGTTTCGGATATTTTTGCCTGGGTAGGGTGGGCCTTTTGCCCCTTGCAAACCCGTCGACCCAGTTATAATTCAACCCGCGTTGCAGTGGTAGCTCAGCTGGATAGAGCACTTGACTACGAATCAAGGGGCCGGGGGTTCGAATCCCTCCCATTGCACCAATTTTTCAATATTCGGTTGCCGTCTGCAAAATCTGGCATACGATTGTCGTACTTGTTTTGGCGACAATTTAATCATGAATAATTTGCCAATTGTAATAGGGGTCACTCATGCCAAATCAAACGGGCAAGAATGAACTAAAAGTATGCGACGCAGTCATTCGATGCCTCGAACAGGTGACCGGAAAAAACCGCTCAAAGGGATTTTCACCGGAGGATCAACAGCATAGTGCTCCTGTTGAGTGGGTATTTGCGCTTGGCGAAATACAATATGTATTGGAGCACACAATTGTTGAGCCATTTGAGGGGCACACGAAGTCCGGCGTGGATTTCGTCAACTTTATCAATCCAATCGTTGAAAAATTGACCCCTAACCTGCCCTGTCCAGCTATTTTCACTCTCACATTTGACGACAAAGTTACAATGCCAATGTCACCCAAGGAACGAATTAAATTACAAAATGCTACGATCACTTGGTTTCACCATTTCGCTACCGTTCTATGTGGGAGGCTGAAACAAGCGCAAACTGACTTGGAAAACCGGCAAGACGAAGAGCTTTTCACGATTGGTTCCATTGAACCGGCCAAAGTCAAATTGCACCTTTCTATTTCGCGTGACTATTCAGTTCCAACTGAGTCTCGCGGAAAGTTGTTTCCTGCACGGTTTTCGCCTGACGATACAGAGCCACTTCGGCAGACTCGGATTGCGCGAGCAATGGAAAAGAAATTGCCGAAGTTAATGAAATGGCAAGCGGGCGCCGCACGCACAATCCTAATTTTAGAATACGGTGACATCGCGCTATCCAACCACATCGTGATATTGGAAGCAGTTGAGCGCACATTGATAAACATCACCACCAAGCCCAACGAAATCTGGCTTGTATCTACGGCCATTGATACTGCGTGGTTTGTCCATTGCCTCATAAAGGATGGCAATTCCCTTCCTTATGATAATTTTGATCCGCACTTCTGGCGCTACCACCCGGAAGAATTGAACCCGATGTTGGCGTGAACTGCAAATAATACACATCGGCAGAATTACATGATTTTTGAAATTGGTCTGAAACCGCGTTGCAGTGGTAGCTCGGCTGGATAGAGCACTTGACTACGAATCAAGGGGCCGGGGGTTCGAATCCCTCCCATTGCACCAATTTATCAAATTTGGCGGGCGGCGGTTGCAGTGGTTTGGCATTCGCGTTACATGCCGTTCCGGTCGCATTGGTAGCTCAGTTGGATAGAGCACTTGACTTCGAATCAAGGGGTCGGGGGTTCGAGCCCCTCCCAGTGCACCAGATTTCAGGCGATACTGACATCGCCTGAAACCGGAATTCGCTTCAATTTTCGACCTGATGCACCAATCGCGTGCTGTGCAGCGCGTTTGTCAGCGATGCCAAAGCGGTCGTGAGGAAGGTCGGGCGGCTGGCTTTTGGCGCGGTTTCGACGGCCTGGGCGTGCTGACGGGCGGCGTCGTCAAAGTCGGCTTGCAGCGACGATTTAACGAGTTTGCGATTGTAGATGTTGCCTTGGTTCAGCGAGGTGATTGACAGGGTCGTGCACATTTTGTGGCTCCTTGGTTTGCCGGTGTGGCGTCTCTGGAGCCTGTTGTGCCCGAAGCGGGGTTTTGGGTCGTGGTCGGCTGGGTTAAAAGTTCTTAAGAGTTACAAAACGCTGCAAACGGCGGCTAGAGCGGACCAGACGATGACAGAATCGGCTGCACCGCTCTAGCTTTTTGGATTTACGCATTTCGGGCGGCAAGACCGGTTCCCACTTTTGCCTGAAATGCTCTATTCCGGCATCCCGGCAAGGCGCAGGCCGTCGGTCATGACAGTGGTGCGCTTGGGGTCCTTGGTATGGTGAGCAATTTTGCCAAGGCTGCATCCCGGCACTAGCACCATGAGCGCCCCCAGCGCCTGTCTTGCCTCATCCATTTGGCCAAGATGGGCATAAGCGGCAATCAGCAACCAGTGTGTCACGGCAAAAGTCGGCTGTTCCGCAATAGATCGGGCCAGCCAAGGCAGCGCCTCGGCAAATTTGCCCTGACACAAAAGCACATGCGCCACACCCGACAAGGCACCAAAAGTGGCATTGGGACTGACGGCGATGATGCGATGGAACAAGTCCGCGGCCGCGTCCAATTCGCCACCCCACAAATGGCCGACAGCGACGTGAAACATTACAAAAACGTTGTTGGGATTGACCTCGAGCGCCCGAATCAAGATCTGCAGACCCTGATCGTAGTCGCGTCCCATTGCCTGCACGACGATGCCGCAATAGGCCAAGACAAGGGCGTCGTCACGCGTGATCTCCAACGCCGCTTGGGCAAGTTCCAGCGCTCGCCCACGATCATCGGGGCTGGCTGGTTCCCAGCCCATTGTCACCCGAGTTTCGTAGCCATTGGCGGCCGCTGCCAAAGCCAGCGCATACCCAGGCTCCAGTGCAATCGCCTTTTCCAGCAACGCCAGTCCGGCAAGATTGTCGCTATCCCGGTGGTTAATCAGCTTTTGCGATGCCCGCAGGTAATAATCATAGGCGACCAGGCTTTCCGGACGCTTGCGCCACGACCGCTCGATCTCGGCGGTCTGAATTTTCGGCTCGACCAAGGCCACGACACTGGCGGTGATGCGGTCTTGGATGTCGAAAATGTCTTCGGTCGGTCCGTCGAAATTCTGCGCCCAAAGATGTGCTCCGCTTGCCCCATCGACAAGTTGGGCGGTGATCCGCAGTCGGTTGCCTGCCCGGCGCACGCTGCCCTCGACCAAATATGCGGCACCAAGCTGTTGCGCGATTTCGCGGGCATCGATCGCGCGGCCTTTGAAGGCAAAGGTGGAATTCCGCGCGATGACGGCAAAAGATTTGAAGCGGGAAAGGGCGGTGATGATGTCTTCGACAATGCCGTCGGCGAAATAGTCTTGCTCGACATCGCCGCTGAGGTTGAGAAAAGGCAATACAGCAACTGTGGGAAGGGTGGATTCGTCTTGATCCTTTGCCGGTTGTTCACGTAGCAACCGATACCCCAACCGTGGCACCGTCACGATCCAGTCTTGTCCGTCGGGGCGGGTGCCAAGCGCCTTGCGCAGGGCGGCGATCTGCACCGTCAGGTTGCCCTCCTCGACCACTATGCCGGGCCAAGCTGCTTCCAGCAGGGCGGATTTGGGGACAGGTTGGTCGTTGGCGGCTATTAGCGCCTGCAACAATGCGGCGGCGCGCTGGCCAAGCGGCACAAGGCCGGTATGACCGTGCAGACTGCCACTGGCTGGGTCGAAAGTCAGGGCACCGAAGGATTGTCGAACAGTCATTCTTCCGCCAATCCGGCAAGGCGCAGGCCGTCGAGAATGGCGGCGCAGCGGCCCGCATCCATTTGCGGCTGCCCGGCCCAGATGCTGGCAACAGTGGTTTCCGGAGCAAGGATGCGGAAATCGGCGAGAAACTTGCGAGCGTCGTCCATCCGACCCAACAACGCATTTGCCGCAATCAGCATCCAGTAAGAGCATCGAAAACTCGGCCTTAGGGTGAGCGAGCGGGCAGCCCAGACCAACGCTTCTGGGTAATTGCCCAGCGCCATATGGGCATGCGCAATCCCGGTCAGGGAAATATGCACGCTGGGATCGCGCGGGCCAAGCCGGATCGCCCGGTGAAAATAGGCCAGTGAATCCTCGATATTCCCGCAATGCAAATGCGCGATGCCCGCTCGGCTGACCACCAAGAGGTCATTGGGGTTGGCATCTACCGCCGCAGTGATGGCCGCCATCGCCAAGTCATATTCCTTGGTATTGTGCAGCATGACCATGCTGCAATGCGCGATCACTGTCGCATCCCCCGCTGCACGCTCCAAACCTCGACGTGCGAGATCGGCACATTTCTGTTTTTCATCGGGACCGACCGTAGAAAAGGTTCTCGTGACTCGCTGGTTGATTGCATACGAGGCAAGGGCCAGGAATGCCGGATTGTCCGGCTCGAGGACCAAGGCTTTCATCAATAGATCCAAGGCCTCTGAATCGTCCTCGGGCGTCTCCAGTGAAAGCTTTGGAAGCGCCTGCAAATAAAGGTCATATGCCGCGATGCTT
This sequence comes from Oceanomicrobium sp., assembly GCA_031415055.1. Taxonomy (GTDB): domain Bacteria; phylum Pseudomonadota; class Alphaproteobacteria; order Rhodobacterales; family Rhodobacteraceae; genus JANMOK01. Next base: position 6,512 of record JANOQZ010000016.1, on the reverse strand, counting down.
CCCGGTCGTTCCCGGCGCGACCGTTCCAGTTCGGCCTTCTGGATGTGCGGTTCGACCACGGTCACGACGCTTTCGGTGATCCGGTCCTGAAAGTCGAACACGTCGTGGGTCTTGCCGTCGAAATGCTCGGCCCAGATGTGCGAAGCGCTGGCACCGTCAACCAGTTGGGCGCTGATCCGCAAGGTTCCACCCGCCTTTTGCACACTGCCTTGCAGCACGTAACGAACCTGCAATTCTTGCGCGACTTGCCGCACATCTGCTGTTCGGCCTTTGTAAATGAAAGAGGAATTGCGCGAAATGACAGCAAAGGTTTTGAACCGGCTGAGCGCGGTGATGATATCCTCGACCACGCCATCGGCGAAATAGTCCTGCTTGGGATCGCCCGAGAGATTGGCAAAGGGCAGGACGGCGAGGACGGGAAGGGTTGGCAGGTCTTGTTCCAGCGCCGTTTCTTGCCGCAACAACCGATACCCCAACCGTGGCACCGTCACGATCCAGTCTTGTCCGTCGGGTCGCCTCCCAAGCGCCTTGCGCAGGGCGGCGATTTGCACGGTCAGGTTGCCCTCCTCGACCACTATGCCGGGCCAAGCGGCTTCGAGCAGAGCGGTTTTGGTGACGGGCTGACCGTTGGCGGCGATCAGGGTTTGCAACAGCGCGGCGGCGCGGTGGCCGAGGGGGATATCGGTGCCGTCGTCGCGCAGCCGCCCGCTGGAAGGGTCGAAGGCGAGGGGGCCGAAGGCGATGATTGAACTGGTCATTCCGGCAACCCCGCCAGCCGCAGCCCTTCCAGCATCGGCGCGATCCGTTGCGGGTCGCGGTCAGGCTGGCCTTCCCTGATCCGAGCAATCGTCATTTCTGGAACGATTGCAAGAAACTGCACCAGATGCCGCCGTGCCTCGTCCGTCCGGCCCAGCAAGGCGTTGGCGGCAATCAACATCCAATAGGTGCAGGGGTAGTTCGGGTTCAGGGTCAGGGAACGCGTGGCCCAGACCAAAGCCTCGTCAAAGTCGCCCAGCATCAAATGCGCATGTGAGATTCCGGTCAGCGAAACGAAAGCAAAGGGATCGCGCGGGCTGAGGCGGATCGCGCGTTGGAACCAGTTAAGTGAGGCCTCGATGCTGCCGCAGTGCAGGTTCATTACACCGGCATGGATGACGGTCCAATGATCGTTGGGGTTAGTCTCCACGGCCGATTGTATAGTGCTAATCGCCCAGTCATAATCTTTGAGAAAGTGCAGCAGAACGTTGCCGCAATGGGTCAACACCGTCGCGTTCTGGTTCGCATTCGACAGGGCCAGGGCGATATAGTTAGCGCACCGTTGGCGATCATCCGGCCCAAGCGGCGGCCAGCCCATGATCGTGCGGTCGGAAATCCATGACGCAGCCGTCGCCAGGTAAACGGCATTGTCTGGCTCCAGCACCAAGGCCTCGGTCAGCAACGCCACCGCTGCTTTATTGCCGGTGTCCGTTACCAGCAAAAACTTGGGCAAGGCACGCAGATAAAGATCATAAGCGGCGATGCTGCCGGGCCGGTTGCGGCGGGAATGATCGATCTCGGCCTGTTGGATCAGCGGTTCGACCAGCATTGCAACGCTGTCGGTGATCCGGTCTTGAAACGCGAACACCTCATCCACCGTGCCTTCATACTGTTCGGCCCAGATTTGTTGGCCGCTGCCGTAATCAACTAATTTCGTGCCGATCCGCAGCTGGTCACCGGCACGCCGGATGCTGCCTTCCAGCAAGTAACGCACTCCCAGCTCGCTCGCCACCTGCCGCAAATCGACGGCGCGGTCCTTGTAGATAAAGCTGGAATTCCGGGCGATAACGGCGAAACTCTTGAAACGGCTGAGCGCGGTGGTGATGTCCTCGACCACGCCATCGGCGAAATATTCCTGCTCGGGATCACGGCTCAGATTGGCGAAGGGCAGGACAGCGAGGACGGGAATAGTTGGAAGTTCCATTGTCGGCGTACTCGCGGGTTCCGGTCGCACTAACCGGTACCCCACCCGTGGTATCGTCACGATCCAGTCTTGGCCGTCGGCCCTTGTCCCAAGCGCCTTGCGCAGGGCGGCGATTTGCACGGTGAGGTTGCCCTCCTCGACCACCATGCCGGGCCAAGCGGCTTCGAGCAGGGCGGATTTGGGGACGGGTTGTTGATCGGCGGCGATAAGGGTTTGCAACAGCGCGGCGGCGCGGTGGCCGAGGGGGATGTCGGTGCCGTTGCCACGCAGCCGCCCGCTGGAAGGGTCGAAGGTGAGGGGGCCGAAGGTGATGATTGAACTGGTCATTCCGGCAATCCCGCCAGACGCAATCCTTGCAAAATCGCTGCGCATCGGCTGGGGTCCTTTTGCGGCTGTCCGGCCCAGATGCTGGCGATGGTGACCGACGGAGCGAGCTTGCGGAAAGCATCGAGAAACTTGTGCGCTTCGTCCATCCGGCCAAGCTGCGCATTGGCCGCGATCAGCATCCAGTAGGTGCATTGATAATTCGGCGTCAGCGTCAGCGATCGGGCGGCCCAGATCAGAGCCTCCTGATAGTCGCCGAGGACCATCTGACAATGCGCGATCCCGGTCAGGGAACCATGCGCCTCGGGATCGCGGGGGCCGAGGCGGATCGCCCGATGGAAAAAAGCCAGCGCGTCCGCGATTTTCCCGCAATGCAGATGGGCGATGCCGGCCCGGCTGACGACCAGCAGATCATTGGGGTTGGCCTCTACTGCGGACTGGATGGCCGCCATCGCCAGATCATAGTCCTTTGAGTTGTGAAGCAGGGCCATACTGCAATGCGCAATCACGGTCGCATCCCCGGCCGCACGCTCAAGGCCCCGACGCGCCAGTTCGGCACCTTTCTGGCGGTCGTCATGCCGAACAGCTTGAAAGGCCATGATACTTCGTATGTTGATCGCATGAGAGGCAAGGGCCAGGAATGCAGGATTGTCCGGCTCCAACACCAATGCTTCCGTCAACAAATCATAGGCGCCCGCATTCTCCTCCGGGGTCTGCGTCGAAACCTTTGCCATCGCCCGCAAATAAAGGTCATAAGCGGCGATGCTGCCTGGCCGTTCCCGGCGTGAGCGTTCAAGCTCGGCCCTCTGGATATGCGGCTCGACCACTGGCACGACGCTTTCGGTGATGCGGTCCTGAAAATCGAACACATCTTCGATCTGACCGTCGAAATGCTCGGCCCAGATATGCTGGCCGTTGTCGCATTCCACCAGCTGCGCCGAGATGCGCAGCCGGTCGCCGGCGCGGCGGATGCTGCCTTCCAGCACATAACGCACGCCAAGGTCATGGCCGACCTGACGGACGTCAACCGATTGACCCTTGTAGGTAAAGCTGGAATTGCGCGCGATCACCGCGAAGGATTTGAAACGCGACAGGGCGGTAATGATGTCTTCGACCACGCCATCGGCGAAATATTCCTGTTCCGGGTCGCCGCCGAGGTTGGCGAAGGGCAGAACGGCGAGGACGGGTCTGGGGGTTTCAGGGTTCAAAGGTGGCGGGGCTTGCGGAACGACCAGCCGATACCCCACCCGAGGCACCGTCACGATCCAGTCGCGGCCCTGCGGCCCGACGCCAAGTGCCTTGCGCAGACCAGCGATCTGCACCGTCAGATTGCCCTCCTCGACCACCATGCCGGGCCATGCGGCTTCCAGCAGGGCGGATTTGGGGACGAGTTGTTGATCGGCGTCGATCAGGGTTTGCAGCAGCGCGGCGGCGCGTTGGCCGAGGCGGATATCGGTGCCATTGCCCCGCAGCATGCCGCTGGCGGGGTCGAAGGTCAGGGGGCCGAAGGCGATGATTGAACCGGTCATTCTGGCAACCCCGCCAGCCGCAGCCCTTCCAGAATGGCGGCGCAGCGGTTTGGGTCCTTTTGCGGCTGCCCGGCCCAGATGCTGGCGATGCTGACCTGCGGGGCGATCTTAAGGAACTGGTCCAGAAACTTTCGCGCTTCCTCCATCCGGCCAAGCTGGGCGTTGGCGGCGATCAGCATCCAGTAGGTGCAGACAAAGTTCGGATTCGTTGTCAGCGACTTTTTGGCCCAGTTCAGCGCCTCTGCGAAATCGCCCAGCGCCATATGGCAGTGCGCAATCCCGGTCAGCGGCCCGTGGGCATGCGGATCGTACGGGCTGAGCCGGATCGTCCGGTGAAAATACTCCAGCGCGTCTGCGACACTGCCGCAATGCAGGTTCACGAGACCAGCGCGATACACGACCTCAAGGTTCTTGGGATTGGCTGCCACCGCAGATTGAATGGCCGACATCGCCCAATCATAATCCTTGACAAGGTGCATCAGCGCGTCGGCGCAATAGGCCAGAACTCCGGCATCATCTGCGGAATGAAGCAAGGCCCTATGGACAAGCTCGGCGCCGAGTGCATGGTCATCCGGCCCAATCGGTGAATAGCCCAGGACGGAACGGTAGCCGAGGTAGGCAGCCATTTTGGCCAGAATGATGGAATTGTCCGGTTCCAGCACCAGCGCTTCGCTCAGCAGCAGGTGGGCATCGGAATAGCCCTCGTCGCTTACCAAATAGGCCTTTGGCAGCGCCCGAAGATAAAGGTCATAGGCGGCAATGCTTCCCGGTCGGTCCCGGCGCGAGCGCTCCAGCTCCGCCTTCCGTATCTGCGGCTCGACCACGAACGCCACGCCCTCGGTGATCCGGTCCTGAAAGTCGAACACCTCTTCCACCGTACCGTCGAAATGCTCGGCCCAGATGTGCTGGCCGCCTTCGCATTCCACCAGCTGCGCCGAAATCCGCAGCCGGTCGCCAGCGCGGCGGATGCTGCCCTCCAGCACATAGCGCACGCCAAGGTCATGGCCGACTTGCCGCACATCGACCGATTGGCCCTTGTAGGTAAAGCTGGAATTGCGCGCGATCACCGCGAAGCTTTTGAAGCGCGACAGGGCGGTGATGATGTCCTCGACCACACCATCGGCGAAATAGTCCTGTTCGGTATCACCGGAGAGGTTAGCGAAGGGCAGGACAGCGAGGACGGGAATAGTTGGAAGGTCTGGTGTCGGCGTACTCTCAGGTTCTGGTCGCACCAACCGGTACCCAACCCGTGGCACCGTCACGATCCAGTCCTGGCCGTCGGCCCTTGGCCCAAGTGCCTTGCGCAACGCCGCAATCTGCACGGTCAGGTTGCCCTCCTCGACCACCATGCCGGGCCATGCGGCTTCGAGCAGGGCGGATTTGGTGACTGGTTGATGATCGGCTTTGATCAGGGCCTGAAGCAAGGCGGCGGCGCGTTGGCCCAGCGAAATTTGACCTTCGGCGCTACGCAGCAGGCTACTGGCGGGGTCGAAGGTGAGTGGGCCAAATGTTACTGCGGAATTGCTCATTTCTCGGCCAGCCCGGCAAGGCGCATGCCTTCAAGCAATACATTGAACCGATGGGGATCCCGAAATTGCTGACCCCGACTTATTCGGGCGAGAGTGGTGCCCGGAGACAAGGTTTTCAAGACGGCGAGACACCTGCGCGCTTCGTCCATGCGGCCAAGATGGGTGTTGGCGGCGGTCAAAATCCAGTGGGTCGGCTCATAGCTGCTGTTGACCGCCAGCGAACGCTGTGCCCAGTCCAGCGCCTCTTCGAATCGCGCTTCGGCCATCCTGATATGCGCTACGCCGGTCATCTGCCAATGGACGCTTGCACTGTTGGGGTCAAGGCGCAGGGAACGCTGAAGAAGGTCGGCGCTTTCAGCAAGGTCGCCCGCCACCAGTGATCCGATCCCGGCAAGGGTGAGGACTTCGGCGCTGTTGGGATTTTCGCTGACGGCAAGGCGCAGCAATGAGATCCCGGTTTCGTGCTCGCGGGCCACATGCAGCAGGCAAAAGGCGCTGTAAGCCACGACCACCGCGTCGTCGCGGGTCAATTCAAGCGCTGCCCTGGCCAGCATGGGACCACGCCGGACATCGGTATCGCTGACCCCGTCGAACTGGAACACCACGCGCAAAAGGTAAGCCTCCGCCGCAGCGGCCAAGGCAGGCGCAAAACCTGGGTCAAGCGCGATGGCCTTTTCCAGGTGGTCGATTGCCCGCGTGACACTGTCGGGACTTGAACGATAGACATCCGGAAGCGCCCTTAGATACAGGTCATAGGCATCCATGCTTTCAGGGCGCTCGCGACGCGAATGCTCTATTTCGGCCCTGCGTATGTTCGGTTCGACCAATCCGACGACACTTTCGGTGATCCGATCCTGGAAATCGAAAATATCGCTGCGCTCGCCGTCATAGCTTTGGGCCCACAGTTGGACGGCATCAGCGCCGTCAACGAGTTGGGCATTGATGCGCAGGCTGTTCCCCGCCCGGCGGACGCTGCCTTCGAGCAGGTAACGCACGCCAAGTTCCCGTGCCACTTCGCGCACATCGACAGCGCGGCCTTTATAAACGAACGAGGAATTGCGCGAGGTGACAGCAAAGGTCTTGAACCGGCTGAGGGCGGTGATGATGTCGTCAACGATGCCGTCGGCGAAATAGTCCTGTTCCGGATCCCCGCCGAGATTGACGAAGGGC
>JANOQZ010000015.1:0-13941 GCA_031415055.1 Oceanomicrobium sp. | reverse complement strand
GAATTGTCCCGGTGTTATAACGCCGGATGCGTGCAAGATCGGCATCATGCCGGGGCATATCCACAAGCGCGGCTCGGTCGGGGTGGTGTCGCGGTCGGGCACGCTGACCTATGAGGCGGTCGGGCAGACCACGGCGATTGGCCTTGGCCAATCGACCTGCATCGGCATCGGCGGCGATCCGATCAAGGGGTTTGAGCATATCGACGCGCTGGAATTGTTTCTGGCCGATCCAGAGACACATTCGATCATCATGATCGGCGAGATTGGTGGTTCGGCGGAAGAGGATGCAGCGCAGTTTTTGCGCGATGAGGCGCGGCGCGGGCGCAGCAAGCCGGTGGCCGGGTTCATCGCCGGCCGCACCGCCCCGCCGGGGCGAAGGATGGGGCATGCGGGGGCGATTATTTCCGGCGGCAAAGGTGATGCCGAAAGCAAGATCGAGGCGATGAAGGCTGCGGGGATCGTGGTTGCGGAAAGCCCGGCACGGCTGGGCGAAGCGGTGATGAAGGCGATTGGGAAGTGACAGCAATTTTTCAGGGAGCGCGGGCTTTCGGCTCGCGAAAATCAACATGACCGACCAATCCCCGAACCAGATATTCCATTCCTCTTCGTTCCTACAGGGGCAAAACGCGGTCTATATCGCGCAGTTGCAGGCGCGGTATGCCAACAATCCCGAAGCGGTGGATGCGAGCTGGCGCGAGTATTTTCGCGCTTTGGGCGATGATGCGAGGGAAACCAAAGCCGCTGCCGCTGGGCCATCTTGGGCGCGAGCCGACTGGCCGCCGCAAGCCAACGGTGAGTTGATTTCGGCACTGGACGGGCAATGGGGGGCGGAGCCGGTCAAAGGGGCGGGGGATAAGATCAAGGCCAAGGCCGAGGAAAAGGGGGTTCCGCTCAGCGAGAGCCAAGTGCGGCAAGCGGTGCTGGATTCGGTTCGGGCGATCATGCTTATCCGAGCCTATCGCATTCGTGGGCATCTGTCGGCTGACCTCGACCCATTGAGGTTGACACCACCAATCCCACAACCGGAACTCGACCCGAAAACTTACGGCTTCACCGATGCCGACCTCGACCGGCCCATCTTTATCGACAACGTTCTGGGTCTGGAAGTGGCGACGCTGCGCGAGATCGTGGCGCTGTTGCAGCGCACCTATTGCGGCACCTTCGCGCTGCAATTCATGCATATTTCCGACCCGGTGCAATCGGCCTGGCTGAAGGAGCGGATCGAGGGTTACGGCAAGGAAATCGCCTTCACCCGCGAAGGGCGCAAGGCGATTTTGAACAAACTGGTCGAGGCTGAGGGCTTCGAGAAATTCCTGCATGTCAAATACGTTGGAACCAAACGGTTCGGGCTTGATGGCGCCGAAGCCTTGATCCCGGCGATGGAGCAGATTATCAAGCGCGGCGGTGCTTTGGGGGTGGAAGACATCGTCATCGGCATGCCGCATCGGGGCCGTTTGAGCGTGCTTGCAAACGTTATGGGCAAGCCCTATCGGGCCATTTTCAACGAGTTTCAGGGCGGGTCTTTCAAGCCGGAAGAGGTGGAAGGTTCCGGCGACGTGAAATATCACCTTGGCGCATCGAGCGACCGCGAATTTGACGGCAATAAGGTGCATCTTGGCCTGACCGCCAACCCCAGCCATCTGGAAGCGGTGAACCCGGTGGTTCTGGGCAAAGTTCGCGCCAAGCAGACGCAATTGGGCGATACCGACCGCACGCGGGTGATGCCAATTCTGCTGCACGGCGATGCCGCCTTTGCCGGTCAAGGCGTGGTGGCGGAATGTTTTGGCCTGTCGGGCCTGAAGGGGCATCGGGCTGGCGGGACGATTCATATCATCGTCAACAACCAGATCGGCTTTACCACGGCCCCGGCGTTTTCCCGCTCCAGCCCCTATCCAACCGACATCGCCTTGATGGTGGAAGCGCCGATTTTCCACGTCAACGGCGACGATCCGGAGGCGGTAGTTCATGCTGCGCGTGTGGCGACTGAATTTCGCCAAAGGTTCCACAAAGACGTGGTGCTCGACATCTTCTGCTATCGCCGCTTTGGCCATAACGAAGGCGACGAGCCGATGTTCACCCAGCCGCTGATGTATGCGGCGATCAAGAAACAGAAAACCACGCTGGCGCTGTATACCGAACGACTGATCGCCGACGGTTTGATCCCCGAAGGCGAGATCGAGGATGTGAAAACCGCCTTCCAGGCGCGTTTGAACGAGGATTTTGAAGCCGGCAAGGATTACCGCCCCAACAAGGCCGACTGGCTGGATGGCCGCTGGTCGGGGATGGAAAAGGACAAGGGCAAGTTTGAACGTGGCAAGACCTCGGCCAAGAAGGAAACTTTGTTGGAAGTGGGTGCCGCGCTGACGCGACTGCCCAAGGACATGCAGCCGCACAAGACTGTCGAGCGGATGCTGGAAACCAAAAAGGCGATGATCGACACCGGTGCTGGCATCGACTGGGCAACGGCGGAAGCTTTAGCCTTTGGTTCGCTGCTAGTGGAAGGTTTCCCAGTGCGCCTTTCAGGGCAAGACTGCACGCGGGGCACTTTTAGCCAGCGCCATTCCGGCATTGTCGATCAGGTGACCGAAGAGCGCTTCAAGCCGCTCAACCACATCCGCGAAGGGCAGGCGCGGTTTGAAGTGATCGATTCGATGCTGTCGGAATATGCGGTGCTGGGCTATGAATACGGCTATTCGCTGGCCGAGCCGAACACCCTGACCATTTGGGAAGCGCAGTTCGGCGACTTCGTCAACGGCGCGCAGATCATGATCGACCAGTTCATTTCGTCGGGTGAAAAGAAATGGTTGCGGATGAGCGGGCTGACTTTGCTGTTGCCGCATGGATACGAGGGCCAGGGTCCGGAACATTCCAGCGCCAAACTGGAGAGGTTCCTGCAACTTTGCGCCGAAGACAACTGGATCGTTGCCAACTGCACCACCCCGGCCAATTATTTCCACATCCTGCGTCGGCAGATTCACCGGTCATTCCGCAAACCCTTGGTGCTGATGACGCCGAAATCGCTGCTGCGCCACAAAATGGCAGTATCGAAAATGTCGGAGCTGGCCACCGGTTCCAGCTTCCACCGGGTGTTGTGGGACGATGCCCAATACGGCAATTCGGATTTGAAACTGAAGGCGGATGAGAAAATCAAGCGCGTGGTTCTGTGTTCGGGCAAGGTTTACTATGACCTATTGGCCGAACGTGACTTACGCGGTTTGGAAAACATCTACCTGATGCGGTTGGAGCAATTCTATCCTTTCCCGGCGCAGTCGCTGAACACCGAATTGAAGCGGTTCCCGAATGCCGAAATCGTCTGGTGTCAGGAGGAACCGAAAAACCAAGGTGGCTGGACGTTTGTCGAACCCAATATCGAATGGGTGCTGGGGCGGATTGGTGCCAAGTCGAAACGTCCGCGTTATATCGGGCGGCATGCGGCTGCCTCGCCTGCCACCGGATTGGCGAAATTGCACAAAAGCCAGCAGGAAACGCTGGTGAATGAAGCTTTGACATTGTGAAGGATATTTCGAGATGACCGATGTTCGGGTGCCCGCTTTGGGCGAAAGCGTAACCGAGGCGACGATTGCGACTTGGTTCAAAAAGGTTGGCGACAGCGTCGCCGTCGATGAAATGCTGTGCGAGCTGGAAACCGATAAAGTGACGGTTGAAGTGCCGGCAATGGTGGCGGGTGTATTGAGCGAGATCGTAGCGAAAGAAGGCTCGACTGTTGCGGTCAACGCGCTGTTGGCGGTGATTACGGCAGGGGCGGCGAAACCAGCGGCGACCGCGCCGATTGTTGCCGGACCGGAACCGGTGGCCGTGCGCAAGGATGTCGAAAACGCACCTTCCGCCAAAAAGGCGATGGCGGAATCTGGCGTGTCGCCCGATCAGGTGACGGGAACCGGGCGCGACGGGCGGATCATGAAGGAAGATGTGCAACGGCCAGTGGCCCCCGCGCCTATACCCGCACCTATCCCCGCGCCCGTGATGGAAGCCCCAGCTGCGCCGCGTGCGCCGGTAGCGGTGGAAGACGCGAACCGCGAGGAACGGGTCAAGATGACCCGGCTGCGCCAGACCATCGCAAGGCGTCTGAAAGAGGCGCAGAACACCGCCGCCATGCTGACCACCTATAACGAGGTGGACATGAGCGCGATCATGGCTTTGCGCAACGAATACAAAGACCAGTTTGAGAAGAAACATGGGGTGAAACTGGGCTTCATGTCGTTCTTCACCAAGGCCTGCTGCCACGCCCTGCGCGAAGTTCCCGACGTGAATGCCGAGATTGACGGCACCGATATCGTCTACAAAAACTACGTCCACATGGGCGTCGCCGTTGGCACCCCGACCGGTTTAGTGGTGCCAGTGGTGCGCGATGCCGACAAGATGGGTTTTGCCGAGATCGAGAAAAAGATCAACGAACTGGGCGCAAAAGCCCGCGACGGCAAGTTAAGCATGGCCGAAATGCAGGGTGGGTCGTTTACCATCTCGAACGGCGGCGTCTATGGCTCGCTGATGTCCTCCCCCATCCTGAACCCGCCGCAGTCGGGGATATTGGGGATGCACAAGATACAGGATCGGGCGGTGGTGGTTGGCGGTGCGATTGTCATCCGTCCGATGATGTATCTTGCTCTGTCGTACGATCACCGCGCGGTTGACGGCAAAGGCGCGGTGACGTTTCTGGTGCGGGTGAAAGAGGCGCTGGAAGATCCAAGAAGATTGCTGATGGATTTGTGAGGTAGTCATGTCAAACCGAATTGAATCGCTGAATTGGGTCTATTGGGTGCTTACGATTTTTCTCGTCGGGGAAACGCTTTACGTAACATTCCGGCTATCAAGCTTCTTATTGGCAGTTGCATTGGGCGAGCCGTCCGCAAGTAACGCGTGGGCCGCATTTTCAGGTTTCGAGGTGCTCTCGATAGCATTGCAAGTTGTTGCTGCTTTGCTGGCTGGAGGCATTGCGGTCTTGTTGATAGTGCGCCGCCGGAGTGCCGCAAAATGGTTTCCTTTGTTATTTTTATTGGCGGCGATCGGCTATATTCTTGCCGGAATGGTATCATTGCCCGGCGCAGGTGGCCGTGAAATCTCGGGATTCGTTGGCGGTGTTATGGGCAGCGTCTTACAATTGGCGCTGGAATATTGGGCGATAAGATACATTTGCCGACCAGCGCATCACAGAGGTGTCGTAGCTTCGAACACCGTCATGGAGGTTAAATAAATGAACGGAATCTGGATTTACCTGATCGTCGACAACGCCAAGGCGGCGATGGAATACTATGGCAAGGCTTTCGCGGCTGAGGTCGGCGAGCCGGCTTTGGGCGAGGATTCGGGGCGGGTGTTGAACGTTCAATTGAAGTGTTTTGGCACCACGCTGATGCTGATGGACGAGTTTCCGGAATATTCGGACTATGGCAAGGGCCCGAAAACGATCAATCACACGACGTTCACCGGGCATATCCAGTTGGACACGACGGCGGAAGTTGACCATTGGCACGCCCTTTCGGTTGCCAGTGGTGCGAGTGTGACGATGCCCGTCGAGGTCACCTTCTGGGGCGATTATTACGGCCAAGTGCGCGACCCGTTCGGGCATGACTGGTCGTTTGGCTGCACGCCGGTGAAACATTAAGGAGCCGCGAATTGGCCGACTACGACGTACTCATCATCGGCGGTGGCCCCGGCGGCTATGTCTGCGCCATCCGCTGTGCGCAATTGGGGCTGAAGGTCGCCGTTGTTGAAGGGCGCGAAACGCTCGGCGGCACCTGCCTGAACGTCGGCTGTATCCCCTCCAAAGCGCTGCTACACGCCACCGAAATGCTGCATGAATCGCAGCACAATTTCGCCGCGATGGGGCTGATGGGCGACGCGCCCAAGGTCGATTGGACGGCGATGCAGGGCTATAAGCAAAAGGTAGTGGACGGGAATACGGCGGGCATCGCGTTTCTGTTCAAGAAGAACAAGGTCGAGCATTTGAAGGGTTGGGGCAGGATCGTCGCCGCCGGTCAGGTGCAGGTTGGCGACGTCGTCCACACCGCCAAGAACATCGTCATCGCCACGGGGTCTGAACCCTCGCCTTTGAAGGGTGTTGAGGTCGATGAAAAGGTCATCGTCACGTCCACCGGCGCTTTGGTGGCGGCTAAAGTTCCGGCACGACTGCTGGTGATTGGCGCCGGGGTGATCGGGTTGGAATTGGGCTCGGTCTATGCTCGGCTTGGGTCGCAGGTCACGGTGGTGGAATACCTCGACCAGATCACGCCGGGGATGGACCTTGAGGTTTGCAAGAGCTTGCAGCGCATCCTGACAAAGCAGGGGTTGAGGATTATTCTCGGGGCGGCAGTGCAGGGCGCGACGGTGAAAAAGGGCATAGCGACGGTAAGTTGGAAGCTGCGCAAGGATGACAGCGAGGCGTCGCAAGATGCCGATATGGTGCTGGTTGCCACCGGCCGCCGACCGTTCACCGAGGGGCTGGGGCTGGCGGAAATTGGCATCGCCATGACCGAGCGCGGCCAGATCAAAACCGACCAGCATTGGCGCACCAATGTGGCCGGCATCTACGCCTTGGGTGATGTCATCACTGGGCCGATGCTGGCGCATAAAGCCGAGGATGAGGGGATTGCGGTCGCCGAAACCATCGCTGGTCAAGCCGGACACGTGAATTACGGCGTCATTCCCGGCGTCATCTATACCGCCCCCGAAGTGGCTTCGGTCGGTGAAACCGAAGAAAGCCTGAAAGCTGCCAACCGTCCCTACAAAGTCGGCAAATTCCCCTTCATGGGCAGCGCCCGCGCCAAGGCACATTTCGCGGGTGAGGGGTTTGTGAAACTGCTGGCGGATGCTGCGTCCGACCGCATCCTAGGTGCCCATATCATCGGCCCCGCAGCTGGCGACCTGATTCACGAAGTCTGCGTGGCGATGGAATTTGGTGCCTCCGCCGAAGACCTCGCCCGCACGACCCACGCACATCCGACGTTTAGCGAAGCCGTGCGGGAAGCAGCTTTGGCCTGCGGCAGCGGGGCCATTCACGTCTGACGAATGTAGTGTAGCCGGTCGAACTTGCCCCGCAGCGCTGCCACGGGAGGGGCCAAGCTTTCCGGCGCGTTCGAGCGCAAAGCTTGCGCAATCAACGCCGCCAGTTCGGGCACATCTGCCTCGGTTACGCCCCAGCGCACCAATTCCGGCGTGCCGATGCGCAGCCCGTTCAAATCACCCGCCACGGGTGCAATCGGCAAGCCAATGCCGCAAGCCAGAAACCCGGCTTTGCGTAGAGTTTTCGAGGCCGCCTGGCCGCCGCCAAACCCGGCGGCTTCGATGGCAAACTGGTGCGAAGTCGTGAACTCACGATCTACCCCAAACACCGGCAGTCCCAATCCGGCCAAAGCTGCCGCCAACGTCCGCGCTACCGACACCATTTTCGCCGCATAAGCCCCGCCAAATTCGCGCCAATCGAGCAAGGTAATCGCCAAAGCCGCCGATTTACCGGCATCAAAATTCGCCGTCATGCCGGGATAAGCAATCGCATCCAGCCGCTTGGCCAACACCGCGTCATTGGTCACAATCAAGCCGCCCGCCGGTCCACCCAGCGACTTGTAGGTGCTCATCCCCATCAAATGTGCTCCCTCGGCCAGCGGATTGGCCCAAACCTGCCCAGCAATAATCCCGCATTGATGTGCGGCGTCAAACAGCACCCAGGCGCCTACCTCATCGGCAATCGCCCGCACTTCGCGCACCGGATGCGCGAACAGGTTCAACGAGCCGCCGACGGTGATCAGCTTGGGCCGTACTCGCCAAGCCAATTCGCGCAACCCGACCAAATCAATTGTATAGCCGTCGGCATTGATCGGCGCCTCGTGGATCACCAGTCCATACAGCCCGGCGCAACCTGCCGCATGATGCGTCACATGCCCGCCAATGCTGGCAGGCGGCGCGATGATGTTATCCCCCGGCTTGCAGGTGGCCATGAAGCCGTAAAGGTTGGCCATCGCCCCCGACGCCACGCGAATTTCGGCGTATTTCGCTTGGAAAATCTCGGCGGCCAGTTCGGCGGCAATCACCTCGATTTCGCCAATCGCCTCCAGCCCCATCTCATATTTGTCACCGGGATAGCCCAACGAAGGCCGCGACCCCAGACCCGCACTCAACGCCGCCTCGGCCCGCGGGTTCATCACATTGGTCGCCGGGTTCAAATTGAAGCATTCGCGCTCGTGGATGTGCCGGTTTTGCGCGATGAGCACTTCAATTCGGTCGGCAACCACAATAGAGGAACCGCCGGCAACCTCAGACGCCACACCAAGGATGTAGCTTTCGACGTCGGCGGGAACCCAATCGCGACGGGTTAGCTTGGAAACTTCACCCAAACGCCGCCTCCAGCGCGATTTCCACCATATCGCCAAAGCTGCGTTCGCGTTCGGATGACGGCAGCGCCTCATGCGTGATCAGATGATCGGACATGGTCAGAATCGACAAAGCCCGCACCTTGTGCCGCGCCGCCAACGTGTACAATTCCGCCGTCTCCATTTCGACGCACAAAACCCCGTGCCGGGCCATTTCCGCCCCCAAGTCGGGGCGTTCGTCATAGAATGTGTCGGATGAATAGATCTGGCCGACGTGATAAGGCGCGGCTCGTTTTTCCGCCGCCGCCACCGCCGCCCACAGCAGGCTCCAATCCGCAGTCGGCGCGTAATGCAATTCGCGCAAAATCGTGCGTGACGGGGTGGAAACCGAAGCAGCACTCATCGCAATAACCACATCGCGCAACGCTATTTCTGGCAGCATCGCCCCCGCCGAGCCTATGCGGATCAACGTCTTGGCCCCAAAATCGCGGATCAGCTCGTTGACATAGATAGATAGCGACGGCATGCCCATGCCGCTACCGTGGATGGTCACCCGTTGACCCTTGTAAGTGCCGGTAAACCCCAACATGCCGCGCACTTCGTTGACCAGTTTGGCGTCCTTCAAAAACGTCTCCGCCGCCCATTTCGCGCGGTAAGGGTCACCCGGCAACAACACGGTTTCGGCAATGTCACCCGGCTTGGCACCGATATGAATGGTCATGGGATTCCTCCGGTTTTGCGAAAGACTATCGCAACCAACTATAACGGCAAACCTTGTTTGTAGGATGGGTGTTTGCCCCCATCATCGCCAAAATCACCGTCTTTTGCTGTACTGCAGCACAAAACACCGCAATTTTCGCATTTTTTTGGGCAAAAATCATATGCACGCCCGGTGCACGCATTGTGCACGCTTGGTGCACACTAATTTCAGGTTCATTCACCCCGACATTGTGCGCTGCACAATATCTGCGTCGGTCTGCTTTGAAACCCCTGAACCGGTGCAGACAATGCCGCGTTATGGAAAGCCGATTGAAAACCGGAGCGTTCAAAATGACCGAAATTCCCATCGCCAGACTTCCGCGCTTCTCAAGCCGTTTCAGCCGTTTGATAGTCCTTATCCTGTTGACATTGCTCATGTTTATTCCACTTCTCATGGTCAGTTTTGTCATCGCTGATCGGGCCAGTTATCAATCCCAAGCCAGTTACGAAATCAGCCAAAGTTGGGGTGGCCAGGTTCTGGTCACCGGGCCGGTGATGATTATTCCGGTGCAGGAGACCTGGTTCACCGAAGCCAAGGATAAAGCCGGTAACCTGATCAGAACCCCGCACGCGGCTATTCGCAAACCATTGATATTGCTACCAGAAATGCTCAAGACAGATGTCAAGCTTGACAGCCAGATGCGCAGCCGTGGCATCTTTGAGGTGCCGGTTTTTGACGCCGCAATGGCCCTTGACCTTGCGTTCGACTATTCGACAGCTCTAAGTCAGTTGACCCAGAACGAAGCCGCACTTTGGGGACAAGCGACATTGGCGATTTTCTTGCCCGAAACCCGTTCTTTCAAAGGGGTTGCACTGCTGAAAGCGGGCGATAAATCCTTTGATCTCGAACCCGGAACGCCGTTACCAGCTTGGCCCGGAATCCAAGCGGCCCTTGGTGACCCGCGAAATCTGGGGTCGTTGCGGCTGGATTTAACTTTGGGTGGGGCGCAGCAATTCCGTTTCGCCCCAGCAGCGCGACAAACCCAAGTCAGCATGACGTCAAACTGGCCCGACCCAAGTTTTGCCGGCAGCTTTCTTCCTATTGATCGAAGTATCACCGACCAAGGCTTCAAGGCGACTTGGGACATTCCCCACCTGTCGCGCGACGTGCCGCAAGCGATGCGCGATGTCGAGCGTCTGACCAGCCTGCAGCAAGCCTCGTTCGGGGTTGACCTGTTTGACCCGGTCAATCTGTATACGATGGCTTCACGCGCGGCCAAGCATGGTATCTTGTTCATATCGCTGACGTTTCTGACGGTTTTCCTGATGGAAGGTGCCGCCAAGAAACCGACTCATCCCGCGCAATTCCTGCTGATCGGTCTGGCGCAGATCGTATTCTTCCTGTTGCTGCTGTCCTTAGCCGAACAATTCGGCTTCGCCCGCGCCTATGGCGGAGCGGCAACGGCCACCATTGCTCTGCTCAGTTATTACGGCTTCGCGTCGCTGCAACTTGGCCGCCGCGCATGGGCGCTGACGGCCACGCTGATCGTGCTCTATTGCACGCTCTACATGATCCTGCAAAGCAGCGACTATGCCCTATTGGCCGGCTCAATCCTCGCTTTCCTCGCCGTCGCGGTGACGATGGTGATGACAAGGGACGAACGTTGGGGCAGGTAGGCTTCGGAGTGAATACTTCGGGCGGGGCACCAGTCCCGCCCGTCAACAATACCCCTCCACCCCCACCATTTGCGCGTCAGAATATCTTGCGCCATGTGCCCAGCCGACCGGCAATAAGCGGGCAATATCGGCCAACTGATCGGCATTCAAAGCAACCGAGGTCGCCTCCACATTCTGTTTTAAATGCTCAATGGTGCGGGTGCCGGGGATGGCGACGATATTCTCGCCCTGATGCAACACCCAAGCCAGCGCCAGTGTCGAAGCATCAATCCCTTGCCCTTTCGCATGGGCATTAAATCGTTCGACGCAAACTTTGTTGTGAAGAAAATCCTCACCCTTGAACCTTGGGTTTCCCCGCCGAAAATCGCTCGGTCCCAGATTCGCAGTATCAATAACCGGATCAGCCAACATCCCCCGACCCAAGGGCGAAAATGCCACAAACGTCGTGCCAAGTTCCTTGCATGCCTGCAATATCCCCAATTCCGGCTGACGCGACCACAACGAATATTCGCTTTGCACCGCCATAATGGGATGCACCGCTGCAGCGCGACGCAACGACGACGGCGCGATCTCGGAAAACCCGATGCCGCCAATTTTCCCTTCGCGCACGAAAGCTGCCAGTGTCTCGGTAACTTCCTCGATGTCGCGTGCCGCCTCGCGCCGATGCACATAGTACAATTCAACTTGCTCCACCCCCAACCGCCGGAGTGACCCTTCCAGTTCGCTGCGTAAATGCGCCGGTGAATTGTCAAAACGCCGCTCGGGCGCAGGAACGATGCCGCCCTTGGTGGCAATTGAAAACGCGCAGGGATTATCCTTCAGAAACGCCCCGATGATTGTTTCTGACTGGCCCGTTCCATAGACGTTTGAAGTATCCAGATGGGTGACACCCAAATCAAGCGCCACACCCAATGTTTCATGCGCCTCCGCTTGGTCGGTATTCCCGTAGGCACCGGCAAAGCTCATGCACCCAAGGCCGAGCCTTGAACTTGCGGCGCCAAAGATTGTCATTTCCGCAATCTGCCCCCACAACACGTCGAAAACCATTTTCGCACTTGCCCTTGGCAATACGCTGAATAAAACAACGGCGCAGCAGGGTAACACAGTGAATCAATCGATGTCAGAATATTCCAACTTCATCATCTTGTACAATGCACGCGAGGGCAGTTCGGCGATTGTTAGCATGCTGAGTGCGCAAAAGTCGGTGCATGTTCCACTGTTTGAAGACTTGGACCGTCGCGAATTCAAAACGAACGAGGGCGATTGGAACCTGCCTTCCCTAATCACCAAAGTATTCCAAACCGGCGATCTGCAAGGCGTGACCCGCCATTTTACACTGTTCCCTAAAAAACGGCAGGAAGGCGACGCGATTGGCTTCAAGTTGCGGTTGCAGAAGGGTTACGTGGATCTACCCCCGGTGCTTAAGGCCTTTAATGTTAAGGTATTCGTCTTGTCGCGACGGAATTTCATGGAACTGTTGAGCAGTCACTATGTGAATGCCAAACGCGTGGTGACATTGGGCGACACTCAACCAGCTTATCCACAATTCGCTATTGCGAAAATGTCGGAACAGGAACGGAAGAAAGCTCTCGATGAAATCGACCTTCTTCGAATGAAAGTAGATTGCTCCGAGCTAAAATTAATTGCCGAAAATTTGTCGCGAACCCGCAAGCGCTTGGTCGACTTTGCAACCGGGCTCGCCCGGCGGGGAATCGAAATAGTTCCAATTTTTTACGAAGACTTCGTCGACGACCGCGTCGAATTTATCAGCAACATGTTGACATCTCTGGGCTTCCCACCCGACTGGCCGATTGTAGATCAGACCAAGTTGACCAAAGTCATGCAATCGCCCGCCAAAGACAAGTTGCATGGTTGGGTTTGGCAATGGGCGAGAGCAAGAGTTCAAACCGATAGGATTCGCTATTGGCGCCAACTTCGGCGTCTGGAGAAATTGCGAACACCAAACTGATTCTCAATTTTTCCATCGCCCCGCAACCATGCACAACGCCTTAAACTGCATGAATGGAATATTAAGCCCAGTTAAATCAAACGCTTAACTTTCGCTGCATCGCCATTTAAGGGGAAAGCAAACTGGCGAGTATCAGAAAAACGAATTCACATGCTAAGGTTGTATTAATACTTCATTAACCAATCTAGACGAGTGTGAACATGTCCAGAGAATGGATGATCGACGTTCTGGCCGACCTGCGTAGTTTTGCGGGGGCGAATTCAATGCCGGGTTTGGCAGAACATCTCGATGACGCGATAATGATTGCTGCTGCTGAGCTTAGGGTCGATGGGGCCAGTGCGGATGTGTTAAGTGCCTGTGACTTCAAAAATGGAAGCGTTCATCGAACGCATCAAGAAAACGGATACGCGTGAAGGCCTGCAACACCTGATTGAGGGTCTGCGAGACGTATACGACGTTGACCACGTTATCTATCACTCGGTCAATTCGGTGGGCGAGCAATACGCCGCCCTGACCTATGATATGAAATGGGTCGAACGGTATATCGAGCGGCAATATACCCGCATCGATCCGGTGGTTTTGGGGGCTTTGCAACGCTTTACCCCGCTCGATTGGAAACGTCTCGATTGGTCAGGCACGGTGCGGCAGCACTTTCTGCACGAAGCCATCGATGCCGGGGTCGGCAATCAGGGCTATTCGGTGCCCATTCGTGGCCCGAACGGCCAGTTTGCCTTGTTTACCGTCAACAAAAAAGTCGACGACGAAAAATGGGCGCGCTTCACGGGCGAAAACGTCAGCGACTTGCTGTTGATCTCACACTACATTCATCAAAGGGCACAGGAAATCGACAAGAACCACGGACCAGAACCGCTGCGCGACCTTTCTCCGCGCGAAACCGATGCTTTGACATTGCTTGGGCTTGGCTACGGCCGTGGCCAAGTGGCAGACAAACTGCAAATCTCCGAAAACACCCTGCGGGTTTACATCGATTCCGCCCGCTACAAACTCGGCGCCTTGAACACCACCCACGCCGTGGCTCTGGCAATGTCGCGCGGTGTGATCATGACCTAGCGACGCGATTCGACGTATGTTGCGCTATTTTTAAGGCTGCGCACGGTCGTCTTTCGTTAACCATCCAAACGCTAGGCCTTGGCACATTCCCCGATGGAGCGTGCCATGATAAAATATCTCTATGCCGATTCAATTCATTTGTTCCCAAAATTAGCGGAGTCGATGTTCCGCGACCGCGCGGTTCAATTCCGCGATCGTCTGAAT
>JANOQZ010000014.1:0-30985 GCA_031415055.1 Oceanomicrobium sp. | reverse complement strand
AGCAGCTGGCCTTATCCGACCGTTCCGATTTCGCCATTCTGCTGCAATCCGCCGGGGTGGATATGTCGCGGCTCGCTGCCGACATGGCGCGTTCGGCGGACAAACTGCCCTACGGATCGACCTCGATCGAAGAATTCTCCGACCATATATTTCATGCCGTTCAATCGGCGTGGAGCTTTGGTTCGCTCGAATTCAACCAACAGGAAGTGCGCTCCGCCTATATCCTGCTTGGCGCGATGAAAGAACCGGTTCGGGAGGCGCTGCTGCTGAAAATCAGCCTCGAATTTGCGAAAATCGACCCCGAGGCGATGTCCGGGCAACTCGACGATTTGCTGGCCCAATCCATCGAGGGCGGCGGCTCGGCCACTTCGTAAAAGACCACCCGCCCCGCCCCCGGGGGCATGTCGTCGCTGGCCCAATACGCCACCAACCTCACCGAACGCGCCAAAGCCGGGAAAATCGACCCGGTGGTTGGGCGCGACCCGGAGATTCGCCAGATCATCGACGTATTGATGCGCCGCCGCCAGAACAATCCGATCCTCACCGGCGAGGCGGGAGTCGGCAAAACTGCCGTCGTTGAGGGTTTTGCCCTGCGCATCGCCCAAGGCGACGTGCCGCCAGCTTTGCAAAACGTGGCACTGCACATGCTCGACATCGGGCTTATGCAGGCGGGAGCATCAGTGAAGGGCGAATTCGAGAAGCGCCTGAAATCGGTAATCGACGAAGTGCAATCCTCGGAAACCCCGATCATCCTGTTCATCGACGAAGCCCATACCCTGATCGGCGCCGGTGGCGCTGCGGGCACCGGCGACGCAGCAAATCTGCTGAAACCAGCGCTGGCACGCGGCGAATTGCGCACCGTCGCCGCCACGACCTGGGCCGAATACAAGGAACATATCGAAAAAGACCCGGCTTTGACCCGCCGCTTTCAGGTGGTCAAAGTCGAGGAACCCTCCGAGGAAATGGCCATTTTGATGCTGCGCGGCGTGGCAGGCGTGCTGGAAAAACACCATAAAGTGCAAATTCTGGACGAGGCGCTGGAAGCCGCCGTCCACCTGTCGCACCGCTACATTCCCGCACGCCAGTTACCAGACAAGGCGATCAGCCTGCTCGACACCGCCTGCGCCCGCGTTGCCGTCAGCCAACACGCGACGCCCGCTCAGGTCGAAGATTTGAAGCGTCGAATCCAAAACTTGCGCATCGAAAAAGGCATCATCGAGCGCGAAGCTGTGGTCGGCATTGATGTGGCCGAGCGTCAGCTCGCGGGCAACAACGCCCTCGCCGAAAGCATCGACGCTTTGGGTATTGTCGAAGAGCGATGGGAAAAGGAGAAAGCGATAGTTGCCAAAATCAT
Organism: Oceanomicrobium sp.; assembly: GCA_031415055.1. Lineage (GTDB taxonomy): Bacteria > Pseudomonadota > Alphaproteobacteria > Rhodobacterales > Rhodobacteraceae > JANMOK01. The sequence goes on along the minus strand of JANOQZ010000014.1, from coordinate 29,631 downwards.
GGCGATCCGCGATTCGCTTTGGGCCAAATGGGCGGTGAAATCGGCTGAAACGGAGATGGCTGAAGCCAAGGCCGAAGCCACAGCCCCGGAAGTTGCCGAAGACAAACCCGATCCCGGCAATCTGGATGACCTCAAAGTGCTGATGGCTGAACTGGCCACATTGCAAGGCGAAAGCGCCTTGATCCTGCCGACGGTCGACCAAAACGCCGTCGCCGCCGTCGCGCAGGACTGGACCGGCATCCCGATGGGTCGCATGCTGACCAGCCAAACCGAAAAAGCCCTGCAATTGGCGACGATCCTGTCTGATCGTGTCGTTGGCCAAGACCACGCGATGGAAATGATCGCGCGTCGGGTTCAAACCACCCGCGCGGGCCTTGGTGCGCCCGAAAAACCGGTCGGCGTTTTCATGCTCTGCGGCCCGTCGGGCGTTGGCAAAACCGAAACCGCGCTGGCGCTGGCGGAAACCCTCTATGGCGGCGAGCAGAACCTCATTTCCATCAACATGAGCGAGTTTCAAGAGGCCCACACCGTTTCCACCCTCAAAGGTGCCCCTCCGGGTTACGTTGGTTACGGCAAGGGCGGCATTCTGACCGAAGCCGTGCGTCGCCGTCCCTATTCGGTGATCCTGCTCGATGAGGTCGAGAAAGCACATTCCGACGTGCACGAGATTTTCTTCCAAGTGTTCGACAAGGGCATGATGGACGACAGCGAAGGTCGTCGGATCGATTTCAAAAATACTCTGATCATCCTGACCTCAAACGTCGGTTCGCAGGAAATCATGGCGATGACCGAAAAGGGGCGTGAGAAGGTCGATCAGGAGGCATTGGACAAAGCCTTGCGCGCGCCCCTGCTCAAGGTATTCCCGGCTGCATTATTGGGGCGGCTGATCACCATACCATATTACCCATTGTCCGACGGCATGATCGAAGCCATCGCTGGACACCAGTTGCGCAAGATCGGCAATCGTCTGCGCGAAGGCCAAGATGCCGAACTGGTGGTCGGCAAAGGCGTGATGGACCTGATCAAGGCCCGCTGCACCGAAATTGAATCTGGCGGCCGTATGATCGACGCCATCCTGACCAACACCCTGCTCCCCGAACTCAGCCGAGGGGTTCTGAACCGCACGTTGGAAGGCAAACCGCTGACCAAAGTGACAGTGGGCACTGATAAAAAAGGGTTTACCTATTCGTTTGAGTAAGTCCTAAGCCGACAACCCTTCCAACTCCGCCGCCAAGGCGCGCGCGTTGGCGATGGCTGCTTGTAACGCCGCCAACCGCGCCTCATCGGTGCTGCCACCCGGCGTTGACGCCAGCGATGCATTGATCCGCGCTTGAATGCTGGCAGGAATGACCACGCCAGAATTGGCGAGTTGCGATCTTGTCTGCACCAGCCTCAGCTTCCAATCCGACCAGCTTTTTGTCACCTGCGCCAATTCGGTCCGCAATTCGGCGGTTCGAGCATTTCCGGCGGTAACTGCTGCTTGTTTTTGGTCAACTCGGTTTTGATAGTTCCCGCTGGCGATGCCAGATACGCCGTTGATAAACCCGCCATCTGCCGGGTCGGATGAGGTGACACAGGCGCTAAGGCCCAAGGCCGTGACCAGAATAAGGGGTGTTTTCATTGTAATTCCTTTCAGTAAGGTTTTGACTTGTGCTAGTTTTTTGGGACAAAATCTTTCAGCCAGCCCATCGATCCTTCGGTATCGGGCGTCATTTCCGCTGCTTGCTTGGCAAATCGGGCAATGTCGGCTGCCAGCGATTTTTCAACGTCTGACGCCGTAGAATTATTCTGCAAGTTGGTTTTGACTTGGCGAATTTCAGCGGCAAAATTGCGATAAACCGAGGTCAAAAGATCGTCGTAATAGGTGCGGGTTCCGTCCAATCGCCGCAAGATCTTTTCGCGGCTTTGTCGAATTTCTTCAACGTCTGCTTCAGCAATTACAAGAACCGGCTCGGCGTCTGAGTTGCTCTGCGCAATAGTCTTAATTTCGGCAAGCGCGGTTTCGCTGATTTCCAAAGTGCGCCCGACCGATGACAAGGCCACCAGATCGGTGCGGATTTTTTGTGCCGTCGCCGCCGCTAAAAACGCCATTCGACCGGTGGCGTCGGCAAACAACGTGGCTACATTGGCGTCGCTTGGCACGGGCAGGCTGGCGGAGTAATTGGCAAAACCTTCGGCCAAATCGCGGGCAGATTGATCGCCATGGGCCAGAAAACCCAATCCCTCCAACGCAGCAGCAATGCGCACCGGGTCAGATTTAACCAGATCGTCAAAGCTGCTGTTGGCGAGTGTCATGTTCGCGACACGGTCGAGTTCGGCGACGCGGTCTTTGGCAAAAGCTGCGAACAGTCCGTTGGGGTATTTGGTAAGGTATTCTTTCACGAGCGAAAGGTTGGTCGTGGAACTCGCGACGCGCCAAACCGCAACTTCCTGGGCAAATTCGTCCGCAGCCAAGGCATCGGCCTGTGGGGCGCCAAGAAAATGCTCTCCAATCGTACCGTCTTCGACCAAAGGGGCTTGTACTCCAAATGTCGCCAAAGCCACTTGTTGGCGCACGCGACCCAGCATGATGCGAATTTCAACGCCGTCGGTTGCGATGTTATCCAGTAATGCCTTGGTAAAAACCGAATTTTCGCCCTTGCCGTCGAAGACAACTTTCCCCGGCTCGGCAGCAAAAGCGATCAACAATCCGAGCCCGCCTTGGGCGCGCGAAAGTCCCGGGGCGGTGATGCCGGCAGCCGCGAAAGGATTGTCGCGGCATGCATCGAGGATGATCAAGCCTACGCCGGGATTGGCTGCCGTCATAGCTTGGCTGACAGAAGCTATCGATAAGGCGGCCTTGGTCAGGCCGGTGTCCAGATCGGCGAAATTGGTGGCGATTAGGTAGTTTTCACCTTCAACTTCGACACCATGGCCACCGTAATAAAACAGCGCTACGTCGGCATCTTTCATGTCGCTTTGAAATTTGGCTAGCGCGTCCGCCATTCGCGCCCCATCGACGTCAAGAATTTCGCTGACGTCAAAGCCAATTGAACGCAACTTTTCTGCCATTCCCGCAACGTCGTTAGCTGGATTTTTTAACGATAGGGCTGGCAAGTCATAGTTCGAATTGCCAATCAGCAGCGCGACCCGACCCGCAGCAAAGGCATTGCAGGGTGCCAATAGGGCGAAGAGCAGAAGCAGGATTTGGCGCAACCGGTCACCTAGGGGCAAAGGCAATTTACTCGCGCAACAATCTAGCACAGCATTTCGCGCGATGCATTGCCTGTGTTTGGCGATTTTTCCTTGATGAGGGCAATCCTGCAACGCACTGATTCCAAAAGGATCATCGCCAATGGTGCGTATTGTCACAGATGCCAATGCTGGGCTAAGATAGCTGCAATGTAACGATTGTTAAATAGTCCGAGCCAATTGCAACGATCATGGCGGAGAAGTTACATGCGCAAACCTTTCAGGCTCTGGCTTTCGTCGATAGTAATGGCTGGCTCGATGGCAAGCAGTGCAGCGCTTGCTCAGGATTATTGCGATTTCACCGAAGCGCCGACCTATCTTTGCGTGCTGGTGATTCCGGGTGACCCGGTGGCTGGCAACCCATCCGGTCTGGAATCGCGAATGATTGCCAGCGATTTTCGCCTAGGATCATTCGTTGGTCCAAGCCCGGATTTCGCTTCGGCAGGTGCAGGCGGCGCGGCGCTGCCAAACCTGATTGGCGTCGGTTTGGGTTATACCAGCGTTTCGGTCGAAAATTTCCACATCGAACGCAGCGAACTTCCGTTCAGTTATTCGAGGCCGCTTGCCGACCCGCGCTATGCCTTGGTCTTTGATCTGCCGATTTCCTACACAGAAATTCAGGTTGGCGGTTTTGCTTTTTCGCGTATTTATTCGGCATCTGCTGGCGCGGGTGTGCGCCTGGCGATGCTGGACAATTGGACGATAACGCCGACGCTACGCCTTGGCGCGATGTATTCTGTCGATGATGACATAACGGCGTGGTTGGGCGGGGCATCCGTCGTTTCAAATTTCACGACGAATTTGGGGCCAATGGATTTGTCGATTGGTAATCAGCTTAGTTACATTGGCACACTGCCGGGCGATAACGGCGGTTATGCTTTGCAAAACACCGTCCTGCGTAACGGTCTTGGCCTTGCCGGACCGACTTCGGCGCAGATATTTGAACTGCCCGTCACTTGGGAAGCGTCGGTGGTGAACACGCAATATTTTGGCACCGCGTTGTTTGCCGAAAATACGACCGATGTCGCCGTTTCCTTTGGTACGCAGAACTCAAAAAACGGTGTGACTTGGGATTCGATGCGACTTGGCTTGACCTATACCTTCAGCGACACCTCGTTTGAGGGACTTGAACTTAACTTTGGCTATCGGTTCTAGGGCGCGAATATGAAAAACATCTCATTTGCCCTTTTGTTGACGACCAGTCTTGCGGCCTGCTCTGGCGGGCCATTCCTAACTTGGCAACCGGAAACTGCCGCTGAGCGCGCGATGCGCGAAAGCACCGAGCGTTTGCAATCGACTATAGGCGAAGGCTCGCTGCTTGGGGCGGCTGCCGGTGCTGCATTAGGTGCTTTGGCCGGCGGTGCAAAGGGCGCGTTCCAAGGGGCCGAACTGGGTCGTTTGGGCGGCGCGGCGGCGGGCGGATATGTGCGGCAGTTGCAGTCAGCGTTCGCAACGCAGGAAGCGGTGTTGGATCAAGTTCTGGCCGATATCGCCCGGACCAACGCCGATCTTGAGGCTGCCATCGTCAATATGCGGGCCTTGATTGCGGAGCGGCAAGCTGCGTTAGCCGCCGATAGTTCCGCCAGCGCCGTGGCACGAGGCGCGCGTAATATCGCTGAAATTGACTCGGCGATTGCTGCTGCGGGACAACAAGCCGAGTTCTTTGAGCAGGCGCGCGGCGTATTGCAGTCCGAAGGCACGGCAACCGGTATTCTTGACCCGCAACTGGCGCTGCTGGCGGAAAGAATTGCCGAAATGCGCGAAATATCTTCCGGTTTGAATGGCTGATGCGTCTGTGATGATTTTGTTACGAGGGATAAAATGAAAGTTGCTATCGCTATAGTCACCGTGATTGCCATTTTGTTGGCCGGTTGCACCGATGGACCGGTGCAGACTTCGGCCCAGACCACTTCCGGCCTCGCGGAAACTTCGGCCGAGCGGGCTTTGCGTGAAAGTAACGCGAGACTACAGTCAACCGTCTTTGAAGGAATGATGATTGGTTCGGCAACCGGCGCGTTGATTGGCGGCATATCGGACGGCAAACGCGGGGCACTGCGTGGGTTGCAACTTGGGTTTATTGGGGGCACCGCAGCGGGCGCTTATGTGCGCAATTTGCAGGCGAAATATGCTTCGCAGGAACGCGTGCTCAACCAAGTTTTGCAAGACATTGCCCGCACAAATGCCGAGTTGGATCGCAGTATTGCGGCAATGCGTGCGTTGGTGGCAGAAAACAAAGCAGCAATCGCCAAGGCCACAAGTGGCGCAAGCGAACGCGGGCGTCGCGACGTCGTTGAAATGAAAAAGGCGATTTCCTCGGCCAATCAGCAAGCCGATTTCTTTGGCCAAGCGCGGGGCGTATTGCTGTCGCAAGGGTCACCCGCCGGTGCGATGGACCCGCAATTGGCCAAGCTGGCGCAGCGTATTGCGACGATGAAAGAACTGTCGGCCAATCTGTCAGCGGCGCTTTAGAGAGACGCTGGGCAGGTCAAACCGCGCAATAATTCGCGGGCGGACAGCGGGTTTTCGGGGCGGTCAAAGGCCATTTCGACAAACAGGCGTGCGTCGCCAAAACGCAGGTCGATCAGGTAGCGTTGGCCGTTGTCGCGTTGACGTAGACGCAGGCCCTCGACAATATGCAGCAACCCCCACGGACCGGATTCGCGTTGTGTCAGCTGACCGGTCCCAGTTTCAAAACCAATTGCGATGCCGCTTTCGGGTTGTGGGCCGGGCCATTGCAAGACCGCAGGTGTGCCGCTGGTCACCACTGGGGCGCTGGCACCGCCTAAGGTAACCGAAGCGGTTCCACGTTCGGCCAAAGCGGTTAAAGTCAAGTTGGCAGATGCCGATTGCGCGTCGCCGAAGTAAGCTTGTCGCACCGCGTCAATGCGTTGAAAAAACTCGGCTGAGTTTGGGCTAAAGCCAGAGAAACGCGCCTCTGGCTTCCAACGCCACTTATCGCCGGACTGGTCTATCAGAGGCGACAATTGCACTTTGAAAAATCGCGTCAACGATCCTCCCGGTCCGAATAGATCAGCGAATTCAGTCAAGTCGATATCGGGACCGGTGGCGAACGGATAATCCGAAACCAGCGCAGTCACACATTGCGGCACCACTTGGCTTTGCCACAATAGGTTCACTTTGTTTTTCAAGACCTCTTCGTTGGATATACTGGTTTGCGCCAGCACGTCTTCGACGATTTGCACCACCAAAGGCGGGGCTTGTCGCAAAGTAGAAATCGATTTGGCGCGGGCCTGAACGTCCATAAGGCGTTGCACGCCGACGTTTTCATCGGCGTCCAAAGTGCTGAGCGCAACATTCAAGGCAGCAAACAAATGCGACACCTCTTTCATTTTTCCGTCATCGAGAAATTTGGTGATCGCACCGAATGCCTCGGTGATTTTGACTTGGTTGGCAAAAGAACGGCTGGTGTCGGCGCCGCCGGTTTGCAACCATGCTTCGCGCAGAACGGCAGTGAGTGGCGAAGACTTGGCACCAAGCGTGCCAGAGATCAGCACAGCCGAAGGCTGGTCGGAGAAGGGCCGAACACGAATATCGCCCAACATTTCTTGCCATTGCGCAATCGTCGTGTCCTGCAAAACGTCCAAGACATGCTCACTGGCATCACGGTCTTGCGCGAGCTGCTTGCCAAAAAGCAGGGCAGATTCGCGTCGCGTCGCGTGAACTGCCAAGGCGGCACCGCTGGTTTGCGCGAAAGTCCAACCCTCGGCGGTGAAGATACCTTCGATTGGAGTGGTGATGGGGATTTCCGATCTGCGCACCAGCACCGCGTTTATACGCGGAATTGCCACTTCGGGTTGCCAAGCGGGCAATGTAGCCGTCGCTTGGGAGCGCACTAATTCGAGATATGCCCGGGTTGCCTCCGGCGTTTCTGCGGCGAAAACTAGTGCCTGATCTACCAATTCGGCGTCTTGCAACGGCAAATCCGGATTTGGCCCCTCAAGGTGCGACACATGGAGTGACAGTTGAGCAAGGCCGGGAACGAGGTGGTCGTTGGCGACCAACCATCCCTGCAAAAAATAAGGATTCCAGTCCGACTTTCCTGTCAGGATAGCAAGACTTCGCAATGTGTCATACAGCGCCAGTCCCGATCCTTCCGAGGCAAGCGAGATACCGATTGCATCGGCGATAGTTTCGGGAAGCAGGGCGTTGACCAATTTGCGATAGCTTTTATCGGCTTGGGATGCAGGATCAAGAAACCCCAACAAATGGATCAATCCCAATGGCGATTGCGCTGCACGTGCCGTTACATCGGCGGCCTTGGTTGCAACTTTATCCAGTTTGGCGATCATCTGAGTTAGATCTCGCGCCGGACTTTCGGCAATCATCGCATCGACATCGGGCATTTCCGCTAAAAGCGCCGAGGCATAACGCCATTCGACCCAAGCTGCCCATAACACCGCGGCCAGAAATACAGCGGCGAAGGCGGCGATGACAAACGAACTTGTCGAAGATTTTTGAACCGGTGCCCGATAGGCCCGTCTGGTTTCCGCAGTGGCAACACATTGATCCAAGAAAACCAACAGATCACCATATGCCGGGCCAGCGGCGATTGCCTGTTCGCACAACTTTCGAAGCCCGGCAAGGTTTGTGTCGCGCCCACGAAACAACGCCGACATCGCCCCAGCTGACCAAGCTTTTAGCGGCATTGATTTATTTGCGCGTGCGCTTGTGTCTAGAATGACTAGCAGACCGTAGACTGCGGGAGCGATTGACGCGGGGCTTGCGCCTTTGCGCAGCGCCTCTTTCTCGAATGCCTCGATCGCGTCGCGCGCAAAAGTCAGATATTTGTTGGCATTTGGCGCAGGGTCGCGGGCAATGCTTTCGGCCAATGCCAAAACAGGTCGCGCGAGGTTTGGGAACAGGTCTGGGTCCGAACGCGACGGAGCGCTACCGCTGCGGGGCCGGATCACAGTTCTGGGCGATTGGTCGTTATCTTGGTTCATAAAACGTCATAGCAGGCCATCGGCGATCCACTTTTTCAGTTGGTCCTCGCCAACTTCAAAATGCATGGAATCCTCGCGTCCGTATCCGGCCCCCCAATACCAACCTTCATCGTTAAAATATTCGGCCAATATCACTAGGCCAAACTGGGTGCCTCCATCGCCCATTGCGTCAAGGTTGCCTTCCAATGTCAAATCCACCGCAGCACCCCACGAATGGTTGGAAACCGACGTGGTCGAGCCGCGAATGAACCGCGCACACAGCGCCCCAGCCGTGCCAAGCGCCGCGTAGATTTCCGGTTCATCGCTTTGCAAGCGATCCATGATGCGTTGGACTGAATCCAGCGCCGGTCGCAGCATGGTAAGGTTGAAACTGCCGATTTGGCGCGTTTCCAACGCTGCCAGAAGGCGCGGGCTGGTTGCAGGCTGACACGTCGTCGAATAATTCTCGCGTGGTTGGCCCAGAGTTTCCAGCATGAACGAATTTTTCGGTTGAATGATCCCTTTGTTGAAGCGTTCTTTTGCCAATTTCATTTGTTCACCCAAGGCTTCGGTTGTTGGCACGGCGCCTTCTTCGAATTCGAGTCCGGACAGCGAGTCCTCGTCGGGCGATGAAGAGTTTGATACGTCGCCGGTGAAGCGTTGTTGTTCGAGCGCGTCGATGCGCAATTGGAGAGTCTCAACTTTGGCCGCTAGGTCATTGACCTGCGATTGCAGGGCCTGGGTTGGGTCGATTTGGTCGTTCAGAGCGGTTTCCGAAGTTGGGGTCTGTTCGTTTACATTCGCGTCCGTTGTCGGCAATCTTTTGTTGACCAAGATCACAACGGTTGCCGCCAATATGACAACGACAAAAACGATTGCAGCGACGATCGGGGCGGCCGATTTCACCGATCAACCCTCGCGCAATTGAACGGCAATGACTGACACATTATCTGGGCCGCCCGCCAATAAGGCGGCGCGGATGAGGTCGATGCAAGCCTCGGAGGCATTATTGCTGTCGGCGAGATGTCGCGTAATGGCGGTCTCGCTTACAGTTTTGGAGAGGCCGTCGGAATAAAGCAGCAACCAATCATTGGGTTGCAGATGCACTTCTGTAAAGGCAACTTGCACCGTCGGTGCGGCACCAATCGCTCGGGTGACGACGTTGGATTGAGGGTGCGCTTCGGCAAGATCGGGATGCAACGTTCCGGCATCGACAAGTTCCTGGACCAATGAATGGTCTTTGGTCAGTCGCTTGAAGTTGCCATCACGTTCAAGGCCAACCCGACTGTCCCCAACCCAGGCAATATGGGCATGCATGTCGTAAATCAGCGCCGCGACGACTGTCGCTCCCATGATGCCAAAGTCATTTTCGCACGACTTTTGAAATATTTGCGCATTGGCCTCTTCTAGTGCTGTACGCAACAAGATTTCAGCGTCGCCAGTATGCGGTAGGCGGGACAGGCAATCGATCACAATGTCGGCGGCAATGTCGCCGTGGCCATAACCGCCCATGCCATCGGCAACCGCCCAAAGCACTCCGGAAGGATCGGTGAGAATTGCGTCTTCATTTACTTTGCGCACCAAACCAACGTGGGTCTTCCCCGCGCCCAATACATTTACCGACTGCGGCATCATACGGGGAACACGTGTGATCGGGTGGTTCATGGCTAACGGGTTCTTCTGCTCGGTTCCCGGGGCGTTTCAGCGATATCGCCGTGAAGCCTTGGCTTAGGCCGCGATAGGAATTGAATTGGAACGCAGCGTAACCTATTCTGATCGGCGATAAAACAATTTTGATCCGGAGGTTCGATGATGAAATTCAGCGTGATTTCAGCAATCGCCGCGATGGCTTTACTGCCATGTGCCACGTTCGCCCAAGACTTGACAGACGCGGAGTTGACGGCGCTTTTTCTGCAACAGCGCGACATGTTCAAATCTGTGGCGGAAAACGGCCAAACCCGCGGATTGACGTTGAGCACGATTGAAGCAGGCAGCGATGCGGTTGAGGCCGCAGTTGGGGCCAACGAGGCTTTGATCGAAACGGCGACAGGCGAAACCAGGTTGGCACCTGAAACGTTTGCCCAACTGGACCCAGAACGGCAAGTCAACATCCGTGTGGTTTTTGGCTTTGATTCTGCTGCATTGACCGAGGATCAGAAACCCAAGCTCAACCAACTTTGCCAAGTGATAGAAAAGACAGACATTCACCAATTTCGCGTCATTGGCCACACCGACGCCAAGGGCGGCGAAGCCTATAATTCCAAATTGTCATTATTGCGGGCAAAGGAAGTTGTGCGGTTTTTCGTCAATGATTGCGGAATTGACGCAGCGCGGTTGGAAGCCATCGGTGTGGGCGAACAATTCCTGTATGACGACACCAATCCGGATGCCGGCGAAAATCGCCGAGTCGAGTTTCAGGCGATTAGCTAAGTCGCGCCCAGTGGTGCCGCAACGCGTTTGGCAGCTTAGGGCGCCTCTGGCGTGAAAAACCCAATTTCGCTCCAACCAGTCCAAATCATCTGCAGCGCCACATAGAGAATTATCGCAAGGCCGACAAAGGCAATCCAGCGGTGGTTGTTGATCAGGCGGGCGATGAACGTGGCGGCAAGGCCCATCAAGGCGATGGAGAGCGCCAAACCGAATATCAATATCCCCGGGTGTTCGCGGGCGGCGCCGGCGACGGCTAGGACGTTATCTAGCGACATCGACACATCGGCAATTACGATTTGCCAAGCGGCTTGGGCAAAAGTCTTGCGCGGCTGGCCGCCAGCAACCAGGCCGTCTTTGTTGAAATCTTCGTCTTCGAGCGCTTCGAGCGCTGCAGTATCGGATTTGGCGTGATCTGCACGCAATTCGCGCCACATTTTCCAGCAGACCCATAACAGCAGCACGCCACCGGCAAGCAGCAAACCGGTGATTGCCAACAGTTGTGTGGTAATCAGGGCAAAAAAGATGCGCAAAACGGTTGCAGCGATGATGCCGACGAGGATTGCCTTGTTACGTTGTTCTTTTGGCAGTCCGGCGGCGGCAAGGCCGATGACGATGGCGTTGTCCCCTGCAAGCACGAGGTCGATGGCGATGACTTGAAACAGGGCCGAAAGGGCGTCGGGGGCTAGAAATTCCATCGGCAATTGTCCCAGTTCGTACAGGAGGTCCTATTTCGACCTACATAGATGCCCTTCCAGAAGAGTTCAACGCGAACATGGCCCCCGAATAGCTCGTTGTTCCCGCGTTCAAACCTTGACTTATGGTCCGTATCAGCAAGAGTGGTTTACCAAACGCGAGGTGGACCGTGGCAGAAATTGAACTTGTGAATGTCAGCAAAGGCTTTGGTTCGGTTAAAGTGATCGACGATTTGTCGCTGAAAGTGGGGTCCGGCGAATTGATGGTGTTCCTTGGCCCGTCGGGTTGTGGAAAATCGACGCTTTTGCGGATGATTGCCGGACTAGAAACGACAGATTCGGGTGAAATTCGCATTGGTGGCGAGCGCGTCGATCATCTGCCGCCGAACAAACGGCAGGTGGCGATGGTTTTCCAGAACTACGCGCTGTATCCGCATATGAATGTGCGGCAGAATATGGCATTTGGCCTTGAAAATATAGGTATGGATGCAGCTTCGATAGAAAAGCGTATCAATGACGCCGCGCGAATACTTGAAATGGAAAAACTGTTGGATCGACGGCCGTCGGAATTGTCTGGGGGCCAGCGACAACGCGTCGCTATTGGGCGGGCGATTGTGAAAGAGCCCAAGGCATTTTTGTTTGACGAGCCTTTGTCGAATCTTGATGCTGCATTGCGGGTGCGCACGAGGGTTGAATTGGCGCAACTGCACAACCGGATGGCGGCGACGATGGTGTATGTGACGCATGACCAGATCGAGGCGATGACTTTGGCGGACCGGATTGTGGTGTTGAATGACCGTCGCATTGAGCAGATTGGCACGCCGATGGAAGTTTACTCGCGGCCTGCCTCGCGGTTCGTGGCGGGGTTTGTCGGCTCGCCAACGATGAATTTTGTGCCATTGACGGCGGTTGCGGGAGAGGGCAAGGCTAAGCATCTTGGCTTGCCGGACGGCTCGCAAGTGGCTGTAAACGTTGACCTTCCGTCGGCAGGCATGACGGGGCTGTCGCTGGGTATCCGCGCGGATGCGGTTTCGGTTGTGCCGGTTGACAAGGGCACGACCAAGGGTGAGGCGCAGGTGGTGGAACGATTGGGTGAGCGGACTTTGGTCTATGCCAAGCTGGCCGATGGGTCGCTGATTGTCGGGCAGGATAGTTCGCTCAGTTCGGTAAAAGCGGGCGATGTGATTGGCTTGAAGTTCGATGCCTCGGCCGCGCACGTATTCGATGCCAACGGCAAGGCCCATCACGCCGGGTGATTGTTCACCGCAACAAGCCGGGGTGAATCAACACAAATTTGTTGTGCACCGGGCGTGCACAATACGTGCACCGGGCGTGCAGATGATTTTGGTTTGAAATGAGCGGCAGTCGTTTGGACAATTCGGGCGGAACTACAGGCCGAACGATGCTCGCAGCGCTGCATTCGCCCGCGTCTGCCAGCCTTTGCCCTCGGCCTTGAGTTTGGCCAAAACGTCGGGGTCGAGGTAGAGGGTAACGCGGTGTTTGCGGTCTTCGGGGGGCAGGGGTGGGCGACCGAGTTTGCCGTGTTTTTGCAGGAAGGCGACGAGGTCGGGATTTTCCCAGATGGGGCGGAATTGGGCGAGTTCCTCGTCGGTAGGCAGCCATGTGTCTGGGTCAGCCAGCGCGGCGGCGGTAATGGCGGCGTCTTCTTCGGGGGTGGGCCATTCAAGTTCTAGCCCAATTTTCGCTTGTTTACCCATTTCCTCTGCTCCCTTTCGTTTGCTTTGCGCAGGCTAATGAGCCGCGTTCTGTCGCCACGTTTGGTGTAGACCGCCAAATATAGCCGAAGCCCGATGAGGCCATAGGCACCTTCCCGCAATTCGCTATAGTCACTGCGATGGTCGACTTCGACCTCTGCCGTAAGCCAGTCGAAACTAACAATATCGGCGAAATCCACGCCATGTTTGACGAGGTTGGCTTGGCGTTTTGCTGCATCCCATTCGAACATTAAATATGCATATGTTTAGTTGGCGAGTCAAGCTCGATCAAGGATTTATGGGGGAGGGTTGGTTAGGGAAGGGTTAAGGTGAGGCGGATCGTCGTTGCGAGCGAAGCGAAGCAATTCTGAAGTTGGGAGATGGGTTGCTATGGCGCGTGCCGCGCCGCGCAATAACGATTGATGCGATGGTCGGTTGTTTCGTTTGGATACGACGCTCTCTTTCTTGCACCCATCCACAACCACTCAGGCGGCGGCCGACTTGGTGGACGCCTGCGCCCGCCGGGGGAAGGCGGACGCAAGCCCTGCGCATTCGCACAGGGCGGTGGGTGGCTTGAGGGTTCGGCAGGAACCGCGATGTAGGGTGCGCTTCAGCGCACCGTTTGGTGGTGCCGCGAGGGTTGACGGTGCGCTGAAGCGCACCCTACACTTTTCGCAATATTTGAGTGCGAGCGCAACACGCAATGAGAGGCGCTTCTGACTAACTTTCGAGTTTCTGATAGCGGGGAAGTTGCACTGATGAGTAACGGTTTTGAGGACTTTGCAAATTTCGTGATTCCTCTGGCGACCGTAGGAGCGGTCCTTGTCACTTGGACGGGGCTCCAAAGTTGGAAGAGTCAAAAACTCTGGGACATTGATCACGAATTGGCCCGGCGGATTCTGGTGAACTTGTTTAAGTATCGCGACGTGGTGGCTGGGGTTCGCCATCCGGCGATGTTCGCAAGTGAGATACCGGTTCCGCCCGAAGACAAAGCGGTCGGAATGAGCGACAGGCAAAAGCGGTTCTATGGCACACAGGTGGCATACTTCAATCGATTCGACAAAGTGACAAAAATCAGGGAACTACTTTATGCGGATTCGATTGAGTCCGAAGCGGCGTGGGGCGCATATTTCAAGAATAAATTTCGGGAATTGCACGCGCTCGAAGTTGAACTTGCATCCCAAATTAGAGCGTACCTCACAACGATCAATCCGGACGAAGATGATGAAACGCGCAAGGCATACTCTGAAATTTATCGTAAGAAACGAGATATAATGTATTCAGATTTAACTGGAAGTGATGCGTTTGACACGCAATTCGATGACATACTAAAGGAACTCGAAAAGTTTCTGGGTTCAAAACTTGGCAGGAAATCGTAGCGAAAGGCGAAATTTCGGGTGGGCCTATCACCCTCAAACATCCAACTCCTCCACAAACCTTGCATTCTCCTGAATATACTCAAACCGCAATTCCGGTTTCTTCCCCATCAACCGCTCAACCAAATCGCCGGTTTCGCCCGGGGTATCCTCGTCGATATCGACCCGGATCAGGGTCCGTGATTTCGGGTCCATGGTGGTTTCTTTCAACTGCGACGGGTTCATTTCGCCCAAGCCCTTGAAGCGCGACACCTCGATTTTGCCGCGACCGCCCAGACCCGCTTCCAACAGCCGATCTTTCTCGGCCTCATCGGCCGCATAAACCGCCTTGTCGCCCTGTTTCAGCCGGAACAGCGGCGGGGCGGCCAAAAAAAGATGGCCGTTGTCGATCAGCGGGCGCATCTGGGTGAAGAAGAAGGTCATCAACAGGGCGGCGATATGGGCGCCGTCGACATCGGCGTCGGTCATGATGATGATGCGGTCATAGCGCAGGTCTTGCACGTTGAACTTCGAGCCGATCTGCACCCCCATCGCCTGGCAGAGGTCGGAAAGCTCGACGTTTTCCATCATCTTGGAGCCAGCGGCCCCGAGCACGTTGAGGATTTTGCCGCGCAGCGGCAGGATGGCCTGGGTCTTGCGGTCGCGGGCCTGTTTGGCCGAGCCGCCGGCGCTGTCGCCCTCGACCAGGAACAATTCGGTGCCACCGCGCACCGATCCGCTGCAATCGGCCAGTTTGCCGGGCAGGCGCAGTTTTTTGGTGGCCGATTTGCGGGCGGTTTCCTTTTCGTCGCGTCGTCGCACCCGTTCTTCGGCCCGAAGGATGATATAGTCGAGTATGGCGCCTGCCGATTTCGGATCGGCGGCCAGCCAGTGGTCAAACGGGTCGCGCACCGCGCCTTCGACCAGACGGGCGGCTTCGGCGGTGGAGAGGCGGTCTTTGGTCTGGCCGACGAAATCGGGGTCGCGGATGAAGACCGAGATCATCGCGCAGGCCCCAGCCATCACGTCTTCGCGGGTGATCTGGGCGGCGCGGCGATTGTTGACCAGTTCACCGTAAGCGCGGATGCCTTTGGTGATCGCGGCCCAGAAACCGGCCTCGTGGGTGCCGCCTTCCGGCGTCGGGATGGTGTTGCAATAGGACGACAAGAACGGGTCGATCGAGGGGGTCCAGTTGATCGCCCATTCGACGAAACCCGGCGTGTCTTGTCCAAATTTCTCGGCGAACATGACTTTTCCGGCGAAAGATTTGTCGCTGTAGGTGGCGGCGCCATTCAGGCTTTCGGCGAGGTATTCCTGCAAGCCGCCCGGGAAATGGAACGTAGCGCTTTCAGGGGTGTCATCGTCTTTGGCGATACATTTCGCCGCGCATTTCCAGCGGATTTCGACACCGGAAAACAGATAGGCTTTCGAGCGGGCCATTTTGAGCAGGCGGGCCGGTTTGAAATGGGAATGGTGGCCGAAAATCTGCGCGTCGGGGTGGAAGGTGACATTGGTGCCGCGCCGGTTGGGTGTCGGCCCGAGTTTTTCAATCGGCCCTTGCGGATGGCCGCGTGAAAAGGTCTGACGGTAAAGCTCGCGGTTGCGGGCGACCTCGACGGATACGTGATCGCTGAGCGCATTGACGACGGATATGCCGACGCCGTGCAAACCGCCCGAGGTTTGATAGGCCTTGCCGGAGAACTTGCCGCCCGAATGCAGGGTGCAGAGAATGACTTCCAGCGCCGATTTGTCGGGGAATTTCGGGTGCGGATCGACGGGGATGCCGCGACCGTTATCACGGACGGTCACCGCGAAATCGGCGTGCAGTTCTACTTCGATGCGGGTGGCGTGACCCGCCACTGCCTCGTCCATCGCGTTGTCGAGCACTTCGGCGACCAGATGATGCAGCGCCCGCTCATCGGTGCCGCCGATATACATGCCGGGGCGTTTGCGCACCGGTTCGAGGCCTTCGAGAACTTCGATCGAGGAAGCGTCATAGGAGGCACTGGCAGAATCGCGGAAAAGATCCTCGGCGCTGGGGCTGTTCATGGCGGGTTTTCCCGATTCTGGTCTGCTCGGTGTTTAGTATGACAGAGGGGATGGGGAAGGGGAATGTCGGTTTGGTTGTGCGAAATCAAGCGCGGTCTAGGGCTTGGTCGAGGTCGGCGATGAGGTCGTTGACGTCTTCAATGCCAACAGAAAGCCGCAGCAATTCGGGCGCGACCACCGAATTTGGTCCTTCGACGGCCTTGCGGTGTTCGATCAGGCTTTCGACACCGCCAAGCGATGTGGCAGGGATGAAGACCTGGCAAAAGCGGGCGACATTGCGGGCTTGGCCTTCGGTTTGGGTCAGGATCGACAGCATGCCACCAAAGCCGCCAAACATCTGTTTGGCCGCGATAGCGTGCCCGGGATGGCTGGGTAAACCGGGATAGAGCACGCGGGTGACTTTGGCATGGGTCAGCAAATGTTGAGCAATGGCCATCGCATTGGCCGAGGCGCGTTCGTAGCGTAAATAGAGCGTCCGCATGCCACGGATCAGCAACCACGCCTCAAATGCGGCGATGACCGAACCCTTCAGGGTGCGAATGACGCGCAATTCATCCCAAAGCGGGGTAATTTCTTTGCAAGAAAGCACACCCGCCGTGATGTCAGAATGACCGCCCAGATATTTGGTTGCCGAGTGAAACACCATATCCGCCCCTAAATCCAAGGGCAGCATGGTGCAGGGAGGGGCAGCGGTAGCATCAACAACAAGGCGGGCACCAACCGCATGTGCAGCTTTGGCTGCGCGGGCAATGTCTACAATATCCCAATTCGGATTGCTGGGCGTTTCGACCCAAACCAGCTTGGTTTTGCCGGGTTCAATCGCGGCTTCCAGCGCGGTTTCATGGGTTGCGTCATAAAACGTCAGACAGATTCCACGCTTGTCGCGCAAACGAATGAGCCAGTTGATGACGCCGTGATACATCACACGGGGGGCAACGACGTGGTCGCCGGAATTCAGTGTCTCCAAAACCGCCGAAACGGCCGCCAATCCTGAAGCAAACACCATCGATCCCGCAGCATTGTCTAGGCTGGCAAGCACCGCCTCGGCATGCTCGACGGTAGGCCCACCATCACGGGCATAATAATAATCTTGCCGCGTTTGATAGCTTTCGTCGCGGGCAAACGTACTGGAAAGCGCAATCCCCGGCGTCACCGCGCCTGTCTTTTCCTCGATGATCCGCAATGCCTGCGCGGCACGGGTGGCGGGCGACAGGGGGCGGTTGGATTTGCTGGTCATGTCGCCGGTCCGAAAGCTTTGTTTTCGCGCCAGATCAGCGCAACTATGAACAGGTCGAAAGCGCTCAGTGCCAGCAGGCCGGGCGATCCGGTTTGCGAAAACCGGTAGAGCTGGTAGGCGACGAACAAAAGCAACGCGGCGGCACCGACCGGAAATGCCAGCCTGACCCTGCGCCAAAGCCCCGCGACGATCAGCAGCTTCACCACGCCATGCGCGGCCAGATACAGCGCATAAAATGTCTTGGACTCGATTGAAAACGCGCTTGCTGCCTGCAACAGGCTGGTGGCCACCAGGTCGGAAGGATCTTCCGAAAGTTCCTCAAGCGTGGCCCATTGGGCGATATTCAGGATCAGCCCGGTTCCGGCCCAGAACAACGCCAGCCCGCTGGCCAGTTCGGCAAAGGCGAACAGCCCCTTGAGCAAAAGGCTGGCGTCGAAAATCCGGTCGAGCCAGCGCGGGGGAGCGCCTGGCAATTGTTCGGTGCCATTCTTCATGCCGATCATGTCCCCCGGTAAGGTTCGACATATTGCAACGCCATATCCCACGGGAAGAAAATCCATGTGTCTTGGCTGACTTCGGTGATGAAAGTATCCACCATCGCCCGGCCCTTGGGTTTGGCATAGACTGTGGCAAAATGCGCTTTGGGATAGAGTTTGCGCACCAGTTCCAAGGTTTTGCCGCTGTCAACCAGATCGTCCACAATCAGTACACCCGATCCGTCGCCGATGATGGTGGCGTCGGGGGCTTTCAAAACGGTCAGTTCGCTTTGGTCTTGATGGTCATAACTTCGGACGCTGATCGTATCGACGGTGCGAATATCAAGTTCGCGCGCCACGATCATCGCCGGTGCCATACCGCCGCGCGTAATCGCCACCACGGCTTTCCAGACCCCATTGTCGGGTCCATGCCCATCAAGCCGCCACGCCAATGCGCGGCTATCGCGGTGGATTTGATCCCAACTTACGTGGAAACCCTTTTCATGTGGCAAACGGTCGGCCATGCTGGTTCTCTTTGCTGTCAGGTTAGGGCGATTTTTGCGCCAAGAAGTGCCAATGATCCGCTAAAGCAGCGGTCAATCGCGCCCTTGGCCCCCAGATAAATTCGACGCGAACGCTCGAACGAAAAAAGTCGCGCCACCAGCATATTGCAGAGCGTCTCGTTCAGAAAAACGACGCAAAGCAAAGCAGCGATCGCAAGTTTTGGCGTTTCAGGTGGAATTGTACCGATGAAAATTGCGCTGAACAACACAACGGGCTTTGGATTGGACAGTTGGGTAAGCAATCCCAAACGAAATGCCGAAAGGACTGTTCGCGGCGTAGCAGTAGCGATTGATTGCGGCGTAGGAATACTGGCGTGCCGCCACAACTGGAACGCTATATAAATCAAATAAGCGCCGCCAATGAGCTTGAATGTAGTCAAAAACCAAGGCGCAAACGTGAAAACAACCGCCAAACCAAAGATTGCCGCCGACGCCAGTATGACGGATCCGATGCCAACGCCGGTGGCCATTGCCGCGCCAATGCGAAAACCCTCGGCCAAGCCTACCCGCGCTGACATGAGCAATGTCGGGCCGGGGCTGGCGGCAGCGAACAGGCTGAACATAGCGACTGTCAAGAAGGCGGCCAGTGTCATGGCGCGTCTTTGCGACCGCTTACCACGTCGATGTCGGGGGCGTCTTCGGCCTTCATTCCCACGACGTGATAGCCGGCATCGACATGGTGCAATTCGCCGGTGACGCCCGAAGAAAGGTCGGACAACAAATACATAGCCGATTTGCCGACATCGGTTTGGGAGACATTGCGGCGCAACGGCGAATTCAGTTCGTTCCATTTCATAATATAGCGGAAATCGCCGATACCACTGGCGGCAAGGGTTTTGATTGGACCTGCTGACAGCGCATTGACGCGAATGTTTTTCGGACCAAGGTCCATGGCCATATACCGCACCGAGGCCTCTAACCCTGCCTTAGCCACGCCCATGACGTTGTAATGCGGCATGACCTTTTCTGAGCCGTAATAGGTCATTGTCAGCATCGAACCCCCATCGGGCATCATTTTTTCGGCGCGTTGGGCAATCGCGGTGAAAGAATAGACCGAAATATTCATGGTCATCTGGAAATTGGCGGCGCTGGTATCGACGTAGCGGCCGCGCAATTCGTTCTTGTCGGAAAAACCAATGGCGTGGACCAGAAAATCCAGTTTGTCCCAGCGTTTTTGCAATTCGGCGAACACCAAGTCGATGGAGCCGTCGTTGGTGACGTCGCATTCCAGCACGATATCGGAGCCAATGCTTGTTGCCAGCGGCATGACGCGCTTTCGCAAAGCCTCACCTTGATAGGTGAAGGCCAGTTCGGCACCTTGTTCGTGGCAGGCTTGCGCGATGCCCCATGCGATGGATTTGTCGTTGGCAACCCCCATGATAAGGCCGCGCTTATTAGCCATCAAACCTTTGGCCATGTGGGTTCTCCTTGGGCGGTTCAGTTGGCGCAGATTTACGGGAAAGGTGTTGCAGCGGCAAGTTATCAGATTGCAGCATTGAATGGCCTGAGTGCCAGTGTCATTATTACCCGCAATTTGCAGGAGATATGCTTGGAACGCGAAGGGATATTTGCTGGCGATGATCCGATCAGCTTGGTCCGCGTTTGGTTGACTGAGGCGGAAAAAACCGAACCAAACGATGCCAATGCGATGTCTTTGGCAACGGTGGATTCTGGCGGGATGCCGAACGCCCGGATCGTGCTGCTCAAAGACATTAAAGCAGACGGGTTCGTTTTTTATACCAACTACGGCAGTCAGAAGGTTGTGGAACTGGGCGTAGGTGGCAAAGCGGCGTTGGTTTTGCATTGGAAATCACTGCGTCGACAGATTCGGGTGCGTGGGCTGGTCGAACGGGTTCAAGGGGAAGCGGCGGATGCCTATTTTGCCTCGCGGTCGCTGGAAAGCCGACTGGGCGCTTGGGCTTCGCGGCAATCAGAACCATTGACGTCGCGCTCCGAATTAGAGGCGCGCGTTGCTGAAATGACGGCGAAATATGGGATAAACCCGCCGCGACCGGAGTTTTGGGGAGGATTCTGCGTTGCGCCTTTGGAGATTGAATTCTGGGCCGATGGGGCGTTTCGGCTGCACGACCGTTTTCGATGGACACGCGCCGGGATTGAACAGGGCTGGAGCGTATCGCGTCTGTTTCCATGAAGATTTTGGCGGCAAAATGGTTGCCTCAGGCTACGAAGCGGCGACAAATGTGGTGTTCGTGCTGGAATTTTTGTTAATCACTTGCGGCAGCATAAATATTCGCTGATATTGTGTAAGTCCCCCGACGCGTTTCACGCCTTGGGTGACCAAATCGAACCGGTGGCAATAAACTGGACAGGGTGTGAATGATTAAGGGGCACGTGAAGTGGTTCGACGCCACAAAGGGTTATGGCTTCATCGTAACCGCTGACGGCGAGGGCGATGTGTTATTGCACGCCAATGTGCTGCGCAATTTTGGCCGCAGTTCCGTTGCCGAAGGCGCGGCAATTGTGATCGAGGCCCAAGGCACCGATCGTGGTCGGCAAGCCACTGTGATACACGAGATTGTCGCGCCGGAAGTAGACCATACCGAGGCGCCGGAAGGAATGCATCGACCGACGGACTTTGTGGTTGGCGATGAAGATGCTTCGGCGTTGATGCCCGCGCGAGTCAAATGGTTCGACAAGACCAAGGGTTTCGGCTTTGTGAACGCCTTTGGCAGCAACGACGATATTTTTGTGCATATGGAAGTTTTGCGCCAATTTGGACTGGCAGAACTGCAACCGGGCGAAGCGATTTGCGTGCGTACGATTGATGGACCGCGCGGCAAGATGGCGTCGGAAGTTCGGTCTTGGGACCATCCCGTGACGCATGGCCACAATTAGGGCGCTTGGCGTCATTGCAATTGTTTTGCTGAATTCGCAGCGCGTGCTGGCGCAGGATTGTGCCGAGTCCGTTGCCGATTTCCGCAATGTCTTCTCGCAAGTGCGTTTTACGGTTGAAATTGCTGACGACGCCAAGGAACGCGCGATTGGCCTGATGTTCCGCGAAACCATGCCGCAATTTTCGGGCATGTTGTTTATCTATGAAGACCCCATCGACGCGGTTTTTTGGATGCATAACACGCTGATCCCGCTGGACATGGTGTTTATGGATGAAACGGGCGTGGTGACGCAGATTGTGGCCGAGGCTGTGCCGCAGACGGATGTGCCGCGCGTTGGCGGGCCGAACGTCAAGTTTGTATTAGAGGTCAATGGCGGGTTGGCGGAAAAGCTTGGGCTGGAGATTGGCAGTATGATGCGCAATCCAGCGGTTGATCAGACCTTGGCGGTTTGGAAATGCGCGGGTTAGGGCAACAGGATTGCACCTTTTCTTTTGCACGACGGATGTTATAGACGGGCGCTCAATAGTCGGGGCGTAGCGCAGGCTGGTAGCGCGACGGTTTTGGGAACCGTAGGTCGTAGGTTCGAATCCTATCGCCCCGACCATTTTCACAAATCCGAGATATTTTTCGAATTTGGGAATAATCCGCCGCGTGTCTTCGTTACAGTATCGACGGTGGCAGCAATGACGCCGCGCGAAACAAAACATGCACGATCAAATCCTTTAGACAGGACAGGTTACGAAAATGAAAACAACTTATGCATCGATTTCAGCGTTGAGTTTGGTTTTGACCATGTCAGCGATTCCGGTATTTTCAGCGGGTTCAGACAGCACCGAGCCGCCCAAAGCCACCGAGACAACCATTGTATGCGAAGAAGGCATGATTTGGGATGAAGAATTGCAGGAATGCGTGGTTCCCGAAGAATCCAGCATGAATGATGATCAGATTTACAATAACGCCCGTGAATTTGCCTACGCCGGACAATATGACAACGCGATTCGGGTGTTAAATTTGGCGGCGAATCCACACGATCCGCGGATCTTGAACTATCTAGGTTTCGCCAACCGCAAGGCCGGTCGGATGGAAATTGGCATGGAATTTTACCGCCAAGCCTTGGACGCCAAGCCGGATTATATTCTTGCTCGCTCTTACATGGGACAGGCGTTGATTCAGCAGGGCGACATTGCAGCGGCGCAAGAGCAACTGGCGATTATCGAAAGCTTTGGCGGACGCGATACTTGGGCTTATCGGGCGCTGGAATTGGCGTTGGATGGCGAAGAATCCACCTATTAGGCGATGAAAATGGTCGAGCGGGCAAATGATCAACATTTCTAACCCGCTCGACATTGGAATCTGCTATGCATAGCGCTCAGGTTTTGTCAGAGTTTTCGCCGACGCCGGGCTGTTTGGTCTGGCAGGCTTTTCCGACGGAGAATAACCGCGTGACTGATGCCGCGCAGTTCAAACGCGAATTGATCCATTTGCTACCGCGGCTACGGCGGTTTGCGCGAACTTTAACGCGTGATGCGGCCGATGCCGACGATTTGGTGCAGTCGGCCTGCGAACGGGCGATTACGCGCATGGGGCAGTGGCAACCGGGCACGCGGCTGGATGCTTGGGTTTACACCATGATGCGCAACTTGTGGATTTCTGAACTGCGCAAACGCAAAGTGCGTTTTGGCCAAGGCGTGGTCGATGCGGACTTGGCTAATTTGCCCGGCAATATGGCAAGTTCCGACGAAAAAACCTTTGTTGGCCAAGTTGGGCAGATGATCGAATCTTTGCCCGAAGGTCTATCGTCCGTGCTGCTTTTGGTCGGCGTTGAGGAGCATTCTTATAGCGAAACCGCTGAAATCCTGGATATTCCGATCGGCACGGTGATGAGCAGGCTGTCACGGGCACGCGCGGCGCTTCGCGACGGATTGAATCGCACGGGCGTATCTGCCCTGCGGCAGGTTTGATCATGTCAGAACAACTTGACCTACAAATCTCGGCTTTTCTGGACGGCGCCCTTTCGGCTGAAGAAGCGCAGACATTGGAATTGCGTTCACGTAGCGAGTCAACCATTGCCGCACGGATCGATGGAATGCGGCGTGCCAATACCTTAGCCCGCGACTATTTCGAAGCCGAGTTGAACGAACCGGTGCCTTTGGCATTGGCGCGGGCGATTGAAGGCTCGGCCAACAATCGCCAGCGAGTGCCGGTCATTGAAGACACCCGCGATGGTGACCGCAGCCGTCGCAGTAGGTATTTATTTGCAATCCGTTCTATCGCGGCATCACTGGCGCTGGTTGTTGCGGGCGCGGCGGGTGGATATATAGCGGCGTCATGGCCGCAACCGGCGATCGTAGCGCAGTCGGATTGGTTAAGCGACATTGCGGATTATCACCGCGTCTATGCCGCGGAGGAGCGGCATCTGGTCGAAGTTGCCGCCAACGAGCAGCCGCATTTGGAAAAATGGTTGACCAAAGTCGTTGGCGTGCCGGTGAAAGCTCCGGATTTGACGGCGCAGGGGCTGACGTTTGAAGGCGGCAGATTGTTAGTTGCGGCGGCGAAACCAGTGGCACAACTGATGTATCGCCACTCCGATGGCAGCGTTGTTGCGCTGTGCATCGTTATGGCTGCAGATCAGGCTTTTGGCGATTTCGCTGAAACCTCGATTGGCGCGTCGCGGTTGGTTTCTTGGAAAGAAAACGGCGCCTCCTACGCGGTTGTCGGCGATCTGGCCGACACTACATTGACCGGCATCGCCAAGGCGGCAGCACCGCTGGTTTGATTTCAGCTTTGACGATGGCTCCACTTCGCGCGACAAAGGCGCGAACAAGGGAGCGTGGGCGATGATTCAGAAAAAACTGTTTGGCGAATATGAAGGCCGCAAAGTCGAACGCGCCGTATTGGAGAGCGATAAGGCGCAGGTTTCGATTTTGTCTTTTGGCTGCGCCACACAAGATTGGATCATTGCCCGCAGTTCGGGTGATTTGCGGGTGATGCAGGGCTTTGCGACGATGGATGAATTCGTCAGCAAAAGCGCCTCGCATGGCATTATTGCCGGGCGGGTGGCCAATCGGATTGCCGGGGCAAAGTTCGATTTGGACGGCAAGACCTATCATCTAACGACAAAAGCCGGCCCACATTCGCTGCATGGCGGGGTCACGGGTTTGGGCAAACGGCTTTGGAACATGGATACCGATAGTGAAACGAATTCGGTGCGCTTGACCTATGCCTCGCCCGATGGGGAAGAAGGCTATCCGGGGGCGGTTGCTTTTAGCGTGACGATGACCTTGGACGGATCAAAACTGGTATGGGAAATGTCGGGGCAGCCGGATCGGGCGACGCCAATCAATCTGGCGCAGCACAATTATTACAATCTGAACGGCGAGGGCACGGCATTGGATCATGTTTTGCAGGTCGATGCCGAGCATTACACGCCGACGGATGATCTGCTGATCCCTGATGGGACGATAAAATCTGTCGAAGGAACCCGCTACGATTTTCGCCAAGCCGTGGCAATGCGGGCGATTGATCCGCAAGGGCTGGGGGTCGATATGAACTTGGTTCTGCGCGGGGGGCGCAATACCAGTATCGCCGCCGCGACGGCGGTTGGCGATAAAAGCGGGGTGGTAATGAAGGTCTGGACCGATCAACCGGCGATACAGGCGTATAATTCGGTGATGGCAAAAGACGGGACAAAGGGGTTGAGCGGGGTAGAATATGGCAAGTTTTCCGGCCTGTGTTTGGAAGCCCAGCACTTTCCCGATGCCGTGCATCATGCGAACTTTCCCAGTGTTATCAGAACGCCAGAAAACCCGTATTATCAATACTATGCGGTGGATATTGCAGGTTAAACCTTAGAGACCGCCCAAACTTTTTAGGCGTGTCTCCAGTGCGTTGATTCGGCGTGCATCACCAGCAACCAACGCATAGATCCAAGCGTGGGTCAGATGAAAGCGCTGGGCGTTGGCATTGTCCAAAAGCAGCGCTGCCTGCTCGTGTAGGTCGCAAAGCCGGGAATTTTGTCCGCTGCCATGCAGTGCAATCAATTCGGCATCAAGTCGGGCGGGGTCACTTGGCAAGGCGCTTTGCCACCCAAGCGTGGAACAGATGCGTCGGGCTGTCCATCACCGCCGAAAATCTTCCACCATCAAACCCCGGCGCACGGCGGCCTTTCTGCATGCCTTCCACGACGCCAATGTCTTCCAGAAATATGCTTTTCCACAAGGCGGCATTGGATTGGCGCAAGTTTTTGTAACCGTCAGATGAAGCCGCTTCTTCGCTGGCATAATACAGATCAACGTGTTCGAGCGTTGTGCCGTGGTCGAGCGGTTCCAGCCGGATGGCGTAAAAATGGTCGCGGTGGACACCGAGCAAAACATTAGGGAACATGCCGATATATTCGGCGGATTTATCCCATTTCTTGGGTAGGTCGGCGAAATTGGGGAATGATTGGGTTTCGCTGAGTTTCGGATTGTAGACCAAAGTGCCCTGACCTGAATACTGGTCGGGTGATTCGATATGATAGTGGTCTTCCAGCCGCGAATAAGCGTTCAGCCCGGGGTGCACCCACGGCAGATGATAGCTTTCCAAGTAATTCTCGACCGCCAGTTTCCAATTACAGTTCACTGGCAGCGTGAAACTTGAGTCCGCGCCACCGTGGAACAGCGGTTGGTCATAGAAGTCGGCCCAAAGTTTTTGGTAAGGCTTTGAAAAAGTAACAAAATCTGCTGCTTTTCCGTCAAGGTTCACAAACACCATATCCATAAACACGCCACAGCGAACGTCGATCAGGCCCGTGGTTTCGGGAGCGACTGACGCGTGCTTATTGATACCCGGGCCGCCGACATGCGGCGTGGCCCGCAGTTTACCGTCCAGCGAATAGCACCAGGAATGATAGGGGCAGCGGATGACACCGCCGAAATTGGTCGGCTGGCTGACCAAGATCATGCCGCGATGTCGGCAGACGTTCTGATAGACCCTAATCGTATTGTCGTGGTCGCGCACCAACAGCAACGGGGCGCCGAGTAACTCACAGGGCAGAACGTCACCCTTTTGCGGCACATCCTTTGTCAGACCGATACATGCCCACCCAGCAAAGAACAGCCGGTCGCGTTCAAGCGCCAACCCTTCGGGCGTGATGTAGAAATGGTTGGGAAGGCCATTTGCTTGCGCAACAGGACGCATGACGGTCTGTAGCTGTTGTTGAAGCGCGTCTGTAACTGTCATCTTGCGCTCCACTTCTGTGCTGCGGTCAGACTGGGCCATTTTTGACAAGCTTCTGTTGTGGGTGCGACCTTCAGAATGCGCTTCGCGGCATGGCAATCCTGCCACACGAATCAAAGTGGAGGCTTTGACATTGCGGCATCGCGGCAATCGCACTGCGGTACCAATTGTTAAGCGATCTTTTTGTGGTTTCTGAAGAAAGATTCATAATCGCTTGGCTCGCTTGGCTTTTATGCATTTAGCGTAGCAAGATTTTGTCCTTCGCAACTGCACAAACCGGCGCTGCGGTTTTTTGGTCAAATCGCCGATTTTCCAGCAAGATCACAGTCAACAGCAAAATATGACAAATCCGTGAATAAATTGTTTGACCAATGCCGGGGCAATGCGTCAGGTTGTGCAGGCTGCGGACAGAACCACAATATCTAGTGGTCGGCGCGGCAGGGGACGAAAGTGTTTTCGTAAATGTCAGCAGGGGCGAAACGCCCGAATTTGTGCCTCCCATCACGGCACAGCGCAAAGGTGACTCTCGGGTCCAAAAAAACGGGGCAGGTTATGAAGATCGAACGGCGTTTTACCAGTGAAGCAACAGGTGCCTATGGCGGCTTGGAATTTCGAGTTACGGCGTCGGAGATTCGCAATCCCGATGGGTCGGTGGTTTTCTCGCAGCAGGATTTGGAAGTGCCTGCAGGTTGGAGCCAAGTGGCGTCAGACGTTTTGGCGCAGAAATATTTCCGCAAGGCTGGGATTCCAGCATTCACAAAACGGGTGAAAGAGAAAGGCGTTCCAGCCTTTTTGTGGCGTTCGATTCCAGACGAAGAAAAATTTGCCGCCTTGCCGGAAAAAGACCGTTACATCGGCGAAACAACCGCGAAACAAGTGTTTGACCGGCTGGCTGGCGCTTGGGCCTATTGGGGCGTCAAAGGCGGGTATTTCTCATCCGAGGGCGACGCGCGGGCCTATTACGACGAAATGCGATTCATGCTGGCGGTGCAGATGGCAGCGCCGAATTCGCCGCAATGGTTTAACACCGGGCTGCACTGGGCTTATGGGATTGATGGTCCGTCGCAAGGACATTTTTACGTCGACTACCAAAGTGGCAAATTGACGAAATCCGAGTCGGCCTATGAACACCCGCAACCGCATGCCTGTTTCATCCAGTCGGTCAGCGACGACTTGGTGAACGAAGGCGGCATCATGGATTTGTGGACGCGTGAGGCGCGTTTGTTCAAATATGGTTCGGGCACTGGCACCAATTTTTCCTCTCTACGTGGCGCGAATGAATCGCTGGCGGGGGGTGGCAAGTCATCCGGCCTGATGTCGTTCCTGAAAATCGGTGACCGCGCTGCTGGCGCAATCAAATCCGGTGGCACCACTCGCAGGGCGGCTAAAATGGTGATCTGCGATATGGATCACCCTGACATTGAGGAATTCATCAACTGGAAAGTTGTCGAGGAGCAAAAAGTTGCCTCGCTGGTCGCCGGTTCCAAGCTGCATCAAGCGCGGTTGAACGACATTTTTGCGGCAATCCGGGCTTGGGATGGGCGGGAAGTGGATGCATTGGATCCGTCGGTGAACGCGGGTTTGAAGGCGGCCATTCGGTCAGCCAAGAAGGCGATGATCCCGGAAGGTTACGTCAAGCGCGTGTTACAGTATGCCGGGCAGGGGTATTCCTCGATTGAATTTCCGGCCTATGACACCGACTGGGATTCGGACGCGTATCTGACGGTTTCCGGTCAGAATTCCAATAATTCGGTGCGGGTTACCGATGCGTTTTTGCAAGCGGTCAAAGACGACGCCGACTGGGCGTTGATCCGCCGGATTGATGGCAAAGTGGCGAAAACGCTGAAAGCCCGCGATTTGTGGGACCAAATTGGTCACGCCGCTTGGTCTTGCGCCGATCCGGGCATCCAGTTTCATGACACGATCAACGCTTGGCACACGTGCCCGGCGGATGGGCCGATCAGGGCCAGCAATCCGTGTTCGGAATATATGTTCTTGGACGATACGGCCTGCAATTTGGCGTCGATCAACCTGCTGCCGTTTCTGAAAGACGGCAAGTTCAATGCCGACGCCTATATCCACACCTGCCGTTTGTGGATGGTGACACTGGAAATCTCGGTGATGATGGCGCAATTCCCGTCGCCACAGATTGCCGAACTTTCCTTCAAATTCCGCACTACCGGGCTAGGTTACGCCAATATCGGCGGACTGCTGATGAACATGGGCTTTGGTTATGATTCAGCCGAAGGTCGGGCATTGGGCGGTGTGTTGAGCGCAATCATGACCGGGGTTTGCTATTCCACCTCGGCCGAGATGGCGAGCGAGTTGGGCGCGTTTCCTGGCTATCCCGCAAATGCTGACCATATGTTGCGGGTAATGCGCAACCATCGTCGCGCGGCGCTAGGTGAAGCTAGCGGTTATGAGGGATTGGCCGTCGAGCCCGTGCCGCTTGACCATGACAATTGCCCGGACGGCCATTTGTTGAATCTCGCCCACGAAGCGTGGGACTTGGCGCTGAAATTGGGCGAGAAATACGGCTATCGCAACGCGCAGTCGACGGTGATTGCGCCAACCGGCACCATTGGCTTGGTGATGGATTGCGATACGACCGGGATCGAGCCAGACTTTGCCTTGGTCTTCGTAGTCGGGGTGGTACTGGAATCCGCCGTCCTTCACGGCATTGAGAATCTCTTGGCTGGGCCGATCTTGGAACTTCAGCACGAGCAGGCCGCGTTTGGTGTCGGTCAGCTTCTCGTAACCCGCCGAGGCGGTGCGGACGGTCCAGCTGCGGAAGCGGGGGCGGTCGGGTTCGACTTCCGGAAGCGGTCGGGAGCTTTGGCGATGAGCATGGTTGACGGGAGTGGGATC
>JANOQZ010000013.1:0-48626 GCA_031415055.1 Oceanomicrobium sp. | reverse complement strand
AACCTAGAAGGGCGGTGAAACCAGATGCAGGTAATGGTCCGCGACAATAACGTCGATCAGGCGCTTCGGGCACTGAAGAAAAAACTTCAGCGCGAGGGCGTGTTTCGGGAAATGAAACTGAAACAGCACTACGAAAAGCCGTCGATTAAAAGGGCTCGTGAAAAAGCCGAGGCTATTCGCCGTTCTCGCAAACTGGCGCGCAAGAAATTGCAGCGCGAAGGCGGTTTGTAAGCAGAATTGGCGAACAATGCCGATAAGAAACGAACCCCCGCGGCCTTGCTTCGGGGGTTTTGTTTTTCTACTGGCGGGGCGTTTTGAATGATTAGCACCGACAACCGCCGCGTTTACGCCATTGGTGATGTGCATGGCTGCATTGACAAACTGCGTCGGGTGGAATCGGAGATTCTGGCCGATTTGAAGTCGCGTCCGCACGCCAACCCTCTGATCCTATTCGTTGGTGACTACACCGACCGAGGCCCAGATTCGCGTGGGGTTATCGAACATTTGATGTCAATGGGCCAAAGCGGCCCCGAGGTCATGTTTCTTTTCGGCAACCATGACTTTTGTTTTCTGGATTATCTGATTGACCCACACGCCCGGACATCGCGCCTGCATTGGCTGAACTATCGCATGGGGGGCGATATGACATTGGCGTCTTATGGGGTCGCCGGTGCAAGTGAATATTCGCCCGAACGGACGCACCGAAATTTCGTCAACGCGGTTCCAGATAGCCACGTCGCATTCCTGAAAAATCTGCCGACAACTTGCCGCGTTGGATCGTATCTGTTTGTGCATGCCGGAATTCGTCCCGGAATTGCCCTAGAGCAGCAGGAATTGATGGATTTGATCTGGATACGCGAGGGATTTTTAGATTCTCGCGCCGATTTTGGCTTTAGCGTCGTGCATGGCCATACCGTCGTGCCGCAGGTCGAACATCACCGCAACCGCATCGATATTGACACCGGCGCGGTTTTTGGCGGCCAATTGTCGTGTCTGGTACTGGAAGATGCACGGCAAGACTTGCTCGTCGGCGCTTCCTTGAAGCCTTTGGTTGCGCCGCGCGGCTATCGCCACGCTTGATTGCAATCTCTTGTTGCGCCAAGGTGAGGCCAACCAAGGAGGCATCCATGCGCCGACTGCTCGTTCTGGCTTTGCTGGCCTCGACCCTACCCGCCCTTGCGCAAGCGCCATTCATGACCAGCGCCGAGGTCAAGCCAATCATGGATATAACAAAAGCCAATTGGCTGGCGGTGCGGGAATGGGAAGGTCAGGACTTGGTCTATTTCACGCATCTGGAATCCATGCGCTGCGGCATTCAATCGGTGCGTTACGGCATCAATTTGGCCGAACCCGATACCGAATGGGTCTTGGATATCTGCGATAGAACTAAAACCAATCCAAACGAAATCAGCGCGGAAGACCATCTGATTTACGGCATATTCCCGTTGGGCAGCGTGCAGACAATTTCGGTGACCTTGGGCTTTGATGACGGCACCACATTGTCAAACACCTTCGAACGCGCGGCAATCATGACGCCCTAACCGGCAGAAATCCGGAAGCAGCCGCCGGAAATCGGACTGCATTGTGAAAAGGGAGATTGTGTTATGGCTGTTTTGAAAGTTCTGGAATTGTTGTCAGATTCGTCGAAATCGTGGGAAGATGCCACCGCCAAGGCGATTGCCAAAGCGTCAAAGTCAGTCAGCGGCATCACCTCGGCCTGGGTGCAGGATCAGTCGGTTGAAGTAGTTGACGGAAAGGTTGCTGCCTATCGCGTGACGTTGAAAGTGACGTTCGCGGTGAAATGACCCAGGAAAACGCGGGCGGGACTATTTCCCGCCCACAACCCGAAAGTCGACCGAACTGGCGCAAATGGCTGCACCCAGCACCTTATCATAGCCTATTGGTTTTCTTGGCCATGGGCGTTTTGGGGGCGCTGTTTGCGGTGAATTCCTACAATTTGCTGCAACTTGGCTTGGCCAATTACAAATTCATCGCCAAATTCGGTTGGGTCGCTTTGCAGGAGGGCGCTTTGGTGCAACTGCTCGAGCTCAGTTTCAGCGGTTTGCTGTCATTGGCATTTTATCTGGGCTTCAAGGCCTGCGAGGTTGAACTGATGATCCGCTGGCGCGGTCTGACGCTGCCCAAACAGCACGACTGAAAATTCAATTCTTGCCTTCATCACTCTCATAGAACGTCGTCGTGCTGACACCCGGATATTGCGCGAAATAGCGCTCGATGGCGCTGGGGAACATGGTGCGCCGAACATCGGCAAATTGGGGCATGTCCTGTAAAACGGACGCCACCGTATCGGCGCAGAACATCTGCCGTGTTGGACCTTGCGCCTGTGCACGGGCAATAAGCGCGTCAGCCTGTGCCAAAGTCATCGGCAACTTCTGGATCGTGAGGTAATAGTCACTGCGGGCATGGAACGAATTATAGGCCTGAAAGATCACCGGCGTCACGCCGTAATGCACATCGCCCGCCCGCGGTGAGCGTGGGTGACGAAAGTTGCCCGCCGGATCGAACAGCACCTGCTCTGATCCGTTGATCAACAGACCCGTGTGTTCCGACGCGCCGGAACCGACGTTTTTCATGTTGACGATGGTCAATGACGGCGGCTCACCCGAGACGAAATGATTGGCGGCAATAATTTCGGGGCGAGCCGCAGTTTGATCGGTGCAGGCCACAAGACCAGCCAGCACAACCAAACCCAATACGATGCGCAGCATCAAGACCCCCACTTATTCCATCGCCTTGACGATATCTTCGGTCATCTTCTTGGCGTCGCCAAGCAACATCATCGTGTTGTCCATGAAAAACAGCGGGTTCTCGATACCCGCGTATCCCGACCCAAGCGAGCGTTTGACAAACAGCACCGTCTTGGCCTTTTCCACGTCCAAGACCGGCATGCCGGCGATGGGTGAGTTCGGATCGGTTTTG
Source organism: Oceanomicrobium sp. (assembly GCA_031415055.1). GTDB lineage: Bacteria > Pseudomonadota > Alphaproteobacteria > Rhodobacterales > Rhodobacteraceae > JANMOK01. The sequence continues at coordinate 45,686 of JANOQZ010000013.1, read as the reverse complement.
GCCGATGGGTTGGTCACGTCGTTCGCCCCAATGACGTAGACCACGTCGGTCTGAGCAAAGGCAGAGTTGATGTCCTCGAGCTCGAATACCTCGTCATAAGGCACGCTGGCTTCGGCCAGCAGCACGTTCATGTGGCCCGGCATCCGGCCCGCGACGGGGTGGATGGCGTATTTCACGTCCACCCCATGCGCCTTCAGCTTGTCGGCCATTTCGCGCAGGGAATGCTGCGCCTGCGCCACCGCCATGCCGTACCCAGGCACGATGATCACCGAACCGGCGTTTTGTAGGATGAAGGCCGCGTCCTCGGCCGAACCGCGTTTCACTGGTTTTTGCTCACCCGAACTGCCGGCGGCCGAGGTATCGGCCCCGCCAAACCCGCCCAGAATGACCGAAATGAACGAGCGATTCATGCCCTTGCACATGATGTAGGACAGGATCGCACCCGACGAGCCAACCAGCGCCCCGGTGATGATCAGCGACATGTTGCCAAGGGTGAAACCGATGCCAGCAGCGGCCCAGCCGGAATAGGAATTGAGCATCGACACCACCACCGGCATATCGGCCCCACCGATGGGGATGATCAACAGGAAGCCCAGCGCTACGGCGGCTAGCGCGATCAACCAAAACCACAGGGTCGCTTCGGTTGTCACCAGCAGAATCACCAGCAGCACCACGGCTGCTGCCAAGGCCAGGTTAATCACATGCCGCCCGGGCAACATGATCGGTGCGCCAGACATGCGTCCGTCGAGTTTGGCGAAGGCAATGACCGAGCCGGAGAAGGTGATGGCACCAATCGCCACCCCAAGGCTCATCTCGATCAGCGACGAGGTGTGAATGTCGTTGACCGTGCCGATGCCATAGGCTTCGGGCGAATAAAACGCGCCGGCGGCCACAAACACTGCGGCCAAGCCGACCAGCGAGTGGAAGAACGCCACCAGTTGCGGCATCTTGGTCATCTCGATGCGTTGGGCGATGACGTATCCTGTGCTGCCGCCCAGCCCCAAAGCCGCCGCGACATAGACAAAACCCATTGCCGAAGGTGCGCTGACAATCAGCGTCGTGACAACGGCAATCGCCATTCCCACGATGCCATAGCGGTTGCCCTGCCGCGACGTGGTGGGGTGCGAAAGGCCACGAAGGGTCAAGATGAACAGGACGCCAGCGACCAGATAGGCGAAGGCTGCAAAATTGGCCATGTGTCAGTCTTTCTTCTTGTACATGGCCAGCATCCGTCCGGTGACGGTAAACCCGCCGAATATGTTCACCGCCGCCAGAACGGTGCCGATGAAACCGAAAATTGGCGTCCACTTTGAGGCATCGGGATCGTTGACGCTAAGTGCGATCAGGGCACCCACAACAATCACCGACGACACCGCGTTGGTGACGCTCATCAACGGCGTGTGCAGGGCGGGCGTGACCGACCAAACAACATAGTAACCGACGAAACAGGCCAGAACGAAACTGGCGAGCAGGTAAAGGAACGGCGAAACCCCGCCGTGCGCCACCACAGCGCCCGCTACAGGCGCGGAAGCCATCGCTTGGTCCGCAAGATCGGCGACTTTTTGTGAGGCCTCAGCGGCGCTCTTTGCCGCCTCTGCCAACTGGTCCATGATCCCGGCCATTATGCGGCACCTTTCTTGGCAAAGTTCGGATGGACAATCTCGCCACCACTGGTCAGTTGTGTGCCTTTTACAAGGTCGTCCTCGGCGGGCATCACGAAACCGTCTTTGGTGAAATACTGCGACAGGAAGTTGTAGTGGTTGCGTGAGAACAAAGCCGAGGAATCCGCCGATAACCGGCCCGGCATATTGGCGTGGCCAAGGATGGAAACGCCGTTGGCGGTGACCACAACTTCGCCCATCTTGGCCCCTTCGACATTGCCGCCCTGCTCAACCGCCAGATCGACAATGATCGACCCCGGTTTCATCGAGGCGACCATCGCTTTGGTGACAAGGATTGGCGCTTTGCGTCCCGGAATCAGTGCCGTGGTGATCACCATATCCTGCTTCGCGATATGGCCTGCCACCAGTTCGGCTTGCTGGCGCTTATAGTCGTCCGACATTTCCTTGGCGTAACCGCCGCCGGTTTGCGCTTGGGCAAACTCTTCGTTCTTCACCGCAATAAACTTGCCGCCCAGCGAGGCGACTTGTTCTTCCGTCGCCGGTCGCACGTCGGTAGCAGTGACAATCGCGCCCAAACGCCGGGCGGTAGCAATCGCCTGCAAGCCCGCAACACCGACCCCCATGATGAATACCTTGGCCGGGGCAATGGTGCCCGCCGCTGTCATCATCTGCGGCATAGCGCGACCATAGGCATTGGCAGCCTCGATCACCGCCTTGTAGCCCGCCAGATTCGACTGCGAGGACAAAACATCCATCGACTGCGCTCGGCTGATGCGCGGCATGAATTCCATCGCAAAGGCATCGACCCCAGCTTTGGCGCAAGCCGCCATGATTTCCGGCTGGCCATAGGGCTGCATGGTGCAGAACAGCTTTTGCCCCTTGGACAATCCCTTCACCTCGGCTTCCGTCGGGGTGAGGATTTTCAGAACAATATCAGCCCCTTTTACGGTGGCGGCATAGGTTTTGGCAATCGTCGCACCCATCGCTTCATAGGCTGAATCTGGGATACTGGCCGAGGACCCTGCCCCGGATTGCACCACGATCTCGGCCCCCAATGCGACGAATTTCTTCACCGTTTCTGGAACAGCCGCGACACGCGTTTCATCGGCCCGGGTTTCCTTGGGGATCGCTATTTTCATGGGGTCAGGCTTTCTGGGATCAGGAATTGAACAGCGCCATGATCAGCAACGCGCCGATGGCAAGACATGCCACCCATATTGCCCCTTTGATGAAGCCTTCAAAGGTTTTTTCGTGGCCGCTGATGTCCATTGATCCGTGCTTGTATTCCGACATGCAAAGTCTCCGTCAAAGCATTGCGATTCCAGTGCCCTTATAGGCAATTTTTCCGCCAAGGGAACGGGGGTTATGCGGGGTCGGTTTCCAGCGATCCGGGCAGGTATAAATCCACCGAACAGTAATTGCCGCATGCCAGCAACCTCACCTCAATTTCAAATCCCCCTCCCCGAAACCCGCGACTTGACCCGTGGCAATTCGCAGCCATAACACCTGCCAAAGTCGCGGCTTGTCGGGCGCTGAAAACAACCTGTCATTCCCGCGAAGGCGGGAATCCAGAGAAGCAATACAGTTCACCTAAAGCGTTGAAATGGTGCGCTAATAAACGCACCCTTTGCCTCTCTCTTGGGACGACAAAGGACAAGGCCCGACCGCCGGGTGGGCATGAAACGGTTGTCTGGGGCAGTTTACGGTGCGGGAACTTGTGACGGTGTTTTGGGTTGCGACGTTGCCCAATGCCCGCCCGAGGGGGCGGTCGGGCATTGTCCGGCGCTGCGCTTGATTCCGGACAGCAGGGGAGAAGCGAACCCCCCTTCTACCCTCTCCTACAACGTTTCAGATCGTCACCAAACGGCCAAAAACAGCTCATTTTTGCACCGAATTTCCCGCCGCAAACGCAAACGAAATCCCCTCCCACGCTTTGCGGGGGAGGGTTAGGGTGGGGGCGGGCGTTTCACCCTCGCGCCATATAGTTAATATCTAGTTAAATTGAATTTTTTAATCTATATATATCAACGCATTACGCGATTCTGCGCGCGCGGAGAAACTTGCTTCATGGCATTTCCTGTCCAGATTGGCGATGACCTCTCGACACGCTACATCAGGTCCAACCGATTTGGCGAACGTCGCGCACAATACGTTGGATGCAACTTTCGCTCATTCACCAAGGTCTGAATCACCCCGCTTCACGCTCGCCAGCAATCCGCCGATTTCCGGCATCAGGTGGAAGGCGTGGAAACGGGCGAGGGCGGTGCGATGTTCTGGGTCTATGAGAGCGGCTTTTAGTAGGTAGTGCCCGCCCAAAGTCAGGGCGAAGGCGCGTAAGAAATTGGCGGCTCCAGCAAAGCGGGCGTTCATATCGGTTTGTCCAACCAACCATTGCAAGGCTGAACCGGTATCGCCGACGGCCTTTTGCAATACCTCGGCCAAATCAGGCAATGTCGCGGCAGCCTCTGGCGCCGTCGTAGCCGCCTCGTCCAACAAAGCCAACCCCGCCTTGCCGCCGTCCATCAGCTTTCGCCCCACCAGATCCATCGCTTGGATGCCGTTGGTACCCTCATAAATCGCCGTTACCCGCACGTCGCGCCACAATTGCGCCGCGCCGGTTTCTTCGATAAACCCCATGCCGCCGTGTACTTGGATGCCCAGATCGGCGACTTGGCAACCGGTATCGGTGCCAAAGGCCTTGGCCATCGGGGTCAGAAACGCCGCCCGCGCCGCCCAAGCTTTCTCACCCGTTGCCTTGGACATATCCAAACTTAGGGCACAATCCAGACAAATCGCCCGCGAAACCGCCGTCATCGCCTGCATTTTCAGCAACATCCGCCGCACATCGGCGTGGCCAATGATCGTGTCACCCCCAGCCAACGGTTTGCCTTGCACCCGTCCCTGTGCATAGGCCAATGCCTTCTGATACGCCGCTTCTGCCACCCCCAATCCCTGCACCCCAACACCCAATCGCGCGTTGTTCATCATGGTGAACATCGCCGCCATGCCGCCGCCTTCCGCCCCAACCAGCCAACCGGTCGCGCCATCATATTGCATCACCGCCGTGGGCGAGCCGTGCAGACCAAGCTTATGTTCCAGCGAGATCGCGCGAAGCGTATTGGCTTTCGCATCCGGCAGGAACTTCGGCACCAGAAACAGCGAGATTCCCTTGGTCCCCTGTGGCGCGTTCGGCAGTCGAGCCAATACCAAATGCACGATATTTTCCGCCACATCGTGGTCGCCCCAAGTGATGAATATCTTTTGCCCACTTATAGCAAAAGTCCCGTCGCCCTTGGGTTCCGCCTTACTGCGCAACGCACCCACGTCCGACCCGGCCTGCGCCTCGGTCAGGTTCATCGTCGCCGACCATTCGCCGGATATAAGCTTCGGCAGATACAGTGCCTTAAGTGCGCCAGACGCATGATGCTCCAGCGCCTCAATCTGCCCCTGCGCCATTAGCGGCGCCAGTTGCAGCGACAGGCACGCCGACGACTGCATTTCATTCACACACGTCGCCAGTGTCAGCGGCAGACCCATGCCGCCATATTCCGGGTCCGCCGAAATGCCGATCCAGCCGCCTGCAGCAATCGCCTTGAAAGCCTCGGCAAAGCCTAGCGAGGTGCGCACCACGCCGTTTTCCAGCCGCGCTGGGTGCAAATCACCCGACCTTTGCACTGGTTCCATCACGTTTTCCGCCAGCTTGGCTGCTTCTGCCAGTATCGCATCGATGGTTTCCGGACCTGCCTCGGCGAACAGATCGCTCTGCGCCAGCCGATCTGCACCCAACATGCCCAGCACGAATTTGATCTCATCAAGCGGGGCACGATAGGGCATGAGCGTTGCTTTCGCTGGCATCAAGCTTTGCACTTACTCGGCAAAGCGGTTATGGGGCTGCGGCAAGATAATCCTAAACTGCCACAAGTGAAACACGAGTAAATGAACGCGACGATTGCAACGCAAATCTGGCATGCTCCGGCCGATATTGCGCAGGCCGCTGATTTGCTGCGTCATGGCCGATTGGTCGCCTTTCCGACCGAAACGGTTTACGGATTGGGAGCCGATGCGCGCAATGCAGGTGCCGTTGCCGCCATTTTCGCCGCCAAGGGCCGACCAGCGTTCAATCCACTGATCGTGCACGTGGCATCGCTGCAAATCGCCCACACTTTGGGTATCTTCAATCCGCAAGCCGAAGCCTTGGCCGATGCTTTCTGGCCCGGTCCGTTGACTTTGGTTTTGCCAAAAACCGCCAATTGCGGTCTGGCCGAATTGGTCACCGCCGGATTGCCGCATGTCGGCCTGCGCGTTCCCGCCCATCCAATCGCGCAAGCTTTTCTGCAGGCCTTTGCTGGCCCCATCGCGGCGCCTTCGGCCAATCGTTCGGGCAAGGTCAGCCCGACAACGGCGCAGCACGTGATCGAAGGGTTGCAAGGCCGCATCGATGGTATTCTAGACGGCGGTGCCTGCGAGGTCGGACTGGAATCAACCATCATCGGTTTTCGCCCCGATGCCCCGATTTTGCTTCGCCTCGGCGGTATTCCAAGCGAAGCGATTGAGGCTTGCCTAGGGATTCGGCTTGCAATCCCCGAACAAGGGAAGATCACCGCACCGGGGCAAATGGAGTCGCACTATGCCCCTAATAGCGCGTTGCGACTGAACGCCGATGTGCCATTGGCAGGCGAGGGCTGGCTCGGTTTTGGCCCCGACACGCATCCGGTGCTGTCGCGCAACCTGTCACCAAGCCGCGACCTGCACGAAGCAGCTGCCAACCTGTTTGCCATGTTGCGAGACCTTGATACCCTTGGCGTCACCCAAGTCGCCATCGCCCGCATTCCCGAAACTGGCCTTGGCCGCGCGATCAACGACCGTCTGCGTCGCGCTGCGGCCCCAAGATCAGGCCCGCCCACCTTCGGTTGACAGCAAGCGGGGATCAATGCCGATGCTTTTCAAAGCCGCTGTCCATTTGTCATCGTCTTTTTTCTGAAACACGATCTCGGAATTGGCGGCGCATGTCAGCCAGCCGTTGGCCTTGATTTCATTCTCCAACTGCCCCGGTCCCCAGCCGGAATAGCCCAGCGCCAGTATCGCATTGGCCGGACCCTTGCCGCCCGCCATGTCTTTCAGAATATCAAGCGATGCCGTCATACCGAATTGTTCGCTGACTTTCATCGTCGTCGTCGGATCGCCATAATCGCCCGAATGCAAGACGAACCCACGCACATTTTCCACCGGCCCGCCAAAATGCACCTTGCTGTCGGGCACTTTGTCGCTGGCTTGAATTTCAAGCTGTTCCATCAAATCGGCAATGCTCAAATCATTGGCGGGACGGTTGATGATCAAGCCCATCGCACCCTTGGGCGAATGCACACACAAAAATATCACCGTCCGCTCAAACCGCGGGTCACCCATGCCGGGCATTGCCACCAATAACTGGCCATCCAAATAGGGAATATCGTCGCGCTGTTTCATGCCCTTAAAGATGCGCCGCGAACACGGCCATTTCAAGACTGCGTGTGAATGGCGCGTTGCGGCTTTTCCTTTGGCTGAAGCCGGTGCATGTGAGAGCAACCAAAGGAAATGCCGTGCTCAAATCGCTTATCGTTGCATTGTTTTTGATGAGTGGGTCAACAGCCCATTCGCAAAACATTGATTTTGGCACCGCCTCGTTTTTGCCGGGGTGGAGCGAAAGCGACGGCAGTTTGATTGCGGCGATTCAAATCGACCTTAACCCCGGTTGGAAAACCTATTGGCGGGTGCCCGGTCAGGCCGGGATTCCGCCCAATTTCAACTGGACCGGCTCGCAAAACTTTCGCGGTGCTGAAGTGATGTATCCGACGCCAAAAGTGGAAAACGTCGCCGGGTTTCTATCGATTGGCTATCACGAGCAAGTGGTCTTCCCGATCCGCATTCAGGCGGATAACTCCAATCAACCGGTTGATATTACTTTGCAATTCACCTTTGGCGCTTGTGAAGAAATTTGTATTCCGGTGGAAAAAAACTTTTCAATTCGCCTTGATCCCAACCAGGATGAAAACCGTGCCCTGATCCAATCTGCTTTGGACGACGCCCCACGCAGTGCCAAATCGGCTGGGGTTATTTCCGCCGAATGCAGCATCAGTCCCGCTGGCAAAGACTTTCTTCTGTCGGCAAGTATCCAAATGAAAACGCCGCCAAAAACCGCCCCGTTTGTGGTTTTTGAACCCGGTTCAAGCGACTTCTGGGTCGACCTTACGCAGACGACCGTTGAGGGGACCACCCTCACTGCCCAAGCCCCGATGCAATTTTACGGCGATGGCGGCTTGGTTTTGGAACGTTCCAAAATTCGCCTGACATTGTTGGGCGAAGGCTATGCGATTGATATTCAAGGCTGCCCAGCCTAGGGATTGGCTTTCCTCAAACGGATTGAACCCGTGGAACTCTGGATCCCGATAACTTTGGCCGCCGCGTTCCTGCAAAACGTCCGATCCGGCATGCAAAGGCACCTCAAAGGCGTGATGGGCACGACGGGGGCGACATTCGTGCGTTTTGGTTTCGGTGCGCCTTTCGCGCTGAGCTTGGTTTTGATCCTGCACTTCGTTGTCGGCTATCCATTCCCAACGATTTCCGCTCGCTTTCTTCTCTGGATGATTGTCGGTGGGCTGGCCCAAATCGCCGCGACATTCCTTCTGATACACCTGTTTTCGCTCCGCAATTTCGCCGTCGGCACCGCCTATTCGCGCACCGAACCGGCGATGGCGGCATTGTTTGGTTTGGTTTTCCTGCGCGAGGGCGTGTCGCTGGCAACTTTGGTTGCCATTGGCATTTGCGTGATGGGCGTGATGTTGATTTCGGTCGCCCGCACCAACACCAGCTTTCAGGGACTCTTCACCTCACTTGCCCATCGCACAACGCTGATCGGCCTCTTGTCAGGTGCCTTATTCGGCCTCGCGGCGATTTCATATCGCGGTGCCTCGCTGGCTTTGGGTGGTCCAAATTTCCTGATGCAGGCATCGGTGACGCTGGCCTTTGTGATGGTGTTGCAAACAGCGGTGTTAATTGTCTGGATGATATTACGTGAGCCTCAGCAGTTCCCCTTGATCGTCAAAGCTTGGAAACCGTCATTGCTGGTGGGTATTGCCGGGGCAACGGCCTCGCTGGGTTGGTTCATGGCGATGACGCTGCAAAACGCCGCCGTGGTCAAGGCTTTGGCGCAAGTCGAAATGCTGTTCGCTTTCGCCACTTCGGCCTTGCTGTTCAAGGAAAAGATCAACCGGATTGAAGTCATCGGCTGCATCTTGATCGTCGCCGGAATCGTGGTGATGATGGCGCTGAAAGCGGCGTGAACCTCGTATTGCAGATTGCAGCGACCGCTTGGCTAAGGCATGGTCGCGGCGCTTTTGGGAAACTTGATCGATGCCCGCCATTACGCCGCTCGCTTTTATCGCCAACCCGCTGGATCGGGCCGGGCATTTGCGTGCCGACATCGACACCTTATTGTCAAAGCGAAACGCCCGATTTTTGCCGTTCTGGCGCGGTAAACCGTTGATCGACCAAAACAGCAATTTGGTTTGGCTCAACCGCCGTGATCCGCTGTTTGACGACGCCAGTGATGCCTTGGTTTTCCTTGGCATGGCCGACACTACCCCGCATTTTGCCCTCGACCTTTCCAATTGGCCGGGACCGGAAAATGAACCCGAACCGGGGTTTTTCGACCCCAATCTGACACATCATCCCAGCCAACCCGAAGGCCATGATTTCGCTGATTTGCGCTCGCTGATTGCGGCGCTATCGGCCGAAGATTCAGCGATTGCCGCAACGGCAAAAGGCGTGCTTGCGTGGCATGACTCGCACCAATTCTGCGCCCGTTGCGGTGCGAAAAGTATGATGTCGATGGCCGGATGGCAGCGCACCTGCCCGGTCTGCAACACCAGCCATTTCCCCCGCACCGACCCGGTTGTCATTATGTTGATCACCCATGGCAATCGCACCCTGTTAGGCCGATCTGCCTCTTGGCCCGAGGGGATGTATTCCTGCCTAGCCGGTTTCATGGAACCCGGCGAAACCATCGAAGCGGCAGTTCGCCGCGAAACCTTTGAAGAGACCGGCGTTGTGGTTGGTCAAGTCACCTATCGCGCCAGCCAGCCGTGGCCATTTCCCGCCTCGCTGATGATTGGCTGTCATGCACTGGCTGAAACCGAAGATATCCGCCTTGATCCGACCGAGTTGCAAGACGCGCTTTGGATCAGCCGCGAAAGGATGATGCACGCGCTTGCAGGGCTGGATGACCAAATCAAGCCGGCGCGCAAAGGCTCCATCGCCCGGTTTTTGATGGAAAATTGGGTCGCGGGGACGGCGCAATGATGGTTCACCAGCGATGAAATTTCAGCACAGCTTTGATTGCGACGTTCCGGTGGACTATTTGTTTGAACGCGCCAGCGATTTTGCCGAGTTTGAGCATCGCGCCAAGCGTGCCGGTGCCACGGTGCAGCGCCTATCGCGCGAGCCATTCGTGCCGGGCTTTCGCTGGCAAATCGCCGGCATGTTGCGCGGCAAACCCCAACAAGCCGAAATCGAACTGCGTGGTCTGATCAAGCCCGACAAGTTGAGGATTTTGGCCGTCTCTGGCGGCCTGAACCTTGATATTGACGTGCGTTTCATCGCGCTTTCGCGCCGCAGCAGCCGGGTGGATGCAGAATTTGCGGCCAGCGCGACGACGTTGCGCACCCGCATGATGCTGCATTCGATGCGCTTGGTGCGCGGTCGCACCAGCAAGCGGATCAAACTGGCAATCGGTAAGGCTCTGCACAAAATCGAAGACGATTATTACGCCAAGTTCTGAAGCGCCGCCAACCGATAGGGATGCATCTCATACACCCCCAAAATCTCAAGCTGCGTGGTGAAATACGACAATTCTTCCATCGCCCGCTGCACCGGCGCGTCGTCGGGGTGGCCTTCAATATCGGCATAGAACTGCGTCGCCGTGAATGAACCGTTCAACATGTAGCTTTCCAGTTTCACCATATTGACACCGTTGGTGGCAAACCCACCCATCGCCTTGTAAAGCGCAGCAGGAATATTGCGCACTTGAAAGACAAAAGTGGTCATCACTTTGCCGGTTGCTGCAGGCCGATCAGCTTTTGGCGACATTATCAGAAATCGCGTCGTATTGTTGCTTTGATCCTCGATCTGGTCGGCCAAAGCCGTCAGTCCATAAATTTCCCCGGCCAAGGGCGAGGCCAGAGCCGCGACGTGTTTGTCGCCCTTTTCTGCCACCATCTTCGCTGACCCAGCCGTGTCAGGACCATTCAACGGGGCGATGTGGTGCTTCTTCAAGAACGCCCGACATTGCCCCAGCAGCACCGTCAAACTCATGGCCTGCTTGACGTCGCTCAAAACAGCCCCCGGCACCGCCAGCAGCGAAATATGCACCCGCACGAAATGTTCGCCCACGATATGCAGCCCGGAATGCGGCAACAGCGAATGCACGTCGGCAATGCGGCCATAGGTGGAATTTTCCACCGGCAAAACCGCCAATCCGGCCTTGCCATCATTCACTGTCTGAATCGCCGCCTCAAACGAAGGACAAGGCACAACACCAAGGCCGGGAAAGACTTCCCGGCAAGCCTGATGCGAATAGGCCCCCAATTCGCCCTGAAACGCGATCTTCATGGTGTTCGTGGTCATATTCACAGCCCTTGCCCGGTCGATTGGTCGCGGTTACTACACCTTGCAAGGCTCTAGGTGAAGCGGCTAATACTTCCGCCAGTTTCGCCGAAAACGCGGCCCTAAAAAGGTGAAGGCAGTCATGGACACAATGAACGCAACCAAGATCGTCGGCGGCCTTTGCGGCGCGTTGCTGGTGTTTCTGATGCTCAACTGGGCGGGTGAATCGCTGTATCGGGTGGGCGCGGCCGAACATGCTGCCGAAGGCGAAGAAGCCGAACCTGCCTATGTGATCGAAGTTGCCGATGCCAGTGGTTCAGAAACAGCCTCCGAAACTGGCCCCACCTTGGCCGATTTGTTACCAGCTGCGGATGTCGCCAATGGTGAAAAGGTTTTCGGAAAGTGCAAAGCCTGCCACAAACTTGACGGCAAGAACGGCACCGGCCCGGCGCTTAACGGCGTGATAGACCGCGATGTTGGTACGTTTGCCGGATTCACCTATTCCCCAGCAATGGCCGAAAAACCCGGCAACTGGACCCCGGAAGAAATTTACGGTTTCCTAGCCGCCCCCAAAGCCTATCTTAAAGGCACCAAGATGGGCTTTGCCGGGTTGAAGAAACCGGAAGATCGTGCCGATGTGATTGCGTATCTGCAGTCACTGAACTGAGGTGACGGCAAACCGCGCTGTTATCGGCGCGGTTTTTCCACACGCCACTGCACATTTCCGTTTCCGCCCTTTACCACAGCTCAACTTGCGCTAGACTTTGGCTAGGTATTGCCTGTGGAGGTTGACCCCATGAAACTTGCGCCCGCCATCGCCATTGAACGCCCCTTCGCGCCAATTTTCGCCGCAGCGGGCCTGACCATCGCCGCATTTTGGCTTTGGGCCACGCCGACGCCCGCGCAGGACGCCATCACTTCACACGGCATTTCGACCTTTGGCGAGCTGAAATATCCCGCCGATTTCGCCCATTTCGATTATGTGAACCCCGATGCACCCACCGGTGGCGAGTTTTCGACGTGGGCGTTCGGCATCTTCGATTCGATGCACCCGTTCATTCCCATCGGCAACGCCGCCCGTGGGTCGTCCAACCAATACGAATCCCTGTTGGTTGGCAACGCCGATGAACCGGATTCGCAATACGGCCTGATCGCGTCGTCAATGGAATACCCCGAAGACCGCTCTTGGGTACTGTTCCACATGCGCCCGGAAGCCACATTCTCCGACGGTTCACCCGTGACCTCAGACGACGTGCGGTTCTCGTTCGAAACCTTACGCGACAAAGGCCTGCCCTCTTACGCCGCCATTATCGTTGATGTCGCCAGCATCGAAACACCCGACGATCACACCATCAAATTCACCTTCAAACCCGGCATCGAAACCCGCGAAATGCCCGCCGTGGTTGGCGGCATCCCGATATTCTCGCGCAAGGATTGGGAGGGGAAAGATTTTGCCAAATCCACCCTGGTCCCCGGCATCGGCTCGGGCGAATACATCCTCGATTCGATGGAAACCGGCTCGTCCATCACATATCGCCGCCGCGATGATTATTGGGGCAAGGATTTGCCGGTAAACGTTGGTTCCGGCAATTTCGACACCATCCGTTATGAATATTACGCCGACTACACGGCCGCCTTCGAAGGGTTCAAGGCCGGTAATTACACCTACCGCGAGGAAGCCTCGTCGCTTATCTGGGCCACCGGTTACGACTTCCCTGCCCTGACCAACGGCTATGTCATCAAGACCGAACTGCCCGACGGCGGCTTGGGCAATGCGCAAGGTTTTATCATCAACCTGCGGCGCGAGAAATTCGCCGACCCCAAAACCCGCGAAGCGCTTGGCATGATGTTCAACTTCGAATGGTCCAACAAGACTTTGTTTTACGGCCTGTATGACCGGGTGGACAGCTTCTGGCCCAATTCTGATCTCGCCGCCGCTGGCATGCCCCCGCCCGATGAACTCGCCATCCTCGAACCCTTCCGCGGCCGCATCCCCGATGCGGTGTTCGATGCCCCAGCCTTCGTGCCGCCGGTTTCCAAAGAAGACCAGCTTGACCGCGAACTGCGCCGCGCCGCTGGCTCCTTGCTCGATGAAGCTGGCTGGACCCTGCAAGACGGCATCCGCAAAAACGCGGCGGGTGAAACCCTGACAGTCGAATTCCTCAACGACAACCCGCAATTCGACCGCATCATCAACCCCTATGTCGAAAACCTCAAACAACTCGGCATCGACGCGATGAATACCGGGGTTGATACCGCACAGATGGAAACCCGCGAACGCACCTCGGATTTCGACATCATCACCAGCAACATCGGCACCTCGCTGACCCCCGGCCCCGGATTGCGCCAATATTTCGGCTCGTCGGGCGCTGACGAAAGCCTGTTCAACAAGGCCGGTCTGAAAGACCCGGCGGTGGACGAGCTGATCGCCATTGTCGAAGCCGCCGACACCCGCGCCGAACTTGACGTCGCCGTCCGCGCCTTCGACCGCACCATCCGCGCCATGCACATCTGGGTGCCGCAATGGTACAAAGCGGTCTATACCGTGGCTTACCTCGACATTTACGACCACGGCCCGATCCCGAAATTTGCCCTCGGCGCGGAATCCCTCTGGTGGTTCAACACCGAAAAAGCTGCGGATTTGAAGGCCAGAGGGGCGTATTAACTCGCCAATGTCCGCCTATATCCTCCGCCGCATCCTGTTGATGATCCCGACTCTGCTTGGGATCATGCTGATCAACTTTGCCCTGATCCAGTTCGTCCCCGGTGGCCCGATCGAGCAAATCCTTGCCCAGCTTGAAGGCGACGCCGACGCGCTTGACCGTATCGCCGGCGGCAGCGAGACGCTTTCCGAAAGCAAATACCAGGGCGCCCGTGGCCTGCCGCCGGAATTCATCGCCAATCTTGAAAAACAATTCGGCTTTGACAAACCCGCTTGGCAGCGTTTCCTGCTGATGCTCGGCAACTACGCCCGCTTCGATTTTGGCGAAAGCTATTTCCGCTCGATCTCGGTCTTCGATCTGGTGCTGGAAAAAATGCCGGTCTCCATAACCCTTGGCCTGTGGTCGACGCTGCTAGCCTACCTGATCTCGATCCCATTGGGCATCCGCAAAGCGATGAAAGACGGCCAAGCCTTCGACACCTGGACCTCGGCCACCATCATCGTCGCCTATGCCATCCCATCCTTCCTGTTTGCCATCCTGCTGCTGGTCTTGTTTGCCGGTGGCTCCTACTGGCAATTCTTCCCGCTGCGCGGCCTGACCTCCGATAATTTCGAGGAGCTATCCTACCTCGGCCAAGCCAAAGACTATTTCTGGCACATCACCCTGCCGGTCGTCGCCTCGACCATTTCCTCTTTCGCCACGCTCACCTTGCTGACCAAGAACTCCTTCCTCGAGGAAATCAAAAAACAATACGTGATGACCGCCCGCGCCAAGGGCCTGACCGAGCGCCGCGTGCTTTACGGCCACGTCTTCCGCAACGCCATGCTGATCATCATTGCCGGTTTTCCCGGCATTTTCATCTCGGTGTTCTTCGCCGGTTCGCTGATCATCGAGACGGTATTTTCCCTCGACGGTCTTGGCCGCCTCGGCTTTGAATCGGCCGTCAACCGCGATTACCCGGTGCTGTTCGGCACCCTTTGGGTGTTTTCGCTGATCGGCCTGCTGATCGGGCTCATATCCGACCTCACCTATGTCTGGGTCGATCCGCGCATCGACTTTGAAAGCCGCGAGGCATGAATCTTTCCCCCCTGCAACGCCGCCGCTGGAGCAATTTCCGCGCCAACAAACGCGCCTTCTGGTCACTGCTGATTTTCGTTACCTTGTTCGTCCTGTCGCTGTCCGCCGAATTCATCGCCAACGACCGACCTATTCTTCTGTCCTACAAGGGCGATCTGTCCTTCCCAGTCTTTGGCGGCAATTACATGGAGGAACAATTCGGCGGTGACCCTGGCATGCTGGCCCAACTGAACGACCCGCTGATCCATTGCCTGATCATCTCCGGCGGCCTCGACTCCTGCTTTGGCGACGCCGAAACCATCATGGCCGACGCCGCCGACGGTATGGTCGAAGACCAGCCAATCGACAAAGGCTGGATGCTCTGGCCCCCCATCCCCTACGCCTTCAACACCATCAACTACGGTGTCGGCCAAGCGCCATCTGCGCCGGACAAGGCCCATTGGCTCGGCACCGACGACCAGACCCGCGATGTCGTCGCCCGCATCATCTATGGCTTCCGCATCTCGGTCATGTTCGCCCTGATCGTCGCCGGGGCGTCCTCGATCCTCGGCATCATCGCCGGTGCCGTGCAGGGCTATTTCGGCGGCTGGCTCGACATCATTTTTCAGCGGCTGGTCGAGATCTGGTCCTCGACCCCCAGCCTGTACGTCATCATCATCCTCGCCGCCATTTTCTCCATGAGCTTCCCGCTGTTGTGTATTCTGATCATCGCCTTCTCATGGACCTCGCTGGTCGGTGTCGTGCGCGCCGAATTCCTGCGTGCCCGCAATTTCGAATACGTCCGCGCCGCCCGCGCCCTTGGCGTCCGCGACCGCACCATCATGTTGCGCCACGTCCTGCCCAATGCCATGGTCGCCACCCTGACCCTGCTGCCGTTCCTGATCACCTCGGCGATCTCATCCCTCGCGGTGCTCGACTACCTCGGCTTCGGCCTGCCCGCCTCCTACCCCTCGCTCGGCGAACTGGCCCTGCAGGGCAAGAACTACGTCACCAAACCCTGGCTCGGTTTCTCCGCCTTCACCACCTTCGCCCTGATGCTGTCGCTCTTGGTGTTCATCTTCGAGGGCGTCCGCGACGCCTTTGACCCGCGAAAGACCTTCCGGTGACGGCGCTTCTGGAAGTCTCCAATCTCAGCGTTTCCTTCACCCAGTCGGGCCGTCGCAGCGATGCGGTGAAAAACGTCGCCTTCACCCTCGCCAAAGGCGAAACCCTCGCCATCGTCGGTGAAAGCGGTTCGGGCAAATCGGTTACTGCTTTGGCCACGGTATCGCTGTTGCCGGACTCCGCCAATGTCATCGGCTCGGTCAAATTCGAAGGCCGTGAACTGATCGGGGCCAACCAGCGCGAGTTGCAAGCCATGCGCGGCAACGACATCGCCTTCATCTTTCAGGAACCGATGACCTCGCTCAACCCGTTGCACTTCATCCAACGCCAGATCGGCGAAAGTCTGGCTTTGCACCAAGGCCTGACTGGAGCAGCCGCCAAAACCCGCACCATCGACCTGCTGACCCGCGTCGGCATCCGCGACCCCGAAACCCGCCTCAACGACTATCCCCACACCCTGTCGGGCGGCGAACGTCAACGGGTGATGATCGCCATGGCGCTGGCCAACAAACCCGCCATCCTGATCGCCGACGAACCGACCACGGCGCTGGATGTGACCATTCAGGCGCAGATTCTGGCGCTACTGGCGCAAATCCAGCGCGAGGAAGGCATGGGCCTGCTGTTCATCACCCACGACCTCAACATCGTCCGCCAGATCGCCGACCGGGTGGCGGTGATGCAGGGCGGCGAGATTGTCGAGACGGGGCCGACTGCGGAAATCTTCGCCAAGCCGCAGCATCCCTACACGATCAAACTGATCGAGGCCGAAGCCAAAGGCGGCCCCGGCTCGGTGCCCGTTGATGCACAAGAGACCCTGAAAACCGATGCCCTGAAAGTCTGGTTCCCGGTCAAGCGCGGCCTGATGCGCAAAACCGTTGGCCATATCAAAGCCGTCAACCGCGCCGACATCTCGATCCGCCAGGGCGAGACCCTCGGCGTGGTCGGCGAAAGCGGTTCGGGCAAAACCACCCTCGCCCTCGCCGTCATGCGTCTGATCGCCAGCGAGGGCGAAATCACCCTCAACCAAACCCGCCTCGACGGGCTGCGCAACCGCGAGGTCCAGCCCTTGCGCCGCGACATGCAGATGGTGTTCCAGGACCCGTTCGGTTCGCTGTCGCCGCGGATGAACGTCGCTGAGATCGTCGCCGAGGGGCTGGGTGTGCACGGGCTGGAACCGGGCCAGAACCGCGACCAACTGGTCGCTGCTATCCTCGCCGAAGTCGGCCTCGACCCTGCCACCGCCAGCCGCTACCCGCACGAATTCTCCGGCGGCCAGCGCCAGCGCATCGCCATCGCCCGCGCCATGATCCTGCGCCCGAAACTGGTGGTGCTCGACGAGCCGACTTCGGCGCTGGACATGACCGTGCAAGTGCAGATCATCGACCTGCTGCGCTCGCTGCAAGCCAAACACCGCCTCGCCTACCTGTTCATCAGCCACGACCTGCGCGTCGTCCGGGCGCTCAGCCACAAGGTGATGGTGATGAAGGACGGCGATGTGGTGGAGGCGGGGCTGACGGCGGAGGTGCTGGGGGCACCGAAGCAGGAGTATACGCGGGCGCTTATGAAGGCGGCGTTTGGCTAACCTCCATTTCAGGGTTCTATAAATACTCAATTGAACCTTTGGCCAAGTTCAACCGTTGCAATCGTTTTCTTACCGCCCTGCACTTGAGCAGGGCGCGCCTCAGCCCTTCGCTTACGCTACGGGCGTTCGACGCTGACGACCTGCCACTGGCAGGTCATCCGGGCGCGTCTCACCCCCACGGGTCGGGCGTAAACGCCCACCCCTTGGCTCGGACGCGCCTTTGAGGGATGCGCAAGAGTGCCAGAAGGCAGGCCTCATCCCGGTTAAACATTCTTTCCTACCCCTGTCATTCCCGCGAAGGCGGGAACCATTAACCACCTTGCCCCCCACCCCCGTCTCATGAGAACATACCACGAACATCCGACTCGCGAGTCTCACCCTGTCCCACGCGCCCAACATCCTTGACCGGCATCCGATCCGGTCGCCAAAACAAGCCACGCTGGCCATAGGGATCGCCCTCACCCTCGGCCGCGCCCATGAACTCTGCGGCCAATCGCGCCGCACCCTTGCCCTGATGCTGGCTGCCCGCCTTGAGGGCCCTGTCCTGTGGATCCGCCAGTCCTGGCGCGGCACCCATCTGCATGCCGAGGGTATCGCCCCCTATTTCAACCCCGGTCGGCTGCTGCTGGTCGACGCCCAGCGCGAGGAAGACCTGCTGTGGTGCATGGAAGAGGCCCTGCGCACCGGTGCCGCCCCGCTTGTGGTCGCCGACATCGCCGTACCTTTACCGTTGACCCCCGTCCGCCGCCTGCATCTGGCCGCCGAAACCGGAGCGACCATGGCCACCGAACCACCGCTCGCCCTGCTGCTGACCCCCGGCGAAGGCGGCTGCCAAGGGGTGGAATCGCGCTGGTCGATGCACCCAACCCCCGGCTGGGCCAAGGAAAACCCGGCAAACTGGCACCTCTCGCGCCTGCGTTCGCGGTTAGACCCGCCACGGCAATGGCGGCTGGTCAGGGACAAAAGGCAGGTTGTTGTGGCGGAAACGGTGCAGGAACGGGAATTGGCTGAGGTTTGAACGGTAGGGCGCTTCAGTGAAAACGCCTTCCTTCGCCCTTTGGGGAGAAGGTGGCGCTGGACAAGCGTCGGATGAGGGGTTTGGCTCAGCAATAGTTAACGCGTCCCAAAACACCCGCAAAACCGCCCCAACACCCAAAAAACCGCGACCAATTGCCATCCAATTCCATCGAAATTAACCACATTCTTCGCCCTGCGAGAAACGTCATTGACCGCTTCAGACCATTTCCCCGGCCAGCGTGGATTTGCTAGTTGAATCGGATCGCTTCGATTTAAATCCCCCACCTTTCACCCCGCGAATTGACCCGTGGCAATTCGCGGCCACGACCTATCCCGGAATACCGGACGAGCGGCCCCGCCGGTCGGCCAACGCCTGACTGCCCCCGGCAGGCGCTTTGCGCCTGCCCAGTCAGGCCCTGACCTCGCGATAGGTCACATCAAGCCCACCGGTTTTGCTGGCGTCTCGCGCTCGGCGCTACCGAGTGTCCACTGGACACTCGGCCCGGTGCTGCGCACCGTCGCGCCTTTGAGAGCGTTGAAGGAACGCAACCGCATTCCACTTCCCACGCCTCACGCGCAAACGGACGTGTTTCAAATAGGCATCCGGGGAAGTGGACATTTCGCCTTATGCCGAGTCTGGTTACAAAACCTGCACGCCGCCACAATGTTTCTCTCATCGACCGCACCACCATCGCATCGCGCTACCAGATGTTCAGCCGTGCATTGCAATTTCAATGCCTGCCCCTTGGACACCCCGAAAGACCGACAAAAATATTCAGCGCTGTCATTGGCCCACATCATTGAACCGCAATAAAAACACAACCCGTTCTGGACCTGCATTTTTCGATTACGTATTTTGGCTAGATTATTCATTTTCCACATCCATTGTTTCGATTTCAATCAAAACGGATGTGCAGCGACCCAATGAGTCGTCCCCTGGTAGGGCGTATTTACGCGCCCGAGACGGTGTTACAAAAACACCACCCCGCAGTCCCTCAATGCACCAACAATCGCATTATCGGCAGCGGTAACTTGGTATTTCAACCAGTCGCCGTCAACCCCGCCAGTGAACGCTGTTACCCCCCTTATCAAAACCCGGTACTCCCATCCCTTGCGACCCAAACCCTGCGCCCCCATATGCCCTATATGCGCAGCCTCATCCTCTTCGCCACGCTGATCGCCGCCGTCCCCGCCGCCGCCCAAGATGCGCCCGACCCGCTGTTTGAAACCCTCAAAAAGCAACTCGAAGCCCTCACCGACGAAGCCCGCAATTCGGCGCTCGGGCTGTTCGGCGACCTTGCCCCGTTGCTGGAATCCTTCGGTGCCACGCTGGACGACCTTTCCAACTACGAACGCCCGATCATCCTGCCCAACGGCGATATACTGTTCCGCCGCAAACTGACCGCCCCCGCCCTGCCCGACCCACCGCCAGCGGGGGTCGAGGAAGGATCGACGGATCTTTAGCGGCGCGCTGCCTCGCCAAATGGTTAATGACCACTGCCAAACCGCCAAAAATGGCCCTAAAAGCCCCAGAAAGGGGCTAAAAACGGCAACCAAATGGCCCTGAAAACCGCGGAAATTAACTTTTGCCATGCAGTATCCTCTGCTCACTGGTCAAACCTTGCGCTTTCCGGGTTCCTCAAATACTCAAACCCAACCCGCCCCGCCCGAACCTTTTCGGATGGTCGCTTTGGCATAACGCAGGGGACAAAAACCACCTCTCAATTTGCAAAAAATCCTGCGCGAAAAGGTAAATATTTGGTTAATTTATTTTTTTATACTTAGTAATTTCAATAAGTTACGCGTTCTGGCACGCGTGCCAGAAATCCTGAACCCTTGCCGACACTGCCTCTGGAACTCGGCAAATTTCCCGACTATCACTCACCCACCCCAACCCGGAGCGTCCCAATGCAAGCCCCCACCCCCGACCACAACCGCTTCGGCACGCTGCCCGATTGGAATCTTGATGACCTTTACACCGCCGAAGGGGCCCCGGAGCTGACCCGTGATCTTGCCTGGCTGACCAAAGAATGCGCCGCATTCGGGGGCGACTTCGAAGGCAAGCTGGCCGGTTTGGGCGCGCCCGATTTGCTCGCCTGTGTCCAGCGCTACGAGAAAATCCAGAACGTCGCCGGCCGGGTAATGTCCTATGCAGGCCTGCGATACTACCAAGTAACCACCGATGCGAACCGGGCCAAATTCATGTCCGACATGCAGGGGAAAATCACTGACATCTCAACGCCGCTGGTGTTTTTCTCGCTTGAAATCAATCGCATCGACGACGCCAAACTTGCCGCGCGGCTGGCTGAAAACCCGGCCCTCAATCGCTATACGCCCGTCTTTGATCGCCTTCGTGCGATGAAACCCTACCAACTTTCCGACGAATTGGAGAAGTTCCTGCACGATCAATCCGTTGTTGGTGCCGCCGCCTGGAACCGACTTTTCGACGAAACCATGGCCAGCCTAAGCTTTGATGTGAACGGGGAAACCATGACCCTCGAAGCCACGCTTGACCTGCTATCAGACACCGACCGCAACAAACGCGAAGCCGGTGCCAAAGCTCTCGCCAAAACTTTCAAAGCGCAAATTCCCCTTTTCGCCCGCATCACCAATACGCTGGCGAAAGAGAAGGAAGTCGAAGATCGCTGGCGCAAACTGCCCAATCCACAGCTTGGCCGCCACCTTTCCAACCACGTCGAGCCCGAAGTAGTGCAAGCCCTGCGCGATGCCGTGGTCGCCGCATACCCAAGGCTTTCGCACCGCTATTACGCGCTGAAGGCGAAATGGCTGGGCCTTGATAAACTGCAAGTCTGGGATCTTAACGCGCCGCTGCCGCAAGAGGACGACACCCCCGTTTCATGGGAAAACGCCCGCAAAACCGTGATCGACGCCTATGCCGCCTTTGACCCACGCTTGGCCGAGATTGCCGACAAGTTCTTCGACAGCGGTTGGATCGACGCGGGTGTCAAACCCGGCAAAGCCCCCGGCGCTTTCTCGCATTCCACTGTCACCAATGTGCATCCCTATGTCATGCTCAATTACCTCGGCAAACCGCGTGACGTGATGACATTGGCGCATGAATTAGGCCACGGAGTGCATCAAGTTTTGGCGGCCGATCAAGGCGAACTGCTGGCCGATACCCCGCTGACTTTAGCGGAAACCGCGTCAGTCTTCGGCGAAATGCTGACCTTCCGCGCCCTGCTGGCGCAAGCGCCTGACAAAGCTGCTCGCAAACGCCTACTGGCCGGTAAAGTCGAGGATATGATCAACACCGTGGTGCGCCAAATCGCATTCTACGATTTCGAATGCCGCCTGCATGCCGCCCGCGCTGAAGGCGAGCTGACCCCTGACCAGATCAACGAAATCTGGATGGCCGTCCAAACCGAATCTCTCGGTCCGATCTTCGAGTTCATGCCCGGCTATGAGACCTTTTGGACCTATATCCCGCATTTCATCCACTCACCCTTCTACGTCTATGCCTACGCCTTCGGCGACGGTCTGGTGAACGCGCTCTATGCCGCCTACGAAGAACGCCCCGAAGGCTTCAAGGACCGCTACTTCGCCATGCTGCAAGCGGGCGGGTCGCAGCACCACAAAGACCTTCTCGCCCCTTTCGGACTGGACCTTTCAGACCCAAAATTCTGGGATAAAGGCATCGGCTTGATTGCAGGGATGATCGATGAATTGGAGGGGATGGAAGCGTAACGAAAACGCCACGTCGGCATCGATGCAATATATCCTTTGCCGGCACCGCCATTTGGAACCAGCCCATTGCGGTCAATCCAAGTTGGTCAGGCGATAAATCATAGCCCGACAACTAAATATCTGCTATTATTTCGCCATTAACGTCAACACTTTTGCAAATTCCAATTTATGGGGGCCGTTATGCGAAAATACCAAGTCGTCTTGTATGGTTTAATCCTCCTTGCCGTTTTCGTCGTCGCCGTTTGGGCGGCGTTCCAAGATTTCGTCGAAGTGAGTCTCGACCAAACTAAAATCGAAAATATAGGAATACTGTTCGTGACTTTGATCCTAGTCGCTGCCGTTATTGAGCGCGCGGTTGAAGTCTACATCAACAACAGATACGAGCCGAAGGAGCAGGAGAATGCAAAACAAGCCAACCGGCTCGCTCAGAAACTGACACTTTATGAAAGTGCTTTGGAGGTCGAGAACAGTCGCATAATCGCACCTGGCGCCGATGATTCGATCAACGCCGCGCATGATGCTGAAGTCACAAAATTGCGCAAGACAATCGACACGATCCGTACAGACCTTCTGGCAGCCAGAGATATTGCTTTCGAAAACGGCATGCCGATTACGGCCATGAAGACTGCTGAAGCAGCAGCCGCTGCCACGTTGCTTGGACTGATTGCCGCAAGTGCAGGTATCCGTGTGCTAGGACAATTCTTGCCCACCGATGCGAACGGTGCAATTACCGGCGCATTGGCTGAAACGGACATGCAATTGCAATGGTTTCGCATTGCCGACGTTATGCTTACAGCATTGCTCCTAGCGGGGGGCGCAGATGGCATCCACAATTTGGTCAAGGGCGTCTTGGGCAAAAAGAAAGAATTGGCCGAGCTGTGAGTCGAAATAACGGGGCGGGTGCCCTAACAGCACCCTTACTGCGCCCCGCAAGCCGATCCGACGCCGCCGTTATCGTCGCTCTCCTCAACCCGATCATAGCGGCCGGAAACTTGACGGCTTACACCAGCCCACGCACCATCGAACGCTAGAACAATTTTTTGCAAAACTACCCTGCAACTGTCATCTTCACCCTCGCCTTCGACCCAAGCGGAACCCTGCTCGCCATTCAGCACATCGAGGAAATGGAGCCCGGCCTCGGCGACATCGGCACGTCTGTGCGCATGCGACTAACTCGGTCTGGCATCGGGTCAACCCTGATGCATTGGAACCTGCAATTAGCCCGAACCAAAGCCTACCGCACAATCAACGCTGAAATCCGCGCGGACAACCCAACCGCCCAAGACTGCTACTACCTCCACGGTTTCGTCCAAACCGGCACCCTGTCGCGCAAAGCCTCAGACGGGCGGGCCATGGCAATGATCATCGCACGATCAGCGCTGTAGCGAGGCTACTCCCGCGCCAGCCGTAACATCGTCATCATACCCAACGGCGGCAGGGTCTTTTGCGATACGACCCGTAGTCCCGCCACCGCCAACACCCGCTCCATTTCAAAATCACTGTGCCAGCCCAGCAGGTTCGCCATCGGCGCTGTCAGTCTTTCCAGCACTGACAAAACGCCCTGCTTGCGGGCGAAGTGATTGACGATCAGCACGGTACCGCCTAGCTTGCACACCCGCACCATTTCGGCCAGAACTTTTTCAGGCTCAGGCACGACCGAGATCACATGCATGGCGACAACATTGTCAAAACTTGCATCGGCAAATTCCAGCACCCGCGCGTCCATCAAATGCAGACCCTCGACCTGCGCCAGACTCAGCTTGGCAACCTTGTCGCGCGCCTTGTCCAGCATCTCGGCGCTGGCATCAATTCCGGTAACTTTTGTTCCCGGTTGATAGTTCGCCAGCGACATACCGGTGCCGACACCCACTTCCAATATCCTGCCCCCAAGTTCATTCAGCAAAGCCACCGCTTGCCTTCGCCCGACATTGGTAACCGCCCCGAATGTGCGGTCATAGACCGGTGCCCAACGGGCATAGGATCGGCGCATCGCTTGAATTTCCATTTCAAAGTTCCTTCTCTGTCGTGCCAAAACGTCGCCGTTGCCAAGCGATGGCCAGAAATGCCAGATAGGCCAGATCAAGGCCTGCCAGCGTGACCCATGGATAGGTCACCAGTGCAGCCACCAAGGCGACAAATCCCACGACAACCAACCGCACCGCCGAGACGGGAAACTGCGCCGATTTCAGCGATGGCACCGGCATTCGGCTGATCATCAGCGCACCAATCGCGCCCATATAGACGGCCACCGCAATCGGCGGCAGCAAGGGTGCGGTGGGCAGTATGAAAGCGATATGGACCGGCAACAAAACCAACAATGCCCCCGCCGGTGACGGAACGCCGGTAAAATAAGTCTTGTCTGTGCAGATGGAATCATCCCGGCTGTCGACATTGAATCGCGCCAGCCGCAACAAGCAGGATACCGCATAGATCAACACTGCAATCCAACCTGGACCTTGTGCGCTCTGCATGCCCCAAAGATAGACAGTTAGGGCAGGCGCGACGCCGAAATTGACAAAATCGCACAGCGAATCCAACTCCGCCCCAATGGCGCTTTCGCTGCGCAACATTCGGGCCAGCCGTCCGTCAAGCCCATCAAGAACCGCCGCCAACACAATCAACGCAACGGACACCGCATAATCGCCGCTCAAGGCAAAACGGATCGCGGTAAGTCCGGCACATAAAGCCGTTACAGTCAGCAGATTAGGCAATAATTGCACCACATTCAGCCGGGGTGGCGCTAGGGGGTGGCGCAAAATCTCAGTCCTTCCGGGCGGCCATGGCGGTGTGATGCGATGCTGCAAAGTCGGCCAACACCGTCTCGCCCGCGACCATGGTCTGGCCGATAGCAACCAAAGGTGCAACGCCAAGAGGTAGGTAAACATCCAACCGGGATCCAAAGCGGATCAGCCCAAACCGCTGCCCAGTGTTCAGCTTCTGACCGGCTACCGCGAAACAAACAATCCGCCGGGCCACCAAGCCTGCAATTTGCACCACCGCCATTTGCCGCCCATCGGCAAGGGCAAAACGCAGACCGTTGCGTTCATTGTCGTCGCTGGCCTTGTCACGCGCCGCACTGATAAACTTGCCGGGTCGGTAGGCCACCTTTTCAATCGTGCCTTCAACCGGCATCCGATTGACGTGGCAATTGAACACCGACATGAAAATGCTGACACGACAGAACATCTGGTCGCCAAGCTCCAATTCTGGCGGAGCAACGCTATCGGCAATCGCCGAAACAACCCCATCGGCGGGGCTGACAACCAGCCCCGGTCGCTCTGGCACAGCACGAAACGGGTCGCGGAAAAAGTAATAACACCAAATGGTCAGCAACACGCCCAGCCAACCCAATGGTGCCCATAAGAAAAGCAGCCCTAAAGTTGCCAAAGCAAAGACGGCAACGAAGGGAAGACCCTCGCGGTGCATGGGTTTGAGAAAAGTTCCAAGCAGTTGAATTGCCGCATCCCCCATCGGAAAACGTGTGGCAGGTAACCCCTACTTCAACCGAGATCAACCAGAAACGACGCTTTGAATAACAAATTCGCCATTTTCCTGTCCACTGCGCAAAATTGTGGCACATGATCATTGAGCAACTTGTGCTGCCACCACCGCAGAAGGCTCCGCCAAAACCACCACCTTCGCCCCGTCAGCCACGCGATCATACAAATCTATCACATCTTGGTTGAACATGCGAAAACATCCCGATGAAGCGCGGCGGCCAATCGAATAGGGCTCAATGGTGCCGTGAAACCTTATCTGGGTGTCATGGCCGTTCAGATAGATATACAGCGCCCTGGCCCCCAGCGGATTGTCACTGCGCCCGCCCGGCATCCCGTCGGCCCAACGCTCCAGTTCAGGTTTGCGTTGGATCATTTCCGGTGGCGGGGTCCAGCCCGGCCAACGTGCCCGGCGACCGATGTAACCCGTCCCCGACCAGCCGAAGCCTTCTTTGCCGACCGCAATGCCGTATCGCAAGGCGCGGCCCTCGTCCAAGACAAGATACAACTGGAACTTGCCCGGATCGACAATGATCGTACCTGCCACTTCTTCGGTCGGAAATGATACCGCAGAACGCAGCAGATACGGCGGATAGCGTTCCGCCTCTATAGCCTGCACTTCGTGCCCGCTGTCCTTGCTGGCAGCATAAACGGCAAGATCGGTGGGTTGTTCGGGCAGTGGCGACACCGGCAAACAACCTGCAAGGACCAACAAAATCGTCGCACGAATTCGCATCAAATCTCACCGACGAATGCCAAAACCATTACAGCAGCAGACCCGCACCGGCACCCAAATCGCAAACTATTTCAACGAAAATGTAACAGGTTTGGCGCAACCTGATGCCAAATTGCCAGCTATTGCCTGGCTCAAATACCGACTATCAGCGCCGCCAATGCCAAAGCTGCGGGCAAGGCTTGCACGAATAATATCCGCTTATTGACCGTATAAGCTCCAAATAACCCGGCTACGATGACAAAAGACAGGAAAAACACTTCCACCATCCAGCCGTTTCCAGCGTCAATCACGGCCCATGCCAAACCCGCCGCCAAGAATCCGTTATAAAGCCCCATGTTCATGGCCAAAGGCGCGGAAGTTTGGGCAAATTCGGCAGTGTTACCAAACGTTTTCAGCCCAATTGGCTTGGTCCACAGCACAATTTCAAGCAGCATGAAATACAAGTGCAACCCGATAACGATAAGAATAAGGATCAAGGCAATCATTGTTCGCCTCCCGCTCGTTCAGCCAAGCCAAACGCCAGTTAGGATTCCAAGTCAACAGGCAACAAAAAACGCGGCGTTTTTCAACGCCGCGCTCGGGGCTTTACTCGCATTTAGTTCAGCGCGGGAACCATGCCCCGCGAAAGTGCCAATTCACGCATTTTCTTCTGCAATTTCTCAAACGCCCGCACTTCTATCTGGCGAATGCGTTCGCGGCTGACATTGAACTGTTCGCTCAGCTCTTCCAGCGTCGAAGGCTCGTCCTTCAACTTGCGTTCGGTCAGGATATGCCGTTCGCGCTCGTTCAAATCTTCCATCGCCGCCATTAGCAATTCGCGCCGTTGGTCCAGTTCGTCGCGTTCGGCATAAGTTGCCGCCTGATCGGCGTCTTCATCTTCCAGCCAATCCTGCCATTCGCCCACACCTTCGCCGTCCGATTTCAACGGCGCGTTCAGCGAGGCGTCGCCGCCGCTCATCCGCCGGTTCATCGACACGACTTCCGCCTCGGTGACGTTCAATTGTTTGGCGATTGTCGCCACATTCTCGGGCCTCAAATCACCCTCTTCCAGCGCACCAATTTTGTTCTTGGCCTTGCGCAAGTTGAAGAACAGTTTCTTCTGGGCCGAAGTGGTGCCCATTTTCACCAATGACCACGAACGCAAGATATATTCCTGGATCGAGGCGCGAATCCACCACATCGCATAGGTCGCCAAACGGAAACCTTTTTCTGGCTCAAACCGCTTTACAGCCTGCATCAAGCCAACATTCGCCTCGGAAACCACTTCCGCCGTCGGCAGTCCATAACCGCGATAGCCCATCGCAATCTTCGCCGCCAATCGCAAATGCGACGTCACCAATTTATGCGCCGCTTGGCTGTCCTGATGGTCAACCCACGCCTTGGCCAGCATGTATTCTTCGCCCTGTTCCAACATCGGGAACTTGCGAATTTCCTGTAGATAGCGCGACAAGCCTTGTTCCGGCGACGGGGCCGGTAGGTTGGCGTAACTCATCTCTCACTCTCCCAATGCCGGTCTGTGCTGGCATTCATATCCGTGATCTAAGCAGCGCGTTTCGCCGCTTCAAGATATGCAGCTAACGATACACTTTCTTGGCTACCTTCGCGCTGCACATCGTGCCACTTTTGCGTGAACACCTTCAGTCATACTGGCCAATCCTCGGCTTGACCTGCATTCTGCATTCGTTCTGCGGCGACGGCTTCAACTTCCTCCACCGGCAGATTGACATAGGTTCGTGTTTCCAAAGTAGTAATCAAATCGCGTGCGCGTTCCAGCAACGGGTCGTGCACCAATGCTTCGTTCAAAGCGGTAATGGCATCATCTTTTTGGCCAAGAGAAACCAGAATCCGCCCTTTCAAATAATAGGAAACGCCGCGCTTGTTTCGCAAAGCAATCGCGCGGTTGACGGCTACCAATGCTTCCTCAAAACGCCCCGCAGCGATTAATATCTGCGTCAGTCGGGTCTGCACCGTCAATTCTCGTGGTGCCAGCGCAGCGGCCTGCACTGCGGTGTCAACCGCCGCCGGCAGATTGCCTTGCCGTTGTTGCACCAGCGACAGTTTGACCAAAAGCGTCGGATCAAAGGGATAGGAAACCAACGCCGACCGCGCCAATTCTTCCGCCTCAAGCAACCTTTCCTGTGCCAGCCTGTGGCCAATCGCCAGCCCAAAAAATGCCCGTGTCGTAGCTTTCATCGCGATCAATCGTTCGATGATCTGTGCCGCTTCATTAGGCTGCGGAGCCCGCGTCAGCAATTTGTGATAGCTGAGCAACCCGCTTTCGCTGGCATCGTCTTTGATCACATCTGCGAAAATCTGCATCGTTTCGACAACGCGCGGGTGGCCATAGTCAAAGCGAAAGTTGGAAGGGTAGGTATTATCCTCTTTGTGAATGGCCACAATGTTGTGAAACCGCTGCATGGACCGGATCGACCGCGCAATGGGATGAATCCCGGTGTCGAGAAACGCATTCATTTCGACGTGATCAATCTGCGCAAACAACTCGGCAAAATAGGCGACGGAGTTGGGTGCCGTGCGTTCCAAAGTCCCGCCAAAGCGGGGGTGAAACGCGGTCTGCGTATCCTCGACAATATAGATGCCGCCCATGTTCAAACTGGGGAACAGCAGTTCAAACGTGGCGATCACATGCTCATTTCGGTGACTGCCATCGTCAAGAATAATGTCAAACGGTCCATGGTTTTTCACCAAATCTGCCAGAAACACTGAGTCAATTTGCGAGCCTTGCAGGATGGTGACCCTTGGTCCCAAAACCATGGTTTTCTTTTGGATGTCAAAACCGGTGATCTGCCCGTTGGGGAAAAAATCGCGCCAGACTGCCAATGACTCACCGCCGCGATCTTCCTCGGCATAACCGCCAACGCCGATTTCCAACATTTTGACCGGACGGTCGCGCCAGTCGCACAGCAATTGCCAATAATTCGGTGTATAGTCGTGATAGCCAAACTTGTCGGTACCGTATCGAATAGCCAAAGCAGTCAGCGGGTCAACCTGCCCAGGCACGGAGATTTTCTTCGCTTTCGTCAAGGATTCGGTCCCAACTCGTTCAGCTCATTCATTTAATCATCCGCGCAATGTTAAAATCAAATCGCGCAAATCGTCCGGCAACTCGCTTTGAAATTCAAGTTTCTCGCCCGTCGTTGGATGCATGAACCCGAGACTGGCCGCATGCAACGCTTGCCGTGGAAATCTTGTCAACACAAGCGGCGCATTTTTGGCGGCCAGTTTATTGCCGCCATAAACCTTGTCGCCAATCAAAC
Organism: Oceanomicrobium sp.; assembly: GCA_031415055.1. GTDB lineage: Bacteria > Pseudomonadota > Alphaproteobacteria > Rhodobacterales > Rhodobacteraceae > JANMOK01. The sequence continues at coordinate 15,769 of JANOQZ010000013.1, read as the reverse complement.
CATGCCCGGCATAGGTCAAATGTACGCGGATTTGATGCGTTCGCCCGGTTTCCAGCCGACATTCCGCCAGACTGGCCCAAGGCTTGGACGCCGGTCCGAATTGTTCCAACACTTTCACCCGCGTCACCGCATGGCGGCCATTGTCCGGCACAATTGCCATCTTTTTGCGGTCACTAGAATGCCGTGCGATCCTGCCTTCGATGCGGATAATGCCACCGGCCTCGAAGCTGACGCCTTTCAGCCCGGCCAAGCGCGGATTACCTGCATCGGGCAGCCCGCGAACAACGGCGACATAATGCCGTTGTGCGATATGTTGGGCGAATTGTTTGGCCAAGCCTTGGTGCGCCGCGTCGGTTTTCGCCACCACCAACAGGCCCGATGTGTCCTTGTCGATCCGATGCACAATACCGGGCCGTTTCTCGCCACCGATCCCCGACAAATTGCCGCCAAAATGGTGCAACAACGCATTGACCAATGTCCCGCCGCTCGCCCCCGGCGCGGGGTGAACGACCATGCCCGCAGGCTTGTTGACGACCAATAAGTGCGTGTCTTCGAACAGAATTTCCAGCGCGATATTCTCGCCTTTGACATAGCCTTCAACCGCTTCAGGCAAATCCACCAAATAAATTTCATGGCTCGATGTCTTGTCCTTGGCATGGGCGACAGAGCCATCCAGTCGCCTAACCGCGCCAAGCTCTAACAGCACCTGCAACCGCGACCGGCTCAACCCACTGCCCTCTGGCGCGACCTGCGCCAAAGCCTTATCAAGCCTTTGGGCGGGATGCTCGGGCAAGACCAACTGAACAGGATCGGGCATGGCAGACAGGCAGCCTTTGCTGGAAAACGAACCCCCGGAACCGCGTTCGCTTCGAACCCTGCGCCGGTTGGTGAATTTGTTGACATTCACAATGATCTTCGGCCTTCTAACGATCATTGGACTGATTGTCACCACGCTGAACCGCGCCCCCGCACCGCTGGCTTTGCCCGACAATATCGCCTTACCAATTGGCGAAAAGGCCGAGGCGATAACGCGAGGAAATACCTGGTATGCGTTGGTCAGTATCGATAGCGCCAAAACGGAGCGCATACGTATTTTTGATGCGAAATCCGGGGCAGAACTTCAATCGGTTATTGTGGGCAAAACGACGGAATGAACGATCCACTCACCAACCCCTATGCACCCCGCCAAACCGGTTCACGCTTCTCCGCAAACGCCCTCGCGCCTTCCAACTGATCCTGCGAGGAATACAACCGATCCACTGTGGCAAACTGGCGTTTGGTAACCCGGTTGAGCGCATCTTGAAACCGCATTGCCTCTGCCTCGCGCACGATTTCCTTGATCGCGGCCTGCACCAAAGGCGGGCCGGATTCGAGCAGGCGTGCCAATTCCCAAGTCTTAGGCAGCAAATCCGCTGGCGTTGTGATTTCCCTCAAAATCCCCCATCGCAGCGCCTCCTGCGCATCCATCCAGCGACCGGTCAGCAGCAAATCCATCGCCACATGATAAGGAATGCGTTTAGGCAATTTGATCGAAGCTGCATCCGCCACGGTCCCAGACCGAATTTCCGGCAAGGCGAAAGTCGCTTTGTCGCTGGCCAAAATCAAATCGCACGACAGCGCCAGTTCCAACCCACCGCCACAGCAAATACCGTTGACTGCACAGATCACTGGCTTGTTCAGATTGCCCAGCTCCTGCAAGCCGCCAAACCCGCCAATGCCATAGTCGCCATCGACGGCATCGCCCGCAGCGGCAGCTTTCAAATCCCAGCCTGGGCAGAAAAATTTGTCGCCTTCAGCCCGCAAAATGGCCACCCGCAAAGCTGGATCATCGCGGAAGTCCATGAACACCCGCCCCATGATCCGGCTGGTGGCCAAATCAACCGCATTGGCTTTGGGCCGATCCAAAGTGACTTCCAAGATGCCACCCTCGCGGCGCGTTCTGATCGGGCTATCGGTCATTCATTCCTCCAAATCACCGCGTCTGCCGCGACAGCGCCATGGCCCATTTCGCGGACCATCAACGGGTTTACTTCGATTTCGATTATGCTGGCGTCGGACTGATACAGTCGCGTCACGTTGAACGCCGCCGCAACAGCCGCAGCCAAATCCGCCTTTGGCTTGCCGCGAAAACCGGTCAAAAGCGGCGCGAGTTTGAGCGAGAGTAGAGCGCTTTCAACTTCTTGCGCCGTTACCGGCAATACCAGAGTCGCCGTGTCCTGCAACAATTCCGCCTCAACACCGCCAAAGCCGATGGTCAAGGTTGCGCCGTAAACTGCATCGGCCCGAATGCCGACCAACAGTTCTGCTATACATCCCCGCACCATTTCCTCGACCAAATACCACTGCGCCGGAATAATCGCTAATGCAGCAGCAATATCGGTTTGATACAGGTTCAACTTTACCGCACCGGCTTCAGACTTATGGGCAAATCCTAGCCCTTTCAGCGCCAAAGGTGCCACCAATGGCAGGGCTTTGCGGGTAATTTCATCCGCCGTCCCGCTTGCGCCAAGGGGAATTGTAACGCCCGCTTTTGCCAGCAATGCCTTGGAATCGGCTTCATCCAGCATGGCCAGTGTGCTGGCATCGCGGTTTGTCAGCGGCCTCCATGCGGAATCGATTGGCAAAGCGGCTGAACAACTCGCCAACACTTTCAGCGCCAACTTCAGCCCACCAATCGGCACGATACCCGCCTTCAGCAAAGAATCGGCGCGACTTTCGTCTAAGTTTTCCGGCAGACTCGCCGCGAGTATCGCCGGAATTCCGGTTCGTTTATGCGCCGCAACAAACGCCTGAACCGCCGGTTCCCATGCATCGCTTGAACACCGATCGGGATGTGGAAAGTCCAACACCAGAATGGCGGCGTCGTAGCCGCCCATCATCATGCTGGCATAAGTCGCAGTCATCTTGGCAGTGTCGCCCCAGATGAAAGTATGATAATCGAACGGGTTGGAAATGGTGACAATCGGACCCAACAATCGCGCCAGTTCCCCAGCCTGTTTCGCCTCTGGTTGCGGCAAATGCAGCGGCAAACCTGCCGCTAGATCGGCCATCAACCCAGCCTCGCCACCCGAACAGGACATCGACAGCACCCGATTACCCTTTAACGGCCCGTGCTGATGCAGAAATTTCAACGTCTCGACCAGTTCGGGAATGTCGTAGACTTCGACCACGCCAGCCCGTTTCAGAAACGCGCTCGATGCGGCCCTACTTCCTGCCAGCGCCGCCGTGTGCGTCGCCGCTGCCGCCCGAGAAACATCTGTCTTGCCCGATTTTAACGCAACAATCGGTTTACCCAGTCGCGCAGCCTCATACGCCATCGCAAGGAAAGCCTGCGCATCAGCGATGCCTTCCAGATACATTCCGACGGCCGTCACCCGTTTGTCGGCCAGCAGGGCCAAGGCAATTTCCGCCGTGCCGGTTTGGGCCGCGTTACCCACACAGGCAACATAGGCAATTGGCAAGCCGCGTTGCTGCATTGTCAGATTGACCGCGATGTTGGAGCTTTGCGAGATCAACGCCACCCCCTTTTCAACCCGTCGTCCACCGTGCTGGTCGGGCCACAGCAACGCGCCGTCAAGATAGTTGATCACCCCATAACAATTCGGTCCCAGCAAAGGCATGTCCCCCGCCGCCTGCACCAATCGCGCTTGCAATTCGCTTTCACCGGCTTCGGCAAAACCAGAGGCGAAGCATATCGCACCACCGCCACCCATCGCTGCAAGTTCGCCGATCACCTCCACTGCCGCTTGCCGATTGACGCCAATGAACGCCGCGTCAGGCGGTGAAGGTAACGCTGAAATCGAGCGAAAACACGCGACGCCACCGATGAAATCGCGTTTGGGATGCACCGGCCAAATGTCGCCTTGGAACCGCATCTTGATACATTGAGCGATGACGTTTTCGGCCCAAACACCACCTAAAACGGCGATGGTTTTGGGGCGAAACAGGCGGTTAATGTCACGGGTCATGCGCCAACCGCCCGCAGCAATTCGCGGCTGATGATATGGCGTTGAATTTCTGACGTGCCTTCCCAAATGCGTTCTACGCGGGCGTCGCGCCAAATACGTTCCAACGGCAGTTCTTCCATCAAGCCCATGCCGCCATGAATTTGAATCGCCTCGTCTGATACCATCGCCAGCATCTCGGTGGCTTTCAGTTTGGCCATCGCCATATCGGCATCAGTGACAGTTCCGGCATCATACTTCCACGCTGCTTCCAGCAGCATCAATTCTGCCGCTTTCATCTCTACTGCCATATCGGCCAGTTTGAAGGAAACGCCCTGAAATTTGCCGATCTTCTGGCCGAATTGTTCACGCGAGGCGGCCCAATCTAAAGCATGACCAAAGGCACGTTGCGCACGACCTATCGATGTTGCAGCAACCTGCAACCGCGTCGCCCCCAGCCAAGTATTGGCCAACTCAAACCCTTTGTGGACTTCGCCCAATACGGTCTCAGCGGGCAAGCGGCAGTCGTTGAATTCAAGAATCGCATTGGTGTAACCACGATGCGACACGTTGCGATACCCCTCACGCACTGTGAACCCCGGCGTGCCTTTATCGACCAGAAACGCAGTGATCAGCTTGCGTTTGCCGCGAGGTCCATCTTCCTCACCCGTGGCCATAAAGACGATGGCGAACCCGGCAGTATCGGCGTGCGAAATGAAATGTTTGGTGCCATTCAACACCCAATCGCCGCCGTCCTGACGCGCCGAAGCCTTCATCCCGCGCAAATCCGAGCCGGCACCCGGCTCGGTCATCGCCAGACAATCCCACGTCTCACCGCGCACGCAGGGCGCTAGGTAGCGGCTAATTTGATCTGGCGTTCCGGCACATAGAATGTTGGAAGGTCGCGCCACGCAGGTCCAGTGCAGCGCATAGTTGGCTTTGCCCAATTCGCGCTCATACAGCAGCCAAGTCAGCGTATCCAAACCTGCGCCGCCAAATTCTTCCGGTACGTTTGCCGCATACAGCCCCGCCGCAATCGCCTTGGCCTTGATTTCCTCGATCAAATCACGCCGCAAGTTCCCGGTGCGCTCAACCGCTGCCTCATGCGGAAACAGTTCCGCTTCCACGAATGCCCGCGTCGTCTCCACGATCATCTTTTGTTCATTGGAAAGGGCAAAATCCATTATTCCCCCTTCAGCCGCGAGTCGTGCTCGTTCAGCAGCGCCCCTGCACCCCAATTGCGCTCTTTCAGCGCCCGCATCATGCCAACCAGATTGTCGTCACGAATCCGTTCCAATTCGCGGATCGTATATTTGCCCGATTGCAAATCAGACTGATCCGCGATGGTCTTTACCAATTCGTCGGTCAGTTCCGGCACGTCGGTCAATTTCGTCCACGGCCACTGCAAACAGGGCCCGAACTGCGCAATGAAATGCGCCATGCCTGCCTCTCCACCGGCCACACGATAGTTTTCAAACAGCCCCATCTGGCCCCAGCGTAGGCCGAAACCAAAGCGGATGGCGTCGTCGATTTCTTCCGTGGTCGCCACGCCGTCCTTGACCAGCCAAAGCGCCTCGCGCCAGACCGCTTCAAGAAACCGGTCCGCAATATGGGCGTCGATTTCCTTCCTGACATGCAGGGGCTTCATGCCGATAGAGGTGAGGATTTCCTTGGCCTTGGCAACTACGTCAACAGGGTTGGCCGGGCTGGGAACAACCTCGACCAAAGGCAACAAATAGACCGGGTTGAACGGATGCGCGACAATGATTTGCGCCGGATGACTTGCCCCTTCCTGCAATTGGCTCGGCTTGAAACCCGACGTGCTCGACCCGATGATTGCGGTTGGGTTGGCGGCTTGTATCTGGGAATAAACCTTGTGTTTGAGGTCTAGCCTTTCCGGCACTGCTTCAGTGATCCAGATTGCGCCGTCTACGGCCTCGGCCAAGTCGCTGTGTAACGACAAACTGCCCTCCTTCGGCATCGCCACATCCGCCAGTTTCGGCAAAGACGCCCGCGCATTGGCCAAAACCTCACCAATCTTACGTTCCGCCTGCGGATCGGGGTCAAACACCGACACATCCCAGCCATGCAACAAAAACCGCGCAACCCACCCGCCGCCTATGACCCCACCCCCAACAATCGCCGCTTTCATGCTGGAGCCCTCTTCACCAATCCAAGCTTCTTCCTCACCTCTTCCGGCCCAATCACCCGCGCCCCTAGTCGTTCGATAATGCCGACAGCACGATCCACCAATGCCTCGTTGGTGGCCAACTCACCTTTGCCAAGCCACAGGTTGTCCTCCAGCCCGACCCGGACATTGCCCCCGGCCAACACAGCCGCCGCCACATAAGGCATCTCGTGCCGACCCAAGGCAAACGCAGACCAGGTCCAATCAGCGGGCACGTTATTGACCATCGCCATGAAGGTATTCAAATCATCCGGTGCCCCCCAAGGCACGCCCATGCAAAGCTGCACAAGCGCGGGCGAAGTCAGAACGCTCTCAGAAACTAACTGTTTGGCCAGCCACAAATGCCCGGTATCAAACGCTTCGATTTCCGGCTTCACACCCAAAGCCGTCATCATCGATCCCATCGCCCGCAGCATGCCCGGCGTGTTGGTCATCACATAGTCCGCCTCGTTGAAATTCATCGTGCCGCAATCCAGCGTGCAAATCTCTGGCAAGCATTCGGCGATATGGGCAACCCGTTCGGAAGCGCCCACCATATCGGAATGCGCCTGAACCGGCATCGGGCTTTCGGTCGGGCCAAAGAAAATATCGCCGCCCATGCCTGCCGTCAGGTTCAACACCACATCCGTGTCCGAGTCACGGATGCGCTCGGTAACTTCGCGATACAACGCCAAATCGCGGCGCGGTTTGCCTGTCTCGGCGTCGCGGACGTGGCAATGCACGATGGCGGCCCCGGCTTTGGCGGCAGCAATGGCGCTGTCCGCGATTTGTTTCGGGCTGCGCGGCACATGCGGCGAGCGGTCTTGTGTGCTACCCGATCCGGTGACGGCACAGGTGATGAAAACGTCGCGGTTCATGGTCAGCGGCATAGTGGACCTCATGGGTTTTGCCGAAACTATTCCAACTTGCCAGAATTGATTTGATGTTTTACGCAGAAATTATGGCAAAATACGCAAACTCCATTTTTCAACGCAGCGACGACTCGCTTTCGGTCGCCATCCTATTGCTCAACGAAACGTCGCTGATGGAGGTCGCGGCTTTAATCGACCCCATGCGGGCGGCCAACAGATTTGCCGACAAAACTGTCTTTAGTTGGACGGTCGCCACACCAAATGGCGAAGCCGCGCAACTGACATCCGGTGTGCTTTTTCCCGCCAATGTTAACTTTCGCGAATTGCCGCATGCCGATGTGCTTGTCATATTGGCTGGGTTCAATCATTCGGTCCATGCGCCACCCGAACTTACCCGCCATCTCAGCCGCATCGCGCCGCGATTTCGCGCGCTTGGCGCGGTGGATTCCGGCGGTTGGGTTCTGGCGCGGGCGGGACTGTTAGCGGGGCACAAAGCGACCGTTCATTGGGAGGATCTGGAGGAATTCGCGCGAACATTCCCAAATGTCGAGGCGGTTCCCGACCGATTTGTCATCAGTGACACACGCTTCACTGCGGGCGGGGCGCTACCGACTTTGGACTTGATGGTACATCTCATCGGCAGTCGCTTTGGCCCAGATTTAGCGGCGCAGGTAACCGGCGCTTTTATTCACGCAGCAACAGTTCCCGGTGTCCTGCCCCAACAAACCCGCAAGTCATCAGGCGATACAATCGTCGATTTGGCGGTTCAGATCATAGAGCGTCATACTGAAGACCCCAAAACTATCCGCGAAATTGCAACGCGTTTGGGCATCTCGTTGCGCCAATTGGAAACTCGATTTCAAACAAGACTGGGCATTGGCCCGGGCCGCTATGCAACCGACTTGCGTCTGCAGACCGCCACCCGTTTGGCCCGCGACACATCGGCGACGTTCACCGACATTGCCGTGCAATGCGGATTTACTTCGCAAGCGGTATTCACCCGCGCGTTCAAAACAAAATTCGGCATCACGCCGGGAAATTTTCGCCGTGACCGCAACACATTGATCACCCAAAAAATGAAATGACGGGGTTTTGCCCCGTCATTCCTAAATTTCAGCACCGGACGAACCTTTTTTACAACGCCTCACTGAGGCTTCAGCCGGGCAAACCCAAAAATGCCGCATCGAGTGGCAAATTCAGATAGCGCACCGTCAAAGTGGCCATCAATGCAACAAGGAACACAACAACTACCGACACCCCTGCATCATCCCGATTGCTCGAATGATACCTTTGATCCTGTAGCAAATAAGTACGCATTTACTTCCCCCAACGCTGGATCGTTTTACGCAAAGCCGACTGAACACAGCCGGATACCACGAGGGAATGCCTTCAAGGACAATTCAAATATTCTGGAAAGCGCCCCCACGCTTAAGTAAATGCATAGCGCGGTTTAACTGATTCTGCAAACCGTTCGCAATCACGGGGCCGTGATATTAACATTTATGTTTAACAGCCTGTCGATACCGCCAGTAATGGATTGGCCCCGTAAAATTGGCCCTACCCCTTGCGGTGTGCCGGTCATGATCAAGTCGCCGGGCCGTAGCGAAATTTGCGCGGACAGGGCTGAAATGATCTCGGGCACGCTCCAAATCATCAGCGCAATGTCCGATTCCTGCCGAATCTCGCCATCAACCGCCAGCCAAATGCGGCCTTTCGACAGGTGCCCGCAGTCAGCAACCGGGCTGATCGCGGCAATCGGGGCTGAATTGTCAAAGCCTTTGGCCATATCCCACGGTCGGCCAGCAGCCTTTGCCGCCGCCTGAACGTCGCGGCGCGTCAGGTCAATTCCCACCGCATACCCCCAGACGTGGCCAAGCGCGTTCTCCTGCGAAATTTCAACCCCACCCTCGCCAATCGCCACAACCAATTCAATCTCGTGGTGCAGATTACTGGTGCCAACCGGGTACGGGATCGACGCCCCGCTTTCCACCAAAGCATCGGCAGGTTTGCCAAAGAAAAACGGCACCGACTTTTCCGGGTCATTGCCCATCTCGCGCACGTGTTCGGCATAGTTGCGCCCAACGCAATAAATCCGCCGCACAGGAAACCGTTTGTCGCTGTTGGCGATGGCAACGGAAGCTTGCGCTGCAGGGCTAAAAGCAAAACCACTCATCGAAACGGCCAAATCAAATCGAAATGCGCTTGAACGCGTCGCGCAGAGCATCGCTCCACGCCTGCGACATGGCGGCAAATTTTTCGTTGCCTGCTTCAATGCGTTCCTGTTGCGACACTTTGCAATCGCCTTCGCGGATCACGCACAAATCCAGCGGCATGCCGACCGACAGGTTCGAGCGCAGCGTCGAATCCATCGACAACAGCACCGCCTTTCGGGCGTCTTCCAGCGTCGTGTTGCGCTTCACAACCCTATCCAAAATCGGCTTGCCGTATTTGTGTTCACCAATCTGCAAAAACGGCGTGTCATTGGTCGCTTCGATGAAATTGCCTTCCGGATACAGCAAAAACAACCGCATCGCCCCACCCTTGCGCTGACCCGCCACCAACATGCTGGCCGTCGCGCTTTGCTTCATGCGGCTCATCTTTTCGCCGACTTCAGTGGTCACTTCAGCCAAAGTCGAGCCGACAATTTCCGCGACTTCCAGCATCGTTTGTGCTTCCAAAATCGAGCGGGCCTTGTCTTGATCAGGGTGCAGAATACCGTCATTCAACCTAGCAATCGTCGTCTGCGTCACCGACAGGCTGCCTGCCGTCAGGATCACAATCGCTCGCTCGCCCGGCTTTTCAAAAGTGAACATTTTCCGATACGACGATATGTTGTCCAAACCGGCATTGGTGCGCGTATCCGACAACAGCACACAACCCGCTTCCAGCAATAATCCAACGCAATACGTCATTGTGCCCGTAATCCCTGCAAACTTTGGCGGACCTTATTGCTGCATCGATTCAACCGCAACCGTGACGTCAAGACTTTCGGCAATGCCGCCGTGGCTCTGCCCTCGGATCGGCGCAGCATCATAGGCATCGGCCCCCGATCCAAGGCGGATGTAGCGTTCATCGGGGCAGCACAGGTTTGCCGGGTCAAAGCCAACCCATCCCAAACCGCCGACGTAAAGTTCGGCCCAGGCATGGCTTGCCAGTTCGGCGCTTCCATCGCCGCGAACATATAAATAGCCGCAAGCATACCTTGCCGGAATCCGGTGCCACAGCGCCAAGGCAATCAACGCGTGGGCATGGTCTTGGCATACCCCCATTCCCTGCGCCAAAGCCTGTGCGGCAGTGGTCTGCATGCTGGTAGACCCAGGGCGATACTCAATTGCACCAGCAACAGCCGCACATAATAGATGGGCCCGCTGCAAATCGGTTTCTGCCGTCCGCCCCTGCAAGGCCGACTGTGCTAAATTGGCCAGCGCCGCGTCGGTGCGCGTTGTAGTCGTCGGTCGCGCATAGGCCAAAGGCGAAATCGTCTCTCGATGCCCGGTAAGGACACCGGTCATATCCTTTGTTTCAACCGTCCCCTCGACCTCTACTTCAAGTTCGTCCATCGGTCCCGCAACCGACATGGTCCGCAATTGGTCGCCTGCTGCATCGGTGAAATAGCCGCCAAAAACGGCATCACGCGACGAAACGCGCCAATCAATAACCCGCTGACCCTGAAACTGCGCCGGCATCAAGCGGTGGCTCTGCACAATGAATCGCGCCGGGGCCGAAAAGCGATAGGTCGTCACATGACGCACATGCAATAACATCATGCGGCCCTGAACAAATACGATTGGGCGACTTCGGCCCCCAATTCAGCATTGTCATGGATGAACTTGGTCAGAAATTCATGCAGTCCCGCACTTACAATTTCGTCAACGTCGGTTTCCGCCAATTTCGCCAGCGCCAATCGGGCCAGTTCCTGCGCCTTGGTCTTTTTGCCATAGGCCAGCGCCAGCCGGTCCAGATGGCGCACGGCTTCCTCGGCGCAGTGCAGCAGCGAGCGCGGGCAGGCCTTGTTCAAAATCAAGAAATGGGCAATTTTACCGGGCGTGTAATCGCCGCCATAGGCCCAATGAAACGCCCGAAAAGCCGACAGGGCCCGCAGCAATGTCGTCCATTGATAGTTGTCACGCGACCCACCAACTCGGTCGGTCACGGGCAACAGGACGTAGTATTTCACGTCCAAAAGCCGCGCCGTGTTATCGGCCCGTTCCAGATAGTAACCAAGATTGAGAAAGTCGTATCCGTCTTGCTGTAACTGCGTGCTTTCAATCGCACCACGCAACAAGGCGGTGCTACGTTTGGTCCAGTCGCAAAGCGTCGGAATGTCGGCCTTGGTCTTGTGCCGGGCTTCGATTGCCTTCAATTCTTGGAACGCTGCATTCAAGGCAAACCAAACTTCCGAGGTCAAAGCCGTGCGCACAATCCGCCCATTGTCACGCGCACTTTCAATGCAACGCGCCACGGACGAGGGATTGTCGCGGTCAAAAAACATGAAGGATTCAACGCGACCTTGTTGGGGTTCGCCGTATTTCTGCCGGTAAAGTTCCACAGCACCGGAGGCCGCCAGAATGCTCTCCCAATCGTTGCGGTTGCCCTTGCCTGCACTAGGCATCAACGCGATGCGATAGCCGACTTCCAGCAGCCGTGCCGTTGTCTCGGCCCGCTCCATATAGCGGGTGATCCAGAACAGGTTCTCGGCAGTGCGGCTTAACATTGCATCCTCAATCCACCATAACCCAAGTGTCTTTCACCCCGCCACCTTGCGAGGAATTGACCACCAACGACCCATCTTTCAATGCCACACGAGTCAAGCCACCGGGGCAGAGGTGGATCTGTTCGCCCACCAAGCAATAGGGTCGCAAATCGACATGACGCGGTGCCAAGCCTTTGTCGACAAACGTCGGGCAAGTGGACAAAGCCAGTGTTGGTTGCGCGATAAAATCATGTGGGTCGGCCTTGATCCGCTCGGCATAGGCAGCGATTTGCGCTTTGGTGGAGGCAGGACCAACCAACATGCCGTAACCGCCCGATCCATGCACCTCTTTCACCACCAGTTCGCCGAGATTGGCCAGAACATGTGCCAAATCGCCGTGTTCGCTGCACCGCCAAGTCGGCACATTTTGCAGAACCGGTTCCTCGCCCAAATAGAATCGAATCATTTCGGGCACATAGGTATAGACTGCCTTGTCATCCGCCACACCCGCACCGGGGGCCGAGCAAATCGAAACGCCGCCGGTGCGATAGACGTTCATCAATCCCGGCACGCCCAACATTGAATCCGCTCGAAAACACAGCGGGTCAAGATAGTCATCGTCGATCCGGCGGTAAATCACATCAACGCGCCGCGGACCGCTGGTTGTGCGCATGAAAACAAAGTCACCGTCCACGAACAGGTCCTGACCTTCGACCAATTCGACCCCCATCAGATCGGCCAAGAACGAATGTTCGTAATAGGCGCTGTTCAGCGCCCCCGGCGTTAGAATGACTATGGTAGGTTCGCTTTCACAGCGCAGCGGGGCCACACTTCGCAACGTTTGGCGCAGCAAGTCGGGGTAATCGTCGACAGGTGCAATTCTGTTCTGTTGAAACAGATCGGGAAACATCCGCATCATGATCTCGCGGTTTTCCAACATGTAGGAAACCCCCGAAGGGGTGCGGCAATTATCTTCCAACACAAAAAATTCGTCGGGGCCGGTGCGCACCAAATCAACGCCCACAATGTGCGAATAAACGTTTTTTGGCGGGGTGAAATCGACAACCGCCCGTTCAAACGCCGCGTTGCCAAACACCAGCGAAGCGGGGATTAGCCCAGCCCGCACAATTTCGGCCCGGCCATAAACATCGCGTAGAAACGCGTTCAATGCTTGCGCACGTTGCTTGACCCCGCGTTCCAATTTTTGCCATTCGAAATGGGTAAACACGCGCGGCATCAGATCAAACGGGATCAGACGTTCTGGGTCACTGCCTTCGCCATACACCGCAAACGTGATGCCGATACGACGAAACAATGCTTCCGCTTCGGCTCGTTTCAGTTCCAACAATTCGGGTGGCATCGACTGCACCCAACCCAGCAATTGCTGATAAGGCTGACGCACGCTGTCACTTTCATACATCTCGTTAAAAAACGCGATGGTGCCCTCCACGCTCGGACTCAATTACCGAGACAGGTTATTGGTGAAAAACCTGACCCTAGGGTCAAGCCATTGTTGCGATCGTGAGGTAACTATAAAGCAAAGTTTCGTCTTTCGTCCTAGATTTGCCCGAATAACAGGCAGGTCACGGCTGTTTCACCCGAAAGCCACCTGCGCAATTGGCGGCAGATGTCCGCTGAGTTGCGTCCAATCATCGCCGCCATTCTCGCTCAACCACAAATTGCCAGTGGTTGACCCCATTGCCAACTGCCGGCCATCGCCATTCACCGTCAAAGCGTGGCGATAGATCAGATCGTAACTTGCGTCCTGTGGTAGACCCTTGTCCAAACTCTCAAACGTCTTGCCACCATCTGTGGTGCGCGTGACGACCATTTTGCCGTCAACGGGCACTCGGTATTCATCCTTTTGCGCTGGGGCAAACCAAGCCGTGTCGGGGTCATCGGGATGGACGGCCACGCCAAAACCAAATACGGAAGGTTTCACATCGCGAATTTCGTCAAACGTCTCTGCCCCATCGCGTGAAACGAAAATGCCGTTGTGATGCTGGCACCAAATCCGATCCGGATGATTGGCGCTGATGGCGATGTAATGCGGGTCTTGGCTGACCGGGTCATAGGCCAGATCAGGTGGCAGATAGTCGCTACGTAGCCCTTGCCCGGCCTGCCGCCAAGTCGCTCCAGTATCGTCAGACTTCCAAACCCCACCACAAGAAACACCCAGTGTCAGTTTGGCACTATCGCGCGGATCGACCAGAATCGAATGGATACCGGGGTAATCATAGCCGCCGCCAAACCACTTCGCCCGTTCCTCACGCTCCCAAAGGCTGGTGACAAGGCTCCACGTTTCGCCACGATTGTCGCTGCGAAACAATCCGCCTGGCAGTGTTCCTGCCCAAATCAACCCCGGTTGATCAGGGCCACCGGGCACCATCGTCCAAATCATATCCAGCGACGCCGCCTTGTCGTCACCCTCGATAACCGGATAGGCGGGCGCCGGATATTCGGTCCAGCTTTCCCCATTGTCATCCGAACGGTGAAACTTCACCCCGAAATGCCCATGTTTCAGCGCCACATACATCGCCCCGTCACGCGCATCGCGCAGCAGCGATGAAACCGGTTCGGCCAAGAATTTCGGCGGCCCTGCGTGCCAGCCTTTGCCGTTTTTGCGAAACGTGAACAACCCTTTGCGCGTGCCCACCAACAATGTTGCCGCCATTTTCACCCTCCTGAAAGTGCCTGAAACACATAGATTTCGTCGGATTCCACCGCCAAATCGCTCAAACGTACCCGATCTTTGATCGCCAGATTGTTCAAGAACACATTCACATGCTTGCGCAACCGGCCCTGATCGTCCAGCACATAGGTGCCCAGCAAACTATCAGCTTGGAACAGGTTGCGCAAAACCTCGCCCACCGTCGCTCCGCTGGCTTGGCTGACGGGACGCGGCAAATGCCTCTGCAAGTTTGATCCAAAAGTAACACGCGGCAAGACATCCTCCATTGCAGCGGATGATGCGACAGAGCGGCCCTTCAAGCAAGTGTCTCGCTGTGGCGTGTTCGCGAGCCCCCGAACGCAGCGGTCCACAGTTTTGTTGCGATTTTGCCGCCAAATGCTATTGTCGCAATGCGCGGATGCGACAGGCGGGATCGTCCTGCCTTTCTTGCCGCCGCCGGACTGAAGCGGATGAACGCTGTCCGCCGTCCCCAACGGTCTGTAACCGAACCCTAGCACCTGCTTGCCTTTCAACAATTGCAAAAGGAGCTGAAAATGACTGCATTCAACGTTGTGCGCATGCGCGTAAAACCCGGGAAAGATGCGGAATTTCTAAAGCTTAACCAGCCCAACAACAACATGCCCGGCATGCGCGGCGGCCACATCATCAAAACTGGTGACCGTAGCTATTGCTTGGTGGCCGAATGGGACAGTATGGACGCGATTGTTGCCGCACGGCCGGCGATGATCGGCATCCTCGACCAGATGCGCGGAATTCTCGAAGACCTTGGCGGCGGCTTGGGCGTGACCGACCCGGTATCGGGCGAAGAGGTTCAACAGTTCGGTTAAGACGGCGCGCGGTTTGGCTTGCGATGGCCTAGGAACACCTGCTTGCGGTTGCATCGCGACGGGCTATACCTTGGCTTATGTCAGACCCAAGCTCAAGCATCGGCCCCTACATACTCGACCCCGCCAGTGGTTTGTTGCGCGGCAATGGGGCGGACGTGCGCTTGGGCCAACGCGCGGTTGCATTGTTGCAAACCCTTATCGCCGCCGATCATCAACCCGTCACCAAATCAGCATTACTCGAGGCAACTTGGCCCGGCGTGATCGTCGAGGAAGGCAATCTGACCGTGCAAATCGCGACCTTGCGCAAGGCCCTTGGGACAAGGCCCGACGGTCAAGACTGGATCGTGACAGTGCCGAGGGTCGGGTATCGGTTGTTGCGGCATGAACCCGAATCTACCTCACCCGCGCCAACGCTGCCGGTGCTCACGGTCTTGCCCTTCGTCAATCTCGGCGGGGATCCGGAACAGGACTATTTCGCCGACGGCATCGTTGACGACATCATCACCGCCCTCAGCCGGTTCAAGACCTTTGCTGTCACCTCGCGCAATTCCTCGTTCGTTTATAAAGGCCGCGC
>JANOQZ010000012.1:0-45708 GCA_031415055.1 Oceanomicrobium sp. | reverse complement strand
GCTACAGGACTTAGTTGACGTAGTGCTGAACTGGCCTTAGTCACGCGCAGTGCGAACGGGGTCAGCAGCCTCACAAGTTAGAACGTTTCTAGATTGCCTGAGTGATTCCGTCAAGTTCACTCGGGGCAACTGGTCAGGAGCTTTTTTTTAAATGCCCGAAGTCATTTTCCCCGGCCCCGATGGCCGTCTTGAGGGACGCTATCACCCGCAGAAAAACAAGGATGCGCCTATTGCGATCATCCTGCATCCGCATCCGCAATTCGGCGGCACGATGAATAACAAGGTGGTCTACAATCTGCACTACGCCTTCCACGCGATGGGGTTTACCTGCCTGCGCTTCAACTTTCGCGGCGTGGGCCGCAGCCAAGGCGAATACGATCAAGGCATTGGTGAATTGAGCGACGCTGCTTCCGCCCTTGATTACCTGCAAGCCATGAACCCCAATGCCAAATATTGCTGGGTCGCCGGTTTTTCTTTTGGTGCTTGGATCGGCATGCAACTGCTGATGCGCCGCCCGGAAATTGCCGGTTTCATCTCGGTCGCACCGCCCGCTAACCAATACGATTTCACCTTTCTCGCCCCCTGCCCGTCGTCTGGTCTCATCATCAACGGCACCGCTGATCGTGTCGTTCCGCCCGCCGATGTGACAATTCTGGCTGACAAATTGAAGCTGCAGAAAGGCATCACCATCACCCACGAAACAGTGGAAGGCGCAGGCCATTTCTTTGACCCGGGTATGGATGAATTGATCGGCCGGGTCGACAAATACGTGCGGCGTAGGATGACGGAAACGACAAGGTAGCGGCCGTTGCTGCATTGATTGTTCGATCATAGCTGTTAAGTTACATGTAACTTAGGAGCGTCGCTGTTTTGAAACCGAATCCCAACACCGAAAAAGTCCGCGCCCACCGCGCCCGTCTCCGTGCCCAAGGTCTACGCCCGGTGCAGCTTTGGCTGCCCGATACTCGCAGCGAGGCTTTCAAAGAACAGGCCCTTCGCGAATCGCGCGCAGTGGCCGCGGCTGACAAAGTGTCAGACGATCAAGCTTTCATTGATTCAATATCTGCGTGGCTATGGGAGTGAAGCGGGGTGAGATTTGGTCCGTTGCTGGAGGACCAGACTACAGCGGAAAACCACGGCCTGCCCTGTTAGTCCAGAACGATTCTTACGCGGACACAGAGGGCGTCACGATTTGTATGTTCACGACGACAAAAATTGCTACTCGCGTTTTGCGCATCGAAATTCTACCAAGCAACAAAAATGGCCTGCGCGAAACCTGCCAACTCATGATCGATAAAGTAACGACTTTACCAAAAACGAAAGTTGGCAAGATGATTGGTCGACTTGACGATTCCGATCTTGTTCGTGTTAATCGCGCTCTGGCCGTTTTCCTTGGATTGGCAAGCTCGCCAAGAGAAATGTCAGACCAGATTTGACCGCATGAAATGATGCCAAAAACAGCTTAATCCAGGGAAGCACCCAATGTCCAAAGACCTCTATCCCGTCCCAGCCGAATGGCGTGAACGTGCGTTTATCAATGCAGAACAGTACAAATCCATGTATGCTGCGTCGGTCAACGACCCCGATGCCTTCTGGCGACACGAGGCCAGCCGAATTGACTGGATCGAACCCTTCACCAAGGTCAAAAATACCAGCTTCGACGAAGCCGATTTCGGCATCAAATGGTTCGAAGACGGCGTTCTGAATCTATCCGCCAATTGCCTCGACCGACATCTCGCCACCCGCGCCAACGACGCGGCGATCATCTGGGAGGGTGATGATCCGTCCGAAACCCGCACTTTGACGTATGCCGAACTATATGCCGAAACCTGCCGCATGGCCAATATCTATAAAGCGAATGGCGTACGCAAAGGCGACCGGGTTACCCTCTATCTGCCGATGATCCCCGAGGCAGCTATTGCCATGCTGGCCTGCGCTCGGATCGGCGCAATCCATTCCATCGTCTTCGCCGGATTCTCGCCAGATTCGCTCGCCAACCGCATACAGGATTGCGACTCCAAACTGGTCGTCACCGTCGACGAAAGCATGCGCGGCGGCAAAAAAGTGCCGCTGAAAGCCAATGTCGACGCGGCTCTTCCACGTTGCCCGTCCGTCGAAAAAGTCCTCGTCGTCCGCCGCACTGGTGCTGACGTCGACATGCAAGCCGGGCGCGACTTGTGGTTTCACACCGAACGCGAAACCGTCGCTGCCACCTGCCCGCCTGAACCGATGAACGCCGAAGACCCGCTGTTCATTCTTTATACTTCCGGCTCGACCGGCAAACCCAAAGGCGTTCTTCATACCACTGGCGGCTATCTGGTCTGGGCCTCGATGACGCATCAATACGTTTTCGATTATCACCCCGGTGAAATTTTTTGGTGCGCCGCCGACGTAGGTTGGGTGACCGGTCACAGCTATGTTGTTTACGGACCGCTTGCCAATGGTGCCACAACCGTGATGTTTGAAGGCGTGCCAAACTACCCCGACTTCAGCCGCTTCTGGCAAATCATCGACCGCCACAAAGTCAATATCTTCTACGCCGCCCCGACGGCCTTGCGGGCCCTGATGCGCGAAGGCGATTCTTTCGTCACATCCACCTCGCGTCAATCGCTGCATCTGCTTGGCACTGTGGGCGAGCCGATCAACCCCGAAGCTTGGAAATGGTATCATACGGTCGTTGGTGACAGCCGCTGCCCGATTGTCGATACGTGGTGGCAGACGGAAACTGGCGCGGCGATGATCAGTCCGCTTCCGGGCGCGACCGATCTCAAACCTGGCTCGGCCACAAAACCGATGTTTGGCGTCAAACTGGCAATTCTCGACGCTGCCGGGAAAACCATCGACGGCGTCGCTGAGGGAAATCTCTGCATCACCGATTCATGGCCCGGCCAAATGCGTACCATCTGGGGTGACCATGAGCGGTTCTTCAAAACCTATTTCGCCGACTATCCCGGAATGTATTTCAGTGGCGACGGCTGCCGCCGCGACGAAGACGGTTATTACTGGATTACCGGTCGCGTCGATGACGTGATTAACGTCTCTGGCCACCGCATGGGAACCGCCGAAATCGAAAGTGCGCTTGTCGCCCATCCCAAAGTCGCCGAAGCGGCAGTCGTTGGCATGCCCCACGACATCAAGGGCCAAGGCATCTATGCCTATGTCTCGCTCAACGCCGGTGAAGCGGGCGATGCTGCGCTGCGCAAAGAATTGGTCACTTGGGTGCGCAAGGAAATCGGCCCCATCGCCACCCCCGACGTGATCCAATTCGCCCCCGGTCTGCCTAAAACCAGATCCGGCAAAATCATGCGGCGTATCTTGCGCAAGATTGCAGAAGGCGATGTGTCAAATCTGGGCGATATTTCGACGTTGGCCGATCCGGGCGTTGTCGATAACCTAATTGCTAATCGCAACCCAACCTAGGTTTCAGCCTCGCCAAGCGGCGGTACTATCCCGCTCGATCAGCTTGAAGCCCAAATCAATTTGGCGCCGCTCTGGCCGCTTGCCCGATCCGCGCACAATTTCCAGAATGATTTCGGCAGCCGCACGGCCCATTTCATAGCGCGGCGTGGCAATCGAGCTGATAGCCGGATACGCACTTCCCGCCAATTCCAGATCGTTGAACCCAAGGATCGACATCCGCCCCGGCACAGCGATTCCCCGCCGCTGACACTCGAACATCGCCCCAAGCGCCAAGTTGTCGTTGCCGCAGAAAATTGCAGTGGTTTCAGGAAATCTCTCGACCATTTCCACCAGCAGTCTGCTGCCAAGCCAGATACTGGAGGGTTCATCGACAGATACAATGCGCGGCTCAACGCCGCTTTCGGTAAGCGCTTGCCGATACCCTTCCAAACGTTTCAACGAACGGGCATCGAATGGTGCTGAAATCGCGCACAATTTCCGATGCCCAAGTTTCAGCAAGTGTTCAGCCGCCCCATAGCCTGCATCTGACTGTGACAGTCCGATGTTCATATCAATGGGCCTGTTGGTCAATTCAAACGTTTGAATGACCGGTATGCCTGATTGCTCCAAAGCCCGCCGCGCTTGTTTGGTCTGACCAGTGCCAGTCAAAATTATCGCTTCCGGGAACTGCCCCAGCATGGTGATAATCGCGCTTTCTTCCAATCCCGGCATGTAGTTGGAATTGAGCATCACAACCTGAAACCCCGCCGGTACCATCAAATCATGGATGCCGCGCAGAAAATCGCCAAATACGCCGTTGGTGAAACTGGGCACGATCACCCCGATGCGCCCAGTGCGCGACGAGGCCAAAGCACTGGCCATTTGATTGGGAATATAGGCCAGTTCGCGCACGGCTTTCAAAACCCGCTCGCGTAGGTCGGCTGAAACCATCTCTGGCCGACGCAACACGCGTGAAACCGTCACTGCGCTGACGTGGGCGATGGTCGCCACGTCGTTCAAAGTCGCACGGCCGCTTATGTTTTTCTTCGGCATTTTCATACTGCCTTTTCCCACCAGAAACGTTTGGGATCAATGCTTTCGTCAAGGTAAAAATAGTAGAGCATGACACACTATTCCAATTTGTTGACAGCGCTGTCATCGCCACATATACTCCGAATCGCCAGAACAAATCCAGTTGTTTTGGACAAAATTTAACAAGAAATTTCGCCCTTTATTCATTGGACATGTGTGTATTGTTGGGTGTGTTTCACAACAATTCAAAAAACAATAGGATATTCTGGGAACAATTTCAGCAGATGTCGCATTTTTATTTTCTTATTGTGCTAGAATATATCCATTGTTTTCCGCAGGCCAGCGCCAGTAGCCCTGGCGGAAATCAAAAGGCCGAGTTTTTGTTTGCTGCTTTGCCCAGAATACTTTTTTCGCCGCTGAGTTCCTTGTCTCCAGCTATCAGATTGAAGAACCGGTTTAGCTGTTCGAATTCGCTGCGGCGCAATGCTTTCGGACCAGCGCCGCCATAGATATCAGCTTCCGCCGTTCTGGGTTGGCTGTCTGCACGTTGCCAAGTGCCTTCACTGCCCTCGCTAGGATACTGTCAGCGGGCTATTCAGTTAAAGCGGGGGCGGGCACATTAGGGATGCTTACCCCCTGCTGGTGATTGCCTCCGTCGTTCTGAGGGGCATTTCTATTTTAAGGGGTCGCGGTTCTTACGTTGGCACCGTCGCGGGCGGCCTGCTGGTCACCTTGCTGCAATCCACCCTCAGCGTCATGTAGATGCCCGAATACGGGCGCCAAATCATCTTCGGCCTCGTCACCACCGCCATGCTGCTGCTGTGTGGCCGGGAAAAGGCGCAGCGATAAAGCCAATCAGGGAAAAGTGGATGCCGGTATTTCTGTCCGATTTGCGAGAATTCAATTGGTCAGATGTTTTATCCCGGCACCTGGTGGATCGGGCCGCAGCCCTGACCGCCGTGCCGCTGCGGCCGCCCTGCCTACCCTAGGCCGAGGCGGGTGCCGGAACCGCCCCGATCTGCTGCAGCAGGGTCAGAAAATCGAATACCGCCCATCCTTCAGCCAGCTTTGCATCCGGCGTGAAGCGCCACATCTCGATGCCGTTGATCGACACGTTCTTGCCCGTAGCCGCCATATCCATAAGCGGACCGGTATGCGTGCCCGCGAACGTCAGCCGCATGACCGAGTGCGCATCGTCACCGATGTGTGCTTCGATCGTATTTTTGCCGTCCGGGAAGGCCGCTAGGTAAGCGCTCACGAACATCTTCAGTCCGGCACGCCCCGGCGGCAGTCCGGGCGGCAGGAAATGCGCCACCACGTTTTCTGCGGCCAACTCGTCCAAGGTATCCACCTTGTGATCCCGCCACACTTCTTCTTGCAGGCGGCGGTGGGTCGTCATGTTTGCTTGGTTTGCCATAGGCCTTTCCTCCAAAATGGATGTGAATGCTATGTATTCGTGACTCAGCGATTTCTGCTTCGCTCGGTCGGCCTAAGTCACAACAAGACAATTACACCGCGAGGGACTACTTGACAAGCAGCCGATGTCTGGTGGCTCCCCCGTGACGGACTGCGTCCCGCAGCGCTTCTTTCGCTTCGCTCGACAGGTTCACACCTAGGTCGCGCCGCGCCTGTTACTCCCCATACGGCACCCAGATATTCTTCACCTGACACGCCCGCCGCAGATATTCGCGCCCTTGACCTTGTAGCAAATCCAGCCAGTCCCGCTGTTTGCCATAATTCACCCAAGTGGATTTGAGGTTCCCGCACGATCCTTCGATCACCTTGGCACTGCCTTCCTTGGAACCGACATACCATACCGCCGCTATGTCATCGTGTTCTGCCAAAGTCTTGGCCAGAACCTCGCGCTCACCGGTCACGATATTAATCACCCCACCCGGCATGTCAGACGTGTCAAACACCTGATACAGATTGGTTGCAATCAAGGGGTGCCGCTGCGAGGGCACCGAAACCACGCAATTGCCCATTGCCACTGCTGGCAGCACCAGCGAGACAAATGACAACAACGGCATGTCATCCGGGCAAACCACGCCCATGGTGCCAAACGGCTCATTCATCGCCAATGTCACATGCCGCGATTTGGTGGCATGCACGGCCCCATCATATTTATCAGCTTGCGCCGCATACCAGAATACGCGACGCAGCGACGCCTCAAACTCCTCCTTTGCAGCCTTGGCGGAAACGCCGGTCGAGGCGACCAACAATTCCTCAAACTCCGCCCGTCGCGCATCGAGATTCTCGCCGACGTAATACAAGACCTGCGCCCGATTATGCGCGGTCACGCCGCCCCATCCCTGCGCCTTGTTCGCCGCCTCAACGGCGTTGCGAATGTCCTTGCGGTTGCCAAGCCCGGCTTCGCCAATGACGTCGCCATTCTTGCCCGTTACCGAATAAGAATACCCACCATCGGGCCGCGCCTGCTTGCCGCCGATATACATTTTCGCCGTGCGGTCGATACCGTCCGACCCAGAACCGGCGGGTGCGGTACTGGCTACAAACGGTACAACCTTGCCCTCCGGCAAAGCCTTTTCCCAGTTCGCCACCAGATATTCGTGCAGCCCTTCACGCGCGCCTTCGCGGCCAAACCCGCTTTCCCGATACCCGCCAAACCCGGCCCCGGCATCAAACAAATTGGTGCAATTGATCCAGACAATCCCCGCCTTCACCCGCGCTGCCGCGTCCAAAGCCAGATTGATATTCTCCGACCAAATCGACGCCGCCAGTCCGTATTTCGTGTTATTGGCCAAAGCCACCGCCTCGTCCGGCGTGCGGAAAGTGCCGGTGACCGCCACCGGTCCAAAGATTTCGACCTCACAAACCGTCGAGGCAGGCGACACATCGGTGAAAAACCCCGGCAAGCAGAAACTGCCGGTCTTCGGCAATTCCAGCGGGGCCGACCACAGTTTCCCGCCCTCGGCCACACCTTGTGCCACTAACGCATTCACCCGCGCGGCCTGCTTCTGCGAAACAATCGCCCCCATATCCATCGACTTGTCGAGCGGATCGCCAATCCGCAGCTTGGCCATTCGCATTTTCAGCTTGCCGAAAAACCGCTCGGCAACGCCTTCCTGCACCAATACGCGCGACCCCGCGCAGCAAACCTCACCCTGATTGAACCAGATCGCGTCGACCACACCTTCGACGGCTGCGTCCAGATCGGCGTCCTCGAACACGATGAACGGCGACTTGCCGCCCAGTTCCAACGACAGTTTCTTGGTCGAACCCGCCGTCTGCCGCCGAATGGTTCGCCCGACCTCAGTCGAGCCAGTGAAGGCCACTTTGTCGACGTCGGGATGCCCGCAAATCGCCGCCCCGGTCTTGCCATCGCCGTGCACGATGTTCACCACGCCCGCAGGCAGGCCGACCTCGGCGCAGATCTCGGCAAAAGCCACCGCCGTCAGCGGCGTCAGATCGGCGGGCTTCAACACGACGGTATTACCAGCAGCAATCGCCGGCGCGATTTTCCACGACAACATCAACAGCGGAAAATTCCACGGGATCACCTGCCCGCAGACACCGACCGGCTGATACCCCGGCATCTCGCTGTCGACCAGTTCCGCCCATCCCGCGTGATGATAGAAATGCCGCGCCACCAGTGGAATATCGATATCGCGGGTCTCGCGGATGGTCTTGCCGTTATCCATCGTCTCCAGCACCGCGAAAAACCGCTCGCGTTTCTGGATATGCCGGGCAATCGCATAGAGATATTTGGCCCGCTCATGCCCGCTCAGCTTCGACCATGTCCTAAAAGCCGCGCGCGCCGCCTTAACCGCATCATCCACAACGCCGTCCGTCCCCTGCGGAACCTTGGCAATCACCGCATCCGTCGCCGGGTTCAGCACCTCGATCCAGGCCGTCCCCTTGGGCGTCACGAACTTGCCGTTGATGAAATGGCCAAACCCGGCGGACCCAGCCGCAAGCCATTTCACCACTTCGCCATTCGCCTCGGGCGCTGGTCCGTATTCCATGTTTTCCATGATGTCCCTGATCGAGGCCATGATAATTCCCTAAGCCATCGGCTGGCGATGTGCGGCCGCATAACGACCCGTCACGTAATGGTCCAACTGCCGCTCAATATCGCCCAGCATCGAGCTGGCCCCCAACCGGAACAGATCGGGCCGAGTCCATCGCACGCCCAATTCCTCTTTCATCAGGATCATCCAGTTCATCGCATCCTTTGCCGTCGCCAATCCACCGGCAGGCTTGAACCCGACAATATGGCCGCTGTATTCCTGATAATCCCGGATCGCCCGCAGCATGGTCAGACTGACAGGCAAAGTTGCATTCACTGCCTCCTTCCCGGTTGAAGTCTTGATGAAATCCGATCCCGCCTGCATTGCCACCATCGAAGCACGATGGACGTTGCGCAGCGTGGTCAAATCACCGGTCGCCAAAATTGCCTTCATATGCGCCGCTCCGCAGGCCTCGCGCATCTCGGCAATCTCATCGTAGAGCGCCGCCCAATTCTGCGTCAGCACATGTTCACGGGTGATGACAATATCAATCTCCTGCGCACCCTCGCCGACGGCATAGGTGATCTCGGCCAACCGCAACGGCAGTGGCGTCAGCCCGGTTGGAAAGCCGGTGGCGACCGAAGCGACCGGCACCCCAGACCCCCGCAGCGCCTTCACCGCATGAACAACCATCGTGGGATAGACACACACAGCACCGGTCGTGATGCCCGCATCACCCAGACCCAGTGCGGCCAGAATATCCCCTCGCACTGGTCGCATCGACTTGGCGCACAATCTTTGCACCCGCCCCGCCGTATCGTCGCCCGCCAAAGTCGTCAGATCGATGCACTTGATCGCCTGCACCAACCATGCCGCTTGAAACTGCTTTTTCACCGTCCGTCGAGTTGTAAGCGATGCAGCGCGGCGTTCGGTGGCCGAACGATTGACCGCAATGTTTTCAAACCAGTCGGTTTGAAGCGCGGTGCCGGGATTACGTTCTGTGACCAGTGCCATTGTGAAGTCCGATTTGCTGCGACACTCTTTGTCAGGCCATTTCACCAAAATGGCAAGTTTTCGCTGGAGCCGATGCCAGATTGACTAAACCAGCATTCCTGATACACAAAAACAGGCGTTGTTCGCCCGAAAGCCCAATTGATTCATGAGCCGGAATTTTCTTGTCGTCGACCCTGAAGAAGGGCTTGAAGTGCTCAAAGGCCTTGCCTCGGCAGTGCGGGTGAAAATCCTCAAACTTTTGCATGTAACCGGCGCGATGAATGTGAACGAAATCGCGGAAAAGTTGGAGCTGCCGCAATCGACGGTTTCCTCTAATGTGCAAATTCTGGAGGATGCGGGCCTGATCCGATCCGAAACGCAAAAGGCGCGCAAAGGTAACCAGAAAGTTTGTCACACCACGTTTGACGAAGTGCTGGTGATGTTCAAGGAAGACATCAAACCCCTGCACGCCAGCGATATCGAAGTGAAAATGCCACTTGGTCTGTACACAAGTTGCGAGGTCAGTGCCCCCTGCGGCCTGTGCTCGACCGAAGGCATCATCGGCTTGCTCGATGTGCCCGAAACATTCCTTGACCCCGAACGGATGAAAACCGCGCTGATTTGGTTCACGCGCGGCTTCGTCGAATACCAGTTCCCCAACAATGCGCGCCTTGCCAATACCCAGATTGATGCGGTCGAATTTGTGATGGAGCTCTCTTCCGAGGCCCCCGGCACCAGCACCAACTGGCCCTCGGACATTACACTTTCGATAAACGGCAAAGACGTTGGCACTTGGACGTCGCCGGGAGATTTTGGCGACAAGCGCGGCGTCTACACACCGAATTGGTGGAAATTGAAAGGCTCGCAATACGGCAAGCTGAAAAACTGGCGAGTTTCCGACGTCGGCACGTTCGTCGACGGTGTCAAAATATCGGAAGTTACGCTGAAAGACGTCGATATCGACGGCCACCATTCCATCCGCCTGCGCATCGCCGTGCGCGAGGATGCCAAACATCCGGGCGGAATCAACATCTTTGGCCGCGGTTTCGGCAACTACGATCAGGATATCGTCATGCGACTGCATACAAGGCGGTAGGGAATATCATCCGCCCGGACCAATCCACTTCGTTTCGCAAAGGGAGAATCTGCCAATGCCCCTAGAAATCATCGGTGCCGGCTATGGCCGCACAGGAACTTTGTCGACCTATACTGCGCTCAAAGAACTCGGTTTTCCCTGTTATCACATGCTCGAAATTATGAATGTCAAAGCCAACAAATGGCATCTGGGCTTTTGGCACAAGGTCGCCAATCAACCGCAAGGTCGGCAACACGACTGGGAACAGGTGTTTCAGGGTTATCGCGCGGCGGTGGATAACCCGGCTTGCTGTGTTTGGCGCGAACTCCTCGTCGCCTACCCCGACGCCAAGGTCTTGCTGACACTCCACCCGCGTGGAGCAGACGCTTGGTATGAAAGCACGATTGATACGATCTATTTCACAGAAGTCATGTGGCAATGGAAACTGCTGGAGTTCTTCACGCCATTTGCCCGGAAATTTGGCGATATGTCGCGCAAGCTGATCTGGGGGCGCAATCACAATGGTAGCGTCGGCCAAGGTCGTGCTGCGGCTGTCGCGGAATATGAACGGCACATCGCCGACGTCAAGGCTTCCGTTCCGGCCGACAGATTGCTGGTGTTTTCGGTGACCGAGGGTTGGACCCCGCTTTGCGCATTCCTTGATAAACCCGTGCCGTCAACGCAGTTCCCGAATGTAAACGACCGGGCCGAGATCAAAAAAATCATTTCCGGCTTGACCATCGGCGCCTACGGCATAGTTGGCGCCGGCGTGCTTGCCGCAGTCGCCTTGACTTATGCTGCGGTGTGGTTCTGGGGCTGAGCGGCGCAAAGGTCCGGTGGCTCTGTACAAGCGCTCACCCACAGAAGACCCCGATAAATGAACGTTCGCTGGCAACCCCGCCCGCACTTGTCGCAAATGGGCTTGTATTCCCTCTTGACGCGCGACCCGCCGTGCCATTCTATATACCTGTCCTTCCGATACGAACCGGAAATTCGGGGGAAAACATTTCGCGGGGAGAATGCCGATGAAAGCCAAGGTAACTGCCCACCGCGATTTCACGATTTCGAAAATCGACAACCGCATTTATGGCGCGTTTCTTGAACACCTGGGTCGCGCGGTTTACACCGGCATTTACGAACCCGACCACCCGACTGCCGACAAACATGGCATGCGCAAAGACGTCATCGATCTGGTCAAGGAACTCGACATCCCGATGGTGCGCTACCCCGGCGGCAATTTCGTTTCCGCTTATAACTGGGAAGACGGCATTGGGCCGAAAAAAGACCGCCCCGTCAGGCTCGATCTCGCCTGGCACACCGCCGAAAGCAACCAGGTCGGCATCCATGAATTCGCCGACTGGTGCGAAAGCGTTGGCACCGACATGATGTTGGCGGTCAACCTCGGCTCGCGTGACTTGGACGCCGCACGGAACTTCGTCGAATATGTAAACCACCCCGGCGGCACTTACTGGTCCGACCTGCGCCGCAAGAATGGCCGCGAAAAACCTTGGGCGGTTAAGCTTTGGTGCCTTGGCAACGAAATGGACGGACCTTGGCAGATCGGCCGCAAGGATGCCACCGAATATGGCAAGCTGGCCTCCAACACCGCCAAAGCTTTGCGCGCTTTTGACAAGAATCTCGAACTCGTCGTCTGCGGTTCGTCCAATTCCGACATGCCGACTTACCCGCAATGGGAAAGGACGGTTCTGGAAGAATCCTACGACGACATCGACCACATCTCTTTGCACATGTATTTTGAGAATTACGCCAAAAATACCGGCAATTTCCTTGGCTTAAGCCACAAACTCGACAACTATATCGGCACGGTTGCCGGCATCATCGATTATGTGAAAGCCAAAAAACGATCCAGCCGCAACGTCTATATATCATTCGACGAATGGAACGTCTGGTACCACACGCGCAACCACGACAAGTTTCTGTTGCAGGGCGATACCTGGCCGCACCACCCGCCACTTCTCGAAGACAACTACAACTTCGAAGACGTGCTGCAGGTCGGTTGCATCCTCAACACGTTCATCCGCCGCTCGGACGTCGTGAAAATCGCCTGCATCGCCCAACTGGTCAACGTCATCGCCCCGATCATGACCGAACCGGGCGGCACGGCTTGGCGGCAGACAATATTTTACCCCTATCACTTCGCTTCGATCCACGGTCGCGGAACTGCTCTGAAACTGGTCACTACTTGCCCGGAATACGAGTCGGTGCACGGCTCTATCCCCTATCTCGACATTGCTGGTGTTCACGACGATCAAGCCGAAACCATCACCTTTTTCGCCATCAACCGCCACGGCGTCCAGACCCTGACCACCGACATCTCATTACAGGGATTCGGCACCCCCTCGATCCTCGAACACAAGGTCATCGCGCACAAAAACCTTGAGGCCACCAATACCGCTAAAAATCCTGATAACGTCGTGCCGGTAACGGGCTCCGACGCAACGCTGAAAGGCACGACGCTTACTCTAAAACTCCCTCCCTATTCCTACCATATGATCCGCGTAAAAGTCTGACTTCCCAAGACTTTTTCTCCTCTGCCGGATCAAACTTGCGGGCAGTCGCATCAGCGCCTGCCCGCTATTTATTCAAACCCGAATATCCGGTCTATATCATAGAAAACGTTGACAATTCCTGCCTCTAGGTTAGCTTGAGCACAGGAGAGCGCCCAAGCTGCTCCAAAGGGAGGACAACGTGAACTTTAGATTCGCTTTGAAAGCATTGGCCGCAGCCGCGCTGCTGGCAAGTGCCGCACCAATTAGTGCCGCTGAAACTGTCGTCTGGTGGGATTTTCTCACTGGCGGCGACGGCATCCGGATGAAAAAACTGATCGATGATTTCAACGCCGAACACGCCGGTGCAATCACCATCGAACCCTCGACGCTTGATTGGGGAGTGCCGTTTTACACTAAAGTGCAAACATCGGTTGCCATCGGTGAAGGCCCCGATTTGATGACCTATCACGCCTCGCGCATTCCGCTGGCTGTGTCGCAGGGCATCCTGACCGAAATCACCCCAGAAGACTATGGGGCAATGGGTCTGACCGCCGCAGACTACGCGCCTGCAGTCTGGGATGCCGCCACCATCGAAGGCAAGCAATATGCGGTACCTTTTGATACTCATCCGATCGTGCTCTATTACAATAAGGATAAGCTGGAAGCCGCCGGTCTGATCGGTGCCGACGGCCTGCCGACCGGGCTTGATGGTATCGATGGTTTCAAGGCGGCGATGAAAAAACTGCAAGAAGGCGGCACAACCTGGGGCACCTCGGCTTTCACCGCCGCTGGTGATTTCCAATTCCGCACCATCTATTCGCTTTTCGGCCAGCAAGACGGCCAGATGATGACCGACGGCGAATTCCTCGCCGGCGATAACGAAGCCAAAATGGTCAACGCGCTGAAGGTTGTCCAAGATTGGGTCGCCGAAGGTTACATGCCGCCCTATACCGATTATCCGGCCGCTCTCGCCCTGTTCACCCAGGGTGAAGCAGCCATGCACATCAACGGTGTCTGGGAAGTACCGTCGTTGACCGACCTCGCCGCCAAGGGCGAATTGTTCAACTGGGGTGCCATCGAACTGCCGGTGTTCTTTGACCACGCTTCGACCTATGCCGACAGCCACGCGTTTGCTATTCCGGCGAACGCAGGCAAAGAAGTTTCACCTGAAAAACACGCAGCGGTACTCGAAGTGGTCTCTTGGATGGCCAAGCATTCGCTGTTCTGGGCCACCGCCGGTCACATTCCGGCTTACGGTCCGGTCACAGCTTCGGCTGAATACGGCGCGATGCAGCCCAACGCGGCCTATTCGCCATTGACCGCCAACATGATCTTCGACCCGAAATCGGAAAAAGCTGGCGTTGCGGGCCCGATGTACGAAGTTGTGGCGAATTATTTCACTCCGTCTGTCAACAACGAGATGGACGTGACAGAAGCGATTGCAGGCATGAAAACCGACCTCAACGATCTCTGAAACGTTGACCAAACACGGTTCGGGCGGTTAACTGCCCGGACCTTTAGCTGCAGGGGAATACCACCAACATGGCAATGCTGCGCAGCCGCAAGTCCGAGATCATCGCCGCAGCCGTGCTCGTCGCGCCGTTCATAATCATTTTCGCGGTCATTTTCGTCTGGCCAACGCTGCAGATGGTCCAGCTCAGTTTCCAGAAAGCTCCGCTGATCGGCCCCGGCAAATGGGTCGGACTCGAAAATTACGAAAAACTTCTGACCGACAGGATTTTCCGCCGCGCCATCTGGAATACCTCATATTTCGTGCTGCTCACTGTCATTCCCGGCACGCTGGTGGCGATGGGGATCGCCTTGATGGTTAACCGGCTGAAAGGCTGGATGCAGTCGATCATCCTCGCCATGTTCTTCCTGCCCTACATCCTACCGGTGACCGTGATCGTCTTGATCTGGGCCTGGACCGTCGATTTTCAGTATGGCATTCTGCAGTATTTTTTCGATATCGTCCCTGGTGAGCGCATTCCGGTGTTCCAGTGGCTGCCGATGTTCATGCCGACCGTCGCCCTGATCACTATCTGGTGGACCAACGGCTTTTCAATCCTGCTGTTCCTCGCCGCTTTGCGCAACATTCCGCTGGAAGTGCTGGAGGCCGCCGCGCTTGACGGCGCCAGCCGCTGGACCACGTTCCGCAGGATAACCTGGCCGCTGATCTGGCCGGTGACGGTGCTGTGCCTGACCATTCAGCTAATTCTGCAGATGAAGGTTTTCGATCAGGTCTATCTGTTCGGCGTCGGCGGCCGCACCAACGACACTATGGTTTTGGTGCAATACATTTTCAAAAGCGCCTTCGTTGACGGCAAGGGCGGCTATGCCGCCGCCGTCGCGGTCTGTCTGTTCGTCGTCGTGGTCATCTTCTCGGTTCTGCAGTTTCAGGCGCTCAGGGCAAGAGGTGAGTGATGAGCAAACTCACGTTGGCCGGAAAACCGCCGCGATGGATGGACTGGGGCGCGCTGGCGCTGACCCTCACCACGGTGGTTTGCGCCGTAATCTGGGCCTTCCCGCTCTACTGGGCCGCCGTCACCACCTTTAAGCCGGAAACCGAAGTTGTCCGCCCCTATATCGAACTCTGGCCCGAGACCTTCACCTTCGAGGCCTACAGCCATGTCCTGTTCAACACCAATATCGGCCTCTGGTACCTCAATTCGCTGATTGTAGCGGCATCGGTGACCGCTCTGGTCATCATATCCGGTATGGCCTGCGGTTATGCGATCTCGCAACTGAGTTTCCCGGGCCGCAGGTTGCTGTTCTGGCTGGTGCTCGGCAGTTTCATGGTGCCGATCCAGGTGCTGATCATCAACCATTTCATCCTGATGAACCAATTCGGCTTTCTCAATTCCTTGGCGGGCATCATCCTGCCGCAGCTGATCCATCCGGTGGTGATCATCGTCTACAAGCAGTTCTTCGATTCGGTGCCAAAGGAATTCCGCGAAGCCGCGGTGATGGACAGCGCCAGCGAGTTCCGCATGCTGTTCAAGATTTTCCTGCCAATGAACTGGGGGGTCACCACCGCACTTGCCATCATCACCTTTATCGGCACATGGAATTCGTTCCTGTGGCCGTTCCTCGCCGCCACGTCGCAGGACACCATGACCGTCACCGTCGGCATTACGCTGGTTCACGATGCCTGGGGCATCGCCTATGCCCGCGAACTCGCCGCCGCCTGCCTCGCCGCTTTGCCGGTGGCGCTGACCTATCTTATTTTCCAACGTCGCGTGACCCAGGCGATCATGCTCAGCGCCGGGATCAAGGGCTAGGGCGGCTTACCCGCGCAAACCCTGCCGCGCCAAAATCGCCTCGCGCAGCCCAGCAACAACCCGGCTTACCGCATGTTTCACCGTCTGCCCCACCCTATCGGGTCGCGCGATCAGCAGCGCAGCACCAACCGAAGTCCCGGTCGCATTGCCCGACGAAACCCGCACCGGTCGCTCGGTAAACAGCGCCAACCCATCCAAGAACAATGCGTTGCCGCTAAACGGCCCCTCGACAATGATCGGCCCCCGCGCCCCGATCCAATCCATCCGACGCGCACATTCCCGTGCCAAAAAAAGCGAGACCGCGGCAAAACACTCGCCGTCATTCAATGACGCCGGGTCCAAACTCCACTGAAACTGCCCCGCTTCCACCCCCCGCTCAACCCGAATGCCCTCACCGACGACCCGCCCAAGTTCGCTCTCGCTGCACCCGGCCGCACGCCCTTCCATCAACCCGGAATACTCACGCCCACCCATAAACCGTGCCGAAGGCACCGGGTCACCCAATGCATCGACGTTCCACAATGTCTCCTGCGCCTGATCCAGCACCACCTGCGCCCCGCCCAAAGCCATCATGATCACCCAAGTGCCGGTTGAAACCACCGTCACCGGCCGCTCGCGGTTCAACACATGCGGCAGCAGCGAGGCGTTGGAATCGTGGATTCCACACCAAACCCCGGTCTCGGCCTTTAGCCCGGTCTCGAGAGCAACTTCTGCCGTCACCGCGCCCAAACGACTGGAGGCAAATTTGATCGGTGGCAGCAAATTCTGCCATCCCATCTTGGTCACCAGCGTCGAAAACCGCCGGTTGAGCGGCTCCCACAGGTCCGAATGCGATCCCAGCGAGGTCACTTCGCTGGCCATCACCCCACACAGGCGAAACGCCCAATATTGCGGCCAAGTCAGTATCGCCACCACCTTGGCCCATTCTTGAGGAAACGTCTTCCACTGCCAGAATATCTGCGCCCCAAGGTTCAGGCCGCCTTCCAATCTGGGCGACCCGCTAACCGCCAATTCCGGGCGCAACTGATTGTAATAAAACGCCAATTCCTCGGGGTGCTTATCCTCGTAATCCAACACCGGCAGCGCCAGATTTCCGTCCGCATCCACCAGCGCCGCGCAGCAGGCATGCGTCGTCACCGAAATCGCTTCGATATCGTAAAACCGCTGATATTCTTTCAAGCTGGCCAGCAGAAACCGCCAAATCGCTTCGGCGTCGAAATGTCGATACGGCCCGTCTTCCAGCACGACATTTGGCATCGACAAAGCCTTGATTTCGCGGAACGTCACCATATCGACCAGCACCAGTTTGATATTGGTCTTGCCGATATCCAGCACCGCCGCGTGGCGCATTCCTGCCATGCCCTAGGCCATATGAAATACGGGTGTCAGCGGCACCGCCACTGGTGAACCATCGGGGTTGGTCGCCATGATATCGGCCATATGCGCCCACCATTTCTGCATGACCTTGGCTGCCGGAAGACTGTCCATCGCGTGATCGCCGCGCCGCCACAGCACCGCAAACAAGACGTTGGTCGCTTCGTCCAAATGGATCGAATAATCGCTGATGCCCGCGTCCATCAGCAGCGCCACCAGTTCCGGCCAAATCGCGTCGTGCCGCGCGATATACTCGTCGCGGCAACCGGGATTGAGCTGCATCTTGAACGCATATTTCTGCACCAAAATCCCCCGCCGCAATGCCTTTGCCGATTGTTAGCCCAGCCTCGCGCGCTTGGCCAGATGCGACACCAACGAAAGCCAACACCCAGGCGAGCAGGCGCAACAATGCCTGAAGGGCAAAGCGACACTCGAATGATTCGATCAATTTCATCGCAATGAATTCCTGAAAAACTTGCGCCAATCTATCTCAGAAATTCCTTAACAACTCCTTACCCCAGCGTGCGCAGCCCGACCAATTCCCTTCGCCCCTTTGAGGGGAGAAGGTGGCGCGAATGCGCCGGATGAGGGGTCTTGCGCGCAACCCTCTTATCCGCCTCAACCTTTGCGCCAAAAAAACGGCGCAGTTTAACACGAATAAATTTCCATAAAGACTTGATTTCGTTTGGTTTATTGTGCCTGAATGTAACGCTGTTCCTCGCTTTCGCTTTGAGGTTTAGCCACCACCAGTTTCACCCCGGCAGCTTCCAGCATCGCCGCCGCAGCATCGCTGACACCATCGTCGGTGATCACCGTTCCAATCCGCTCCAACCCGCACAGGATCAGGCTCGAGCGCTGGGCAAACTTCGCCGAATCCGCCAACACGATCAACGTATCCGCTTGCCGGATCAACTTTTGCTCGGCTTGAATCAGCAACGCATCCGCCTCCATCACCCCCAAAGGCCCAATCCCTTGCGCCCCCATAAAGGCGATTCGGGCATAGAAATTGCGCGTCACATCGTTCTCAAATGGGGAAAGGATGATATTCTGTTCACGGTAAACCGTGCCGCCAGACAACGTCACATCGTTCTTGGAATGGCTCAGCAGATGGTTGGCAATCGGCAGAGAATTGGTGAACACCTGACAGCGTTTGTGCGCCATGAAATGCACCATCTGAAACGTCGTCGTGCCGCCGTTGATGATGATGCTGTCACCATCCTCGCACAAACCCGCTGCAACCCGCGCTATTGCCCGTTTCTGCGCCACGTTGATCGTCTCGTTCACACTGAACGGCCGCCCGGCCAACCCGACGAACTGCGGCGGATGCAACGCTTCCGCCCCGCCACGCACCCGGCGCAAGGCCTTTTGCAAATGCAACGCGGCAATGTCCCGGCGAATCGTCGCCTCCGAGGAATCGGTCAATTCCACCAATTCAGTCACCGTCGCCACCGGGCGCGACTGCACCGCAGTTAGAATCAGCCGGTGTCGTTCCTTTTCGTGCATATCCGCTCCCTTTTGATCCAAGAAAGGCGCGAATTTCCCAATCTGTCAATCATTTTCCATCAAAATCTTTCATCTAGGCAAGAAAATTGACCGAACATGATCGTATTTGATTGACAATACCGCATTCATCATGAATTTTCGCCTGAACTGGCGTCAGCCCGCAATCGAGGGAGAACCAATATGGCCGAATCACAACTGCCGAATCTCTGGGATGCCGCTAAAACTGCGGGCATGTCCGAACCCGACCTTCTGCTCTACCGCTCCAACTTGCTTGGTTCTGACAAGCGCGTCACCAATTACGGCGGCGGCAACACCTCCGCGAAGGTCTCGCAAACCGATCCTTTGACCGGCAAAGACGTCGAAGTGCTTTGGGTCAAAGGCTCCGGCGGCGACATCGGCTCGATGAAAATCGAAGGTTTTTCAACGCTTTACATGGACAAGCTGACGTCGCTGAAATCGCTCTATCGCGGCATCCAGCACGAAGATGAAATGGTTGGCCTGCTGCCGCATTGCACCTTCAACCTCAACCCACGCGCCGCCTCGATCGACACACCGCTGCACGCCTTCGTGCCGCGCCCGCACGTCGATCACGTTCATGCCGATGCCGTCATCGCGCTGGCCGCCGCGCCAAATTCCCGCGAACTGACGCAACAGGTCTACGGCAACACCATCGGCTGGCTGCCGTGGAAGCGCCCCGGCTTCGAACTGGGCCTCTGGCTTGGCAAATTCTGCGAAGACAATCCCAAAGCCATCGGGCTCGTGCTCGAAAGCCATGGCCTGTTCACTTGGGGCGACAGCGCCAAAGACTGCTACGACGCCACCATCGCCAGCATCAACAAAGCCGTCGCTTGGCTTGACGCCCAATCCGCCCAACCCGCGTTCGGCGGCCCCAAAACCAAACCGCTCGCCGCCAATGACCGCCGCGCCATCGCGGCCCAGATCATGCCAACCATCCGTGGCCTGATCTCAACCGACAACCGCAAAGTTGGCCATTTTGACGACAGCCCAGCCACTCTGGAATTTGTCTGCTCGCAAAACCTCGAAGCGCTCGCCGAACTCGGCACCTCCTGCCCAGATCATTTTCTGCGCACCAAAATCCGCCCCTTGGTGCTGCACTACGACCCGACCGACGCCACTGTTTTGCCGCTCGCCATCGAAGCTTACCGCGCCGATTACGCCGCCTATTACGACCGCTGCAAACGCCTAGGCAGCCCCGCCATGCGCGACCCGAATGCGGTCATTTATCTCATTCCCGGCATCGGCATGCTGTCATTCGCCGCCGATAAAGCAACGGCCCGCATCTCCGCCGAATTCTACATCAACGCCATCAACGTCATGCGCGGTGCATCGGCTGTATCCACCTATCGCGGCCTACCAGAACAAGAGGCATTCGACATCGAATATTGGGCGCTGGAAGAGGCGAAACTTCAGCGCCTGCCCAAGCCCAAACCCCTCGCAGGTCAAGTCGCCCTCGTCACCGGCGGCGCTGGCGGTATCGGCAGGGCCACGGCCGCGCGATTACTGCGCGAGGGCGCATGTGTCGTGCTGGCTGACATCGACGAATCCGCACTAGCAACTGTCCAATCCGACCTCAGCGACCACTTCGGCCCCGACTTCGTGGCAACCGTCAAACAAAACGTCACGTCCGAATCCGATGTGATCGCCTCGTTCACCCAAGCCTGCCTCGCCTTCGGCGGCATCGACATACTCGTTTCCAATGCCGGCATCTCCTCATCGGCCCCCATTGAAGACACCGAACTGTCGATGTGGAACCGCAACATCGACATCCTCGCCACCGGCTATTTCCTCAACAGCCGCGAGGCTTTCCGCTTGTTCAAGAAACAAAACATCGGCGGCAATATCGTGTTCATCGCCTCAAAAAACGGCCTCGCCGCCTCGCCCGGTGCCGCCGCCTATTGCACCGCCAAGGCCGCCGAAATCCACCTCGCCCGTTGCCTAGCACTCGAAGGGGCCGACCACGGCATCCGCGTCAACACCGTCAACCCCGACGCGGTGCTGCGCGGCTCGAAAATCTGGACCGGCGAATGGCGCGAACAACGCGCCGCCGCCTATGCCATGGCGCCCGACGAACTGGAAGAACACTACCGCAAACGCTCGATGCTCAAACGCAGCGTTTTCCCCGAAGACGTCGCCGAAGCGGTGTTCTTCCTCGCCTCCGATGCCTCCGCCAAATCCACCGGCAACATCATCAACGTCGACGCCGGCAACGCCCAATCCTTCACGCGGTAATCAATACGCCGTAAGGTGCGCATTCATGCGCACCACTCAAACGGAACCCCAAATGAACACCATCAAAACCGCCCTCGAAAAATCCAACGCCCAATCCCTCAAATCCCACCAATCCGACCACACCGCCCTCGGCGATAAACTCGCCCGCGCCAATATCGACATCGCCGCCATCACCGCCAAAGTCGCCGCCTTCCATGTCGCCGTTCCGTCTTGGGGCGTCGGCACCGGCGGCACCCGCTTCGCCCGCTTCCCCGGCGAGGGCGAGCCGCGGCACATATTCGACAAGCTGGAAGATTGCGGCGTCATCCACCAACTCACCCGCGCCACCCCCGGCGTCTCGCTGCATATCCCCTGGGACAAGGCTGACCCGGCAGAGCTCAATGCCAAGGCCGCCGAACTTGGCCTGCATTTCGATGCGATGAACTCCAACACCTTTCAGGACCAGCCGCAGCAGCGCCAGTCCTACAAATACGGCTCGCTGGCCCACACCGACAAAGCCACCCGCCAACAGGCCATCGAGCACAACATCGAAACCATCGAGATCGGTGCCAAACTTGGCTCCAAAGCTCTGACCGTCTGGATCGGCGACGGCTCAAACTTCCCCGGCCAGTCACATTTCGCCCGCCAGTTCGAGCGCTACCTTGATGCGGTGACGGAAATCTACGCTGCTTTGCCCCACGATTGGCGCATCTTTTCCGAACACAAAATGTACGAACCCGCCTTCTATTCCACCGTCGTGCAAGACTGGGGCACCAGCTATCTCATCGCCCAACACCTCGGCCCCAAAGCCTTCTGCCTCGTCGATCTCGGCCACCACGCGCCCAATGTGAACATCGAGATGATCGTCAGTCGCCTGATCCAACAAGCCAAACTCGGCGGCTTCCATTTCAATGATTCAAAGTATGGCGACGACGATCTCGACACCGGATCGATTGACCCGTTCCGGCTGTTTCTGGTGTTCAACGAACTGGTCGATGCCGAACATCGCGGCGTGATGGGAACCAAACTCGCCCACATGCTCGACCAATCGCACAACGTCACCGACCCGATCGAAAGCCTGATGCGCAGTGCAAACGAAGTCCGCCGCGCCTATGCGCAAGCCTTGCTGGTCAACCGCGACGATCTGAACGGCTATCAAGACTCCAACGACGCCCTCATGGCCTCCGAACTGCTCAAAACCGCCTTCCGCACCGATGTCGAACCCATCCTCGCCGCAGCCCGCCTGCACGACGGCGGTGCCATCGACCCCATCGCCGCTTACCGCGCCAGCGGATACAGGGCCAAAGTCGCGTCAATACGACCCAAATCGCTTGGGGGCGGGGGTGGTATTGTTTGAAATCCCCTGAAAATGAACACTTAGCACCGAACTATCCACCACTTGCAGTCATCCCGTCGCCCGCCATATGTGGAAAAAACGAAAGTCGGCACCAGTTCTTGCCGTACGCCGAAACATCTCGCAACTGATAATATACGTGCAACAGATTGGAGTTTTGCAGACTCTTCCCCTCTTCTAACAAGGGCCCAGCTTCGTCTATCAAACGGTGGTACAGGTCCGGATTCTCCTCGCCGAGCACCAATCCGGTGTCAGCCCTGTAGGCGATGTCAAAGCTATTTTCATCGTTCCGGTCATGGCCGTAGGCCGTCGTGGCGGAAAAATAAAACAAATCGAGGTCATCCGCGACCAATGTTGAGCCAATCGGTGACTTCAGCACCACACCGGGTTGCCAAAGGTTACGGCCAGGCGCAATCCAAGCTTCGTATCCAACGGTAAGACCGTTGGGCAGTACAACGCAGGAGCGATATTGGCTATTGACGATAAATATTTGCAGCAACAGAGCCAATGACATTCCGACCAGGCCAAAAAAGCAAATTGCCGACAGAAAAGTTCCCGCGTGAAACATAAGCGCTGGACGAATTTCATTCGATTTCATAAGTAAATTCGCTGTTCTGTGGATCGGCGTGGAATTCACCTTTGACAGTGGCGCGCCACTTGTCTGTGATCGCGTAGGGTGTCCCGGGTTCGCTTATCTTTTTGGTTAACAGCGCTGCGCGAGCGTAGCTTTTTCCTGTCCTGATGCATTGCCGCAATTCTTGGTCTACCAAGTTTTGGAAAAATCGATTTGCGTCCCGGTCAATTTGACCGATCGCTTCTTCAATTGGATCCGCTACCCACCCGATCGACATGGGGTCAACAAACGCATCGCTTAGTTGGAATTCAATTGCCCCGTCCAAACCAAGGTAACCGCCTTCTCTGCGGCAAATTCCTTCGAATGCCCCACGGATCACGGTGTTCCCAATCGAGAAAACAGCACCTTTTAGCGGGTAAGAATTGCCAAAATTGTAAGTAAATTTTTGCTCAATATTTCCTCGTGCCGCTGCTACAACTTGTTCTTTGATGTCTCCGAATACACCCAAGACATTTCCATAATATTCCACCACCTGCCGCAAATGTCCGGTCTCGCGCACGGTGACGGCACGACCACCGCCTTTGAAATAATGGCGCACAAAATCAAAGCCCGACCAAGCCGCTCCATGATCTTCCACAGCATGCAATGCAAAATCAACAAACTCGCGCAATTCCGCAAGATAAGGTTCCGCCGTGCATCGACGGTTGAAATCCTCTCCCGGATGTCCGGTAGCTGGCCGGTGACTCCACGAAATCACCTTGCCGTCGTTTTCCGCATGGCTGGGCCGAACTTTCTCGTCACCACTGGTCCGCCAAACATAATAAGCGTCTGGCTGCAAGCGTTTGGCCGCGAGCCTGAACGGCGTCCCTTTGCGCAAATAAGCGTCAAACGCTGCTCGATAATCCTTTGTCGTTATCAAAGTCACGGCTGAAATCCGGGGTTAAATTAATACCCCCAATTCCTACCAAAATCTGATTAAGAACCTCTTAACCGACCGTGCGCTGCCTCCGGCAAAACGCAACAGCTAAGGCCTCAATACGCCCCAGAACCCTCAGGGGCGGGGGCGGTATTGTCTGAAGGATAACCATTCGCATCCAGCACCCAATCCGCAAAGGCAAAGGCGTACCCCTTCGGAATCCCCCCGGAAAAATGCCACTCGTCTTTGTCGTTGAACCGAATAACTCCCGCAGTGGTGACCAAATCCAACACCCAGCGCCCATTCTCGCGGAACAACAGCACTGGCGGGCATTTGCGGGCATCGGCCGCATAGCGTTCGACCGCGACACCCACACGTTCAAAACTCTCCGCCAAACCACATTTGTAGTAGGTATCCACCACTCGGCTCATCTGCGCCTCGGTTGCATTTACCCCACGCAGCATCAATTTTGACGCGGCAGAATAGACCGCCAAATTCGGAACATCATTGCCGTCCTGCATCGCCGCGATGTACTGCAATACGGTGTCGGCGGGCGACCCCTCGCTGGTGAAAGCAGGTTGATTTATCTGCGGCAGAAACCCGTTCTGGCTCGATTCCCCGCCAATTTGCGGCAGTTTCAGGTCAGCAAACGCTGTTTCCGGCACTGCAAGAGCCAAAATCCACAGAACTGACCGCAGACCCAAACGCCATCCAGCCATTTTCCAAACCGCCTCTTGATCGCCTCTGTGGATTGGCCCGACCGGGCGACAACCCGCACCCTATTCAAACGGGAAACCATTCGCATCTAGCCGCCAGTCCCGGAAGGCAAAAGCATAGGGCACCGGGACCTTGCCGGAAAAGTGCCATTCGTTTTCGGTGTTGAACAAGATGATGTCACCCATCGCCGTCAGGTCCAGCACCCAAGCACCGTCTTCGCGCAACAGGAAAAACGGTGCGCAGACGCGCTGGCCGGCCGGGTATCGTTGCACCGCCAGCCTGCCTTGCAGAAAAACCTGGGGTTCGCTGCACTCGGCATAGGTACGCGCCACATTGCCCATTTGCCTCGCGGTCATTTGCCAGTTGCGCGCGGCGGCCCTGGTCTTGCTACTGTAGATCGGCAGGTCGGGGTCGGAATTACCTTCCAGCATCGCGGTCAAATAGGCCGTGATGATCTCCTGCGGACCGTCACCGCTGAATCCGTCTGTGCCGGTCTGCGGCAGCGGTTGTGCCGATGGTGCGCTGTCACCGATCTGCGGCAAGTTCAACCCGTCCGCGAACGCCGTTGAGGCAACCCCAAAAAACAGCATCAATACCCGCAACATCCCGCACCCCTCAATGCGAATCCCGTGGCACCGGCGATCCGCGTGACCCGACCAGAAAGTCCATATCCGCGCCGACATTCGCCTGCATCACCCGCGTCTGATACAATTCCGTCCAGCCGCCTTTGTAAACTTTCACCGGCGACACCCATTTCGCCCGCCGCCTGGCCAGTTCTTCCTCGCTGACGTTCAAGGTCAGCGATCTATTCGGCACATCCAGCGAAATCATGTCGCCATTCTCAACCAGCGCCAGCGGCCCGCCCGCAGCGGCCTCGGGCGCCACATGCAACACCACCGTGCCATAAGCCGTGCCTGACATGCGAGCGTCAGAAATCCGCACCATGTCGGTGATGCCCTTTTTCAGCACTTTCGGCGGCAGCCCCATGTTGCCGACTTCTGCCATGCCGGGATAGCCTCTCGGCCCGCAATATTTCAGCACCATCACGCAAGTCTCGTCGATATCCAGCGCGTCATCGTTGATGGTCGCGTGATACTGCTCGATGCTCTCAAACACCACCGCACGGCCCGTGTGCACCATCAGGCTGGGTGTGGCAGCGGAAGGCTTCAATACCGCGCCAGAGGGGGCCAGATTGCCCTTCAGCACCGCAATCCCGCCCTGCTGGGTCAAAGCCTTTTCCACCGGACGGATCACATCCTCGTTCCAATTCTTCACGTCCTTCACTTCGTCCCAGACAGTCGCGCCCGAAACCGTAATCGCGTCCTTATGCAGCTTGCCGCCTTCACCCAACATCTTCAAAACCACTGGCAGGCCACCTGCATAGAAGAACTCTTCCATCAGATATTTGCC
Source organism: Oceanomicrobium sp. (assembly GCA_031415055.1). GTDB lineage: Bacteria > Pseudomonadota > Alphaproteobacteria > Rhodobacterales > Rhodobacteraceae > JANMOK01. The sequence continues at coordinate 19,370 of JANOQZ010000012.1, read as the reverse complement.
CGAGGGTTGCAGGTTCACAATCGTCGCCACATCCCGCCCGCAGCGGTCCCAATCGTCCAGCGTCAGGTCAATCCCCATCCGGCCCGCAATCGCCAGCAGATGGATAACCGCATTGGTCGAGCCGCCAATCGCCCCGTTGGCCCGGATCGCATTCTCAAACGCGTGCTTGGTCAGAATATCCGAAGGTTTCAGATCGTCCTTCACCATGTGCACAATCCGCCGCCCGGTCAGATGCGCCATCACCCGACGTCGACTATCCACCGCCGGTATCGCCGCATTGCCCGACAAAGCCATGCCCAAAGCCTCGGCCATGCTCGCCATCGTCGAGGCGGTTCCCATGGTGTTGCACGAACCGGGCGAACGCGACATCGCCGCCTCGGCATCAAGGAATTCGGCCTGCGTCATTCGTCCGGCCTTGATGTCCTCTGACATCTGCCACAGCGCGGTGCCCGACCCGATATCCTGCCCACGAAACTTGCCGTTCAACATCGGCCCGCCAGTCACCACAATCGCCGGAATATCCACCGATGCCGCGCCCATCAACAGCGCCGGCGTGGTCTTGTCACACCCCACCATCAGCACCACGCCATCCAGCGGATTGGCGCGAAATGCCTCCTCCGCATCCATCGCCGCTAGGTTGCGATACAGCATCGCCGTCGGTCGCAACGCGCTTTCCCCGGTTGAAAACACCGGAAATTCCAGAGGAAACCCGCCCGCCTCATAAATCCCGTGTTTCACCCGCTCGGCCAGATCGCGCAAATGGGCGTTGCACGGCGTCAATTGCGACCACGTATTGCAAATGCCAATTACCGGTCGCCCATCGAACAAATCGGCGGGCAAGCCTTGGTTTTTCATCCAAGACCGATGATAAATATGATCCCGGCTGGTGCCGCCAAACCAATGCGTAGATCGCAACTTCCGCGGCCATTCGGCAGGTTTGAATGTCATAACGCCACCACCTTCACCGGCACATCGGCCGCCCGCGCCAAGCCATTGCGCAATGGCAACCCAAAGGCCGATGCCTCAATCTCAAACACGTCGCCCACTTCGGTTTTCACCTTGTCGGCAAACGACAAGGTCGCGGTGCCAAAGCAATGCACATGCACGTCCCCCGGCTGGCAGAACAACCCGTATTTGAAATGGTGGTGCTCCAGATTGGCGATAGTGTGGGACATATTCGCCTCGCCGCTCAAAAACGGCTTTTCCCACAAAACCGCCCCATTCCGCAAAATCCGGCTCATCCCGCGAACATCATCGGGCAAGTCGCCGACCAATATCTCCGGCCCAAAAGCGGCCTCACGCAGCTTGGAATGCGCCAGATACAGATAATTCACCCGCTCCATCACATGATCGGAAAACTCGTTGGACAAGGCAAAACCCACCCGAAACGGCGTGCCATCGGGACCAATCACATAGACCCCGGCAATCTCTGGCTCTTCGCCGCCATCATCGGCAAACGCAGGCATGGTCAAATCCCTGCCCGGCGCAACCACGCTTGCCCCATTCCCTTTATAAAACCACTCCGGCTGCACGCCCACTTTGCCCGCCGCTGGCTTGCCGTTCTCCAAACCCATGCGGAACATTTTCATCGAATCGGTCATTTCCGCATCGGCAACGGTATGCATCGACGCCCGCGTGGAAGCCGACCCTAAATGCGTCAATCCAGTGCCGGTCACCAACATATGCGCCGCGTCGGCATGCATGATGGGCGATAGCAGCTGCCCTTGCCGATACGCCTCTGCAAGGTCAACCGTTTCGTCAGCCCCGTGGCGATGAATGAGATCCGCCAAGCCACATCCGGCCGCGATTGCCTCTTGCGCCAGCTCCAGCACGTTACCCGTTCCTTGCACCAGCCGCGCCGGTGATCCCGCCTTATGGCGAACCGCAACCCGGTCCCCGCCATCCATTCGCACCTGCGAAATCAGCATCGCTCAACCTTTGTTCTTGTTGTAAACGTCAAAAATCACCGCCGCCAACAGCACCAGCCCCTTGATAACTTGCTGGTAATCGATGCCAATGCCCATGATCGACATGCCGTTGTTCATCACCCCCATGATGAACGCGCCAATCACCGCGCCCACAACCTTGCCGACGCCACCCGTGGTTGCCGCACCGCCAATGAAACAGGCGGCGATGACGTCCAACTCGAACCCCGCTCCCGCCTTGGGCGTGGCCACGTTCAACCTTGCGGCAAATACCAACCCCGCTAAAGCCGCCAACCCACCCATGATAACAAAGATCAAAAACGTCAGCCTTTCGGTGTTGATCCCCGAAAGTTTGGCCGCTTTTTCATTGCCGCCCATCGCGTAGACCCGTCGACCAAACGTGGTGCGCGTGGTCAAGAACACGAACAACGCGATCAGCGCAAACATCACGACCAGCACATTGGGCAAACCGCGATAGCGTGCCATCAACAGCGAAAAGCCCAGAAAGGCGACGGCAATCAAAATGTTGCGGCCCATAAAAATCAAGTTGGGTTCTTCGGCCAGACCGTGGCTAAGCTGGTTTTGCCGATGCCGAAAATTGAAGAAAACAATGGCGACCGTCACAATCGCCCCAATCAGTATCGCCAGGATATTGAAGGGTTTCTCACCAATCGCGCCATTGAACGGATCGGCGATATAACCGGTGCTCAACAACTGAAACTCCGGCGGGAACGGCCCAATCGACGCGCCGCCCAACACGGTCAACGCCAGCCCGCGAAAAATCAACATTCCCGCCAAAGTCACGATGAACGCCGGTATCTTGTGATAGGCGACGAAATAGCCCTGCACACCACCGATGAACGCACCAAGCGCAATGCAAAGCACAGCCGAGCTGTAAATATCGACCTTGTTGGACACCATCAAAACCGAGGCCATCGCCCCAATGAACCCCGAAACCGACCCCACCGACAGGTCGATATGACCGGCCACGATGATCAGCAGCATCCCCAGCGACATGATGACGATATAGCTGTTTTGCAGGATGATATTGGTCATGTTCACCGGCCGAAACAGCGTGCCGTTGGTCGAGAACTGAAAGAAAACCATGATCGCCAGCAGTGACAGCAACAGCGCATAGTCGCGGATGTTGCTTTTCACAAAGCGCATGATATCGCCGCCAATCGCGCCTTGCGCCGAGCTATCCGTCATCTCAATTCTCCCATGATCGCATGATTGCCCGCATGATTTTTTCTTGGCTGGCTTCTTTGGTTGGCATTTCGGCCACGAAACGACCTTCATTCATCACATAGACCCGGTCGGTGATCCCCAACAATTCCGGCATCTCCGACGAAATCACCACCACCGCCTTACCAGATTCGGCCAAGCGGTTGATGATCCCGTAAATTTCGTACTTCGCGCCCACATCTATCCCGCGCGTCGGCTCGTCCAATATCAACACATCGGGCTCGGCATTCAGCCATTTTGACAGCACAACCTTTTGCTGGTTGCCGCCCGACAAATTGACCGTCAATTGAAAAACGCTGGAACAGCGGATCGCCAAATCCTTGCGGTACTTGTTGGCAACGCCAAGCTCCTTCAAATCATCGATCACCGCGTTGTTCGAGACATCTTCCAGATTGGCCAAGGTGACGTTGTGTTTGATATGGTCGATCAAAACCAACCCATAGGTCTTGCGATCTTCCGTCGCATAGGCCAGCCCGGCCTTCATCGCTTTTGGAATGCTCGTCACATCGGCAGGCTTGCCCTTGATGCGAACCTCGCCGCTGATCTTTTGCCCATAAGCATGGCCAAACAGGCTCATTGCCAGTTCGGTGCGCCCCGACCCCATCAACCCGGCAATGCCGACAACTTCCCCGGCGCGCGCAGTCAAGCTCACATCGCGCACCACTTGGCGATCGCCGTGGATCGGGTGGAAGACGTTCCAGTTCTTCACTTCCAGAACCGGTTCACCAATCGTGGCGTTACGAGCCGGAAACCGGTCGGTCAGCTCACGCCCCACCATGGCACGAATGATCCGGTCCTCGCCCATTTCGCCATCGGCATTGATGGTATCAACGGTTTTTCCGTCGCGCAGTATGGTAATACGATCGGCAACTTTACGCACTTCGTTCAACTTGTGCGAAATCAGAATAGCCGAAATCCCCTGCGCCCGCAGTCCTTCCAGCAATGCCAAAAGCGCATTGGAATCGGTCTCGTTCAAACTGGCGGTCGGCTCGTCCAGGATCAAAAGTTTCACCTGCTTGTTCAGCGCCTTGGCAATTTCCACCAGTTGCTGTTTGCCGGTACCAAGATTGGTGACCAGCGTGTTGGGATGTTCCTTCAGCCCGACTTTCTTCAGCAGGCCAACGGTCCGCTCAAACGCTTCAAACCAGTTGATGACCCCAAAACGTGCCGGTTCCTGGCCAAGGAAAATGTTCTCGGCAATCGACAGCAGCGGCACCAGCGCCAATTCCTGATGGATGATGGCGATGCCTGCATTTTCGCTGTCAGCAATGCTGCCAAACTGTCGTTCCAGCCCCTCGAAGATGATTGAGCCGGAATAGGTGCCGTGCGAATAAACGCCCGAAAGCACCTTCATCAGCGTTGATTTGCCGGCGCCGTTTTCACCGACAATGGCGTGAATTTCAGCGGGCATCACCGTCAGATTCACATTGTCCAAGGCGTTCACGCCCGGAAACGTTTTGGTAATGTCCTTCATTTCCAACACAGGCTGCATGAATATCCTTTGCCAGCTCACTTGCTGGCCACACCGTATCAACTCTGCATATCGCACAACCCCGTCCCCGGCATTTCGGCCGGAGACGGGAAAATTCACCCTGTGACAGACTTAGTTGTCAACTTGGTCCTGTGTATAATAACCCGATTCAACCAACATCTTGCCAATGTCGCCCGCCAACACCGAATAGGGTGTCAACAGATAGGACGGCACGATTTTGACTTCGTTGTTGTAGGTTTCCGTGTCGTTGATTTCTGGCTCGCCGCCGGAAAGAACGGTGTCAACCATTTTGGCGGTAACTTTTGCCAGTTCGCGGGTGTCTTTGAACACCGTCGAATATTGCTCGCCAGCCATCATGCCTTTGACCGACGCAATTTCCGCGTCCTGCCCGCTTACGATCGGCATTTCCGGACCCGGAACATAACCGACGCCTTTCAGCGACGAGATGATCCCGCGTGACAGGCCGTCATAGGGTGACAAAACGGCGTTAACTTTAATGTCGGTATAGTTGGCCGACAACAAGTTATCCATCCGGGCCTGTGCAACTGCACCGTCCCAACGCAGCGTGCCAACCACGTCCATACCCATCTGACCCGATGGAATGGCAATGTCACCAGCATCGATCAGCGGCTGCAGAACCGACATCGCGCCATCATAGAAATAAAAGGCGTTGGTATCGTCCGGCGAGCCGCCAAACAATTCGACATTCCACGGTTTTACGCCCGGGAAACGTTCGTTCAGCCCAGCAACCAGCGAAGTTGCTTGCAAAACGCCGACGCCAAAATTGTCAAACGTGGTGTAATAATCGACATTGGCGGTCTTGGTGATCAGGCGGTCATAGGCAAATACCTTGACGCCTGCTTCGTTGGCTTTGCCAAGAATATCCGAAAGCGTCGATCCGTCGATGGCGGCGATGATCAGCACTTTCGCGCCTTTCGTTACCATGTTCTCGATCTGCGCCAATTGGTTGGGAATATCATCTTCGCCGTATTGAAGATCGGTCGAATAGCCCATTGCGGTGAATTCAGCGACCATGCTTTCGCCGTCAGAAATCCAACGGGTCGATGATTTGGTTGGCATCGAAATGCCGATCAAACCTTTGTCTTGCGCAAATGCGCCGGTGCTGAACACCATGCTGGCAGCGGTCAAACCAACTGCAAGCGTTCGGAAAAGTTTCATGCGTTTCTCCCTTTTGACAGCCAATCCGAACGTCATTCGTCCATTGTGGGCAAATCCGGCACATTCCTGCCAATTCGTTTTCGGGCTGCGTTTCTGCGTTTCTGCGTTTCTCGGCGGTTCCGATTCCGGTCCAACCGCGCCAACTGATTTGTCATAACGCCATAACAGTCAAACGAAATATCGACGGCGCGGCAAACAAATGTCAGCGCCGCCAATTTTCCGTGAAAGGTCCGGCACCCGATCAATCAGATTACCTAGGGAACGTTGTTGCATAGGCGGAAAACTCACATCCCCGTATAGGCAGTTTTCACCACCGTAAAAAACTCCGCCGCATACTTGCCCTGCTCGCGTGAGCCGAAGCTCGATCCCTTGCGTCCACCGAACGGCACATGGAAATCCACCCCCGCCGTCGGCAGGTTGACCATCACCATCCCGGCTTCGGCGTTGCGTTTGAAATGGGTGGCGTATTTCAAACTTTGCGTGCAAATCCCTGACGACAGCCCAAACGGCGTGTCATTGGCCACTGCCAAAGCCTCGTCATAATCCTTCACCCTTATCACCGAAGCCACCGGCCCGAAAATCTCTTCCCGGCTGATCCGCATGGCATTCGTCGCCTCAGTGAACAATGCGGGCGTCATATAAAACCCCGGCGTCTCGCGCTTCACCAGCTCGCCGCCAAACGCCAGAACCGCGCCTTCTTTTTGACCCACCGCAACGTAATCCACATCCTGCGCCAACTGCCCCGCATCGACCACCGGCCCGATATTGGTGCCCGCTTTCAGCGCATCATCCACCACCAAACCGCTCAGCCGTTCCTTGCACGCCGACACAAACGCATCATGGATACCCGCTTGAACGATCAGCCGCGACGACGCCGTGCATCTTTGCCCGGTCGAGAAAAACGCTCCCTGCACCGCCGCCTCGACACTGGTTTTCAAATCCGCGTCATCCAGCACCACCAGCGGATTTTTCCCACCCATCTCCAACTGAAACTTGCGATTGAACCCAATCGAACTCGCCGCCACCCGCGCCCCCGTGCCTTGCGACCCGGTAAACGTAATCGCCGCCAAGTCGGGCGAATCCAACATCGCCTGCCCGACAACCGAGCCTTTACCCATCACCAAATTCAACACCCCCGCAGGCAACCCCGCGCGATGCAAAATATCGCAAATCGCCCAGGAACACCCCGGCACCAGATCAGCAGGTTTGAACACCACGCAATTGCCATAGGCCAGGGCCGGGGCAATCTTCCATGCCGGTATGGCAATCGGGAAATTCCACGGCGTGATAATGCCGACCACACCCACCGGCTCTCGTGTGATTTCGACGCCGATATTTGGCCGCACCGAAGGCACTATCTCGCCGGTCAGCCGCAAACACTCGCCGGAGAAAAAATCAAATATCTGCGCCGCACGGATCGTCTCGCCGATGCCTTCGGGCAGCGTCTTGCCTTCTTCCCGCGCAAGCATCCGGCCAATCTCGTCTTTCCGCGACAGAATCTCGTCCGCAGTCTTCTTCAAAACCGCATGCCGCTCTAACAACCCCGAACGCGACCATTTCGCAAACGCCACCTTCGCCGCCGCAATGGCATTCAACGTGTCTGTAACCGAAGCCCGCGCATATTCGCCCACGACGTCATTGGTATCAGACGGGTTGATGTTTGCCGCCGCTTCCCCACTAACCCACTCGCCGCCAATCAAATTCTGATGCAACATCACATTTCCCCTAAATCGCCGCGCGGCGGATAGGGACAATTTCGATATCCACCCAAACCCCGGCAGTCACAAATATCTCGACACGCAACAGCGCGTCCAACGCAGCCCGATCGGCGACTTCATAGGTCACAATCGACCCAATCATCCCACCATCATGCCCAAGCATGGCCCCTGCGTCGATCAAATGCCCCGAAGCTTTCAGCGCCTTGATCCCCGCCAAATGTACGGGTCGATTGGCCATCCGTTTGTCCAACACATCGGCGTTGTCGCGGGCAATGACGGCAAATTGCATCTGCGTTTCTCCCAAAGTTGGCGCATGATTAACGGGGTGCCGAAAGAAAGGGAACCGCCTTCGCACCTAACCGTAAAGAACCTTCGCCCGCGCCTCAAACGCCCGCACGATACGGTGCATCGCTTCGGTAAATACCAACCCGATCAGAGCCTGCAAAATTGCCGAGCGAAACTCAAAATCAACGAAAAAATCAATCTCACACGATGTTGGCGTGACGTCCCGAAACACCCAATGATTGCTCAAGTAGCGAAACGGCCCATCCAGATACTCGACGTCAATCTTGCCCGTATTGGTATGCAAAGTCACCCGGCTGCCAAACTTTTCCCGAAACAATTTGAACGAAATCACCAGTTCCGCATCAATCACCTGCTCCGAACCATCCGCCAAATCCGAAACGCCACGAATCCGCGCCGCCACACACCACGGCAAAAACTGCGGATAGGCGGCAATATCCGCAATCAAATCATACATTTGACGGGCAGAATGCGGCAAAATCTTTTTCTCGGAATGTGTGGGCATTGCGCTTTCAGAATGACGTCTTCCGTTAGCGATAGTTTACAAACATCGGAAGGTGAAGAGACAGATTTGCCGCATAAAAGTGCCTAAATAAGCAGCAGACCCGTGACAGTTTGCTCAATACTTGCGCAAATTTGACCGGTCCGTAACGCCAAGCCGATGTGACTTTTGACACGGCCAATCCTGACCGTTACCCCCAATCCAACAAAAAACGGGGATGATTAAATGAACGCTGCCGATACCGCCTGGATACTGGTGGCAACCACGCTTGTCCTCTTCATGTCGCTACCCGGCCTCGCCCTGTTTTACGGCGGTCTCGTGCGCGCCCGCAACGTGCTCTCCGTTCTCATGCACACTTTCGCCATCGCCTGCCTGATGTCGATCCTTTGGCTCGTCGCGGGCTATTCCATCGCCTTTGGCCCCGCCGATAGCGGCCTTTGGGGTGGTCTTGACAAGGTTATGCTCACCGGCGTCACCGAAGACTCCATCACCGGCACCATTCCCGAACTGCTTTTCTTCGCCTATCAGATGACTTTCGCCATCATCACCCCGGCGCTGATCATCGGTGCCTATGTCGAGCGCACCAAATTCGCCTTCGTCCTCACCTTCTCCAGCCTGTGGATGCTGCTCTGCTATGCTCCCGTGGCGCATTGGGTCTGGGGCGGTGGCATGCTGGCGGATGGTGGCATTTTCGGCGACACCGGCGTGCGCGACTTCGCTGGCGGCATCGTGGTCCACGAAACGGCAGGCCTCGCGGCGCTGGTGGTTGCCTTCTTCCTAGGTGCCCGTCGCGCCAAAATTATCCCGCCGCACAACCCCGGCATGGTGATGATCGGTGCCGCCATGCTTTGGGTCGGCTGGTTCGGCTTCAACGCCGGGTCCGAACTCGCCGCCAACGGCGGTGCCGCCATGGCCCTGATTGTCACCCACATCTCGGCCGCCGCCGCATCGCTAAGCTGGGCCGCGTGGGAACGCGTCAAACACGGCCGCTCCTCGATGGTCGGCCTCGTCACCGGCACAATCGCTGGCCTCGCCTCGATCACCCCGGCGTCGGGCTATGTCGGACCAACCGCCGCCCTCATCATCGGTGCTGTCGCAGGCGTCCTCTGCCAAGAGGCCTGTGCTTTCATCAAAGGCCGGGCAAAAATCGACGACACGCTCGACGTCTTTGCCGTCCACGGCATCGGCGGCATTTTCGGCACCATCATGATCGCAGCCTTCGGCTTTGGCTCATGGACCGCCCAACTCGGCTCGCTGATCATCGTCGGCACTTTCACTGTCATCGTCACCGCAATCCTTATCAAAGCCACCGCCGCCATCACCGGTTTCCGCGTGTCGCCCGAAGTTGAAACCAACGGTCTCGACTTGTCAGCCCATGGCGAAAGGGCTTACGAATTGACGTCGTAGTCCATGACAGGCGCAGATTATGGCGAAACTGATCTACTCGATGCTCACCTCGCTGGATGGCTATACCGAGGACGCCAACGGTCAATTTGGCTGGGGCGCCCCGGAAAGCGAAGAGTTGCATTCCTATTTCAACCAGATGGCGTCGTCGGTTGGCACGTATCTTTGTGGTCGTAAAATGTATGAAACCATGGTGTTTTGGGAAACCGCGCATTTGGCCCCCAACCAACCACAGTTCATCCTCGACTTTGCTCGCATTTGGCAAGCTGCCGAGAAGATAGTCTATTCAACAACCCTTACGGAACCGCGCAGCGCCCGGACGCGGATCGAAAGACGCTTCGATGCAGATGCAATCCGACGGCTGAAAGCCAGTGCGAAAGCCGACATTACGGTTGACGGTCCAAACCTGGCCGCGCAGGCGATCAAGGCGGGTTTGGTGGATGAATTCCAAGTCATCGTCTGCCCGGTGCTGGTCGGCGGCGGCAAGCGGTTTTTCCCCGATGGGGTGCAGATCAATCTGGACTTGATTGCTGAACGCCGGTTTGCCAACGGCGTCATCATTCTGACCTATGCCACCCGGCGTTGATCGACACCGCCAGACGACATACACTCCTCACTGTCCAATGGAACCCGCCCATGCCGCACGCCACCTATGTCATCGACGAACTGATCTCGGCCAAGACCATCACCGCGCGGGTGGAAGCCTTGGCCAAGGAAATCGCCGCCGCCTTCAAAGGCACCGACAAGCTGATCGTCGTCGGCCTGCTGCGCGGCTCGTTCGTTTTCATCGCCGATCTGGTGCGCGAACTTGACCTGCCGGTCGAAGTCGATTTCCTCGAGGTCTCCAGCTACGGCAATTCCACCGAATCCTCGCGCGAAGTCCGCATCCTCAAAGACCTGCGCGGCGAGATCGATGGCCGCGACGTGCTGGTGGTCGAAGACATCATCGACACCGGCCACACATTGCGCCATGTGCTTGACATCCTGCGCACCCGCCACCCCAAACGCCTGAAAACCTGCGCCCTGCTCGACAAACCCTCGCGCCGCGAACAAAAGGTCAAAGCCGACTGGACCGGCTTCGAAATCCCCGACACGTTTGTGGTCGGCTACGGCATCGATTACGCCCAGCGCAACCGCAACCTTCCCTATATCGGAGCGGTAAGGTTCACGGAAGCATGAACTTCCACCACCTCCTGCGCATGAAACGCTACGCCCAAAACCCGCCGTCGATCAGCCGGGTGAAATTGGTGCTGGGTGTCGTTGCGATTTGTCTGGCGATTGCCGGGGTGGAGTGGCTTTTCCGACCGTAGGGTGCGTGCTCGCACGCACCGCCGGGCCCGCCAACAACACTCAACCCTTTGAAATGGTGCCTGAAATCACGCACCCTACCGTCGCACCCCAACCAAAACTGAATCTCAGCCTGCCAAATTCGCTTGCCGCAACCATCTTCCCCGAACCCATTTGTCCGTGTCGCCCACACCCAAATCCTCTCTCCAAAAAAATCTTTCCCCCTCACCCTTGAACCCCACTTCCCTCCCCTTATTTATGTAAATGTGAATAACATTAACATCCTAAACAACAGAGGGAACCTTGAAATGCACGCTGTCACTAATGCGCTGGGCCGGGTGAAGGGCTGGCTCGACGAACGCGGTCCTATGGCTTGGTTGGCGGCGATGATCCTCGCCTTCATCTTCATCTGGCCAATCGGCCTCGCCCTTCTCTTTTACATGATCTGGAGCAATCGCATGTGCCGTTCTTCCCACCACGCTGACCGCGCTTTCCGTCACGCTTTCCACAAAACGTCGGGAAACACGGTGTTTGATACCTATCGCGACGAAACCATGAAACGCCTGGAAGACGAACAATCGGCCTTCCACTCCTTCATGCACCGCCTGCGCACGGCCAAGGACCAGTCGGAATTCGACATGTTCATGAACCAGCGCCGCGATGACGTGACACGTTCAAACGACAAACCCGAAGATATGTCGGGCGCCCTGCCCGCCTAAAACCAACAACGCGTCCCTTCGCTTGAACGAGGGGACGCATACCAACAGGGGACAACAATGACCGAAGGATTTGCCGGCTATTATCAAGCAGACGGCCTGCCGCACCCGCAACTCGACCGGCAGTTTTACCAAGGCGTGCCCACACGTCGGCTGGTCGCTTGGGTTTTTGACACCATTTTCATCGGTATCATCAGCGTCATCATTTCGATTTTCACGCTTGGGATTCTGTTCTGGTTCTTCCCGCTGGTCGTGACAGTGGTCAGCTTTTTCTACCGTTGGAACACGACTGCGCACCGATCTTCCACGCCCGGCATGCGCATGACCGGCATCGAATTCCGCGACCGTCTGGGTCAGAAATTTTCTTCTGGCCAAGCCTTGGCCCACACATTCCTGTTCACGGTCTGCCTGACGTCGGTCATTGGCCAAGTCGTCTCAATCATCCTGATGTTGACGACGCCCAAAGGCCAAGGTCTGCCCGACATGCTGCTGGGGTCAACCGCAATCAATCGGCCCGTATGACCATTATTGTAGAATTGCTAACACTTGTGTGCCACGATTGCGTTAAGATTTCCTAACGCGAAACCGGGGCCCATGCGCCACTCTCTACCCTTCGCGCCGCAATTCTATGTGACGGCCCCGCAACCCTGCCCCTATCTGGAGGGGCGGGTTGAACGTAAATTGTTCACCGCCTTGCACGGCAGCAGCGCCAACAAACTGAACGACACCCTGTCGCATCAAGGGTTTCGCCGCTCGCAAAACGTGCTGTACCGCCCGTCTTGCGCCGATTGCAGCGCCTGCATGTCGGCGCGGGTGCCGGTGGCCACCTTCCAACCCTCGCGCTCGCAACGCCGCATCCTCGAAAAGAATTCCGACCTCACGCGTGAAGCTGCCGCCCCTTGGGCAACCGAAGATCAGTTTGACTTGTTCCGCCGCTATCTCGACAGCCGCCACTCCGACGGCGGCATGGCGCAGATGGACATTTTCGAATATGCCGCGATGATCGAGGAAACCCCGGTCCGCTCGCGCATCGTCGAATACTACCGCCCCGATCCAAATGCGCGCGGCAAACGCGAACTTGTCGCCGTCTGCCTGACCGATGTTCTCAGCGACGGCCTGTCACTGGTCTATTCGTTCTTTGACCCCAACCTCGCGCGGCATAGCTTGGGCACCTACATGATCCTCGATCATATCCGCCTCGCCCGCGAGGCCGGCATGAACTATGTCTATCTTGGCTATTGGGTGCCCGGCAGCGCCAAGATGGATTACAAAATCCGCTATCGCCCAATCGAGATTTATCGCGCAGGCAACTGGCAAATCCTGCAGGAAAGCGACCTTGAGCCGCGCCAAACGCATCCGCTCGCCTCCGACCCAATTTCGGCGCAGGTCGCAGCGATTCACCTGCCATCATTCCCATAATCTTTGCGAAAACGCCAAAAATTGGCCCAATATCGCAATAAAATTACAAAATTCTTCGCCAGTCGCAATAAAATTATCCAAATCCCAATTGACCTGCCCCGAATCGCTGCCTAAAACAGCGCCAACTTGAGGAATGTGGAATGTCTAAAACCCTTGTCGTGCTAAATCAGCGTTTGACCCGACGGATGCCCTGACATCCGCCTTCGGTTCAAACGCCATGCCCCCAAACCGGGGGTTTTTTTATGCCCGACACGGCCCAAATCGGAGACCGAAATGACCCGCCAAATGACCGGAGCGCAAATCGTCGTTCAAGCCCTGAAAGACCAAGGCGTTGATACCGTTTTCGGCTATCCCGGCGGTGCGGTTCTGCCGATCTATGACGAGATCTTCCAGCAAAACGACATCCGTCACATCCTGGTCCGCCACGAACAGGGTGCGACCCATGCCGCCGAAGGCTACGCCCGCTCAACTGGCCGGCCCGGCGTGGTCCTCGTCACATCCGGCCCGGGTGCTACCAACGCCGTCACCGGCATGACCGACGCTTTGATGGACTCGATCCCGATCATCGTTCTGACCGGCCAAGTGCCGACCTTCATGATCGGCAACGACGCCTTTCAAGAGGCCGATACCGTCGGCATCACCCGGCCCTGCACCAAGCATAACTGGCTGGTCAAGGACACCAACATCCTCGCCGAAACCATCCACCAAGCCTTCCACGTCGCCACCCACGGCCGCCCCGGTCCGGTACTGGTAGACATCCCCAAGGACGTGCAATTTGCCACCGGCACCTATCATGCGCCCAAGCCAGCCGCCGAATATCGTTACCAGCCACAAGTCAAAGGCAGTGCCGAGGCAATTCTGCGCGCGGTTGAAGCACTGGAACGCGCCAAGAAACCCATCCTCTATTCCGGCGGCGGCGTCATCAATTCCGGCCTTGCCGCCAGCCAACTGCTGCGCGAACTGGTCGCCGCCACCAATTTCCCCATCACCTCGACCCTGATGGGCCTTGGGGCATACCCAGCTTCCGGCAAGAACTGGATCGGCATGCTCGGCATGCACGGCACCTACGAAGCCAACTGGGCCATGCACGATTGCGACGTCATGATCTGCATCGGTGCCAGGTTTGATGACCGTATCACCGGGCGGCTTGATGCCTTCAGCCCCGGCTCGTTCAAGATCCACATCGACATCGACCCCTCCTCGATCAACAAGAACATCCGCGTCGATGTGCCCATCGTCGGCGACATCGCCAATGTTCTGGGCGACATACTGAAGCTGTGGAAAGAGCGCGGCAAGAAAACCGCTTCGATGGAGGTCGCCAGCTGGTGGGATGAGATCAACCACTGGCGGGCAAAAAAATGCCTGAGCTACAAGAACTCGACCAAGACCATCAAACCGCAATACGCGCTGGAACGGCTCGAAGCCCTGACCAAACACCTCGACCGCTATATCTGCACCGAAGTTGGCCAGCATCAGATGTGGGCGGCGCAGTATCTGGGGTTTGAAGAACCCCACCGCTGGATGACCTCAGGTGGCCTTGGCACCATGGGCTACGGCCTGCCATCGTCCAATGGCGTGCAAGTAGCGCACCCCAATTCGCTGGTCATAAACGTCGCCGGCGAAGCGTCTTGGCTGATGAACATGCAGGAAATGGGCACGGCGGTGCAATACCGCCTGCCGGTCAAACAGTTCATTATCAACAACGAACGCCTTGGCATGGTGCGGCAGTGGCAGGAATTGCTGCATGGCGAGCGCTACAGCCATTCATGGTCCGAAGCCCTGCCCGATTTCGTCAAACTGGCCGAAGCCTTTGGCGGCAAAGGCATCCGCTGCGACAATCCGGCGGATTTGGACGACGCGATCAAGGAAATGCTCGCCTATGACGGTCCCGTCATTTTCGACTGCCGCGTCGAAAAACACGAAAACTGCTTCCCCATGATCCCCTCGGGCAAAGCGCATAACGACATGCTGCTGGGTGATGCCCAAACGCAGGGTGTCATCGATTCCAAGGGATCGGTGCTGGTTTAGGGTTGAAATGGTATAGTTTTGCAACCATAATGGATAAAGAATTCGAGTTCGACCCCGAGAAAAGCGCCGCCAATGCCGACAAGCATGGCATCGACTTTGTCGAGGCACAGGTTTTGTGGAATGTCTGGGGTGTAATCACACCCCTGCCCTTCAGCAGCGAACTGCGCTTCGAGCGGGTGCAATTGGTCGAAGGACGTTTTTGGACTGCTATATTCACCATTCGCGGTGAAAACATAAGGCTAATTTCGGTGCGCCGTTCGCGCAAGCAGGAGATCGAGGACTATGGACGGAAAACTCGAGACCAAGACCAACACGATCACGAGCCTTGACGGCAGCAAGACGATTTCGGCCGAAGAATTCGACCGCCTGTTCGATGACGGCAGCGACGAAATTGACCAGTTCATCGACCGATCGAAGGGTCTGATGGACCCACCGCGCGCACGCCGCGTCAACGTCGATTTCCCGCCGTTAATGGTCAAACAACTCGACGCCGAAGCGCAGCGCCGCGGCGTCACCCGGCAGGCGCTGATAAAAATGTGGCTGGCCGACAAGCTGGACGAAAATGCCCGCAAGGCATCCTGAGAAACCCGAATCGAAAGCCAACCATGAACGCCCTGCACCTCAAAAAAGGCTCAACCAGCCATTCCGCGTATAACCTCAACAGCACGCTCAGCGACGTGAAGGAAACCCACACGCTGGCCGTTCTGGTCGACAACGAATCCGGCGTGCTGGCCCGTGTCATCGGCCTGTTTTCCGGTCGCGGCTACAATATCGACAGTCTCACAGTGGCCGAGACTGACCATAAAAGCCACCTCTCGCGCATCACCGTCGTCACCAACGGCACCCCGGCAGTGATCGAGCAGATCAAGAACCAGCTTTTGCGTATGGTCCCGGTCCACGACGTCCACGACCTGACCGTCGAGGGCCCCTCGGTGCAACGCGAACTGGCGCTGATCAAAGTCGCGGGCAAGGGCGATAAACGCGTCGAGGCGCTGAGCACCTCCGAAGTGTTCCGCGCCAAAGTCGTCGATTCCACCCTCGAAAGCTTCGTCTTCGAGCTCACCGGCATGCCCGAAAAAATCGACGCCTTCATCGACCTGATGCGCCCCTTGGGTCTGCTGGACGTGGCACGCACCGGCGTCGCCGCAATCTCGCGGGGTTTGCCAAAGTCGGTTGGTTGATTTCACCCATCATTGCACGCCCATCTGGACAATTCGCCTTACTTCACCCATATTGTAATGCGCTATCATAACTGCCTTACAATCTGGAACAAACAATGATCCATTCCACACTTACCGCCAAAGGCCAAACCACCTTGCCTCGGCAAGTCCGCGACGCGCTCGACTTGCAGCCCGGCGCACAGGTTTGTTACGAAATCCACCAAGGCAAAGTGTGGCTGTCAAAAGCGCCCGACATCATGGATTTCTTCGGCGTCCTGCATCAACCCGGCATGAAGGCCAAAACGATAGAAGAAATGGACGCGGCAATTACCGCCGCAGTCACCGAACGGTCGCGGACTTGATCGCCTTGGATACCAACGTCCTCGCGCGTTTCCTTATTCAAGACGATTCAGTGCAAGGTGACCTTGCTGCCAAGGCCATCAACACATGCACAGCCGACGATCCGGCCTTTGTCGCCCGCGAAGTAGCTGTTGAATTGTTTTGGGTGCTGGAACGCGCGTACAAAATCCCGCGCCGCCAAGTTGCCGAACTGCTGCACAACCTTTTGCGCGCCAGCCGCATTGTCTTTGAGAACGACTCGCAAATTGCGTTGGCACTGGAAGGCACGCGTGCCCAAGGCCACGACTTTGCCGGCCAACTCATCGCAATAGCCGCCCGCCAGAAAGGCGCCGCCTACACCCTGACTTTTGACAAACGTGCCGCTAAAATTGCCGGGATGCAGTTGCTCGATTGACCGACCGCCAATCCGCCCGCACCCAACGTTAACCTTTCACCAACCACGCCCCTAAAAACCGTCACCAAACCCGCAAAAACCGCCGTTTTACCCGCGATTTCGGCCCATTTTCGCGCATGGTTTTGCCCATTAACCTTCGCTGCAACCACCACTTATCCAATCCCTCGCTCGCGGAGGTGGGTTAGGGTGGGGGCATCTTTTGCCGGTGCAAACTCCCTAATTTTTGGTTAATTTCAATTTTTTTTACCAACAATATCAATTCTTTACACGATCTGGCACGCGTGCGCGAAACCCAAAAAAAGATGGGGGCGGTTTCCCGCCCCCAGTTTCGCATTTCAGGCTCGATTGTTTCGCTGCTCGGTTTTTTGCCTGCGGCCTGAACGCTGAGGGTGCCCTATAGTCCCCACCACTGAGGCACCCGGTTCGTGAATTTCCTCAACTACACCCCGAAGTCCCCCCACAGGTGTTGCACTTCATGCAAGTGCCGTTGCGCACGAGGGTGAAGTTGCCGCACTCGCCGCAAGGATCACCTTCATACCCCTGCATTTTCGCCTTGGTTCGATGGTCCAACACGGTGACGCTGCTGGTCCCGGTCACCTCAACATTCAGGCCGTAACCCTCGATGCCTTGCATCGCATCCAAAGCCAAAGCCGTCGCCGCCCCGCCTTGCAACACCAGCAATTCCTGCGGCAGACGCTTGCGCAGATAGCCCGACGAGGACACGTGCTTGATCTTTTCCAGCATGGTCATCGAATTCGTCACGGCCAAATTGCTGGGCTCAGCGATATTGCGCTTGCTTTCCGCATCGCCGCGGCCAATCTCGTCAAACGCCTCGCCCTGTGGTTTGATATGGGCCAAGTCGGTGCGGTCCAGATAAGACACCGCCAATTCGCGGAAAATGTAATCCAAGATCGATGTTGCGTTCTTGATCGAGTCATTCCCCTGCACCATTCCGGCGGGTTCAAACCGTGTGAAGGTGAAGGCCTCGACAAACTCCTCCAGCGGCACCCCATATTGCAGGCCCACCGAAACCGCGATGGCGAAATTGTTCATCATCGCCCGGAAAGCCGCGCCTTCCTTGTGCATATCGATGAAAATTTCACCCAAAGCCCCGTCTTTATATTCGCCGGTGCGCAGGTAAACCTTGTGCCCGCCAACGATGGCCTTTTGCGTATAGCCCTTGCGCCGTTCCGGCAACCGTGCCCGACCGGCGGCAACTTCCTTGATGATGATCTTTTCGACCAGCTTCTCGGCAATGATCATCGCCCGGTCACCCGATGCCGCCGCAACCAGCGTTTCTTCGAAATCTTCGTCATCCTCAATCAGCGACGACGACAAAGGCTGGGAAAGTTTTGATCCATCGCGATACAAAGCGTTGGCCTTGACCCCCAACGACCAGCTCAACTCATAGGCCGCCTTGCAATCCTCAATCGAGGCATCATTAGGCATGTTGATCGTCTTGGAAATCGCCCCCGAGATAAACGACTGCGCCGCCGCCATCATGCGGATGTGGCTTTCCACCGACAAGAACCGCTTGCCGGTCTTGCCGCAAGGATTGGCGCAATCGAATACACTCAGATGCTCGTCTTTCAAGAACGGCGCACCTTCCAACGTCATTGTCCCGCAGACATGCAAGTTGGCGGCGTCAATCTGGCCTTTGCTGAAACCCAGATGGCGCAACAAATCGAACGCCGGATCGTTCAGTTTTGCTTCGGGAATACCCAAAGTGCCGGTGCAGAAATCCGCTCCCAAAGTCCATTGGTTGAACACAAATTTGATGTCAAAAGCCGAAGGCAAAGCGCTTTCGATCTTCTCTATCTCGGCGGCACCAAACCCGTGTCCAATTAGCGAAGTGTGATTGATCCCCGGCGCATTGCCCAAACTGCCATGCCCAACTGCATGGGCGACAATTTCTTCGATCTGCGACGAAGAATACCCAAGTTTTTCCAAAGCCCCCGGAACCGAGCCGTTGATGATTTTGAAATAACCACCGCCCGCCAGTTTCTTGAATTTGACCAAGGCAAAATCCGGCTCGATCCCGGTCGTGTCGCAATCCATCACCAGACCAATGGTGCCAGTCGGGGCAATCACCGTCGATTGCGCGTTGCGATAGCCGTATTTCTCGCCCAGTTTCAGCGCCAAATCCCAAGCTTCGTGCGCAAGGTTCAGCAGTTGCCCGTCAGGACAATTGTCGTGATCCAATGGCACGGGCGCAACCGCCAAGGAAGACGGCACACG
>JANOQZ010000011.1:0-23285 GCA_031415055.1 Oceanomicrobium sp. | reverse complement strand
GTCTGCCGCAGCTTTGTCATAGCCGACGCCGCTTGCCTCGAACAACTGGTCCAACTCGCCCGACAGGGTCATTTCGGTGACGATGTCGCAACCGCCGATAAACTCGCCTTTGACATAAAGCTGCGGGATCGTCGGCCAATCGGAATATTCCTTGATCCCGTCGCGTATCGCCGGATCGGCCAAAACATTCACATCCTTGAACGCCACGCCCATGTAGTTCAGCACCCCCGCAACCCGCGAGGAAAACCCGCATTGCGGCATCTGCGACGTGCCTTTCATGAACAGCACAACATCGTTGGCTTCCACATCGGCCTTGATCGCGTCATGGGTTGGGTTGGTCATGTCTTTACTCCGGTGCTTTCGTCGTCAAAGCCAGCGCGTGCAATTCGCCCGCTGGCCCATCCATTTTTCCGTTCAAGGCTGCATAAACCATCTGGTGCTGCTTCACCCGGTTCAGGCCGCGAAATTCTTCGGCAATCACCGTCGCCGCATAATGGTTGCCGTCACCCGCCAAATCATCGATCTCGATTTTCGCCGACGGGAATGCCGCGCGGATCAAATCCTCAATCTGCTGGGCTTGCATTGTCATTCCAGTCTCCGGCGGCGCGTTCCCCCTAGATTTAGGATGGAAGGCAGATATTCGCAAGGTCGGGCTGATCGCTAAAATTGTATACAATTTCCACTCAGCAGAATTCTTGAAAAATGAACGAATTTGCGATATAGAGAGATCACAAGCCTTTGGGACTTCACCTCCCAGATACCGAGGCCCGCGAGGTGTTGCTCGCGGGCTTCTCTTTTATCCAGAGCCATGCCCCAGAACCAGTTGCAGGATCGTCAACAACAATCCGAGAATCATCAAGACAATTGCCAGCAGCCGGAAAGCCTTTGGTTTCAGTTTCATCACCTCCCGGTGCCGCCGTTTGTGCGGCATCGAAAGCCTAGCGATTGAAGGTTAATTCAACGTTTCAAAGGGCGCGTTTCAAACCGCCTTCGTGGACCTCGCGCAATTGCGCCAAAGGCACAACGGCGGGGCCAATGCGCACCACGTCGTCGCCAAATTCGCCGACAATCATGACCGGAACGCCTGCCAGCCGCGCCCGTTCCATCACGGCTTCGGCGTTAGAACTGGACAACAAATACCGCCCCTGATCCTCGCCATAAAACCAGCCGGTGTCTTCGCCATCAACCGCCACGCCCACATCACCCGCCAGCGCCATTTCTGCCGCTGCCACCGCCAGCCCGCCGTCACCAATGTCATGCGCGCCAGAAATCAACCCGCGCAGCGAGCGCACAAACTCGCCGTGCTTTCGCTCCGCCACCAAATCAACCGGCGGCGCGTCACCCTGTTCCAAACCAAAGCACTCCGCCAACAACGCCGACTGCCCCAAATGCCCGAAAGTTTCCCCGACCAAAAGCAACGTCTCGCCGATACGACCCGCCATGCGGATCACCTCAGACAAATCCGCCAGCAAGCCGACCGCCCCAATCGTTGGCGTCGGTAGTATCGCCCGCCCATCCGTCTCGTTATACAAGCTGACATTGCCCGAAACGATCGGCATATCCAAAGCCAAACAAGCCTCCCCAATGCCCTGAATGCAGCCAACAAACTGCCCCATGATCTCGGGCTTTTCCGGGTTGCCGAAGTTGAGATTATCCGTCGCCGCCAATGGCTTGGCCCCAGTTGCGCACAAATTGCGATAGGCCTCGGCCACCGCCTGTTTGCCACCTTCTACCGGGTTAGCCTTGCAATACCGCGGCGTCACATCCGACGTAAACGCCAGCGCCTTCTTTGATCCATGCACCCGCACCACGCCAGCATCCGACCCCGGCACAACCACTGTGTCGGCCATGACGGTGTAATCGTATTGTTCCCACACCCAGCGGCGCGACGAATAATTGGCGCTTCCCATCAAGGCCAACAACGCCGTCCCCATATCAATCGCCGGCACATTTGGCGTCGGTTTTGCAGGCGGCGTTGGCACCCAGGGACGGTCATATTCCGGTGCCGATCCACACAAAGATTTCAGCGGCAGATCAGCTTTCACGGCCCCGTTCAGGCAGATCAGAAACCGATCCTCGGCAATGGTTTCGCCGACAATGGCAAAGTCCAGATCCCACTTGTCAAATACCGCCTTGGCCACCGCCTCTTTCTCGGGTCGCAGCACCATCAACATGCGTTCCTGCGATTCCGAAAGCATCATCTCATAGGCCGTCATATTGGTCTCGCGCACCGGCACTTTTTCCAAATCCAGCCGCACGCCCAAACCGCCCTTGTCGCCCATCTCGACAGCCGAACAGGTCAACCCGGCCGCCCCCATATCCTGAATTGAAATCACCGCGCCGGTCGCCATCAGCTCCAGACAGGCTTCCATCAACCGCTTTTCGGTAAACGGGTCACCGACCTGCACCGTCGGCCGTTTCTCCTCGATCCCGGCGTCAAATTCCGACGAGGCCATCGTCGCGCCGCCAACCCCGTCGCGCCCGGTCTTGGCCCCCAGATAAACCACCGGCATCCTCACGCCCGACGCCGCCGAATAGAAAATCTTGTCGGCATCGGCCAATCCGGCGGCAAAAGCATTGACCAGACAATTGCCGTTATAACTGGCGTGAAACCGCACTTCGCCCGCTACATTGGGCACGCCAAAACAATTGCCATAGCCGCCGACGCCGTGAACTACGCCCGCCACTAAGGACTTGGTTTTGGGATGCGACGGCGAACCAAAACTCAGGGAATTCATCGCCGCAATCGGCCTTGCGCCCATGGTGAACACGTCGCGCAAAATGCCACCAACCCCGGTCGCCGCCCCCTGATAGGGCTCGATATACGACGGGTGATTGTGGCTCTCCATTTTGAACACCAGCGCCTGCCCGTCGCCAATATCGACCACCCCGGCATTCTCACCCGGCCCGCAAATCACTTGCGTTCCAGTTGTTGGCAGCGTGCGCAGCCATTTTTTCGAAGATTTATACGAACAATGCTCGTTCCACATTGCCGAAAAGATGCCCAGTTCGGTGTACGACGGCACCCGCCCGATCAGCTCCAAAATGCGCTGATACTCGTCGGGTTTCAGCCCATGACTGGCAACCAGTTCCGGCGTGATCTCTGGTTCCAACACAGGTGCCCCCATACGGTTTGGCCGGTTCTTAGGGGAAGGGTCGGTCCAGCGAAAGGTCTGGACGCAAAAGTTTACCTAATTTTCGTCGATTTGTCGAAATCCGCCGATCCCATTCGACTTCAGCACAAGAAACCAATGGGAGACTGAAATGACCATGCAAATTACGGCATTCTATGCGGCGACTTTGGGCGTCTATTTTGTCATCTTAGGCAACATCGTCAGTATCACACGCGGCAAGGTCAAGACACCTCTGGGCGACGGCGGCAGCCTCGCCCTTTCAGTCATCATTCGCCGACACGCCAATTTTGCCGAAAACGTTCCAATCGCCATCATCGTTATGGCATTGGCCGAAGCTGGCGGCTTGCCCGCGATGTGGGTGCACGCTTTGGGCGTCATCTTGCTGGCATCGCGGCTGGTTCACCCAATGGGCATAACCGAAGCGAATCCGCTCGGGAAACTGCGCGTCACCGGCGCTGTTGGCACGCATGTGGTTACCGTCGCGGCGGCACTGGCGATCTTGGCGCAATATTTCCTGATGTGACGGCGGCAAAGTCAAAAGAAAGGGTGGCACAATTGCGCGTTTCGGGTTTAATCGGTCAAACTTGACCGAAATCCGAAACGCGAGGGTACCATGCTGGCTCATCTCTTGACTGTCGTTGGCTATATCCTGGCCACAGTGTTGGTGCAGGGCCTATCGCATTTCCGCGTCAACAAAGCCCATTACGAAGAAATCGGCATCTACCGCGAAAAGCCACTCGCGCAATGGGGTGTGTTGTCGATGCTGGTGCAGGCGGTGATCCTGTCGCTGGCCTATGACCGGATGTATCCCGAAAACGGATTGATCGGTGCCATTGTCACTGCGGCAGCTTTTGGGCTGTTCCTTGGTTCCTATATGGTGCTGGCGCTGGCAGGCGAACTGAAAATGCCTTCGACCCGGAAATGGATGCAGGTCGAGGCGACATCATCGACCATTCAGTTCGCCCTGATTGCCGTACTCATGTGGCTGGCGCATAGTTTCGCGGCCTGACCAAAAAAAGGCCGAGCAAAGCTCGGCCCAAGTCCAACAGGGAGGATGAAGCTGCATCAAAGCCGCGAACGGCCGACCAGCTTCGAGAGGGGATATAGGGAAGGCAGGTGAACCGTTCAATAATAAATGACCGATTCGCGCCGCATAACCGCTATCACCTGCACGCATAGCTACAGGCAAATAATGTTCAAATTATGAAGAAATTTCGCTTTCTGCGCGCAGTCCCTTGCGATAATCCGCTATCTCGGCCAGCACGAAATCCCTGAATGCCGCGACCCGTTTGGAATGGCGCAACTCTTCGGGATAGGCCAGATAAACCGGTATCGGCCGACTTTCCATATCGGGCAGCACATTGACCAGATCGGGAAATTCGCTGGCCGAATAATCGGGCAGGGCACCCACGCCCAACCCATGCAAAGCCGCCTGCAGAATCCCAAAATAATTGTTCACCGTCAGATGCGACATGCGTTCGGCTGAAACAAACTGCGCCACAAACTCCGCCCCCGCCGTCACTTGCGGGTCGGTTGGCCTTTGGGTGATGATCCGATGTTTCGCCATGTCTTCCGCCGTCGATGGCGTGCCGTTCTTGGCCAAATAATCCTTTGAGGCGAACAACTTGATCTTCACCTCCATCAACCTGCGCCGCACCAAATCGGCCTGACTTGGCTCTTTCATCCGTATCGCCACATCCGCCTCGCGCATCGGCAAATCCAGCACCCGCTCTTCCAGAATCAGGTCAATCTTCAAATGCGGATACAGCTCGTACAATCGCGGTAATCGCGGTGCCAGCCACAAGGTGCCAAAGCCCAAGGTCGTCGTCACCCGCAAGTCGCCGAACACCTCGTCCTTGCTATCGCGCAGCCGCGCCTCGGCGGCGTCCAGCTTTTTGGAAATGGATTTCGTCGCCTCAAACAGTAACTCGCCCTGTTCGGTCAAAATCAACCCGCGCGCATGCCGGTGGAACAAAACCACGTTCAGACTTTCTTCCAGCCCGCGTATTTGTCGACTGACGGCGGATTGGCTGAGAAACAGCGAATCGCCCGCATGGGTCAGGCTACCGGCATCGGCGACCGCATGAAAAATTCGCAGCTTGTCCCAGTCCATCGCACACTCCAAAATCAGGCGCGACTATAATGACGTTGCGCCTTCAAGCAACGCCTTTGCGCAACAAGTATTTCCCCGCCTGCGCCGAAACCAATTCGTGGCCCTGTTCGTGACAGAAATGCGGGAAATCGATGATTGCAGCGGGATCATCGGCCAAAACCCGCAAAACTTGGCCCGCCTGCATCGCCAACAGCCGCTTTCGCGCCTTCAACACCGGCAGCGGGCACAACAGGCCCCGCGCATCAACTTCGTCGTCCCATCCCATTTGCGTGCGTTAACAATGCCTGGCAAACAAGTCCATGTGATTTCTTCGCTCTCCCCGTGACCTTCGCCATCGCAACCGCTAAGCAGACACGATTGCAACGCGGGCGGGCCAATGTTCGGAACAGATATCATCGACGCCTCGCTTGGTCTGGCAATGTTTATTGCGCTCGCCGCCGGGGTCCTAAGCTTCCTAAGCCCCTGCGTGCTGCCCATTGTGCCACCCTATATCGCCTTCATGGCCGGGTCGTCGCTGGGTGCAGCGTCCAACACCAGAACTCGAAAATCGACCATGCTTGTCGCGGTCTTCTTCGTGCTGGGTCTTTCAACGGTATTCCTGATCCTTGGCTTGATCGCCGCCTCCGCAGGACAGATATTCCAGCAATATCAACGGCAAATGGCCATTCTCTCCGGCCTGGTCATCATGGTTTTCGGCCTGCATTTCCTAAACATCCTGCGCATTCCCCTGCTCAACCGCGACGCAAGGTTCAACGCCAATGACCAAGCCGGCACTGCGGTAGGTGCCTATGTACTTGGCCTCGCCTTCGCCTTTGGCTGGTCGCCCTGCCTTGGCCCGGTGCTGGGGGCGGTTCTGGCAATGGCGGCACAGGAATCGTCGTTGCCGCGCGGCGCGCTGCTGCTCACAACCTATGCCCTCGGCTTGGGTCTGCCGTTCCTGATTGTTGCCGCATTTCTTGACAAATCAACGGCGTACCTGACAATCTTCAAGCGTCACATGCACCGCATCGAACAGGCAATGGGGCTCACGCTGGTATTGGTTGGCGCGATGATGGTCACCGGCGTTTTCACCACCTTCGCCTTTTGGTTACAAGCGACCTTCCCAAAACTGGCCAATATCGGCTAACAGGCCCGATGAACACGCCCGCGCCCGAAGCAGAAATTCCGCCGCAAACGGTGCATCGTCGCATCGCCTTCTACATCCCCGGTTACGACCCGATCCCGTCGCGCCGCTACCGCGAACTCTATCGCAGCGAGGGCGAAAAACAGGCGAAAATCAGCGGCTATGACCTTGACGTCGCCGGTCGCTCCGGGGCCAAAGGTTATGGCTGGACCACCCGCTATTTCCACAACGACCAGACCGTGATCAGCCAGATCGAGTTCCTCAAATGGAACGACATCGTGCAGGATTCGATGCGGATTGGCATTTTTCAAACCTATCTGCAGATGTTCCTGACGCTTGGCTATTACATCCGCACCGGCGTTTTGTGGCGATTGCTTCGCTTGCGCCCGCAGCCAATGATTGCCGCGCTTTATCCGGTCGCCATGTTGTCCAGCCAACTGGCGCTGGCGGCCTTGGCTGGTCGATTCCTCCGGCACTTCGCCCAATCCATCCCCGGCGTCCCCTTCGCGGCGGCGTTGGTAATCGGCCTCACCCTAACACTGTCCATTCTCGTATTGTTTCGCCGCAACGATGGCCCGCTTTTTGCCTATTACTTGGCGCTGGATTACATTTTCTCCGCCAAAAACGGCGGCAAACTGCCCGATGCGCTGGCGCAACGCGTAGCCAGTTTCACCCAGCAAATCCGCCTCGCCTTGGAGCAAGATTTTGACGAGGTTCTCATCGTCGGCCATTCCTCGGGCGCACATCTGGCGGCAAACATCGCCGATGAAATTCTGGCCCAAACCAACCCGAAGCAGAAACTTTCGCTGCTCACGCTTGGTCAAGTCATTCCGATGGTGTCCTTCTTGCCCAAAGCACAACCTTTGCGTCGCGCCTTGCACAATCTGGCGCAAGAGTCGCGCCTGACATGGATCGACATTTCCGCCCCCGGCGACGGTGCCTGTTTTGCCCTGTCAGACCCGGTCGCTGTCAGCGGGGTGGACCCAAAGCCCGACAAAAAACTCTGGCCCAAAGTCATATCAGCGGCCTATTCCGAAAGCCTGTCGCCCGAAACGCTGTATAAGACCAAATGGCGGTTTTTTCGCCGACATATCCAATATCTTTGCGCCTTCGATTTTCCGCATGGCTATGATTATTTCGCCATCACCGCCGGGCCGATCACGCTGGCCGAAGCATTTGCCGGGCAATTTTCCTCCCCTCAAACCGACCGTCGCACGTTATCGCCGTTTACCGATAGATGAAGCCGCATTAGGCTGTCGTGATGGATCAGAATACCTGCCCAATTCCACCCAAACCGGCGTCGCGGCCTGAAAAAACCTCGCTGTTTCGCCGCATCCGACTGGCGCGCAAAAGCATTTTTGCTTCACAACCGGCAAGACTGTACGCCGCTTGGATGGCAGAACTGAAAACACCTTTCTACAAATCGTTTTTCATCAACGACCCCAAATTGGTCGACACAATCCTATTGGAACGCCCGCAAGATTTTCCCAAATCGCCGATCATCCAAAAAACCCTTGCCAGCCTGTTGGGTCATTCGGTCTTTGTCACCAACGGCAAGCGCTGGCAGCAGCAGCGCCGTATCATCGACCCGGCTTTTGAAGGCGGTCGTCTGCGCGATGTGTTTCCCGCCATGGTCGCCGCTAGTGATGCGGCATTGACCCGGCTGAAAACCCTTGCCAGCCAAGGTCCGGTCGAAATGGAAGTCGAAGCGACCCATCTCGCCGCCGATGTGATTTTTCGAACCCTGTTCTCGACCCCGATCACCAATCGAGAAGCGGCAGCGGTGTTCAAAGATTTTCAAACTTACCAACGCTCGCAACCCCTGATGACGTGGCCCGACCTGTTGCGCCTGCCGTGGTGGGTGCCGCGCTACAGGCCGCGCAGGGCGCGTGTCGCGGCTGCGGCCATCCGCGCTCGCTTGGCGTCGCTTATCCACGTCAGAGCCGCCCATATCGCCGCTGGTGACGCACCTGACGATCTGACCACCAAGATCATGACCAGTGCTGATCCGCAAACTGGTCAGCGCTTCAGCGAAGCCGAAATGGTCGATCAGGTTACCACGTTTTTCCTGGCCGGGCACGAGACGTCGGCGTCGGCATTGGCTTGGGCTTTGTATCTATTGGCGCTGGATCCAAGCACGCAAGATAAACTTGCGGACGAGGTTTCCCGCGTTCTTGGTCGGCAGAAACCCGGCTTTTCCGACATCGGCAAATTGGCGTTCTGCCGCGATGTGTTTCGCGAATCTTTGCGGCTGTATCCGCCGGTGCCGATGATGGTGCGCGAAACTACCAAGACCGAGATTTTTCGTGAGCGTCCGGCCGAAACCGGCTCGCTCTGCGTCATCTCGCCCTGGCATCTGCAACGCCACGAGCGCATCTGGGCCAATCCCGATGCCTTTGATCCGGCGCGTTGGGGACGCGAGGAAAATCGCGCCTGCATGCGCGACGCCTATCTGCCGTTTTCCAAAGGTGCCCGCGTTTGCCCCGGAGCCGGTTTCGCCATGATCGAAGGTGTATTGATGTTGGCGATGCTGGTGCGGACATTCCGATTTGAGATTGTTCGGGGCAGGGTGCCCGTACCCGTCGCGCATCTGACGGTGCGCTCGGAAAATGGGATATGGTTGAAATTGAGCCCGCGTTCCTCATAATGTCGCGCAAAAGTTAACTTGCCACCCAACACCCTCAAAAACGGCCCTCAAGCCCTCAAAACCGCCCAAAAACCGCCACCAATTGCCTGCGAAATCGCGCGAAATTAACTTCTTTCTTCGCCGATGGATTGCACAAATGCCCTGCCAAGGTACCGACGTTTTCCTTCGCCCCACTGGGGGGAAGGTAGCGCGGAACGCGCCGGATGAGGGGTTTGGCTGTAGGTGTCCTTGGCCCGCCAATCGCCATCCAACGTGTCGTTCGCTACGCGGTGTCGTTGGTTGGCGTCTGACCTATCAATCGGTTGGTGCAAGATGGCAAAGAAGAAAGAGCCGGAAGATCAGAGGGCCAATCGGAGCGTTTCCGAAAAGCCGGTCGGGAAAAGGTGGACGCTGGCGAACTAAACCCCACCGAAGCCGACGAAAGATTTGAGCGGGCTCTGGGTGGAATTGTTCGGGCCGCGCATACCGACAAACCATCTAGTGGCGCCGAATGAGGCGCAGAATTGCGTCCCGACACTGGTATGCCAAATTCTTTCGTCGGGTGCCGTGAGGCGGGATGAAACCTGCGGCCTGCAACCGTGCGATTTCAGCCCTAGCTTTTTGCCACTGAGATTTGGATTTCAGCTTGTCGACGTACGGTAATTGTCCCATTTCACGCCCCCACGTCCTAGTGTGTTCTTCCTCAATCTGCGTAGTGATGTGGCCGTCCGGGGCGCGAAGTTCCTCGGCCAATGAAAGCGGACTGCCCATTTCATGCTCCCGGCGCAGGTGCCAAACAAGCATATCAGCCGCCTGAAGTGGCAATGTATCTTTGTCGTTCCTGAAAATGGGCGCTCCGGCGATGAGCCGCCTTGCGCCATTGGGCAGGTTTTTTGACATGTACTCCCACATCAGACCAATATCTGCGCTCACCCCGCTCTGTTCATCAAAGATGAAATCAACTTGCGTGTCGATATTTTGAGATTTAAGATAATTGCAAATCATCGCTATTACGCCGAAAGTGCTTACAAAATGTGGGTTTAGACCACGCGGAGCATTGGGCGTTGTGTGTTCGAAATATGCTTGGCGACTCACCGAAAACTGGAATGACAAGGGCCGAAAATGTTGGATGACGCGAACTAACCCGCGCAGTTTTTCGTCTTTGGTATCATTTGACCAGCCACCAAACTCACCGCGCAAAGCATTGGCTTCAACCATTTTGAAGCTACTTACAGGCGGTGCTGTTTTGAGTTCTTCAGCCCAAGCATCAGAGAACAGTGCCCAATTCGCAGTGGTATTGATATAGCCGCCGAGGAAAAGCCGCTGGTCGCCAGTTTCCCCGGCGGAGTCATCAATATACGCCTGCAAAAACGCCAAAGACTTCCCCAACTTCTAGGCAAAGCGTAACCGTTCACATGTGCCCAAATGAAATTGCTCGCCAGAACGATACTCATATAGCAACAAGCAAATAATTTGGGTATGGGAAATATAATTTTGCCAAAAGTTAACGCGCCACCCAACACCCCCAAAAACTGCCCTCAAAACCCTCAAAACCGCCCAAAAACCGCCACCAATTGCCTGCGAAATCCAACGAAATTAACTTCTTTCACCAACCTGCAATAGGGTGCGCATTTTGTGCCCCATCTACAGAGAAACGCCCACAAACCTAACCCTTTTGCACCGCCAAAGAGCGCCCGAAATATCCCCTCCCCCGTATTACGGAGGAGGGATAGTGTGGGGGTATCTTTTCTTTCCATAAACGGCCCACCAAAAGTAAATTTTCGGTTAAAATGATTTTTTATATCCAGTACTATCAATAACTTACACGATCTGGCACGCGTGCGCGAAAGTTAAAATTTCGTCTCAAGCGCTTTCAAAACATACACCCGTATCGCCGAAGCCAATCCGGCATTCGCGCCCCGCTCGGCATCAATCCGTGCTGCCAGTTCGTTCAAAGCCAGCCCCTCGCGGCTCGCAATCGCCCTGAACGCCACCCAAAACTCGGCCTCCAGCGACACACTGGTCCGATGCCCTTTCAGCGTCAAAGAATGCTTGACGGGTCGGCCATTATTCGCCACGTTTATGCCCGTCAAGCAGCTTGGAATCCAAAGAATTTGCCTTGCTAACCGCCGCTTTCTTGGCCTTGCTCAACCCAAACGCCAAAGCATTGCGGTCGGCTGCGGTCTTTTTATCCGCCTTCAAAACCCGCTTTCGCGCCCGTTTCAGATTGATGACACTCACAGCCCTCTTGGCCCCAACATATCCTTTGGCTGCACCACCCGATCAAACGTCGCTTCATCGACCAGACCCAACCGAATGGCTTCTTCCTTCAACGTCGTCCCGTTTTTATGCGCCGTTTTCGCCACTTTGGTGGCATTGTCATAGCCAATCGTCGGGGCCAAAGCGGTGACCAACATCAGACTTTCCCACATCAGTTTCTTAATCCGCTCTTCATCCGCCTGAATCCCAACCACACAATTATCGGTGAAAGCCGACGCCGCATCGCCCAATAATTGCAAGCTTTGCAGCACGTTATACACCATCACCGG
This sequence comes from Oceanomicrobium sp., assembly GCA_031415055.1. Classification (GTDB taxonomy): domain Bacteria; phylum Pseudomonadota; class Alphaproteobacteria; order Rhodobacterales; family Rhodobacteraceae; genus JANMOK01. The sequence continues at coordinate 11,740 of JANOQZ010000011.1, read as the reverse complement.
CTTGAACACGTTCAGTTCAAAATGCCCCTGCGACCCGGCAAACCCAACCGCTGCATCATTGCCCATCACCTGGACGCAAACCATCGTCAAAGCCTCGGCCTGCGTCGGGTTCACCTTGCCCGGCATGATCGATGATCCCGGCTCATTCTCCGGCAATTTCAACTCGCCCAAGCCACACCGTGGCCCGGACCCTAACAGCCGAATATCATTGGCAATCTTGAACAAACTGGCGGCAACAGTTTTCAACGCCCCCGACATTTCTACCAAGGCATCATGCGCCGCCAAAGCCTCAAACTTGTTAGGCGCGGTCACAAACGGTAGCCCGGTGATCGCCGCAATCTCCGCCGCAATCGCCTCGGCAAACCCCGGTTTGGTGTTCAACCCCGTCCCAACCGCCGTTCCACCTTGCGCCAAAGGCCAGATATTGGCCAAAGCTGCCTCAACGCGGCGCACACCTTGCGCCACCTGATAGGCGTAACCGCCGAATTCCTGCCCCAAAGTAAGCGGCGTCGCATCCATCATATGGGTGCGACCGATCTTGATAATATGCTCAAACGCCGCCGCTTTAGCCGCCAAAGCCGCCTGCAACTTGCGCAATCCCGGCAAAGTCACATCCGTTGCCACGCGTCCAACCGCAATGTGCATGGCGGTCGGGTAACAATCGTTGGAAGACTGGCCCATATTCACATGGTCGTTGGGATGCACGGGTTTCTTCGACCCCATCACCCCGCCCAGCATTTCAATCGCGCGATTGGAAATGACCTCGTTGGCGTTCATATTCGTCTGCGTGCCCGACCCCGTTTGCCAAACCACCAGCGGAAAATGCGCGTCCAATGCGCCGGAAACCACTTCGCTCGCCGCCTCGGCAATGACACGACCCAAAGCAACATCCAGCGACCCCTGCGCCACATTCACCCGCGCCGCCGCTTGCTTGATCACCCCCAAGGCCCGCGTTACCGCCACTGGCTGACGCTCACTGCCAATTGGGAAATTCAGGATTGAACGCTGCGTCTGCGCCCCCCAATAGCGATCAGTCGCCACATCCAACGCGCCAAAACTGTCAGTCTCGCTGCGGGTCTTGCTCATCCAATTCTCCGGGAAATCATGGCGTTACTGCTTGCGAAAAGCGTCCAAACTGACAACTGCCGATTTTTCTTTTTGCTTGGCCGGTTCTTTGGCGGGCGGCTCCTCGGCGACAATCTCGGATTCCTGTGCATCAAATCGCAACCCGAATTCGACCGACGGGTCAACGAAAGTTTTGATCGCATCAAACGGAATCACCAAGGGTTCGCGCACATTGCTGAAATTCAGCGTCACGTGAAAACGGTCATTCATCACCGCCAAATCGTCAAACCAGTCTTGCATGACGACGGTTATTTCGCTGGGGAAACGCGCCCTTAGGGCGTTGCTCATATCAACACCGGGGTGTTTGGTGTCAAAGGTGATAAAGAAATGGTGCTTGCCCGGCAGACCCTTTTCGGCGACGCCGCGCAAAACTTCGGCCATCAGCCCGCGCATGGCATTATGCATCAACTTGCCGTAATTGATCGAGTTTTTCAAAGCACCGTCCCGCGAATTCTTTATCGCTACCATAGATGATTCCAAGTCAGGCAAAAGGGGTAAGCCCCAATTGATGAATGAACCTTGACCAAACGGGCAAATAATCGCCGGAATGCTGAAATTAAGTGCAGGCTTCTGTTGCCAGGTGCCTGCGAACCCCGCCTTAAGCTGCAAAGCTCAAGGGCTTAATTTCCAGTATTTCGTACTGCTTACGCAGCAAGAGCAACCGGTGCATAGTTGTCGTTTGCAACTATTGAGTTTGCGCCGATAACGGTGGCATCCAGCCGGGCAAAAGCAAACATCTTTGAACGTCCGTCGATCCTATTTCGACCCCATTAGCCGCCAAACGAGCGGGATGTTGGTGGAGTCGCCGGGTACCGCCCCCGGGTCCGATCCGTCTATTACATGCGCGTTTATCACCATATTCCCTTGCGGGACGGTTCTAATATATGGACAAATTAATGAGTTGCAAAGGGGAAGCCGCAAAATGTCTGCAAATGGAGTTATCGCTGTAACAAAGGCCTTTCCCGCCGAGGCCGGCCAAATCGATCCCACCAAGGTGATTGTCGGTTCCGGCCAATCCACCACTTGGAACGCCATGACTGACCCATCGGGCCAGTTCTTCACCGGCATCTGGCAAGGCAGCCCGGGCATCGCTAAAGCCGCCTATAGCGAATCCGAGTTCTGCCTGATCCTGTCAGGCCGCATCAGGCCGACCGACGAACAAGGCAATATCTCGGAGTTCGGCCCGAACGACGCCTTCGCCGTCGGGCCGGGATTTTCGGGAACGTGGGAAAACATCGGCGAAGTCACGAAATACTACGCGATATTTCAACCCAAGTAGGGTGGGTGCTTGCACATACCATTAAGACACCGGCTTTACCAATTCCCTTAACAACTTCGCCCTTATCGCCCGCGCAAAATCGCGATATCCTGTCGCCGTCATCACGAACGCGCCGCGACCGCCGATGACAAAATTTCGGTAATACCATGTCACACTCAACCCGACCCGATCGATGCCCAAGCCATTGATAACAATACCATTCGCCACCGCAACGGCGCGAATATCCACAGGCGAAACCCCGGCGTTGTTGATGCCGTCACCGGCGAAGTCGATCACCCGGCGATCGCAAATCGGCGCAGCCGCCAGCAAATCGACCATCACCGCCAAAGCCTCACCAACCGCCGTGTCGGATTTTTGATAGGGCCGTTCCAGCATACCTATCCTGCCCTTTAATTGCGCCAGTTCCACCTCACTGCGCACCCGCATCCAAGGCAGCGAAATCTCTTGCTCACCCGTGCCCGACCATTGCACCACAGCAATCGCGCCCTGCGCTGCAATCAATGCTTCACCAATCACCGGGTCGGCGAAAGCTTGCGCCATACCTTGCACCTGCAAATCATATTCGCTCGCATCAATCGAGTTGGAAACGTCCACCCCCAAAACCAACGCAATCTCACAGGCCGGGGCAGGGCTGGCCGCAAAACATAGGGCCAAAAATCGCCACATCATGACGCCGGTTTCGTGACTTCGTTGATCAGTTTTCGTTTTATCGCGCGGGGATAGTCGTCGTAGCTGCTGGCGGTCAAAACGAAGCTGCCAAAACCGCCTTTGACATTGGCGTTGAAGTAACCGGTTACATCAAACATCGCCCCCTCAATGGCGATACCGTTGATGACAAAACCGTCATTCACCAAACCGTCGCGCACCTTCCACGTTCGCGGCCCATCGTTGCTTGGTCCGTCGCCCGAAACATCGATCACGCGGCGTTCGCAAACGGGTGCTGCAGCAAAATATTCCGCGGCGAATTGCAGTGCCGAACCAACCGCCGTGTAGGAGGTGGACCAATGCCGTTTGGCAAGGCGCGATTGCAGGGCGAAATCTTCGACTTGGGCATCGTCTTGCATCATCACCCAAGGCACGATCACGAATTGTTGCGCACCGGCGCTCCATTCGATCAGGGTCAGGGCGGCATTTTCGGCGACCAAGGCTTCGCGCACCGAAGACTCAAGAATGGCATCCGCCAGACCCTGCATTTGCAAGGCATATTCAGCGTCGTTGATCGAGCCCGATACATCGACAATCAGCGCCAAAGCCAAGCCGCAGGCCTGGGCTTGAGCCTGGGCGGGCAGCAGCAGGGCCAGTATCACTTTCCACATCATGACGCCGGTTTGACCACTTCGTTGATCAGCTTGCGCTGGATGGCGCGAGGGTAATCGGCGTAGTCGCTGGCGGTCAAAACAAACGACCCCGGACCGCCGATGACGTGCCGTTTGTAATACCGTGTCAGCCCGCCCTCCGCACCTTCGATTGCTATGGCATTGATCACAAATCCTTGCGCCACCAATTCATCGCTTTCTACGTCAACGTTGGTGCCTTCATTCGCCTCGCCGTCCCCCGAAACGTCGATCACCCGCCTGTCGCAGGCGGGGGCTTCGTTGAAATAATCGCCGGTAAACGCCAAAGCCGAGCCGATGGCGGTGGAATAATGCTGCCAAACCCGCGTCGCCTTCAATAATTTGTCGGCAAAACCGGCCAAATCGGCATCGCTTTCCATCATCGTCCACGGCACAACAATCTCCTGCTTGGTCGCGCCGCTCCACTGGATCAGCGTCAGCGCCGCGTGCTCTTGCAGCAGGGCATCGTGCACGCTTGGCTCCAGCAAGGCCTGCGCCGTGCCGGTCATCTGCAATTCAAACTCGCCTTGCGAGACCGAGCCCGACACGTCAATAATCAATGCCAAAGCCACGCCGCATTCGGCCCGTAGCGGGCTTGCCGTCAACAGCAATATGGCCAGCGCTTTTACCAATGCCCGGTGTTCCCCATGCTCAGCCACGGCTCTTGCGGCGGCAATGCTGGCCCATCCTGCAACAACTCGATGGACACATTGTCGGGCGAACGCACAAACGCCATGTTGCCGTCTTTTGGCGGCCGGTTGATCACTACGCCCGCCTTCCGCAGCTCGGCGCATTTGTCATAGATATTGCCAACCGCATAGGCCAGATGGCCGAAATGGCGTGAATCTGACGGCAAACCCGCGTCGCCATCCCAGTTATAGGTCAGCTCAATCGGGCAGTCCGGCTGCCCCTCGGGAGCGAGGAATATCAACGTAAACCGCCCACCCTCATTCTCGATCCGCCTTGTTTCCTTCAGCCCCATCAGGTCGCGCCAGAAATGCAGGCTGGCGTCGAGGTCTTTGACTCTGATCATTGTATGCAGATACTTCATCTTCATATTGCGGTTTCCCTGTTACGGCTGACAACATATAGTGAGATGCGATTCCCCGCTTTTGCGGCTTACAGGTGATCTTATGCCATTGACCCCCGAACAACAGTCCGAAATCGACGAAGCCCGTGCCGTTCTCAACACCACCCGCCGTGCGGTTGCGCCGGGCATGGAAAACCACCTCTACGTCGCCCATCCGGTGCTCGACCACGGCCTGATTCGCGTCGTCGATTACATGGGCGACGACGCCGCCATCACCCAGGCCGCCCGCGTCAGCTACGGTCGCGGCACCAAGGCGGTGCAGAACGACGAGGGTCTGATCCGCTATCTCATGCGGCACTGGCACTCGACCCCGTTCGAGATGTGCGAGGTCAAATTCCACGTCAAACTGCCAGTGTTCGTCGCCCGCCAGTGGATTCGCCACCGCACCGCCAACGTCAACGAATATTCGGCGCGCTACTCGATCCTCGACCGCGAATTCTACATCCCCGACCCCGCCAATCTGGCCGCGCAGTCGGCGGTCAACAATCAGGGCAGGGGTGAGGTGCTGGGCGGGGATGAAGCCGCCCGCGTGCTGGAAATTCTGAAGGAAGATTCCACCCGCAGCTACGATCATTACGAAGATATGCTGAGCCAGGACGGCCAGCAGGGCCTTGCCCGCGAACTCGCCCGCATGAACCTGCCCGCCAACATCTATACCCAATGGTACTGGAAGGTCGACCTGCATAACCTGTTCCATTTCCTTCGGCTGCGCGCCGATGCTCATGCACAATATGAAATCCGGGCCTATGCCGAAGTGATGTGCGCGATCGTCCGCGACTGGGTGCCGGCCGCCTATGGCGCGTACGAGGACTATCGGCTGGGCGGGGTGGTTCTGTCGGCCAAGGGGCTGGCCTGCGTGCAGCGGCGGTTAAGGGGGGAAGCGGTGACGCAGGAGAATTCGGGGATGAGCAAGGGGGAGTGGCGGGAGTTTGAGGGGGTTTGGGAAAAAGATCAGGCAGACATCACTGTGAGCTTGATCCAACAAAAATGACTGCACGCTTTATGCCCTATATGTGAAAAATGGTAGCTGCGATATATTCGCTGACATATTGCTGATTCTTGGAGGTAAGAATGGGTTTTGCATCATGCTTTCTCGGTGTTTTTCTAATAACAAATTCCGTATTTTCAATCGGTTGCAGAGCAGATGTACCGCAGTTAACTATTGATTTGATAGTTGATTTTGAAGGTTGGAAGGCAGCCCCATACAATGATCCAGTGGGGCTTTGCACGGTGGGATATGGGCACTTGATTGACTATAAACGCTGTCAAGACACAGATTTGGACAAACCATACCTGCCTGATATCTCGGTCTCAACCGGCCGTGATATTTTGGGAACTGATGTTGAGATAGCTGCAACTGCCGTAAATCAGCTAGTCACCGTCAGCGTAACCCCCGAGCAAATTTCCGCACTCTCTTCCTTTGTACTTAACATTGGAACCGATAGATTTCAGAGATCAACACTTCTTAAATTGTTGAATAGCGGGCAAACAAATCTGGCGGCGCGAGAGTTTTCAAAATGGGTTCTAGCGAAAGGTGTTAAGTTGAACGGGTTAGTTGCACGAAGGAAATGTGAGGCCGCTCTATTTATGGGAAATATTCGAATTGGCGACAAATTTGACCGCAGTAACTGCGGTGCCCTCGGCATTGCACCTAATGATAGTGAATTGATTGACATATATATTGGAGAGTTGTAGTTTGTTTTTCCACTTATGCAGTTCCCTATGGGGGAATTTCAGGTGCGTAATTACGACGGCAGTCACACTTATGTCGCTTTCAACCGGTGTTATTGCACAAGATAATGCCAAGATATGTGAGCGGAAGTATTGGACGCTTACTTTAGATGGCCAGGTACCTGCAGGAATAGGACAAAATGAAGCACAAGAAATTGTGACAGAGCTGCAGGCAATTAGAGACTATACCGCAAAAATTAAAGTGATTTCATGTGATCTGACCCCGCAAGCGATTGCTGACCAACAGTTGTCGGAAAGTGATGGAATTAAGAAAGGACGATACATTGTCTTTAATCCCACATGGGTAAGGCAGACCGCAACTGGAAATAGAACCGAAACTATTTTTGTCTTTTCGCACGAAATTGCGCATCACTTCTATGATCATTTTTTCACAAATTCAGATTTGGAGGATTTTGACAAGGAACTTCAAGCTGATTCATTTGCCGGTTGTATGGTTGGGCAGCTTGGGTTAAGTCCCGAAGCGATGGAAACTTTGCTCAGGCAGATTCGACCAGAAGTCGACAGTGCCGACTACCCGTCAATAGAAACTTCAACCCATGCGGCTCTTGCCGCATACAACCACTGTGTTGACTCAAGTGTTGATTCAAATGTGCTGGCTTCGGTTGACCCGACAAATCCGAGTGAAAATCTGAAGATTGATGATGGACCACCTAACCTTGCAGGGGTCAGAGTTCTTTATTTTTCGAAAGCGGCGGATGCTGATTCTGTTTTTGATTTACTTGATGCGCTACGCCTTAATTACGAAGTTGCAAATGGCCAAAATCCTTTGCAAACAAATGAGTTGACCTGCACTATCGATGTTCCGTTTTTGGAAGTAAAAAAGTTGGCGATTGCGTTAATTCAAAGAGGTATTCCTCTTAGGTCAATTCATGAAGCTTGGAAGGGAACTGATGCTGTTAACAGAATTTCGTTGGAAGCCCGGTATGAAACGCAGAGGGACAGGGAGTTGCTTAGCGTTTCTGATGTAATGGGAATGGATAGCTGTTTGCCGTTCAAACCTGGCTATTGATTTATTGAAGCATTTAGCGAGCCGTAGGGTGGGGTTCACCCCACCATTTCTCGCGCAACCCTTTGTAATGGTGGGATGAATCCCACCCTACGTTTCCGCCCCCACACCCCTGTCATTCCCGCGTCGGCGGGAATCCGCCGCAACGTCGCTGGACCCCCGCCCGCGCGGGGGTGACAATATGTGGGACGGCCCCGCCTTCCTTCCCTCGCCTGCGGGGGAAGGTGCCCGGAACGGGCGGATGGGGGCGGCTGCAACATCCCCCACCCCAACCCTCCCCCGAAAATCGGGGGAGGGAGCATGTCGGACCTTGCCAAAACCCCCACCACACTCTACATTCCACTACACACCACAGGAGGCACCGCAATGACCAAACTGCTGACCAACCACATCGCCACCATGACCGAGATGCGCGAGCCGCATAAAGTGCTGGCCCGTTCCGGCGGCAAGCCGGTGGCGGTGCTGTCAAACTCGGCTTTGGTCGGCTATTTCGTGCCGCTCGAGGCTATCCCCGATGGCGAAAGCCGCGTGGCAACGATGGACGAAGTCAAAGCCAGCATGGCGAAACGTCGGGCGATCAACCAGCCGGTGCTTGACTATCTCAAAGACAAATGAACTTCCGTCAAATTTCCGCTGAACTTGTTGATGGCATCCATGACGAAGTTCTAAACCCCGGTGAATTGCCCGGACGCGCCCTCGACAAGTCGTTGGACGGTGCTTTGGCACGCGTTGAGCGGCGACTGGATTACGGCATGTTGAACGACGTGTTCGACCTTGCCGCCGCCTATGCCATGGTCATCGCCACCGGCCATTGCTTCAACGACGGCAACAAACGCACGGCGCATCAGGCGATGGACGTTTGCCTTGACCTCAACGGCATCGAAATCACTTGGAACGCCAGCGAAATCGGACCGCTGATCATCCGGCTGGCGCAAGGGCAAATCGACGACAGCGACTTGGCCGAATGGCTGCGGGGCAGGGCTATCTGATGCATATCTGGCATTTGAAGAATTGCGGCACCTGCAAGGAAGCGGTGAAGGCGCTGAAGCCCCGCAATCCGAACCTGACCGAAGTGCGCGATGAAGGCGTCGTCAAGGCCGATATGCAACGGTTTCTTGACAAGATCGGTGCGGCGAGGCTGGTCAACAAATCCTCAATCCCCTGGCAGACCATGACCCAAGCCGAGCGGGCAGGCGACCCGCTGACCCTGCTGCTGGCCCACCCGACCCTGATGAAACGCCCGGTGATCGAAGAAGGTGACCAAATCACCGCCGGTTGGAACCCGGTCATCCAAAAGCTGTGGGGCGTTTGACCTTGCGCAATGCTTGACTTCGCGGCCCAAAAAAGCTGGTATTCCACCGAACTCATAGACCGAGGCCATTATGCGTCAAATATCGCCCCTCATTCTTGTCGGCTTCATCTTGGCGGCTTGCGACGTGCCGCCCAATGCAATGAACCAACTGCCAAGCGGCCCGCAGCAAATGGACCAGGTGACATGGCGCGAGAATACGCCCGTTGCCGCCCGCGTTGCCGACAATCGATCCTGCGAAGCCGAGGCGCTCGGCGTCTCACCCTTTGCCAGCGATCAGGAAATCATGGCAGCGATTGGTGCCATCTCCGAAGCTCAACGTGATTCAAGACGCGATAGTTGCATGATCAGTCGCGGGTATACGATAACCATGAAACCGATTTGCAATGCGCCCGATATTTCCGGTCGCGAAATAATGGTGGGCAGAAACATCGATTTTCTGCCACCGCTTTCGGCGATAAAATGCTTCGTTCCCAGCCAAGGCGGCTTTGTTCTGGCGTGAAGATTACTGTGGAAAATCAAACGGTTCCTTGGCAACACGAGCGGCAAGAACGGTGCGATGCGTCGATTTTTGCATACTTTCATGGCCAATAGTGTATGCACGCCCGGTGCACGCATTGTGCACGCCCGGTGCACACGAATTTTTGCTGATTTTGGGGTCAAAAGATGAAGAATGCCGCGCTTGTTTTGGGTATAATTGGCGGCGTATTGGCGCTGATGATGGCGTTTTCGATCAACGGTTGGATGGTGCTAACCGATTGGTTTAACAACGAAATCAGCAATTCCATCGACCCGGTTCAGAATGCGCAGCGCCTTAGAATCATTGGATTAATTGCGCCAATTCTGGCAATCGCCGGTGGTGCCATGTCCGTCCTACGCCCCTTTATTGGTGCCGCTCTGATGCTGTTTGCTGCAGCGGGAATTATCTGGGGTTTGGGCTTTGGCGTTTTCACCATGTTCCCCATCGCCCTATGTTCCTTGGGCGGCCTTCTAGGTCTAATCGGCGCCCTAACCCGCGAACCCGGCGGTCTGGACGCTCATCGTAAGTAATTAAAATCCATCGGTTTTCTTATATGGGACCGGCGGCGTCATAAAAAACGCCGAAAATACACCGGCTGCAAACACAAAATCTGCGAGACCGAAAGCTAACAATTTCATCCCCTCCAATTCGTTAAATACAAGGATAATTCCACCTTTGACGGTTTTCAAAATTCCATAGCCCATCATTTTAAGAACAAATTGAATAATTGCCAACGCTCCTGCCACATTGCCGTTGTGTTTTAACTTAATTCGACCAAGATTATTTCCATCTCTCAGCATGCGTTTAAAGCGCCATTTCAGCGAATTTCTTTCTTGAATCACCTCTTCGAAAACCAATGCTTCTTCTACCCAAAGGATAGGTCCCTGAATTATGCGCAGGCGTGAAAAAAAATCGGTATCTTCCGACCCGGAAAAACGAAAATCATTGTCAAAACGCAGATTGAGCCCATCCGATGCCACAACTGCGCGATTGTAAAAAGCGTTTGATGTTGAATAAAGCCACGCTGTCGAGCCAGTTTGCATGGGTTTAGAATCCGGGACTGGATACCATTCCGGCATGTCCAGCGGATAAAGGAATCGACTGCGACCCATGAATGCCAGCGCGCGCGGATAGTATGAGGTGGCGTCTAGGTAAGCCGCGATCCAATTGGGGTGAACTTCGGCGTCATCGTCGGTTGAGGCGATCCACAAGGCATCGACTTTTAGGGCCTCTTCAATGCAGCGATTTCGCGCCGGTGACAGCCCCGGTTCGCTTTCTAGGTGATGGCTGATGTTCAATCTGTCGGCAAATGATGTGACGATATCTTTTGAACGCGCTTCCACGTCGTTTTCGACAACAATCACTTGCAAAACCACGTCTTGGGGAACGCACAACCGCGTTAACGACTCCAGTGCTGCCGCCAAAAGGACCGGTCTTTGCCTTGTGCAAATGGTGATAGCCACAATCATTGTCGCACCTTTTCGTATCGCTTCCCGGCGTTGGATCTAGCATTCGTTCAACGTGTTTGTGCCGTCCGGTTAATGGCCGCAGCTTTATGGAAGATGCAAGAGCGAATGATGCAGTGATTTTACCAAACGCCAATGTCTACTGGGCATTTCCCCATAAACGCGTTTGCACTTCCAAAGTGGGCAAACAGCATCTTCATGGTTGCCATTGAAGCGCGATAATTCTGCATAGCCGGAAAATGGCATCAAATTGGCGTTTTGGGCGCTGGTGAATCGTGACCTTTTTGCAAGATCATGCTATATTCGGGCCCGATTTTTCACAGGTTTGATTTTTAGAATATTGTTGGAATTAGCCGTTGCAGCCGATTTAGAATCTTCCTATAGAGCGCCCTCACCCTTGGGGCAGGGCAAGTTTTTTCTGCCCCAATGGTTGTTTGCGAAAGCGAACGCGCTCTTTGAATCTGTTGATGATGAAGGGATATGCGGGCGGTTTGGTTTGTTTCGACGGACTGACTTTCTGTATATCTGGCCACTAGGTTTGTTGGTTTCCGCGAGGGGATTGATGGATCGATGATGTGGTGTCAGCTTCACTGTTTGGGTGTGGTTTTCGGGGCTTTGCGAGAAGCGACGGAAGCACAGTCAGACAATGACGTAGCCGGTGCTTCAAGCATCGGTGATGTGCAGAGGTTTATCTGTCAAGAAGGCGTGCAGGAATGCATGCTTTTCAACTTGAGAGTTTGATCCTGGCTCAGAACGAACGCTGGCGGCAGGCCTAACACATGCAAGTCGAGCGCGCCGCCTTCAGTGATCAGATGTCAGTGATCAGTGATCAGAAAGGGAGGATCCTTCGGGGTTTTGT
>JANOQZ010000010.1:0-98163 GCA_031415055.1 Oceanomicrobium sp. | reverse complement strand
TTGACTGAAAGGTGTCGCCGCCGAGATCGACGTCGTATCAAACGCCGCATCCGCAAACGTTACGCAAGACGAATAGTCGTGCACCCGCGCCACGTTCAATTTGCCGAACAATGCTGCCCCAGGATTCGTCTGCCCGCCATAGGGTATCAGGTTCACGGAAGTGAAATCTTTGGTGTCCTCGGTCAAAATTGTGTCGATGAATTCGGCGGCAGCCACTTTGAGATTGGCCATCTTGGTCCCCTCCATCGACGGCGTAATATCGAGGACAACCGAAATTTCCAGATTCCCCTGACTCTGCGTTGCCATCGAGTTGGCCACAACGCCCAGCGAATTGATCCCGATGATCTTCAGGAAAAACGTGCGCACATCATATCGCGCGGTTGCGGAGATCGTTCGCGTATTGCCGTTGTCAAGCGGAACGACAGCCACGACTACACTAAGTGGAACGCGGGATGAATCAAGATAAGCGCCGACCGTATCTTCCGCATCCATATCCTGCGAAAACGCCGCCGCCGCCAACACGCCGCGATCCAGCGCATCTTGCAGCCGCGCCCGTTCCACTTCTTGGCGCATGAAGTCAACCGCGCCACCGGATGCCACGACCATGATCAGGAACATCACGGCGACAAACGCCAGAATGGTTCCATCTTCGTCGCGGATGAATTTCTGAACTTGTGCGCCCAAGGGCTGAAGGCCAGTGGCCTTCTTAAACGCAATTCGAGACATCTTTACACAAACCCGGCACGAAACGCGTCCGGTTCCCATACACTTACCAGACGACAATGCGGGTTCAGGGACGAAAAGTCAACATTTTTGCATTATTTTGCTGCAATTGACGCTGGGGTAAGGTAGACGTCCAACACTTCGCGGCCAAGAAGCAATTTTAATCTAGCTAATTCATACACTTCATGAAAATCAGCGCCGTATCGAATTCGATCACTTTACCCGCAGATTTCTCGACATTTCGGCCTTATTCCCGCCGAATCGGGCCGCGTCGTTACCCTGGTGTTTAGAATCAGTCAGTGCGTCCACGCACCCTTGCGCGAAAAGGCGAAATTATCGCCATAGCCACCGGGGCGGATCACTTGCTTGCGCTTTTGCGGTTGCTCCACTTGAAACGCAATGCCGTGTTTTTGCGCATATGCCACCGCTTCTTCCTGCGAGGCAAAGGTCAATTTCACCTGCGAATTCATATCGCCCGATGACGTCCAGCCCATCAGCGGGTCCACCGAACGCATTGAATCTTGCGCATATTCCAACACCCAAGCGTCGCTTTTGGCCTGTCCGGATTGCGTCGCAGTGCGCGCGGGTTGATAGATTTTCGCCAACATATCTGCACTCCTAGCCGATCAATTCGCTTATCGCCAAAGCACCAAGCGATGACAAGAGCCTCGATTTGCGGAGGGTGCAAGGTGAGGGTGCAAGGTGAGGGTCGCCAACCGGGCACATGGGTGCGAGGGGTGGGGTGGGTGGTTCTGCACCCGGCTGGCGGCCATCTTGCTGCTTGCCCGATCATCCCTAATATGATTCTGCGCAAAGCGCAAGCAAAAAACACGTTAAGGTTGTGTAAACCTAAAATTAACGCAACCTTAAGGAATCTAAATGGGAGACGATCATGGGCAAATCTCGCATCGAAGCATTTTCCGACGGCGTCATCGCCATCATCATCACCATCATGGTGCTGGAACTTAAGGTGCCCCACGGCGAGGACTGGTCCGCCCTCATCCCGCTTTGGCCGGTGTTTCTGTCCTATGCCTTGAGCTTTATCAACGTCGGCATCTACTGGAACAACCACCACCACATGTTCCAAGCGGTCAAACAGATCAATGGCACGGTCCTGTGGGCGAACCTGCACCTGCTGTTCTGGCTGTCGCTGATGCCCTTCGCCACCGCCTTCATGGGTGAAAACCATTTCGCTCCCATCCCCGTGGCACTTTACGCCTTTGACCTGCTGATGTGCGCCGTCGCCTATACCATCCTCGTCATTCGCCTGATCGGCCACCACGGCCGCGACAGCGATTTCGCCCGCGCCCTTGGCAGCGACCGAAAAGGCAAAATCTCGCTGGCTTGCTATATCGCCGCCATCCCCTTGGCCTTCGTCAACCAATGGCTGTCGCTTGCCCTCGTCGCAGTCGTCGCTTGCATCTGGTTCATCCCGGATCGAAGGTTTGAGAGGTGATCCCGCGACCGAGTCCCCCTTGCCGCCAGAACAAACCATGACCATACTACCCGGCCCAAGCGAGAATCCCTCATGCCGCACAACAACGATTCCACCAACCTGTCCCACCGCCACGAAGCCCTGACCCGACCAAAACTCGAAGGTGGCCGCCGCTTCCGCCTGCAATCCGAATTCACCGCCGCCGGTGACCAGCCGACGGCGATCAAAGACCTTGTCGAAGGCATCCTTTCGGGCGAACAAAACCAAGTGCTGCTCGGCGCCACCGGCACCGGCAAGACCTTTACTATGGCGAGGATCATCGAGGAAACCCAGCGTCCTGCCATCATCCTTGCCCCCAACAAAACCCTTGCCGCCCAGCTTTACGGCGAATTCAAAGCTTTCTTCCCCGACAATGCCGTCGAATATTTCGTGTCGTTCTACGATTATTACATGCCCGAAGCCTATGTCCCCCGCTCCGACACCTACATCGAGAAGGAATCGCAGATCAACGACCAGATTGACCGCATGCGCCACTCGGCCACAAGGGCGCTCTTGGAACGCGACGACGTCATCATCGTCGCCTCGGTCTCCTGCATCTACGGCATCGGCTCGGTCGAAACTTACGGGGCGATGACGCAAGACCTGATCACCGGCAATTCTTACGACCAACGCAAGATCATGGCCGACCTCGTCGCCCAGCAATACCGCCGCAACGACTCCTCCTTCGAACGCGGCTCATTCCGCGTCCGCGGTGACTCCCTCGAAATCTGGCCCGCCCATCTGGAAGACCGCGCCTGGCGGTTTTCCTTCTTCGGCGACGAACTGGAGAGCATCGCCGAATTCGACACCCTGCTCGGCACCACCACCGACAAGCTGGAAAAGGTCCGCCTCTACGCCAACAGCCACTACGTCACCCCCCGCCCGACCCTGCAACAGGCGATGAAATTCATCAAATCCGACCTGCAAATCCGCCTCGATCAACTGATCAAGGAAGGCAAGCTGCTGGAAACCCAGCGGCTTGAGCAGCGCACCAATTTCGACCTCGAAATGCTCGAAGCCACCGGTTCCTGCAACGGCATCGAAAACTATTCCCGCTACCTCACCGGCCGCGCCCCCGGCGAGCCGCCGCCGACCCTGTTCGAATACATCCCCGACAACGCCATCGTCTTCGCCGACGAAAGCCACGTCTCCGTTCCCCAGATCGGCGGCATGTACAAGGGCGACTTCCGGCGCAAATTCACCCTCGCCGAATACGGCTTCCGCCTGCCCTCCTGCATGGACAACCGCCCGCTGAAGTTTGAGGAATGGGACGCGATGCGCCCGCAAAGCGTCTTCGTCTCCGCCACCCCGCAGAAATGGGAACTGGAGCAATCCGGCGGGGTTTTCGCCGAACAGGTGATCCGCCCGACCGGCCTCTTGGACCCGCCGGTCGAAATCCGCCCCGTGACCACGCAAGTTGACGACCTGCTGCACGAAATCCGCCTCGTCGCCGCCGCCGGCAACCGCGTCCTCGTCACCACCCTGACCAAACGCATGGCCGAAGACCTGACCGAATATCTGCACGAACAGGGCATCCGGGTGCGCTACATGCATTCCGACATCGACACCATCGAGCGTATCGAGATCCTGCGCGACCTCCGCCTCGGCGCTTTCGACGTGCTGGTCGGCATCAACCTTTTGCGCGAAGGGCTGGACATCCCCGAATGCGCCCTGGTGGCGATCCTGGACGCCGACAAGGAAGGCTTCCTGCGCTCGGAAACCTCGCTGGTGCAAACTATCGGCCGCGCCGCCCGCAACGTCGACGGCCGCGTCATCCTCTATGCCGACCGCATGACCGGCTCGATGGAACGCGCCATCGGCGAAACCAACCGCCGCCGCGAAAAACAGCACGCTCATAACGTCCTGCACGGCATCACCCCCGCCACCATCCGCAAAAACGTCGCCGACGTGCTCGACGGGTTGTTCAAGGGTGATACCGATATGGTGAGAGTCACCGCGCGGGTCGCCAAACCCCTGATCGGCGCCAACCTCGCCACCCACCTCGAAGCCCTGCGCAAAGCCATGCTGAAAGCCGCCGAGAATCTGGAATTCGAGGAAGCCGCTAGGATCAGGGACGAAGTGAAACGGCTGGAAGCCGTGGAACTGGCCGTCGCCGACGACCCTCTGGCCCGGCAAAGCGCGGTGGAGGCGGCGAGCGAGAAGGCGGTGCGGGCGGGTGGACGGTCGAAGGCGGGGAGGCCGGGGGAGAGGGTGAAGAGGGGGAGGAGGGGGTAGGGAACGCAGTAACCAGCAGAACGCACTGAATCGAGCGCAACGTTGCCAATTTTTGCGTCCAGTGCTAGATTTTGACTTTCGTTTTGGAGCACAAATTTTGTTCTGGGATGCGATCAGAAGCGGGTTGAACACGCTAGCTTATTGGGAAGTATACGCTTGTGGCCTGCAATATTTGTTACTTCTTTGGCTGCCGATGATCCTGCTGTATCCAGTTCTGTTCGCATCGGACAGAGGTGCGGCGATTTTTGTTAGTGTGTATACGTTTCTTGGACCAATATTTATTACACCAATCTTTCAAGGATTTGCTACTTTCGTTTTTGTTATTACCATTGCCCCGATTGCGTTGGGGCTCGCGGATGACGCTGCCTGGTACCTGCCATGGAACGTGGTTTTGCAGGAACCTGCGTCGCTAATTAAAATGTGCGGAATCTTGGCTGTTGTGGTTTTGGCAACTTCCTTTGTTCCATTCTTGGGTCAATCGCCTTTTGTTGTGTCAATAAATGCATGTATTGTTTTGTACTTATTCTTGAAAAGTTCTGAAGACGGCAGCAGTTTTCAGGAGACTTTTGGGTTAATTTTAGTTCCAAATTTATGGTTCATTTCCGGTTTTATTGTTGTTGGTTTTGTTTCATTTCTGCTTGGGACCATACTGATGGCCGTCTTGTCGCAGTTTCTAACAAGTGTTGTGGCATTGCCGATTGGTCTTTCGTTCGGATTTGTTCCATTCTTTTTTTATTCGGCTTGGATTGGCCAACAAATTGGTTCGTAGCGAGGCGACCCGTAAGGTGCGCATCCCTTGCGCCTCTTGGAGAATCGAGTTCACCTTATCAAGTGAGTTGGCCAAAGCTTTTCGATATGCTTATAAACATCCACGAGGATGAATTTCTCTCTCCCAATACCGTCTTTGAGTTCTTTAGGAAAGCGCGCCATAGTCTCATAGTCAGGTAATACGACGAACTCTACCTGACTAAGTTTGAATTTGAAGTCATGCGGCACGCGCCATTCACGTTCGTGCGAATAGTCGACGGTCTGCCCGCCCAATAATGCCTTGAACTTTTCGGTGTTTGGCCTGTATGAGGGCCAAAACGGAGTGACAAATGTGTAAACGCCTTTTTCCCATTTGTGCTTCTGTTTTTCGAAGTGGTCAGCTCGCACGTAGTATACCGGACCACCACCGGCGGCGAAGACTCTTGGTTTTGCAAATCCAATCCCAAAAGGGGAATATTGTCGCGTGTGTGCGAGTAAACTTGACCAAGGACACTCGGTAAAGCATGCGGCAGGATTTTTGGTCCACGGCATAATGGTGGCATTAATGACACCACCATTTAGCATGTTGGTCATGTTTTCGAACGGCTTTTCGCCGTCTCCTTTAGTAAAATGAGCAACGAAATCAGAGTCGTTCAATTTCTTCGCCCCTCTCGTAAACCGTTGGGCCCAATCATTGGCTTGCAATCACAATAAACTAAAACTCTAGCGGAGGGTGGGGTTCACCCCACCGTCCGCCCGCACAAAACACTCAAAATGGCGGGATGAATCCCACCCTACGTTTTTGGGCTTCGGCGCCCGCTCCCTCAGACCGACTTCACCAGCCTGATCAACGCCAACAAGACAACCGCGCCGATCGTGGCATGGATGATCGAGGCAACGACGCCGCCGCCCAGCGAAATGCCGATCCGCGGCAGCAGGAACCCGGCGACAAACGCCCCGACCACGCCGACCGCGATATTGCCAATCAAGCCAAAGCCGTAGCCCTTGACGATCTGCCCGGCCAGCCAGCCGGCCACCCCGCCGATGACCAGCGCCACAATCAAACCCATGAACGTCATATCCGCCATTCCTTGTTCTGCGGCAGGGCAAAATGCCGACCGTCATGGCGCCCAGTCTAGACGCTTGTTTGCAGCATACAACATCCTTGTCCATCGCGGCTGAATTGCGCGCCCTAACCCGCGCCCGCTTGTTTGGTTGGCAAGCCGTAGCGGTCAGCCGCAGGGTGGGGTTCACCCCACCGTCCGCCCTCACAAAACACCCAAAACGGTGGGATGAATCCCACCCTACGTCCCCGCTGTCATTCCCGCGCAGGCGGGAATCCAGAGCAACCCTGCCACTAGACCCCGGATCAAGTCCGGGGTGACAGCCACCCCCTTGCACTCCCACCAACTCCAGCCCATTCTTCCCCATCCACAAGGACCCTCACCATGTCCAAGATCAACGAAGTCTGGCACAAGGCGCATCCGATGCCCGCTCGGGCAAAGGAGGAGCAGCGGCTCGACTGGCATCTGGCGCATTCGCTCAACGGCGGCTGCCGACCAATGCCCCGGACAGTGCGCGACCTGCTGAAAAAGCGCGCGGCGGCGACCAAGCCGACGTGACAAATGGTGGGCCAAAGCCCACCACTGCAACCGACGAAAATCTAACCCACCAAATCCGCCCTGACCCGCATCTGCACTTTGCCTTTCACCGGCACCGGCCAGGTCACCGAAACCTGCGCCCCGCCCGCGCCGATCCCCGGCACAACAAAGGCCTGGGCAAAGTTATTCACCCCCGCGCCATCGGTAATCGCTCCCACCGGGGTTAACCCCTCCGCCGACAGCACCCGCGCCCCAAACGGCAAAACCGCGTTGCTCGGCACCGTCCAAGTCGCAGCTTCACCGACCTGATTGTGGCTGACCACCACCGGCGATTGGCTGCGAATGGCGATGGATTCAAACGAATTGGCCGCAAAGATCAACTCGCGCGTTAGGGTCAAATCAATCGCCCCGTTCGAAGTATCCAGACTTTCCACCCGGTTGATCACATTGGCCGGCAGCCCGCGGAACGAATTGCCAATCACCGAAATCCCGTCGATCCGATGCCCGGTGCCATAGGGCACCAGATGAATCCAGGTGAACCAATTGGGCACCGTATTGGCGAGGAAAATGTTGGACGTTACCGACACCGTGCCAAAGCCAAACTCTCCCGGCCCGGCATTGGGAAAAGCGTCGTGTTCATTGGTGAATTCCAGCCAGCAATTGTCCACATAATTGCCGTCGATCACGCTGCTCATATTGCGCGAGGTCAAAACCAACCCCGCCGTCCGCCCGCCATCGACACTGTCGTCGCCCTGCCAGAAATGGTTGCCGCTGATGATATGGCCGACGCCGGCCAGCACGCCAAAATGACGAAACCGCACCGCCCGATTATCGCGTATTTTCAGGTCATTGGCATTGGCGTTAAAGGCAATTGTCTTGCGCTCGACGGCTGGCAAGTAATATTCGTTGGAATAAAACTCGTTGGATTCCAAGACCATCGAATAACAGCCGGTATCAATCGAGGTTATCCCCCTATCGCGCGGCGCGGTGAACCAGCAGTTGCGCACGTGCCAGCCCAAACCGGCCTTTGGCAGCATCAGGGCGCTGGCATAGCCGTTGCACAGAAACTCGACATCGGCGATCTGGAACCGCTGAATTTCATCAAAGCCGGAAAAATCCAGCAGGTACTTGAACCGGGTGAAGGTATAATTCTGCGTCACCGGCCCGCCATTCAGCGGATTGCTTAGCGTCAGCGTCTGCGACGCCACGTTCTTGCGCACCACATAGATTTCGCGGCCAACCCCCGGACCCGTCACCAGCGAGCCGACCGGTATCGCCGCCACATTGGTGACATTGTGCAGAACGAACGGATCAACCGAAATGTACTGCGCGTTCGCAACGAAAGTTTCGGTATCAAAACTCGCCGAATCCGCCGCTGCCAGTTGCCCGTTGCGCAGCACCCGCCGGTTGGAAAACGAGTTAACCCCCGCCACTGCCGCATGTACATCAAGCGGCTCGGTCAGCAAAATCCGCCGCCCGCATAGGTCCAAGGATTCGTGATCGGAATAATAAAACAGCGACTGCAAGGCCTTTTTCAGCGCCAAAGTCTCGGTGCCAAAGGCATCCACATAGGTGGCGAAATCGAAATTCTTGGTCAAAGCAAACCGCTTGTCGTCGGGCATCGAGACCGTGCCTTCAAAGCGGCAGCGCGATTTCATCGTCACGTCTTGGTTGAGAAAGTAGTGCCCTTTCGAGACCACAACTTCCCGCCCATCCGCCGCCAAATCCGCCGCGATAAACGCTGCTGAATCGTCCGTGGTGCCGTCACCCTTTGCCCCATAGTCACGCACATCCGCACTCGCCATCAGGTTGCGGTGAAAGGTCAAGGTCATGTCGTCAATGCGGATCGATTCAATGCGCACAACCGATCCATTGCCGCCAACAATGTCCAGGCCGAAATGGCCGTAAACCGCCGCGGTTCCCCAAACCATTTTGACGCCGGTGCGATTGCCCGAACCGATATAGGCGCTGACTTCGTAAACTTTGCCAAAGGTGTTCAATGCGGTCGCCGCACCGTTCTCCAGCAACCCGCTGACATGGGTGCCGCCAACAGCCCCGGCCCAAGCCGCGATACGAACCGAGGCCAAAGGCCCGCTCATCGCCTTCACCCGCGCCGTCACCCGCAAGTAACACCCCGGCAGCACCGGCACTTCGCCTTTGTAACGCAGTTTCTGCACATTGGCGGTTTTCAATATTTCCAGACAGGTGCCAAAATCTTGGTCGCTGGCGACCAGTGCCGCATTGGCAGCCGCCGAATAATCGGCCGATCCGGGAATGCCGTCACCGCTGGACCAATCGGTCAATCCATCGGCAAACGGGGGCGGCATCAGGTCGATGCCATCGGTAATCGCCTTGTTCATTCGCGGTAAGCCTTTCCGGTGCTGCGCCAGCACGACCCCGCAAAGGAAATGGCCCTGAAACTTGGCCGCACTGAATAAAACTCGTTTGGGGGAGCCCGCGAAAATGCGCGGTCTGAACGGTGTCTAGCAGGGAATGGTTAACGATTGGTTAGCGGAAACTTCGCATAATCAAATCGCCCCCGCGCGACATTCCCACCGAACGTGGCAAGCAATGCAGGCGCGTTCCGACTAGACCCCAAATTCTGAACTGCTACAATCATTGAAGCCCTCAATCCGCCTTGGCGCTCGTTGGAAAGGCATCGCAATGACACATATCACCGGCATCGGCGGCATCTTCTTTCGCGCAACCAAGCCTGATGTTCTGACAGAGTGGTACCGGCGCCATCTGGGCATCGATATGGCCGCCCCGCCTTGGCAGCAACAGGCTGGCCCAACCGTTTTCGCCGCATTCAAGGCCGATACCGACTATTTTCCGCGCGACCACCAATACATGCTGAACCTGCGGGTCGACGGCATAGCCGAGTTGATTGCCGACCTTGAACGCGCCGGTATCGAGGTTGAAACTCGCGCCGAATGGGATGGTGAATACGGCATTTTCGCCCGCATCCACGACCCCGAAGGTAACCCTATCGAGCTGTGGCAACGCCCGGCGGAATCAACCTGAAACACGCGCACTCTGTTCGGTGACTAACCAGAAATGCGCAACAAACCCTAAACCCCAACCCCCTCAGCTTCCCTGATCGCCACCCCATTGATCAACCAGCCATCCGGCGTCTCGATCATTTCATAGTCGGCGATGTAATCGACCCCGCGCAGGTCAGTAATCAACACCGATTGCACCTTACGCTCTCCCAAATCGCGCAATTCCGAAAACCGCACATCCCCCGGCCGCCAGACCATCGGATAGCCATTCTGCACCATCGTGCCAAAATTCTGCGGCGTGCCAAACAGCCCTTGTATCATCGGCGAGGCATAGGAAAAGGCCTTGCCCACATCATTGGCCTGAAAGGCGTCAAGCTGGCCTTGGATCACCCCTTTGATCGCCTCATCACTTGCTTGCGCCGACGCCGCCAAAGGCATCATAGCAAACAACAAAACCGCCAAAACCTGAAACACCCGCATGATACCCTCGCTTTCCCGAACCCAAGTTCACAAAAGATACGGGCGAAAAGCAAATCAAGTTTCAATGTGGACCAAAACAGATTACGCAGTTTCGACCAATCTTTTGACCTGCCACCAACATGCCAACCACACAGATTCCCCCAAAATACATTCATTCGCTTCGTTCAGCCTTCCCAATGGCCGCAGCGTTTCACGTCACAATTCTCGGCCAAGGCTTCGATAGCCTCGCCCTGTTGGTCAACGAACAAATCGTCGCCAAATTCCCGCAGAACCCAGCCGCTCTCATTCGCCTGAAACGCGAGGCGGCACTGCTCAAACTCATCGGCAAAATGTCGGCGACATCAATTCCCGACATGAATTTGGTCGAGGGCGAAACGCCTTTTTCTGTGCACGAATTGATCCCGGGTGACCAACTTGACGACACGATCTACCAGTCGCTTGTTGACAGCCAAAAAGACGATCTTGCAGACAGGCTTGCTCAGTTTTTCTGCGCCATGCACGCCGCGAGCAATTCGGCGACAAATACGCTTCAGCTACCAATCCTCGCCGCAGAAAGCAGCAAACTAAAATCGTTGGATGGACTATCGTTGACCGGCCAACCCGACTTGCTTGAGTTCGCGACAAAGACACTGGCGGCTGCGCAGGCCCTCAAACCCGACACTCAAGTCCTCGGACAATTCGATACGCATGGCTGGAACATGGCCTTCGACAAAACAACGGGTCGCCTCAACGGACTCTACGATTTTGGCGACGCAGGCGTCGGCTCGCTGCACCACGACCTGTCATTCCCGATGTTTGTCAGCAAAGACCTAGGCCTGCGAACAATCGCCGCCTATCAACGCCACAGCTATAATTTTGTGTCATGGGAACGTGTCCTGCTGGAACATTCCTGCCAACTGCTCAACGAGCTTGGGCAAGACCGCGCAGACAACCATGATGCCCTGCTTCGCTTGGTCACCTGGGTCCGACAAACGACTTGATTGCATCTTGCCGAAGTTTCTTGGTTTCGGGGCGCTGCGCTCTGCTGCTCAACCCCCCAACTTCCCCTCAATTAACCCCACCGTTTCCTCCACCCCGTACAAAGCCACAAACCCGCCAAACCTTGGCCCCGACGACGCGCCCAACAGCACCTCGTACAAGGCGGTAAACCAGTCCCGCAGCGGCTCAAACCCAGCTTCCGTCCCCACCGCAAACACCATCGTTTGCAAAGCCTCGGCATCCAGCCCGCCATCCCAGACCTTCAACCGCGCCGCCAGATCCAGCATAGCCGCCCGTTCCTTGTCCGAAGCCGCCCGGAACACCCGATTCGGGGCATCAAAGTCGCGGTAATACCGCACCGCAAACGCCGCCGCCGCATCCAGATCGGGGTTGCCCTCCGGCGAGGCCGTAGGCGCATACCGCCGGATGAATCCCCACAACCGATCCTTATCTTCAGCCGCCGAAACCGACGCCAGGTTCAGCAACATCGCAAACGACACCACCATATGTGACACACGCGGAACCCCACCATGGATATGCCAAACCGGATTATTCAAACGCCCCGCTGCATCCTGCGTCTCGAACGCCCGCAACTGCTGATGATATTCGTCCACCGCTTTCGGGATCACGTCGAAATACATCCGCTTGGCGGTTTTTGGTTTCTGATACATGAAATACGACAATGATTCCGGGCTGGCGTAAGTCAGCCACTCATCAATCGTCAGCCCATTGCCTTTGGATTTGGAAATCTTCTGCCCGTTCTCGTCCAAAAACAGCTCATAATTGAAATGCTCTGGCTTTCGCCCGCCCAATATCTCGCAAATGCCGTCATAGATCGGCGTATTGGTCGAATGGTCCTTGCCATACATCTCAAAATCCACCCCCAGCGCCGCCCAGCGCGCGCCAAAATCCGGTTTCCACTGCAATTTTACATTCCCGCCTGTCACCGGCAGCGTGCAGTCGCGCCCATCCTCGCCCGCAAAGGTGATCGTGCCATTCCTGGCATCGACTTCTTTCAGCGGCACATACAAAACCCGCCCCGAAATCGGGCTGATCGGCAGGAAACACGAATAAGTCGCCTGCCGCTCCTCGCGCAGTGAGGCCAGCATCACCTCCATGATCGCGTCATAGCGTTCGGCCGCCAACAACAGAATATCGTCCAACTTGCCCGACTTGTAATATTCCGTCGCCGAGGCGAACTCATACTCAAACCCGAACGTATCCAGAAACCGCCGCAACATGGCGTTGTTGTGGTGGCCAAAACTCTCGAACTCGCCAAACGGATCGGGCACCGAGGTCAAAGGCCGCTGCAGATGCTCGCGCAACATCTCTTGCTGCGGCACATTCTCCGGTATCTTCCGCATCCCGTCCATGTCGTCGGAAAACACCAGCAACCGCGTCGGAATATCCGAAATCTCGGCGAAAGCCCGCCGCACCATCGACGTGCGAGCGACCTCGCCGAACGTGCCGATATGCGGCAGGCCCGACGGACCATAGCCGGTCTCGAACAGCACATGCCCCTTTTCCGGCCCCTTGCTGCCATAGCGCTTTAACAAAGCCCGCGCCTCCTCAAACGGCCAAGCCTTGGAATTCATCGCCGCATCGCGCAAGTCCGACATGATTTTGGTCCTTATCCGGTTCGGGCTTCCTAGGTCTCACCCCTGTTCCGGTCAAGTCTCGTAGGGTGCGCATTCTGCGCACCATTCCGACATTTACTGCCCGTTATCAATTCATCGAATAAATGCTCACAATGCCGGTCATTTTCCGATATGATGGTTTCAGAATTTTCTTCTACGCCAACGAGGGTGTTCCGCGCGAACCTGTTCATGTGCATGTCCTCAAGAATGGCAGCGAAGCGAAATTCTGGATGTTTCCGAAAGTCCGCGTGGCTGCGAACTTTGGTTTTGACGAACGAACGATCCGGCGATTGGTGAAGGTAGTTGAGGAAAGGCGAACAGAAATTGAATTCACATGGTTCGAATATTTCGGCTGAATCGGTGCGTTTCGAGGAAGCGACGATGTGGGTTATTTTAACCGACGGGCGAACTATCGGCGTGCCTTTGACTTGGTTTCCGCGTTTGCAAAACGCTTCCCCGCAAGACCGCGCGCAATTCACCCTCAGCCCGTTCGGGATCCATTGGGAAACCCTTGATGAAGACATCTCTGTCGCCGGTTTGCTGGCCGGTCGTGGCGATATGGGTAAAGTTGGCAAAGTAGCCTGACTGGCGTTTCGTCCTATTGCCCGCCATCCCGCCGGTCAATATACCCGGCCCGGCAACCGCCAACCAGAAGGCCCGCTCAAATGCCCGCACAACCCAACGTCCCCGCCTCGATGACGCCGCAAGACGCGCTGGTCGCCGTCATGGTCGCGCTCTCGGCTTCCGACCAAAACATGACCACGCCGGAACTGCTGACCATCACCCGCATCGTCGATTTCCTGCCCATCTTCACCGGCTATGACAAAGACCGCCTGAAAACCATCTCGCAAACCGTGGTTGACCTGTTTGAGGAAGACGACGGCCTCGACGCCCTGTTCGGCCTGATCCGCGATGCCTTGCCCGAAGCCTATTACGAAACCGCCTACGCGCTGGCCTGCGACGTCGCCGCCGCCGATGGCCGGATGGACCAGCCCGAACTGCGCTTCCTCGAGGAAATCCGCTACCAGCTTACCATCGACCGCCTGCACGGCGCGGCGATTGAACGCGGGGCAAGGGCACGGCATCTGAAACTACCGGTGGAGTGACCAGTCACCCCTGTCTTTCCAGCGAAGGTGTTTGATTTCGGGTGATTGAAATGATGGATTCAGGATTTTCCTCGACGACAATGAAGGCGAACCGCGCGAGGCATCGAACTCCTTGACGTCTTACAAATTCGTTGACTCCTTCACCGCAGTTTCGTTCAGTATCGGACTAGCAAACCGTCTCACTGCACAAGTGCCGCGGCACCGACAGTGTGTATCTTGATGCGGGACTATTTATGAAACGAACACTGTCGATCTTGTTCTGCGCGATGGCCGGAATGTTAGGGCACTGTTCGTCGGCTATCGCATGGGAAACGCGCACCGTTGATGGTTCCGTTTTCGCCACTAACCGCGTTGCCGAGATCGAGTTTTCCTTCAACTGCCTCAGAACATCGCCGGGAAGATTGACCGTCTCATTGAGCGGTGTCGACCTTCCTTCTGACTTCAAGGGAATTCTTGTTTGGTTCGAGTTGCCCGACGGGAGGAACGCCAAACACTCGGTGGACATGGTTGGAGGGAATGCGGGCTGGACTGGAGAGATGCCCGTATCGGAACTTATGTTGGCGGAGTTCGCAAGTGCGGCCAAGATGCGCGTCGATGCTCCTCTGTACAGTCGAACTCTGTTCGAATCTGATTTGAAGGGCACCAGTGCTGCGCGTGCTGCTTTTCGGGAGAACTGCGGTTTTTGAAGATTACCGGTCTCAGCCCCTTGATCGGTGTGGCAGGATAAATGACTAGGGATAAAGGGATGCGCAGTAGAATGACGAACTGGCTGAAGTTCCTATCGACGGTGCAGGCGTGTGTCGTTGGGCTTTCAATCGGCGTCCAAGCCGCAGACTTTGGCTTTGTCGTTGAAAAAGCAGGGCGCAAAGTATCTGGTCAGGTAACATTTGGTTTCAATGTGGTCAGCGTTGCTTCGGGATCGGTCGCAGAAAGTGCTGGTCTTCAGTCTGGCGACTTTATTGTCGATTGGTTCTTTCCCACAGTTGACAGATGGAACCCAGAGGAGCCTCAACTCGCTCGAACTGAGGTCAGTTTTTCACGGTTTGTCGAGACCCTCGCAGCCGTTTCCGACAAAGACTGCGTCAGATTGAGTGTCATGAAGGCTGCGCTGGTTTCTGAGACTTCGAGTAATAGTTCAGGCGCAGAGGGCAGCAGCGCCCAAGAGTTGCTGCAGGTAGACATATCGGGCGATGGTCCCGTGAGTGGAGGCTGTCTGAAAAAAGCAGCTCCCGACGTCGATCGCGAGAGGGATGAGCGCATAGCCGAATTGGCCGCCATGAATGACGCCATTTTCAATGACAGCTTTCCCGGTCTAGTCCTGCGGGCCATCACAGTGGGCAAGTTTGAGCTGGTGCCGCAAATAGAGGCTGAGATGGTCGGTGACATAGTGGGTGCCAGTGCGGAACTTTTCGGTGTGGACCGCAACGATCCGTTTGTGCGGATCTTTGGCGAGGTCATGAAGCTTAGCAACGTGGTGGATCGGCAGTCGGGCATCTTAACGGCCTATGCTCTCGGCCGTACCCAATATTTGGGTGCCTGTGGTGATCCGTTAACCCACTACAGTCAGGATACAGTTTATTGGACGGATTATGTGAATGCTTTTGGGCAAACGCTCTCATCATCGCCTGAGACCCGGAGCACCGCATACGCCGAGGTGCCGAGCAAGTTCGATGCCATCATTAAAGCCCAGAACGATATCGATTCCTCGTTCTTACTCGCGCAAGCAATGGCTGCCATCGTAAGCCGACTGAGCTGCGACAGTCCTGCCCGGCTGCAACTTGAGGACAACATGATCGCCTATTTCAACGGAAGCAGACCGATTCACATTGCTCCCGTTCCTGATAGGTAGAGATTGCGAATGTCGTATCGTCGCGGGGCAAGGACTTCGCCAAATCCATAGCATTGAGGAAGAAACCTATGCTGAGCGTCCTAACCAGAGCTACCACACCAAATTTCGCCGCCATGGCCGCCGCATTGGCGCTTGGCTGTAACGCTTCTTCGGCACAAGAGCGGCCCGATATAACTGCCAAGCAAATTGTCGAAGCGCTCGCGGACTATTTCGATGGTTCGTGTTACGATCCCGGTTACGTTCCCCAGCATGGAAACGTGTGTGAAGTCGCTTGGTTCGAGGGTAGCGCCGTTGTCAGGTCCAATACGAAGATGTATGCAGACGAACCAGATCGTCCAGATAGGGAAGTATTTGTCCTCCGAATTTATCCTCCAGACTTATATTTCTGTGAGGGCCCCGACTCTAGAGTTGCCTGCACGACAATCGTTGGGCGTGATAGCGCACGTTACCACACCTACGATGATCCGAGTAATATTGAACCCGCCGAGTCGCACCTGCAGTTTCAGATACTTGGTGACTTGGTTCTGCAGCGGCAACAGGGAACACCCTACAGCCCGGAGAGCTCTGACCCGGCGATCTACAGATTCAATTATGATGAGGCCGAAATGGGAATCATATTTTCGATCGAGAATGGGGCAGCCAACTTCCTTGATCAATGTAGTACACCACGCTCTATTCCGGCGATGCAAGAGGCATTCCCCGCATGCACGGAGTGAGTGGCGCAACCTGAACAAGGCAGTCATGTCGCATCGGCGCTCGGAAAGGGCGGCGCCAACTCCCTGACTGCGGTGCGTTTGTCCAGGTCGGCCGAGAAAATGACGAAAGCCAGCCGTTGCCCATCTTGGCGGTCTATTTAGGGTTAGGCTCCGAAGCCCGCGCTGGTCGCCGTCATGGTCGCGCTCTCGGCTTCCGATCAAAACATGACCACGCCGGAACTGCTGACCATCACCCGCATCGTCGATTTCCTGCCCATCTTCACCGGCTATGACAAAGACCGCCTGAAGACTATCTCGCAAACCGTGGTTGACCTGTTTGAAGAAGACGACGGCCTCGACGCCCTGTTCGGCCTCATCCGCGATGCCTTGCCCGAAGCCTATTACGAAACCGCCTACGCGCTTGCCTGCGACGTCGCCGCCGCCGATGGCCGGATGGACCAGCCCGAACTGCGCTTCCACGAGGAAATCCGCTACCAGCTCACCATCGACCGCCTGCACGGCGCGGCGATTGAACGCGGGGCGCGGGCAAGGCATTTGAAACTACCGGTGGAGTGACCCGTAGGGTGCCTGCTCACAGGCACCAAAACCTCACCCAATCCCCTCAACCCACCGCTTCAGCAGCGCCTGCTCCAGCCGCCGGACCTTGGGCAACGGGAAATCTCTCGAAATACCAGTGCTTTGCGACGGTGAAAAGGCGCGACGGTGCGTAGCACCGGCAAGAATGTCCGGGGGACATTCGTGAGCGCCGTGCACGAGACGCCCGCAAAACCGGTGGGCTTGATGTGACCTATCGAGAGGCCGGAGCCTGGCTGCGGGCGGGCGAGTAGCGCCTGCCCGAGGGACAGACAGGCGCTGGACGACCGGCGGTGCCGCTCGTCCGGTATTCTTGTCTGACGTTGTGGCCGCGAATTGCCACGGGTCAATTAGCGGCGTGAGGAGGTGATGGTCGTTCAACCCGGCGTGATCGCGCTTTGACGCCTTTTCTCACCCAATCCCCTCGACCCACCGCTTCAGCAGCGCCTGCTCCAGCCGCTTCGCCTTGCCCAAAAACGTCCGCGAGCCAGTCGGAATCTCCTCCTCATCGCCATAAAAATTCGCGCGTTTCGCCAAATCGGTCGAGAAAATCGCGAATGCCAACCGCCTACCGCCCGACGCATCAATATACCCCGCAAGGGCTTTGCAAAAATTCAGCGTGCCGGTTTTCGCTTGAATAACCGCCTGCGACCCTTCCACTCCCGTGACCTTCATCAACCCCTTCAGCGCCGCATAGGCACCCGGCACCGCCAAGGCCCGCACCATTTCGGCGGCGGAAACAACGCTTTTGTCCGA
Source organism: Oceanomicrobium sp. (assembly GCA_031415055.1). Lineage (GTDB taxonomy): Bacteria > Pseudomonadota > Alphaproteobacteria > Rhodobacterales > Rhodobacteraceae > JANMOK01. The sequence continues at coordinate 80,286 of JANOQZ010000010.1, read as the reverse complement.
CAAGCCCGAATGATTGACAAACTTGCCTTGCGGCAGACCCAAATTCGCCTTCGCCCATTGCGTCATCGCCAGGCCAGAATCTGTCAGGCCGCGCACTTGCACGCCATGCGCCTGCGTCGCTGTCAGGCCCAAAACCTCGGCAGTTAGGTTGGTGGAAAACAGCAGCATACTGCGCACCAATCTCGCCACGGGAATGCTTTTGTGCACCGCCAAAATATTCCCCGACGGCGCGTTTCCAATAATCTCGCCTTCTGGTAGTTCCACCCCATACTGCCTGCCCAACGCCCGGAATACCTCCGCCGCATAGGCCTCCGGCGTGCGGACAGGCAACCATCGTCCGCCGGGTTTCCTTAAGGCTGGCTCGGCAACCGACCAATAATCCTCGCCCTTTTTGGAATGATATTCAAACACCGGCGCTGCCCGATTGACCGCCTCAATATGAATGGACCGCACATCCGGCGCATGCCCGTCGGCTCGTGCCTGCAGGCTTAGAACCAAGCCGGTATCGTCGTGCTTCCACTCAAAATACACTCGGTTGAAATTGAGATTTAGCCCCGAAATCGACGGGTTATAGCCGACAAAATCGGGCTGGCTGGTGTCGATTTCATGCAGCGGCGGCAAAGCGGTTCCCACAACGAGAAACCGCCCATCAACACCTCTGATCCCCTGATCTCGCAATGACTTCACCAAGTCCGCCAACTGGTCACTGTCCAAATGCGGGTCACCGCTGCCCAGCAGCACCAAATCCCCCTGCACTCGACCGCCCGAAACCGGACCGGTTGCTATCACCCGCGTCTCGAACACGAAATCGGGCCCCAAAGCATCAAGCGCATACAGCGCCGTAAACACCTTGGTGACCGAGGCTGGCGGCAACAACAAATCTTGCTGATGCCCGTCCAAAATCTTGCCGGTTGCCACATCGATCAAGGCAAAGCCAGTCATCGCGGCAATGCCGCTTTCGTCCAACAGTTCGGCCGAGCTTTGCGCCCAGGCCCAAACCGGCACGCTTGCCATTAAACCCGCCAAAACCGCGCGACGGTTCAACGCTTCCACTCGCCCCGCCTCCTGATTTCCGAAGATGAAATATCCAGCATCCGCCCGCTGAGCAGTGTCCAGGCCGGCGGCTTCCGCCAAGGCAAAGCTTCCGCCACATCCGCCTTCAACCGATAGCCGGCAAACCGTTTCGCCGCTGGTGAAAGCCCCGCGCGCACCTGTTCACCCGGTCTGGCCAAAACGCCAATCGGCACATGTCGCATGATCCAAACCCAATCATGCCACAAGTGAAACTGCGCCAAATTATCCGCCCCCATCAACCAGACAAAACGCACGCCCGGATACATCCGCAAAAGGTGCCGCAACATCGCCGCCGTATGCCTTGTGCCAAATCGCGACTCCAGATCGCTGACTTCAATTTTCGGATGCAACTCCAACGCCCGACAAGCCGCCAAACGCCGCTCCAAACTCGCCGGTCCATCGGCCTTCAACGGGTTCCCCGGCGACACCAACCACCAAACCTTGTCCAAGCGAAACTTCCGCAACGCCCACAACGATATATGCCGATGTCCTGCGTGCGGTGGATCAAACGATCCGCCCAGCAGGCCGATGCGCATTCCGGGTGCGGCAATGGGGAAACCGTGCATGGCTGCTTTCAAAAGGGGCGCTAGGGCAAAGCTGTCCCGCGTCACCTGCCAAAGTCAAGCGGTGCAGGTCACAAGCCGCATCATTTGGGCTATAAGGCGGCGTTGGGTACCGATCCTCCGCCTTGCCAGACGGCATAATGTCCGACTAAAATCCGGCATCATGCCGCTGATCATAGTCGCCGCCGACCCGGAACATGCCGACGCCCGCTCTTGCCTCACCGCTTATTTCCAACTTCTGACCGAACGTATCCCCGGCGTCTCCCAGACCCATGTCCCCGATCCCGATCCCGATGCCGCCCTCTACTGCCCGCCCGGCGGCGGCTTTCTGCTTGCGCAGCTTGACGGACATCCCGTCGCCTGCGTCGCGCTTAAGGACTGGGACATAACGACGGGTGAGATCAAGCGCCTTTGGGTCGCGCCCGAATCTCGCGGCCACGGCCTTGCCCGCCAGATGATGGTGGCCTCAGAAAACCTCGCACGCACCCTTGGCAAGACCCGCCTGATTCTCGACACCAACGAAAACCTGCCCGAGGCCATCGCGCTCTATGTCAAGGACGGCTGGACCCCGATCCCGCCCTATTCGGATTTCCCCGCAACCCATTGGTTCGAAAAATACCTCTGACGTTGCCTTTGCCGCCCCAACCCACTACATCCCCGCCAACCTCGAAATCGGAGCTTCCCTCATGGCCGCCTATCAATATGTCTATCACATGGACCGGGTGTCCAAGACCTATCCCGGCGGCAAGAAATGTTTCGAGGACATCCGCCTGAACTTCCTGCCGGGGGTGAAAATCGGCGTCGTTGGCGTCAACGGTTCCGGCAAGTCGACTCTGATGCGCATCATGGCTGGGATCGACAAGGATTTCACCGGTGAGGCTTGGGCGGCCGAAGGTGCCCGCGTCGGTTATCTGCCGCAGGAACCGACGCTGGATGAGAGCAAAACCGTCCGCGAAAACGTCATGGAGGGGGTCGCGCCGAAAAAGGCGCTGCTCGACCGCTACAACGAAGTGGCGATGAATTATTCCGACGAAACCGCTGAAGAAATGGCCAATCTGCAAGACCAAATCGACGCCCAAAACCTGTGGGATTTGGATTCACAAATCGACGTCGCGCTCGAAGCCCTGCGCTGCCCGCCCGACGATGCCGATGTCAAAACCCTGTCAGGCGGTGAAAAACGCCGGGTGGCTTTGTGCAAACTGTTGCTCGAAGCGCCGGAAATGCTGCTGCTCGACGAGCCGACCAACCACCTCGACGCCGAAACCATCCTCTGGCTGCAAAAGCATTTGATCGAATACAAAGGCACCATCCTGATCGTCACCCACGACCGCTATTTCCTCGACGACATCACCACATGGATCCTCGAACTCGACCGTGGCCGCGGCATTCCCTACGAGGGCAACTATTCGGCTTGGGTCGAACAAAAGGCCAAGCGGCTGGCGCAAGACTCGCGCGAGGACAAGGCCAAGCAGAAAACGCTGGAGCGCGAGTTGGAATGGATCCGGCAGGGTGCCAAGGCCCGGCAAGCCAAACAAAAGGCCCGGATCAACTCCTATAACGAACTCGCCGCGCAGTCCGAACGTGAGAAAGTCGGCAAGGCACAAATCGTCATCCCCAACGGCCCGCGTCTGGGCGGCAAGGTGATCGAGATCGAGGGCCTGAAAAAATCCTACGGCGACAATATCCTGATCGAAGACCTGACCTTCGCCCTGCCGCCCGGCGGCATCGTCGGCGTCATCGGCCCCAACGGCGCGGGCAAATCGACGCTGTTTCGCATGCTGACCGGGGCCGAACAGCCCGACGAGGGCAGCATCACTTGGGGTGACACGGTGAAATTGTCCTACGTCGATCAAAGCCGCGACAGCCTTGACCCCAACAAAACCGCTTGGGAAGAAATCTCCGACGGGCTGGACATCATCAAAATCGGCGACGCCGAAATGAACTCCCGCGCCTATTGCGGGGCCTTCAACTTCAAAGGTGGCGACCAGCAGAAAAAGATGAGCCTTCTGTCTGGCGGCGAACGCAACCGCGTGCATTTGGCGAAACTTTTGAAGGACGGCGGCAACGTGCTGCTCTTGGACGAACCCACCAACGATCTCGACGTCGAGACGCTCCGCGCCCTAGAAACCGCCATCACCGATTTCGCCGGCTGCGCCGTGGTCATCTCGAACGACCGGTTCTTTTTGTACCGCATCTGCACGAATATGCTAGCCTTCGAAGGCGACGCCCATGTCGAGTGGTTCGAGGGGAACTTCGAGGATTACGAGGCGGACAAGGTAAGGCGGCTTGGGCCGGATTCGATCGAGCCGAAGCGGGTGAAGTATAAGAAGTTTGTGAGGTAGGGGGGGTGGAAAATGTCAACAACACCTTCGCAATGCCAGCCAGCGTGTTCAATGCGTTCGCTATCATTCTATACTTCCTAGTGAATCCAACATTTCGATGTATCGAAAGCACTGCCAAACATCCGATTCATGCTAATATTAAATTTGTTCAAGAATTTCTGGAAGTTCTGTCAAGTTTCGACCAATATGTCGTCAACCGCATCCTTCGAAACGTGCCCGTAGTCGGACTCATTTGCGCAGGAGCTGGAGCTATAGCATCGGTGCTTTCGATTCTTGTAAATGTTGGAAACGTTGTTGCCGCGACGTTTGAAGTTTTCATAATGCCAATGCTTTTTGTTGGTTTGTTCCTTATAATTCGGTATAGATTTACTTATTTTCCGATAGGTGAAAGCGTTAGAATTTTTAATCTAGATTCGCTTGACGGCATGTCCACCGGCAAGATCCGATTTCGCTTTGTCGTTGGGGGCTTTTTATATGCAACAATTCCGTTTCTTATTATGGTGATTGCAATAGCAACCGTACACGATTTGTTGGTTAGGTATTTACCTTGAGGGGAATTTTGAAATCAGAAACATTTTTCTTACTTGGCTCCATAGGACTTGCATTTTCCCTTTTTCAATCGTTTGAGCCATTTGTGACATTTTGCAATTTTATTAAGCCATTCGTAGAGGGCTGGAGACTAATTTTGTACGGCGCATGGAACCATTTTTTTGGATTAATTGGAATTGAATTGTCAACAGCGACCATGGATATGATTAATCTTGTTGTTTTTACCCTAGTCGGAATATTGCGGTTTGCGTCACTAAGACACTTTACTTCGGACGCACAGATGAAATTCCATTTCTACAACGAGGACTTTTGGAGTAGGAGCTATGTGGTTTGGGCAACAATTGTAATTGTAATAATTCTGGTTCCATCCATATTTTCGAACGTCGAAATTAGTTTAACAGAGTCAAAAAATATACTTGTTTCCCAAACAAACTCTGCCAGTGTATTTTTCAAATTATTCATCGCATTTTCTGTAATTGCCCTCGGCGTTGCGCATGTTCTGTTCGATCTAAGTAGAGAATTAGAATTGATTTCTATCAATTTGTCAAAGTCTGTTTCAAAGTACTTTTTTCGGGCAGTTGGTGTATTTGTCATTTTGAACGCAATAAATTTTGTGGGTTTGTACGCGGAATACAAGCATATTTTGGCATAGCAAGCCGTAGGGTGCGTGCTCGCACGCACCATTCCGCCCTCGCCACAAAATGGGTGCCTGACATCGCGCACCCTACCATCGCCCTGCGGCGATATCCCGGTGAACCGACGAATACGGCCAACCCTTCGGGCGATCCGCCAGATCACACGTGGCAACCGGCGAGCGCTTCACCGCCCGCCGGGCCTCCGATTCCCGCTTCAGTTCAGTTCCCCGCGCCCCGGCAGGCCTGGCCGACAAATCCATGCGGCAAACCGTAGTATTTGAACGAATCCGCCGCGGTCTGGACCTGCGAGTCGACCTGACCTTCCGAGCTATCATAGTCATTCAACCCGCTGGCCGCGCAGGCCGAATTGGCATGGTCCAAAGCACCGGTCTCGTTGGTGTTGTCGATTGTTCCCGGCGGACCCTTGACCTCACCGGCAAGCGCCGCGCCCGCCGTGACAGCCACAAGGGCGGCCGCACAGAGCGTCGTCACGAAAAATCGAGTGTTCTTCATTTCACTTTCCCCCAAAAGTCGCCGATTGGCGCGGGCGAGAGCATATCATCGCGCAGGTTCATTGTCTACGGTTCCGCACCTGGATTCTGCGGCGCACCGCGTCACACAGCAAGCCGTAAGCTGCGTGCTCGCACGCACCATCTCGCCCGCGCAACCCAATTGGTGCGTGAAATCACGCACCCTACCGCCTACCGCAAAACCACCCCACCCACATTGCCATCCCACCCAGAAAACCACCCCTCAACCCCAAAAACCACCCCACCAATCCGGCGGAATTTATCCTTGACGCCGCATTCAAAGTGCGGGAAAGCCGCCGCATGAAATCACGCAAGTCAAAATTGAAAGTCGATATGCGCGCACCTTTGAACGTGGCACGCAGTTTATTGTCGCGGGTCGGCATCGACCGGACTTACCGCAAATATTTTGCCATTGGTTTCAACAAAACGGCGACCACTTCCATCGACACTGTCTTCAATTCGGCCGGCTATTTTTCCGTCCACAATACAAAATGGGGTCAGCCGGGATCAAATTGGTGGCAATATCTTTATCAGGCATTCAGCGACGGCCACCCAATGCATTTCCGCGAACTGGACCGTCGTTTTCCGCGATCACGATTCGTCCTGAATACCCGCGACCTGGACGAATGGCTTGACAGCAGAATCGAACACATACGGCACATGATCAGCCGCAATAAACATGTGGAAAATACCGGGAATTGGAACATCAACGATGAGTCGATATGTGCATGGGTACACAGCCGAAATGCCCACCACCTTGCTGTTTTGGACTATTTCAAAAACCGTCCGGAAGATTTGCTTGTGATCAATTTTATCCGCGATCCCAACGCGGCGCAGAAACTGTCGGCCTTCATCGGCGGAAAACCGGTCGCCAGCAAACCGCACACAAGGCCGATCCACAAAACCCGCGAAATCGGCACGCTTAGCAATGCCGAAATGATCGCCCGCTGCCTACAATCGCTTGGCGTGCCCGAAACCGATCGCAAGTTCGATATTTTTTGCCCAACGCTTGAAGTTGCGCACATACAAAAGAAATGGCCCAGCGACACGTCCAAACTGGCTTGAATAGGCAAAACATTGCGCCAAGTCAGAATGTGCCAACGACCCGGCGCAAATAACCGTGGTCGGTACTCTCAACATCCCTCTTGCATTTTTTTCATACTTCCCCCATATCCCCCTCGTCCAGCTACCAATCGACCCACTGTTCTGCTCTAAGGCTACAGTCTCTCGATCTTGCTCTGACTGTACCAAGCTGCCGCATACTGCGGGCAGCGCACTAGAGGAGACATCACGATGGCCAATGGCACCGTGAAATGGTTTAACGCCACCAAAGGTTTTGGATTCATCCAGCCGGAAAAAGGCTCCAAAGACGTATTCGTTCACATTTCTGCGCTTGAGCGCTCGGGTCTGTCGACCCTGCCCGACGGCCAGAAAGTGACCTTCGACCTTGAAAAAGGCCGTGACGGTCGCGAATCCGCAATCAATCTGGCGCTGGCCTGATTTTGCCTTTGCCTGCGGCAGCAATGCCGCAGGCACCGCTTCTGCCAATTGAATATTGCGGATAAGGTTGCGGGCTGAACTTGCAGCTGGGGCCCGAAATGTCCGAAATCACCCCCGACGCCATTGCTGCCACCGCAATTCGCATTGCGCCTTATACCCGCGTGACGCCGATAATTCAGGCCATAGTGCCCGGCGTCACAAATCCCGTCGCCTTCAAACTTGAATACATGCAACATTCCGGCTCGTTCAAAGCCCGTGGGGCGTTTTCCAGCCTCGCCGGAGTGGCCATACCAAAAGCCGGTATCGCTGCGGCTTCCGGTGGCAATCACGGTGCCGCAGTCGCCTTTGCCGCCCGCCAATTCGGCCTGCCCGCGCGAATTTTCGTCCCCGCAAACGCGCCGAAATCAAAGGTCGATCGAATCATCTCTTACGGTGCCGAAATCGTTCAAACCGGCAAAACGTATCAGGACGCGCTGGACGCCTGTCTTAGCTTTTGCCGCTCCAGCGGGGCGCAAAGTTTGCATGCCTACGACCAAGTTCCGGTCATCCTCGGCCAGGGCACGCTTGGCTTGGAGATTGCGGCGCAGGCAACCGATCTTGATAGTTTGCTTGTCGCCACCGGGGGTGGTGGCTTGATTGGCGGCATCGCCGCTTGGTATCAGAACCGGGTGAATGTCATCAGCGTCGAACCGGTTGCCAGCCCAACGCTTCATGCCGCTTTGCTGGCAGGTGAACCGGTCAAAATAGCGCCACATGGCATCGCTGCGGACTCCTTGGGGTCAAGTTTTGTGGGGTCGCTGATGTTTCCCATCGCGCAAAAGTATGTGCGGCAAGCCGTTCTGGTGCAGGAAAATGACATCACCGACGCGATGAAATGGCTGTGGTCCGAACTGCGTATCGCCGTTGAACCGGGCGGTGCCACGGCCTTGGCAGCCTTGCTGAGTGGCGCCTATAAACCCGCGAATGGCGAAAACGTCGGCGTCATCCTATGCGGCGCGAACATGGAACCGCAAAGATTTGCCGATTTGATTGGCAGTTAAGTCTGCTAAATACCACGCTTTACCAGTGCACATGTCCACCCAATCGACACATACGCCCGATATATCGACAAAACGCCAAATCATCGACATATCCCGTTGATCTGTTGTCGCAATCAACTGCTGCACCAATCAATTTCAAAGAAGGCTTTTCCAAACCAATTTTCGTGCTACCTCTCGACTGATGCAATTAGGTCTGGAAATTCGTTTTGGCGTTGGATCTGAAACACAAGGTTGCCATCGTCACCGGTGCCCAGCGCGGCATTGGCTTGGCGATTGTGCGCGAATTGGCGAGCGCCGGTGCAAATGTTGTCATGACCGGTATCGAGACCCAAGCTGGCGAAACCGCCGCCAAAACTTTTGTCAAGGAAGGCTTACACGTCACTTTCCGCCACTGCGACACGACCAGCCCCAAGGATGTGACCGCGGCCATCGACGATACGACTACCCGTTTTGGTCGGCTCGACATTCTCGTGGCCAACGCAGCAATATATCCAAATACGCCAATCGCCACCTTAAAAGTCGAAGAATGGGATGCGGTTATGGCCGTCAACTTGCGGGGGCCATTCCTGATGGCACAGGCCTGTTTACCGCAGTTTCAAGTCCAAAAATCCGGGCGCGTTGTATTCTTGTCGTCAATCACCGGCCCACGGGTTTCTTCGCCCGGTTACGCGGCCTATGCCACAACCAAGGCCGGTATCCTTGGCTTCATGCGCACAGCCGCCCTAGAATGGGCCCCGTGGAATATCACCGTCAATGCCGTTGAACCGGGCAATATCCTGACCGAGGGGTTTGAGGCGCACCAATCCGCTGGATATGCCGAACGCCAACGCGCCGCGGTGCCGTTGCACCGATTGGGCACCCCCGCCGAAGTCGCGCATGCGGTGCGCTTTCTCGTTTCCGACGAAGCCGCCTATATCACCGGGCAGACCATTGTCATCGACGGCGGCCAGACATTGCCGGAAATGCCTTCCGCCATTCTGCCGAAAGCTTGACGCATGGCCGGGGTCGAGATTCACAACCTGCACAAAAGCTACGGCTCGCTTCCGGTCATGCACGGGGTTTCTTTCGACGTGCAACAAGGCGAATTCGTCGCGCTTGTCGGCCCGTCTGGCTGTGGCAAATCCACCTTGTTGCGGATGATTGCTGGGCTGGAAGATATCACCGGCGGCACCGTTTCCATCGGCGGCAAGTTGGTGAATGAAGTCGAACCAAAACAGCGCGACATCGCGATGGTGTTCCAAAACTACGCGCTGTATCCGCACATGAACGTGCGCGAAAACATGGCGTTTTCGCTGAAACTGCGTGGCGGCCAAAAGACAGACATCGACACCCGCGTCAGCGAAGCCGCCGCCATTCTGGGGATGAGCGATTATCTCGACCGTTACCCACGCCACCTGTCCGGCGGCCAGCGCCAGCGGGTGGCGATGGGCCGGGCGATTGTGCGGCGTCCGGCGGTGTTTTTGTTTGATGAGCCGTTGTCGAACCTAGATGCTGCGCTGCGCGTGCAAATGCGGGCTGAAATTCGTGGCTTGCACGATAGGTTGGGCACCACCTCGATCTATGTCACCCACGATCAGGTCGAAGCGATGACAATGGCGGATCGAATCGTGGTGATGCGGGCGGGAAAAGTTGAACAATTTGGACTGCCGTTGGATTTGTATGACCGCCCGGCAAACGCATTTGTCGGCGGTTTTATCGGGTCGCCAGCGATGAATCAGATCACGGGTCGGGTGGAAAACGGTCATTTTCAAGCGGCGGAAATTCGGCTTTCCTTGACCGTAACTGTGCCCGATGGGCCGGTCATCTGTGGCCTGCGCCCCGAACATATCGACATTGCCGCGCCCGAATCCGCTGCCATCAAAGCCCGCATTGAACGCGTCGAAACCACCGGCGCGACGATGTTCATCAACGCCAAAGTTGGCGATCAATTCCTGAACGTCGTCCTCAACGACCGCCATTCAATTGCCAAGGGTGATATAATCGGCCTTCTGCCAAAACCCGGTGCACTGCATCTGTTCAACAGCGAAACCGGTGCGCGCCTTGGCTGACAATCCCAAACCGCTCGCGTTGGCAGATTATCAACCGCAATCGCGGTTGACGGTGCCAACCACAGATATCACTGGCCCCTATCGCCCTTTCATCGATGCCCACAACCACCTTGGCCCCGATTTTGGCGGCGGCTGGTCGAACCGGCCAGTTTCCGAACTTATCGACCGGTTGGACGACGCCCATGTCACCACCTATGTCGATCTTGACGGCGGTTGGGGCGAGGCAATTCTTGACCAACGACTGCGGAAATTCAAACAAGCCGCGCCGGAAAGATTTTGCCTGTTCGGTGGCGTTGATTGGACGAAATGGCCCGAGGAAGGCGACAAATTCGGCGAAAACTCCGCCAAACGTTTGCGCGCCCAAGCCGCGCGTGGGGCACAAGGTCTCAAAATCTGGAAAAATTTCGGCCTGCATGTGCGCGACCAAAACAATAATCTTGTCGCCATCGACGACCCCGGTCTCGATCCGGTCTGGGCGATTTGCGCCGAACTCAACCTTCCTGTCCTTATCCACATCGCCGATCCGGTTGCTTTTTTTGACCCTGTAACCCCAAAAAACGAACGCTGGGAAGAACTGCACGCCCACCCTGATTGGCAGTTCGCGCCGCCGTTTCCGTCGTTCACCACCCTCATCGACGCTTTCGCCCGTCTCATTCGCCGCCAACCGAACACAACTTTCATCGGAGCCCATGTCGGCTGTTATTCGGAAAACCTGGCTTGGGTCAGCGCCTTGCTTGACGAATGCCCGAACTTTCACGTCGATATTTCCGCCCGTATCAGCGAGCTAGGTCGCCAGCCCTATACATCGAAACGCTTCTTCCTGCGCCACTCTGACCGCATCCTTTTTGGCATCGACGCCGGACCAGACCTTGCCACCTACCAAATCTATGCAAGGTTTTTGGAGACAGAAGACGAATATTTCGACTACGGTTCCGACGTGGTTCCCGGCCAAGGCCGCTGGCGCATTTATGGTTTGGGTCTGCCGCGCGACGTGCTGGACAAAATCTATTTCAACAATGCCAATCGCCTGTTGCTTCAAACAGGCACCATAACAAGGGGAGCATGATGAAACGCTTAACACTAGCCACCGCACTGATCTTTGGTTTGGGCAGCAATGCCTTTGCCCAGTCCGAAATTACCTATCAGCTTTGGGGCAGCCCGCAGGAGGGCGCGGTCTGGAAAGCCATTGTCGCCGGGTTTGAGGCGCAACATCCCGACATCAAAGTCACCGTCGAAGTCAGCGATTGGGATACCTATTGGGAGAAAATTCGCGTTCTGATGGCCGGGGGTACTCCGCCAGATGTGTTTGCAATGGACGCGCCGCTATATCCCGATTGGCAGTCGCGCGGGGTATTGTTGAACCTGCAACCCTATATCGACGCCGATCCTTCAATCCTCGACGGAGTTTACCCGGTCACGATGGAAGCTTACAAAACGCGCGACGGCATTTACGGCCTGCCGCGCGATTTCCAGACCATTGTTTTGTACTACAACAAAGATATGTTTGATGCTTCCGGTGTCGCCTATCCTAATGACACTTGGACATACGACGATTTCCGCGCGGCGGCCAAATCACTGACTCTGGATAAAGACGGCGATGGATCGACCGACCAATGGGGTTTCTGGGCCGAAGCATTGGACCCTGAACCGTTTTGGGGCGCAGTGATCTGGGCGCATGGCGGTGATATCGTTGATATTCCGGCTGGCAAAACCCTGATCGACAGCGAAGAAGCAATGGCAGGTTTCCAATTAATTGCCGATATGTGGCTGACCGATAAATCCATGCCCACCGCCCAGCAGTTGGAACAATATGGTTGGGACGGGTTCCTTTCGGGCATTTCGGCGATGGGCGTATCCGGCCACTGGTCGGTGCCCGAATATAACGAAGCAAAGCTTAACTTTGATGTCGCGCCTTTGCCAATCGGCCCGGCGGGACGCGCGACCGGGGTGAATAGTGCCGGTTTTGTTATCGCCAAAGACAGCAAAAATCCCGATGCCGCTTGGGAATTTGTCAAATACGCCTTTGGCGACGCGGGCCAATCGGAACTGGCCAAAATTGGCCTTGCCATTCCGATCCGTGAAAGCGTGGCAGCCAGCCCGGCGTATCTGGAGCAGCCAACCCCGATCAATCACCAGCTTTTCGTCGATGCCTTGGCCTATGCGCATCTCAAACCCGTGTTCCGCGGCTATGAAGAATGGTCCGCCGCGATGGGTGACGCATTGAACCTGGCGTGGACCGAACAATTGCCGCTGGAAGAAGCCTTGGCCGAAGCCGTCGCCGGTGGTGACGACGCTTTGGCACGCAACAAGTGAAACCAAACCAACCGAACGCAGGCCGCCGATGATGGGCGGCCTGCGACCCTTGGGCCGCGAGCGGTTCTGGGTGCTGCTTTTCCTAGCCCCCACACTTCTTGGCCTAGCCGTCGGCACCCTTGGCTCTATCGCCGCCACTATCGGCCTCAGCTTCACCGATTGGGACTTGCTGACCCCGGTAACCTATGCCGGAGTCGAGAACTACACTGACCTTCCCAGTGACCGCATGTTCACGCGCTCACTCTGGAACACCTTCGCCTTTTCCGCCCTTTATGTTCCACTGACGCTTGTGTTGTCCCTTGCCGTCGCACTGATGCTGAACCGCAAGATCAAAGGCGTTGGCCTGTTTCGGGCGCTGTATTTCTTACCCGTCATCTCTTCACCCACGGCAGTGGGCTTGATCTGGACTTGGATGTATGCTGAAGATCGCGGCGTTTTGAACGCCATTATAACGGGGCTTGGCGGCAATCCGGTTTCATGGCTCAGCCCCAATATGGCGCTTTATTCGGTCGTCATCGTCAACGTCTGGGGCGCAATTGGTGAGGGGATGATTATCTTTCTCGCCGGTCTACAAGCCATCCCGCGCGAACACTACGAAGTGGCCCGCATCGACGGCGCCACGGCTTGGCAACGGCTGATCTACATCACCCTGCCAGCAATGGCACCCAGCCTGTTCTTTCAAGCCGTGCTGGCGACAATCCACGCTTTCCAAGCTTTCGACTACATTTACATTCTGACACGCCTCGGCAACGGCAACTCCACCATGCCCACGCTGGTGTTTTCGATCTATCGATCCGGCTTCCGGTTTTTCCGCATGGGTGATGCGGCGGCGCAGGCCGTTGTGCTGACCGCCATTATTTTCGCGCTGACGCTGGTGTATTTTCGCATCCAGAAACACTGGGACCGGGCATGAAACGCCGCCTGAACCTAGGGGATTGGTCGGCTTTTGCCCTGCTTTTATTTGGCGCAGTGATTATGACTGGCCCGTTTGTCTGGATGGTTGCGACATCGCTGAAAGACACGTCTGAACAATACACTTTGTCGCTGATCCCTGACCATGCGACGCTGGCCAATTACCCCAAACTGTTCCAAATCATGCCGTTCCATTTGCTGTTGTGGAATTCGTTCAAGATCGCGGCAATCTCGACTTTTGGCCAATTGCTGACCTGTTCAATGGCGGCTTTCATTTTTGCGACGATCCGTTTTCCAGGACGGCAATTTTTGTTCGTTTTGTTGCTGGTCACGCTGATGGTGCCAAGCCAAGTCACCACCATTCCGCAATTCATCATCTTCAAAACCCTTGGCCTCTATGGCACGCAAGTGCCGCTGTATCTGCCCAGTTTCCTAGGCGGCGCGTTTGGCGTGTTCCTGATGCGGCAGTATTTCCTGACCATCCCGATCGAACTGGCCGAAGCCGCCCGCATCGACGGTGCCTCGCTGGCGCGGATTTTCTTCACAATCTATTTGCCGCTGTCCAAACCCGCGCTAGCCGCATTCGCGATTTTTGCTTTCCTGTTTTCATGGAATGACTTGTTTTCAGCTCTGATCTATCTGCCCTCGGATTTGGAGAAAACGACTTTGACCGTTGGTCTCGCCCTGTTCAGAACCCAATACCAGGCGCAATGGCCTTTGATGATGGCGGCGTCGTTCATCAGCGTCGCGCCTATCCTGCTCGCATTTTTGCTGGCACAACGACATTTCGTGCAAGGCATCGCGATGAGCGGGTTTAAGTGACGAGGAACTTGGTGGAGCCGAGGAGGATCGAACTCCTGGCCTCCGCATTGCGAACGCGGCGCTCTCCCAGCTGAGCTACGGCCCCACTGGAATTGAAATTGCCGCTAAACTCTGCGCTGTGTCAAGAATCCAATGTCGTTGGGTTTCAGGAAGCCGGCACTATTCAGCGATTGCCGAATTCCAAATCCTGCAAAGAAGAGCCAACCGCCATCAACAGCAAACAGGCCGAGCCGCCAAAGGCGTAAGCGGCGAACGCTGCAATGATTCCATAACCAACCGAAAGGGTTAAACCCGCCAGTAGCACTGCCAAAACAAATGCCATTCCAAGCAATGTAACCGAAGCAGACGACATGGGCACGGCTCCAAATTCGAAAATCACTTAACCAACATTGTTGAATCTAAAAATGGTGAAAGTAAGACGTCAACAGTTTCAGATCCAAAATTCAAAGTTGCTGCCTTAGCGTTGCGTTCGGGAAACACTTTATCATCAACGCTTTACGCGCCGATGCTAAATTGAATTATACGCCGTAAACGTTGGAAGAACTGCTCTCAGACAGGAAATTCCAGGTTTTGGGGCAATTTCACATGGAATTTAGCGATTCGAGCCTGCCTTTGCGTTTTTGAGGCGTGTGAACATGCTGCCAAATTGCGCATTTCTGCCCAGTATTTTGCCTCCGCTACGGCAGATAGTTGCCGCAATGACGCAATTTGTCCGCACCCGTATAAAAATAGCTATTCAGTGCATTGATTTGTTTTTCAAATTGACCTAACCATCATTACGTCAATCACAGGGCTGGCTTGATCCAGTCCGCAAAACGTGTCGGAGACAGTGATGAAACTTATCAAACTTACGATTGCAGGCCTTATTTTTGCCGGTACCGCTTATGCCGGTAACTTGGTATTCGAAGCTCCGGTGGAAGCCGAAGTAATGGCAGAACCAGCTGGTTCGATGGGCGGTTCAGGCGCATGGCTGATCCCACTCTTGGCCATCGGACTTGTTGCTTTGGCAGTGTCCAGCAGCGACTCAGGAAACTAAGTTTCCAACTTTCGTTGATGATTAGAGCAAGCGCGAGCCCTTTGGCTCGCGTTTGTTTTTTTTGTTTGGTCGGACAGTGGTTTCCGTCGGCAACTCCAAGCTGCGAGCATGCCGTGCTGTTGATTCTTGAGAAATTTCAAATACACAGCCATTGCAGAACACTATGAAAATCGCAGTTACGATTTGCACCCGACGCAGGCCCATTCAACTTGAAGCCGCCTTGCACGCATTGAATGCGGTAACAATCCCGGATGGAGCTTACGTTTTCGCGATTGTGGTAGAAAACGACGATACCGAAAATGTGCGCGAACTGGTCGAAAAGCGGACCGGCAAAATTCCTGTGCACTATTTCCAAGAACGCGAACAAGGAATATCTGCGGCACGAAACCGGGCATTGGTTGAAGCCCTGCGGCTAGGTGCCGATTGGGTCGCCACCTGCGACGACGATGGCGAAATTGCCCCCGATTGTTTGGTGAATTACATTGCGGCCACTAGGAATTATCCGAATTCACGACTGTTTATTGGCCGCACCCGCTATATTTATCCCGAGACGATGCCGTTGTGGTACCCAAGAATCGATGGACGCCCAATACCAACCGGCAAGAAACCGAATATCATTTCAACGGCAAATTCCTTTTTCAGCCGGGAAGTCATTGCAAAAGACGGCTTGGGATTGCGATTCGACTTGGGTTTCGGCCTGTCTGGCGGCGAAGACTTGGATTTTTTCTACCGGGCGCGCAAACTGGCCGGGCAAATCATCTGGGTCGAAGAAGCAATTGTTTTTGAGCGGCTGATCGAAAGTCGGGCAAGTCTTGGCTATTACTTCAAAAGACAGATTCGCAATGGGCAGAATGTGGCGCGGGTGCTGCGGAAAAATCGCAACCCAGTTGCTGCTTTCCTTTCGATTGTGCACACGATTTACCGGTATCTGGCCTTTGGGATTGGATTGATCCTGATTGGCGGGGTTCAACTGCTCGTCAACGAAACGGCAGGGTTGACGCGCGTATTCACCGGATTTGCCCATTTCGCATCGGCAACCGGAATGCTCGGCTCTTACTTCCGGCCCGCCATCCAATGGTACAAGAAAACCGACGGCCACTAGCGAATATCAGGCCCCGTCTCGCCACCGGTTCACAATGGGATAGCGTCGATCCAACCAAAACGCCCGACGCGACAATCGGGTTCCCGGTGCCGCCTGAAACCGCTTCCATTCCGCCCCATACAGCAGCGCCTCGACCTTTTTCACCGTCGCCAGATCAAACCCCAGCGCCACGCAATCGGCGACTGAACCCTCGTCCTCGACCAATTTCTCCAGAATAACATCCAGCACCGGATAGGGCGGCAGTGAATCATCGTCGCGCTGGTTTGCCCGCAATTCGGCGGTGGGCGGTTTGTCGATCACCCGCGGCGGTATCACCACGCCTTTCGGCCCCAGCATCCAAGGCCGATGGTTGGCATTGCGCCAGCGGCAGGTCTCAAACACCCGCGTTTTATACAAGTCTTTCAACGGGTTATACCCACCCGCCATATCGCCATAGATCGTGCAATAGCCAACCGCGACCTCGGACTTGTTCCCGGTCGTCAGCAGCATTTCGCCAAATTTGTTGGACAATGCCATCAGCATCAGCCCGCGCAGGCGGGACTGAATATTTTCTTCGGTCACACCGGCTTTAGTGCCCGCAAACAGTGGTTCCAACGACCCCAAGACGGCATCTTGGCCAGCGCTTATCGACACCGTATCAAACCGACACCCCAACAACCGTGCAACTTCACCCGCATCCCGCAGCGAGGTTTCCGCCGTAAAAACCGAAGGCAACATCACGCAGCGCACATTGCTGGCCCCAATCGCATCGACTGCAATCACCGCCACCAACGCCGAATCAACGCCACCCGACAGGCCCAGCAACACCTTGGAAATCCGCGATTTCCCCAGATAATCCCGCAAAGATTGCACCATCGCGCGGTAATCCTGCTCCCACGCATCGGGATGCAACGCCGTTTCACCTATCGCCGCCCGCCACCCAGCAGACCCACGCTCAAAATCAACGTCAAATATCACGTCGTCGAAAACCGGCATCTGCACCGCCAGATGCCCACCTTCGTTCAACACGAACGAACCGCCATCAAACACCTGATCGTCCTGCCCACCGGTCATGTTGAGATAGACCATCGGCAAATCGGTCTCGACCACGCGGTTCAGCATAGTCTGAATACGCCGATCGAACTTGTTGCGGTAATAGGGCGAGCCGTTGGGCACGAACAGAATCTCGGCCCCGGTTTCGGCCAAAGTTTCGCACACCGGCACATGCCAAGCATCTTCGCAAATCGGAATGCCCAACCGCACTGGACCAACCTGCACCGGCCCTGAAATTGGCCCGGCGCTGAAATAGCGGTGCTCGTCAAACACATGCGTGTTGGGCAATTCGTGTTTCAGAACCCGCGCTTTGACCGCGCCATTCTGCAACACGAAATAGGCGTTGAATATCTTGCCATCTTCGCGGATAGGCGCACCAATCCCCAGTGCCGGACCATCGGCACAAGCTTTGGCCAAAACATCGATTTCCGCCCGCGCCGCCGCCAAAAACGCCTGCTTCGTCACCAAATCCTGCGCCTGATAACCGACCAAAAACATCTCGGTCGTGCCCACAAAATCGGCACCGGCTTTGCGACCCGCTTCAAATGCCGACAGCGCTTTGGCCGAATTCCCGGCAATATCGCCGACAACCGGGTTCAACTGCGCCAATGTCATCCGAAACTTGTCAGCCACGCTTGGGTCCTTTCATCGTCAACAAACAAGGGGTAACCCGGCAACAACCGGCCACACAAGGGACCTTTCCAGTCCGCCAGGCGCGAAATCCAGACAAAAGCGTTGTCAGTCCTTTTGCCCTTATCTAGACTTGTCGCCAACAATCGTCCGCTTTAGCGGACCGAGCAGGGATTTGGCCGCGCGCCAAGGGGGTTAACGTGAAGAATTCAGGTTTGCTATTTACCAGCGCAATTTCAATCGGCCTTGGCCTTGGCGCAGCCGCTTTGGCGCAAGAAACCACGGTGCAGACCAAACAATACGATACCGGTGGCATTTATGAGGGTGAATTCCAGAACGGCAAACAACACGGTCAGGGCACGTACCGCCTGCCCAACGGTTACGAATACAGCGGCAATTGGATCGAAGGACGAATAGAGGGTCAGGGCAGCGCCAAATTCCCCAACGGGTCGGTCTATCAGGGCGCCTTCATCAACGGTAAACCCGAAGGCAAAGGCAAAATCATTTTCGGCGACGGCGGCACCTACGAAGGCGATTGGCTGGACGGAAAAATAAGTGGCAAGGGCATCGCCATTTACGCCAACGGCGTGCGCTATGACGGCGACTTCAAAGACGCCAAACACCACGGTAC
Organism: Oceanomicrobium sp.; assembly: GCA_031415055.1. Classification (GTDB taxonomy): domain Bacteria; phylum Pseudomonadota; class Alphaproteobacteria; order Rhodobacterales; family Rhodobacteraceae; genus JANMOK01. Next base: position 61,527 of record JANOQZ010000010.1, on the reverse strand, counting down.
CGGCACCATGACCAGCCCGAATGGCTTCATTTATATCGGCACTTGGGTGAATGGTGAGCAGGATGGCACTGGCAAAATCACCTATCCCGACGGCGCAATCTATGAAGGCGCGCTGATAGCTGGCAAGCGCGAGGGCCAAGGTAAATTGACCCTTGCTGACGGCCTGACCTATGTCGGTGAATGGAAAGGCGGCCAAATCAACGGCAGCGGTGTGCTGATTCAGGCCAACGGCGACAAATACGAAGGCCGATTGGTCGAGGGCAAAAAGCAAGGCCAAGGTGTCGCCACTTTTGCCAATGGCGACGTTTACAGCGGCGATTTCGCCGCCGATCAGCGTCACGGAAAAGGCGTGTTTATCGGGGCAGATGGCTATGCCTATGACGGCGATTGGGTGCAGGGCCGGATTGAGGGCACCGGCAAAGTGACCTATCCCGACGGCTCGATTTATGAAGGTTCACTGCTAAACGATGTCGCCAATGGCAGTGGCAAGATCACCTATAAAGACGGCTCGTCCTACGAAGGTGGCTGGGTCAACGGCGTGATCGAGGGCACGGGAATCGCCCGTTACCAGAATGGTTTGGTCTATGAGGGCGAATTCAAGAACGCCAAGAACCACGGCAAAGGCAAGATGACCTATCAGGACGGCTACCAGTACTCCGGTGACTGGAAGGACGGCCTGCGCGATGGCGAAGGTGTCGCCACCTATGCCGACGGCACCATCTACACCGGTGGATTTGTCGCCGGTCAGCGGGAGGGTAATGGCACCATCACGATGGCTGACGGGTTTGAATATAATGGCGGTTGGAAGGCTGGCGAGATTGACGGCGAAGGCGTCGCCAAATACGCCAACGGCGACACTTACGAAGGCTTTTTTCGCAAAGGCCAAAGGCAGGGACGCGGCATCATGAAATATGCCTCCGGCCAAGAATACGACGGCTTCTGGGCTGATGGCCAACAGGCGACCGAGGCGGAGGCCACGGCGGCGGAAACGGCGCCGTAGGGTGCGCATTTTGCGCACCGTTTGACAACAAGTGAGTGGGGTGGGATTCATCCCACCGTATACGGGAAGCGTTGCAGCCAAAATGGCGCGGCGAACCCCAACCTGCGGCTGGCTGTCCTGAAGGTCGGTTCGTTCCATGGAACCAGCCAAGCCTTGCCAAAAACCAAAATCCGAACGAAGGATAGGGGCCGCAACCCGTCTGCCCTCTATGAAAGCCTCGCCATGAACGCCGATCTGTTTCTCATCACCGCGCGAAAGAAGCCGGACGCCTTCTTGCCAACCAGCCTCGACGATTTCGCCCTGACCCCGCAGGGGCAGATCGGCACCGAAACGCTGATCGCCTCGCCGGACTGGACGCTCTACGCGCTGGATATGGCGCAAGGCAGGGCGATGCTGGTCGAGATGCCGCCGGACAGCGATCTGTCGGTTGCGCCTTTCGTATATCTCGACCAATACAAACTCGCTGTTCGCGCCGCGATCCTTGATCTCGACGCTTTCGTGGTGGCCAGCCGGGCGATCACCCCGCCGGCCAATCTGTCCTTCCTGTTCTCGACCGGGCGCTGTGGCTCGACTTTGGCTAGCCGCATCTTCGCGCAACTGCCCGAGGTCTGGAGCCTGTCAGAACCGGATTACCTCAGCAACATCGCCACCGTGCGCCTGAAACACGACCGGGCCGAACTGGTCGATTCGCTGCGGGCCGCCACGCTCTGGACCTGTCGCCCACCCAAAGGCCGCACCCAGGAGTCGATCATCATCAAAACCCGCGGTGAGGCGACCTTGATCGCCGAGTTCTGCCAGCAGGCCTTCCCGCGATCGCGCAACGTGTTCATGTATCGCGACCTTATCGGCTGGGCCAATTCGGCCAGTAAATTCGAACAGCGGATCATGGACCCGGCACTGGTGCTCTCCGACACCGAATACTGGCGCGATTTGTGGGATTTTCTGATGGTGGGAACCCCGATTTCCGTGCTGGAGGGCACGTTCGCCCCCGACCACGGCCCGATCATCGGCACCGAATTTCACACCCTGATGTGGGACCAGCGGATCGAAGGCTATCTGCGGGCGCTGCGGCGCGGCATGAAGTTCACCGCGATCCACTATACCGACCTCAACCAGAACCGGGCCGCCGAAACCGCACGGCTGCTTGCCGGTTGCGGCGTATCGACCGAGCATCTGGCCACGGCGATGCGCGCCTTTGAACAGGACGCTCACAAGGGCAGCACCACTGCCAACGAAAACACCGCCGTGCCTCTGTCGCCGGAACGCCGCGCCCGGGCTTCAGCCTTGCTGGCCCGGATGGGCAAGCGCGACTATGTGGAAACCCGACTTCCCGAATAAGCTGCGGCATCATGAAATGTGCTTCCGGCCAGGAATACGACGGCTTCTGGGCGGATGGACAGCAAGCGACGGAGGCGGAGGCAGCGGCGGCGGAAACGGACCCGTAAGGTGCGTTTTTAACTTACCATTCCAATGGTTTAGCGGGCCGTGGGGTGAGTGCTTGCACGCACCATTCCAACGCCTTGGCCGATTTCAGACCCGACCCAAGAATCATGCCTTGGAGGGAATGACGCGTGCATTGCCAAGGCGCGATGATGCGCAGCACCGGAAAGGACGTCCGGGAGACATTCGATAGCGCTTTCCACGCGACGCCCGCCAAACCTGTGGGCTTGATGTGACTTATCGCGAGGTCAATGACTGACTGCGGGCGGCGCAAAGCGCCAGCGTCGTGCTGAAAGCACGCCTTCGGCATGACGGGCAGGCAGGCGCTGGCCGACCGGCGGGGCCGCTCGTCGGGTATACTAGCCAAACGTTGTGGCCGCGATTTGTCACGGGCCAAATCACCCCATTTTGGGGTAGATTGTTGGGGTTGATTGGTCCAAATCCTTAACACCCCCGCCAAACCTTTCAAAAAACCCTCACCAAACCCCGCAAAACCGGCTTTTTACCCCCCTTTTTGCGGCTTTTTTGCCCTTGGTTTTGCGCATTAACTTTTGCGCCCATCAGACGGAAGCACCTCGCGGCAAATGGTAAATTTCTGGTTAATTTGTTTTTTTATATCTAGCAATATCAACATATTACACGAACTGGCACGCGTGCGGGCCGGCGGGAAATTCCAAAATCTGCCGTAATCCGGCAATTGACCCTTTATTTCCCAAAACTTGCCCATATTATGCCTCGAATGAACAGCATGGCTTTCATCGCGCTTCTCCTCCTTAGCCGCCTCTGAGCGCGCCGAGAAAAGGCGCGTGCGCTCAGAGGATTGACGAACGCGCCATAAACCTCGGAACGCTAAGGAAATCAAAATGATCGACACATCGCAGCAGGACCAGGTCCTGATCTTTGACACCACCTTGCGCGACGGCGAACAATCGCCCGGCGCGACGATGAGCTTGAGCGAAAAGCTGGAAATTGCCGCATTGCTGGATGAAATGGGCGTCGACATCATCGAAGCGGGCTTCCCAATCGCCTCTGACGGCGATTTTGAAGCCGTTTCAACCATCGCCCGGATCGCCAAGAATTCGGTCATTTGTGGCTTGGCGCGTGCCAATTTCACCGACATCGACCGTTGCTGGGAGGCGATAAAACATGCCAAACGCCCGCGTATTCACACCTTTATCGGCACCTCGCCCTTGCACCGCGACATCACCAAACTGAATCAAGACGAGATGATCCAGCGCATCACCGATACGGTCACATATGCGCGAAACCTGTGCGATAACGTGCAATGGTCACCGATGGACGCCACACGAACCGAGCATGATTACCTGTGTCGCACGGTGGAAACCGCCATAAAAGCCGGGGCAACCACCATCAACATCCCCGATACAGTCGGCTATACAGCGCCCGCCGAAAGCGCCGAATTGATCCGCATGTTGTTGGAAAAAGTGCCCGGTGCCGACGCAGTCATCTTCGCCACCCATTGCCACAACGACCTTGGCATGGCCACCGCCAACGCTCTGGCGGCTGTAACCGCCGGTGCTCGGCAAATCGAATGCACCATCAACGGCTTGGGTGAACGGGCTGGCAATACGGCATTGGAAGAGGTCGTCATGGCCCTGCGCGTGCGCAACGACATCATGCCCTTCCGCACCAGCATCGACACCACCAAAATCATACAAGCCAGCCGCATGGTTGCCACGGTTTCGGGCTTTCCGGTGCAGTTCAACAAGGCGATTGTCGGCAAAAACGCCTTCCTGCACGAAAGCGGCATCCATCAGGACGGCGTGCTGAAAAACGTCGAAACATTCGAAATCATGCGTCCTGAAGACATAGGGATCACCGAAAGCAATTTGGTTTTGGGCAAACATTCGGGCCGTGCGGCCTTGCGAGCTAAACTGCACGATCTGGGTTATGATCTGGGCGACAACCAGTTGAAAGATGTGTTCATCCGTTTCAAAGTCTTGGCCGACCGCAAGAAGGAAGTCTTCGAGGACGACCTGCTTGCCTTGATGAGCGACCAAAACACCAATGCCGCCAACGACCATCTGCAAATCAAATATCTGCGCGTGGTCTGCGGCACCGAAGCGCCGCAGTCGGCGGATTTGATTCTGACAATTGACGGCCAAGACCACCATGTCGCTGCAACTGGTGACGGACCGGTCGATGCGACTTTCAAGGCGGTGCGAATGTTGTTTCCGCACGAGGCAAAGCTGCAACTTTACCAAGTGCACGCCGTCACCGAGGGCACCGATGCGCAGGCAACGGTATCGGTGCGAATGGAAGAAAACGGCAAAATCGTCACCGGCCAATCGGCGGATACGGATACGGTCGTGGCATCCGCCAAGGCTTATGTGAATGCGCTCAATAAACTGATCGTGCGTCGTGAAAAGGCTGCGCCGGGCAGTGACATCAAAGGGATCAGCTACAAAGACGTTAGCTGACAGGTTACTTGACTCGACATAGTCGATTCTCTATATTGATATATTTCAATATAGAGAATCGCAAATGTCCGAAAACCTAGACCTTATACTTGGTGCCCTTGCTAACCCGACGCGCCGCGCCATTCTTGATCGCTTGGTCGCGGGCGAGGCATCTGTAGGTGAACTGGCCGCCCCATTTGCGCTGAGCCAGCCCACGATTTCAACGCATCTCAAAATCTTGGAAAACGCAGGTCTGGTGAATCGCGGACGGCAAGCCAACGTGCGGCCCGTGCGCCTGCAACCCGACGGAATGGCGGCACTGGACGGTTGGATCAGCAAGTATCGTGCACTTTGGGAAAATCGGCTTGAACAGCTTGAAACTTTGGCAATCAACCTTCAACAAAAGGATGACTAGAATGTTAGCGAATACAACCGAACCCGCTGACCTGCGCGAAACGAGTGTTAGCCGGGTCATGAATGTGCCGGCAAAGTATATTTTTGCGGCTCATGCAAAACCGGAATATCTGCGGCGTTGGTTTGGCCCGGTGGGCTATCCGGTCACAATGTGCGAAAGCGATTTTCGTGTCGGCGGCAAGTGGCGCATGGCAATGACCGGTCCAGACGGCATGCAAGGTGCTCCCTTTGGCGGAACATATCTGGAAATCACGCCTTACAGCCGTATCGTCTATGACAATAGTTTCGAAGAGCCGTCGGCTGGCGCAATGAATCTTCAACACGCGGGGCGCATGATCATGACCACGACATTTGTCGAAGAAAATGGCGCAACGACTGTCACGGTCGCAACCCTGTTTGAAACGGTTGCGATGCAAGAAGAATATCTTGGCGTCGGCATGAACGAAGGAACCCTTTCCGGCCTGGACCAGTTGCAAGGGGTAGCCCGGGAGCTGTCTCAAAGTCGCTAAGACGCCGGTCAATCACGGTATCTTTATTCAAGTCGATTGATCGTGATTGGGGTTTGCTTGGCCGAACGGCGATACTGGCAATGTCGGGAACGCCCGACATTGCCAAAGGATCGTCCCATGTTCAGCAAACAATTCAGTCGTCTAACCGCCCTCGTTTCATCGGCGGCACTGGTTTCGATCTTGGCAATACCCTCACCCGCCTTGGCGCGGAACGACACTTTGCGAAAACTGCTGGTTCTGGGTGCGGCAGCCTTGGTCGTGAAGGCCGTCATCGACAATCAGCGCCGCAATGTTTCGACGCCTATCTATAACGTTCCCGGCCTGACGCATGCGCAAATTGCCGACGTCCAACTGGGGCTGCGTCAAGCTGGATACTACAACGGTCGCATCGATGGCGTTTGGGGCAACCAGACTAAACAAGCCCTGCTTTATTGGCAGCGCGCCAATGGCTATAGACCAACTGGCATCCTTACCAGTGCCCAACAAGACCGACTAGAGCAAACCACGGCCGGGCGTTTCTCGGCCTCTAACAGTACTATTTACGCCACCCCATTGCGGGATCGAAATGACTATGGCGCGACCAATTTGACGCATTCGCAAATGATTGGTCTGCAGACTGACTTGCAATTCCTTGGCTATTATTCGGGCCCGCTCGACGGCGTCTGGGGCCGACATTCGCAGGCCGCGCTGGAGCGTTTCCGCTTGGAACAACGCAGTCACGGCGGCCAGGAGTTGCATGCCCAACCGGGCGTGATGGATTTGGCTTCGGTTGCGGTGAGCGCACGCCAGATGGAAGAAGACATTTCCCGCGATCTTGACCAAAGACTTTCGCGCTCGGCTTTTTGATTGTCGGCGAATCCATTCCTGAGTCGGTGGCTAGTGACGGGGCGGATTCCCTCACTCTTGCGGCTCGCAATGCCATGATTCCTGCAACCCTTAGACAAATCGAACATTAATGCCTGAATTGCCGCGCTATATCGAACCAACGCGGCAAAGCGTCCCCCTTTACCCTGCGATTGCTTGGGTCGTATAACTCCCTCAACCAAAGCGCTGCTCCCCTTTTGACCAGCAGCGCAACGTAAGGGGCAGTATTCAAATGTTCAGCGCACTCACCGGCCTGTTTTCGGCCGACATGGCTATCGACCTCGGCACCGCCAACACGCTTATCTATGTCAAAGGTAAAGGCATCATCCTGAATGAACCTTCCGTCGTCGCCTATCACGTACGTGACGGCAAGAAGCAGGTGTTGGCGGTGGGCGAAGACGCCAAACTAATGCTCGGCCGCACGCCCGGTTCGATCCAAGCCATTCGGCCGATGCGCGACGGCGTGATTGCCGATTTCGATGTGGCTGAAGAGATGATCAAGCATTTCATGCGCAAGGTTTACAAACGCGGTAACTGGGCCCGACCCAAGGTCATTGTTTGCGTCCCCTATGGCGCAACCCCTGTAGAAAAACGCGCCATCCGTGAATCGGTATTGTCTGCCGGAGCGCGCAAGGCTGGTTTGATTGCGGAGCCGATTGCCGCTGCTATCGGTGCCGGCATGCCGATCACCGACCCAACCGGCAACATGGTGGTCGATATCGGCGGCGGCACGACCGAAGTGGCTGTGCTCTCGCTCGGCGACATCGTTTACGCTCGCTCGGTGCGTACCGGAGGCGACAGGATGGACGAGGCGATTATTTCCTATCTGCGCCGCCAGCATAACATTCTGGTCGGCGAAAGCACCGCCGAACGGATCAAAACCTCCATAGGCACCGCACGTATGCCCGATGACGGGCGCGGCCAAAGCATGGAAATCCGTGGCCGCGACTTGCTGAACGGCGTGCCAAAGGAAACCGAAATAACCCAAGCCCAAGTGGCGGAGGCTCTGGCTGAACCCGTGCAGCAAATCTGCGAGGCGGTGATGACCGCGCTCGAACAGACGCCGCCCGATCTTGCTGCCGATATTGTGGATCGTGGCGTCATGCTGACTGGTGGCGGTGCGTTATTGGGCGACCTTGATCTTGCGCTGCGAGAACAAACCGGCCTAGCCATTTCGGTGGCCGACGAATCGTTGAATTGCGTCGCCTTGGGCACCGGCAAAGCGTTGGAATTTGAAACCCAACTTTCCCACGTGATAGACTACGGCAACTGATGCAGGCCAAATTCGGCCTCTGTTGATTCAAAAGGCAAACGCGTGGCGTCCCACAGTGACATCACCCCAGAATTCTGGCCCGTCATTCGGCGAATCATGGTCGTCGGCCTGTGCATTGTCATGCTTGCCATTTTTGCCCTATGGCGCATAAACAACCCGCGCGCCGAACGCATGCGCATGGCATTGGTTGATAAAATCACGCCCGCAATCGAATGGACCGTTACTCCAGTGACTGCCTTTGGTCGATTGCTTGACGATTTTCAGTCTTACAACCGTGTCTATCAACAAAATCAGGAACTTCGCCGCGAGTTGCAGCGCATGCGCGGCTGGCGCGAAGCGGCGTTGCAGCTTGAGCAAAAAAACGCCCAGCTTCGGGCGCTCAACAACGTCAAACTTTCGCCCCACCTCAGTTTTGTGACCGGCGAGATGTTGACCGACAGCGGCTCGCCCTTCAGCCAGTCAGGTTTGGTCAATATCGGACGCCAAGACGGGATTGTTGACGGGTCCGTGGCAATCGATGGGGCGGGCGTGGTCGGGCGCGTTGTTGGGTTGGGGGAAAAATCGGCGCGGATCGTCTTTTTGACCGATACTAACTCTCAGGTTCCGGTTCTGGTGCTGCCCAGCGGGCAAAAGGGCATCCTGACCGGTGACAACAGCTTGGTGCCATTGCTGCAATTTTTGGAAGACCAAGATGCCATTCGACCCGGCGACCGGGTTGTGACCTCGGGTGACGGCGGTGTTTTTCCGGCCGATCTGTTGATTGGTCAAGTCGCGACCGATGCCGATCAACGCGCCCGCGTGCGTCTTGCCGCCGAATATAGTCGGCTCGATTTTGTGCGCTTGCTGCGTCCCGTCGGTGCCTTGGATCAGACCGATCCCGGCGGATTGGTGGGCAACATTCTGTCGCCTATTCCCTACAATACTGACCGCCAGCGCGATCAATAATGCAGATAGACCAGTGGCGAAATATGCGCGAAGGAACGATCTATGTCGTGGTCGCGGTGCTGTCTTTTTATCTCAATTTGCTACCACTCGGCACAAGCTTTACCAAGTTGTCGATGCCCGATTTGTTGTATTGCGCAACAGTCGCTTGGGTCATGCGGCGACCTTCCTCGGCAAACTTGGCCCTGGTTGCTGCAGTAAGTCTACTCGCAGATATTCTCTTGGCGCGACCCTTGGGCCTGTGGACCTTTTTCATACTTTTGAGTAGTGAATATTTCCGAGGCCGTGAAACTGGAAAAGGCATCCAGATGCGCTTGATCGAGTGGCTTTCCGTTTCCGTGGTTTTTGGGTTGATGCTGTTAGGACAGGCGTTAGTTCTGAAAGTGTCGCTGTCACCCACACCGTCTTTTCAAGCCATGACTTGGCACGTGATGACTACCGTCGCCGCCTATCCCTTGGTCGTTTCGTTTCTGTATTGGGTCATTGGCATTCGCGCACCGCTTCCTGCCGATAAGTCGCGTAGTATCGGTCGCGTTACATGAAACGCTCGTTACGCAATTCGCAAAACGAGGGCGGCATTGGCCGACGCGGTCTCATGCTGCTTGGTTTGCAAATGCTGACTGCTGGCGTTTTAGCTTATCGCATGCGGCAACTGCAGGTCGAGCAAACCGACCAATTCCGCCTTTTGGCGGAAGAGAACCGCATTAATTTACGTCTAATCCCGCCTGCAAGGGGTTTGATTTTTGACCGCAAGGGCGTGCCCATCGCCGAAAACCGGCAGAATTACCGGGTCAACATTACCCGCGAACAAACCCCAGACCCCGAATTGTCGTTGCATCGGCTGGCCGAACTCATCCCATTGACGCCCGAACAAATCGAACGGGCTCTGAAAGACATGCAGCAGCGCAGCTCTTTTGTGCCCGTCACCGTTGCCGAACATCTTAGTTGGCAGGATTATTCGCTGGTCTCGTTGAACATGCCGACATTGCCGGGCATCAGCACCGAAGTCGGGCTTTCTCGCTTTTACCCGCAAACGCAAAACTTTGCCCATATCGTGGGCTATGTCGGTCCGGTCAGCGAAAAAGACCTCGAAGGTCTGCGCGACCCCGACCCAGTTCTGCAAATCCCAAAATTCCAGATTGGCAAAAACGGCATTGAGAAGGTCGACGAAGACATCTTGCGCGGGGTCGCGGGTGCCAGCCGGATCGAAGTCAATGCTGCTGGTCGCATCATGCGCGAACTTGACCGCGATGAAGGCACCCCGGGCGAAGATCTACAACTGACTTTGGACAATGCGGTGCAGGGGTTTGCGCTACAGCGCATGCGGGGTGAAAGTGCCTCGACCGTCGTAATTGATGTCACCAATGGCGACGTTGTTGTTATGGCCTCGGCGCCGAGTTTCGATCCAAATTCGTTTGTCTTCGGCATTTCAGTGGCAGAATGGACATCTCTGCTTGAAAACGATCATCGGCCCTTGTCCAACAAATCGGTTTCCGGTGCCTATCCGCCAGGCTCAACTTTTAAACCAATGGTCGCATTGGCGGCGCTGGAAAATAATATCATAACGCCGGAAGAAACGGTGTATTGCCCCGGTTCTTACAAACTTGGCAATCGTGTGTTCCATTGCTGGAGTCGCGGCGGCCACGGTACAGTCAACCTGCACCAAGCCTTGAAGTTTTCATGTGACGTCTATTTCTACGACGTCGCAAAGCGGACGGGCGTTGACAATATCACCGCAATGGCGCGTCGGTTTGGCTTTGGCAGCGAACTCGACATTCCCATTCCTGCGGTTACCGAAGGGCTGACGCCGACGACGGAATGGAAGAAACGAACCTATGACGAATCCTGGCAGCAGGGCGATACGTTGAACGTCGGTATTGGCCAAGGTTACGTGCTGGCAACGCCGCTGCAGCTTGCCCTGATGGCGGCCAGACTGGCGACGGGAAAAGAAGTCAAGCCTCGTTTGGTGCGCGCCATCAACAACGTGCCCATCCCCCCCAAACTTGACAAAAGTTTGAACCTTCAGGCAAAAAATTTGGCTGACGTTAGATTCGGCATGTTCGCCGTCTCGAACGAAGAACGTGGCACCGGATATCGCATGCGCATTGTTGAGCCGGGCATGGAAATGGCCGGTAAAACCGGCACTTCGCAGGTGCGGCAAATTTCGGTTGAAGAACGGGCGCGTGGGGTCACCCGAAACGCCGACTTGCCTTGGGAACGGCGCGATCACGGGCTATTTGTATGCTTTGCGCCCTATGACAATCCCAAATACGCTGTGGCGACGATTGTCGAGCACGGTGGTGGCGGTTCGACCGCGGCCGCCCCAATCGCCCGCGACATCTTGCTTTATGCGCTATTTGACGGCCTACCGCCGCTAACGGCCTACCCCGCCGAACAACGGGAAGCGATTAAACTGCAGCGCGAGACCCTACCTCAGGTCGATCCGACAGTCGGCCAAGTCAGGAACCGCGTATGAAATTCATCGAAAGCCAAGGGCAACGCATTCCATCCGGCTTTTCCAAGGTCCTTTATTTGAATTGGCCTTTGGTATTACTTCTCGTCGCCGTGGCCAGCATGGGCTTCTTGATGCTGTATTCGGTCGCCGGTGGCTCGCTCGATCCTTGGGCAAGACCGCAAATGATCCGCTTCGCGGTCGGCATGGTCATCATGTTCGCGATCGGCGTGACGCCGTTGATTTTCTGGCGCGGTATGGCCCCATTAGCTTACTTGGGTTCTTTTGCCTTGTTGATTTATGTCGAACTTTTTGGACGCGTTGGCATGGGTGCGCAGCGCTGGATCGACCTTGGCTTTGTGCAGGTGCAACCATCAGAAATGATGAAGATTTCTTTGGTGATGATGCTGGCGCTTTATTATGATTGGCTGGCACAAGACCGCGTTTCGCACCCGCTTTGGGTCGTGCTGCCGCTGATCATGATTCTGGCACCGACCTTTTTGGTCATGACCCAGCCAGACTTGGGCACTGGAATTATGCTGGTCGCCATTGGCGGCGCGGTAATGTTTCTGGCGGGGGTTAGCCTTTGGTATTTCGGCGCGGCCATCGCCTCGATCGTCGGGGTCGTATTCGCCGTCATCAAGTCACGCGGCACACCGTGGCAATTGCTGCAGGATTATCAGTTCCGCCGCATTGACACGTTCCTTGACCCCTCAACTGACCCGCTTGGTTCGGGTTATCACATCACCCAATCAAAAATCGCTCTTGGTTCGGGTGGATTGACCGGGCGTGGCTTCATGGAAGGAACGCAGGCGCGGCTGAATTTCCTGCCAGAAAAACATACGGATTTCATTTTCACCACCCTGGCCGAGGAATTCGGCTATTTTGGCGGCGTTGGTCTTTTGACGCTATATGCCCTGATCATCCTGTTTTGCGTGGCGTCCGCTGTGCGCAACCGCAATCGCTTTGGCGCCTTGCTTACCGGGGGCATTGCTTCGGCGTTCTTCTTGCTGTTCGCGTTCAATATGGCGATGGTCATGGGCTTGGCGCCGGTCGTTGGTGTGCCGCTGCCGCTGGTTTCCTATGGCGGCTCGGCCATGCTGGTGTTGCTCGCAGCATTCGGGCTGATCCAAAGCGCTCACGTACATGGACCGCGATAATTCATGGCCCTGAATATCCTATTCTCTGCAAGCGAAAGTGACTGGCGGCACTACCAACCCCATTTGCAATCGGCTTTGGCCGAACACTTCATTGACGCCAAAATTTCAACTTTGCCCAACGATCCCGGCGCTTTCGACTTTGTCATCTGGTCCCCTGCCAGCCCACTGCAAGACTTTGCGCCCTTCACAAATCTCAAGGCGATTTTCAGCCTCTGGGCTGGTGTCGAAAAAGTTGTCCGCAATAGTTCGATCAAAGTTCCACTGTGTCGAATGGTCGATCCGGGGCTGACCCAAGGCATGGTCGAATGGGTATGCGGTCAGGTGCTGAGGCACCATTTAGGTCTGGACCGTCATATTTTGCAGCAAGACGGAATCTGGCGTCATGACAATATTCCGCCGCTGGCGAAGGATCGAAAGATTGGAATTCTGGGGCTGGGCGAATTGGGCGGCGCTTGCGCCCAAGCCCTCGCCCGACTTGGATTTCAAGTCGCGGGGTGGAGTAATTCGCCCAAGAATGTCCCGCTTGCCAGCAGTTTGACCGGCCCGGATGGCCTTGAAACCATCTTGGCGCAATCCGAGATTCTGGTTCTGTTGTTGCCACTCACGCCCGGGACAGAAAACATAATCAACAAGGATAGCATTGCGAAAATGCGGCGCGGGGCCTTCCTCATCAACGCCGGGCGCGGAGCATTGATCGACGACAACGTCCTGCTGAAAGCGTTAGAGTCCGGTCAAATCGCCCATGCCACTCTCGATGTTTTTCGCCAAGAACCCTTGCCGTCCAACCACCCGTTTTGGGCAAATGCAAAAATAACCGTTACCCCCCACATGGCAGCAGAAACGCGGCCAGAATCGTCTTCACACACAATTGCCGGTCAAATTCGGCGGTGGCTCGACGGCAAGCCATTGCAGCACACAGTCAATTGGAGCGTGGGATATTGAAAATGCAACCTTGGCTCTTTCCTGCGCGAGGGCGTTGAATGTATCGCATTTGGAATTTTGTCAGCCATTATTCGCTTCTGCTCTTGCTAGGCGCGGGAATAGGACTGGTTTGGGCAAATCTCGATTCGCACAGCTACCATGCGCTTTTGGACTATGAGATACTCAACAATTCGTGGATTGGCGCGCTGCAGGCCGATAGCGGCGGAATGCGCGTTCTGACACCACATTACTTGATTAACGACGTCTTCATGGCGCTGTTCTTTGCCATAGCGGGCAAGGAAGTATGGGAAGCCGTCATTCTGAAGGAAGCCCCCCTGCGCGGCAAACGTGCGTTTGTGCCACTGATTGCCACTTTGGGCGGAATGCTGGGACCAGTATTGGTTTATTTGTCGATTGCGGCGTTGTTGGGCGCACAAACATTTGACATTCTTGCTCGTGGCTGGGCAATTCCCACGGCCACAGACATCGCATTTTCATATCTGATTGGACGCATTATTTTTGGTGCCAACCACCCGGCATTGCGGTTCTTGCTGTTGCTTGCCATTGCCGATGATGCCGGCGGACTTATAATTCTAGCTTTGTTCTATCCGACATCAACCCTCGCTCCGATGTGGATTCTGGTATCGTTTTTTGCTGCTGCCTTCGTTTTTTTGATATTCAATGCCCTGCCGCGGCGTTTGGACCGTGGCCGACCAGAACGTCCCGTGTCGACTTGGTTTCGCAAAAAGCTTTCGGTTTGGGCGTTTGTTGTCGCTGGATGTGTCAGTTGGTTCGCGTTCCAGAAAAGTGGCATCCATCCCGCCTTGGGCCTGTTGCCGATCATCCCAACTATTCCACATGCCGACCGCAGTTTTGGCATTTTTGCGGCGGCCGAGAAACCGCTTAAAGACTTGCTTAACGTTCTTGAACATAACTTGGCAGTCCCTGCCGAATTCGTGTTATTTGCTTTCGGTTTTGCCAATGCTGGCGTCGAATTTTCCGCTATCGGGCCGGCAACATGGATCGTTCTTTTGGGCCTTTTGATCGGCAAACCCCTTGGCATATTCTGCTTTGGTTGGTTTGCCGCCAAACCCCTGAAACTTGGCCTGCCGGTTGGGATGACCCTGCCAGACCTGTTCGTCCTTGGCTGTGTCGCTGCAATCGGTTTCACAGTTGCACTTTTTGTGGCATCGGTCGCTTTCCCGGTTGGGCCGGTGCAAGACGCAGCGAAAATGGGGGCATTGTTCAGTTTTTCGGCGGCGGCATTTGCATTGCTGGCGGGGAAGTTGTTTGGCATCAGGAAAAAATAGATCGTGTTGGTAAAGTTGCATTGCCCGACTGACACGCCCATACTCGATACCGACGCCGCCTGCTTGGGGGCAAAGTATGAATGATCCATGATCGAATTTCGTAATGTCTCCAAGTCGTTCTGGACTGGCAAGCAGCGCAAGGTCATTTTGAACTGCGCCAGTTTTCAGGTTGAAATTGGCAATTCCTTGGGCATTCTCGCGCCCAACGGCACTGGTAAAACGACACTGATCAACATGATGGCGGGGCTGGAAAAGCCTGACGAAGGCGAAATTATCCGCAGCTCGCGCATTTCATTTCCTTTGGGCTTCATGGGCGGTGTCAACAATGCGCATTCTGCGGCTGAAAATGCCCGTTTCATTGCGCGTCTGTATGGGCTTGATCCCGACGGGGTCGAAGCGTTCTGCCGATATTTAGTCGACATCAAGGAATATTTCGAAATGCCGGTCGCCACCTATTCGGCGGGCATGCGCAGCAGGTTCAACTTTGCCCTCATGCTGGCACTCGAATTCGACATTTACCTGATTGATGAAGGCCTGCCGAATTCACTCGATCAAAGATTCACCGTCAAAGCCGACGATATATTGCGCGAAAGGCTTTCCAGTTCGACCGTCGTCATTGTATCTCATACTACCGAGATATTGGATCAATATTGCCAAAGCGGTGCGGTGATGCGCGATGGGACGTTGCACATGTATGAAACATTGAGCGAAGCGAAAGACGTCTACAACAATGACTACTGAAAAACGAATGCTGGTTCTGGGCGAATCGGCGCAAATTTTTGGAAAAGACATTTCAACTCCCGCCAGTACTCCGACAAAAGCTTCGGCAAAGGCAGACCACAAAGCAGTCAAACCGCATCGCGAAAGCGACCAGCGAAACAGCGTTCACGAAGCATTTACCAAACAGTTTCAAAATGCGCCCGAAATCGTTCCAGAACCCGCCGTCAAACGGGTTAAGGACGAAGCCAAACATCCAAAGCAACCCCAAGCCGTGCCAGAACTGCCGACCCCGACAGAATCCCAACAAAGGTTGCGTGAAATTGCCCGCATCCAGTTGGAATTGGTGCGTCGCCGTCGCAATCGACTTGCAGTTCTTTTAACAAAGCTGGCCTTTTTCGTGTTTTTACCGACTCTGATAACGGGGGCCTATTTTTACTGGTTTGCCACCCCTTTGTTTGAAACCCACAGCGAATTTGTCATCCAAAAGGCCAGTCCGGCAGCGGCGGCGACTGGGGTCACGAGCTTGTTCTCGGGCACGGCACTTGGCAGTTCACAGGATTCTATCATCGTCCAAGGCTATCTGACGTCACGCGAGGCGATGCTGCGCTTGGACAGCGAACTCGGTTTCAAAGCGCATTTTTCTACTGCTTCCATTGACCCGCTCTTGCGCCTTTCCAGCAACGCTTCCGATGAAGACGCCTTTGCAATTTACAGCAAGAAAATCAGCGTCGGCTTTGATCCCACCGAAGGAATTTTGCGCATGTCGGTGGTCGCCGCCTCCGCCGAAGATTCGCAAAAATTTGCCGAAGCTTTGGTGCGCTATGCCGAAGAACGCGTTGATCGAATTTCGCAGCGTGCCCGCGAAGATCAGATGGCTGGGGCGCAAGAATCTTACGACGAGGCCGAAATCAACCTGAACACGGCGCAGAAGAAACTTGTTGAATTGCAACAATTGCGCGGCGTGCTTTCCACCGAAATCGAAGTCACTTCGCAAATGTCGATTATCAATTCGCTCGAGCTGGAACTGGAGGGGAAAAGCCTTGAATTGCAGGAAATCCTGTCCAATCCAAAGCCAAATCAGACCAAAGCCGACCTTACCAAAGCCGAGCTTGAACGTCTGCGCGACCGCATTCAAACCCTGCGTTCGCAACTGACCAATAATACCGAAGCCACCGCCTCGCTGGCAAAAGTCGCGGGCGAGTTACTGTTGGCGGAAACCGACGTTTCCACCCGCCAACTTTTATTACAACAAGCGGTTGCTCATACGGAAACCGCCCGCGAAGAAGCGAACCGACAGGCGCGCTATCTGGCGATGGGTGTTTCGCCAATTGCACCGGACGTCGCCACGTTGCCGCGCAAGTTTGAAAGCACGGCTTTGGCTGGTTTGATATTCGCCGGTCTCTACTTGCTTGCCTCATTGACCGTTTCGATCCTGCGCGAACAGGTCAGCGTTTGATGGCGGCCAAGGTTGTGCAGATTGGCAACGTCACGGTGGCAAATAACCTGCCTCTGACGCTTATCGCTGGCCCTTGTCAGCTAGAAACGCTGGATCATGCCCTGATGATTGCCCGCCATATGGCCGATGTTTGTGCCCGACACGGTGCCGGTTATATTTTCAAGGCCTCCTACGACAAAGCCAACCGATCCTCGTTGAGCACCGAGCGCGGGCTGGGGATTGAGGCGGGGCTGGCGATGTTGGCGCAAGTCAAATCCCGCATTGGCTGCCCGGTCTTGACCGACGTGCATAGCGAAGAACAATGCCGTCTTGCTGGAAAAGTCGTGGATGTGCTGCAAATCCCGGCATTCCTGAGCCGCCAAACTGATTTGCTGTTGGCCGCTGGCGAAACCGGTTGTGCTATCAACGTGAAAAAGGGCCAGTTCCTCGCCCCATGGGACATGCCCAACGTTGCCGCCAAAATCGCCTCGACGGGAAATGAGCGTATCTTACTTTGCGAACGCGGCACCTCGTTTGGCTATAACACATTGGTCGCCGACATGCGCAGCCTGCCGCAAATGGCGCAGACAGGTTACCCAGTGGTGATGGACGCCACCCACTCGGTGCAACAACCCGGCCGCATGGGTGGATCGTCGGGCGGGCAGCGTGAATTTGCTCCGGTGATGGCGCGCGCTGCTGTGGCGATTGGGGTGGCGGCGGTTTTCATTGAAACCCACCAGGACCCTGACAATTCGCCTTCCGACGGGCCCAACATGATTCATTTGGATCAGATGGACGCTTTGGTAGGCGATCTCATGGCATTTGATCGTTTGGCAAAAGCAAGGCCACTTGTGACGGCAACCGAAGTGTAAAATTAACCAAATGAAAATGTTCTGTAAGTAACGATTATTTAATAGTTTGCCTCAATATTATCGTTATGGTCAGATTTAGTAAAAATCTTCTCGAAGATTTTTAAGACTTAATACGCGCCTTGATCACCTACATCGAACGCCTTGGCACCTATGCCGATGTTCAGGCATATTCGCTGCGCCATCCCACCTATACGGTCACCGAACCCGGCTATGGCCCACTGCCAAACGATCTGCTCATCTCGCCGCGCGTTGCCCCGCAGATGATTGGTCTCGGACTGTTGCAATCGGTGCCAGAAGCAACGCTGAACGGTCTTGCTGACCCGGATGACAGCAACAGCGATGGCATTTCTGGCCGACCCAGTATTGTCTGGGATGCGGCATTGGAAACCCAATCGCTTGGCCGTTTCGGTTGGAAGGCAAATCAACCAACCCTGCTGCAGCAAAACGCCGGGGCTGCGGCAGGTGCCATTGGCCTTTCGACCGGCCTGTTCCCCAAGCAAAATTGCGCGCCAGCGCAAAGTGAATGCGCCGAAATCATCAGCGGTGGCAACCCGGAACTTTCCGACGATTTCCTGCTCAAACTCACGCTTTATTCGCTAACCATCGCCGTCCCGGCCCAACGCAACGCCACCGATCCGCAGGTGATTGCCGGGCAAGAAATCTTTGCGCGTATCGGTTGCTCGTCTTGCCATATGCCCAGCCTGCAAACCGAAATGATCGAAGGGTTCCCCGAACTTTCCAACCAAACCTTCCACCCGTTCACCGACCTGCTGCTCCACGATATGGGGCCAGACCTTGCCGACAACCGCTCCGATTTTGCCGCCACTGGCAGCGAATGGTGCACGCCGCCTTTATGGGGCTTGGGGCTGGCCCCCACGGTCAACCAACACCACTTCCTGCTGCACGACGGTCGCGCCCGTGGCTTTGAGGAGGCAATCCTCTGGCATGGCGGCGAAGGCGAAACCGCGAAAGAAACCTTTCGCAACCTGCCAAAGGCAAACCGCGACGCCCTTGGCACCTTTCTCAAATCGCTTTGATCTTGCGCGATCAGCCAAGCGCCAGTAAACACCCGCCAGCATTGGGGAGTCGCCAAGCGGTAAGGCACCGGTTTTTGGTACCGGCATTCGAAGGTTCGATCCCTTCCTCCCCAGCCATTTTCATTTGATCTGGTCATTGGCCAGCCAAGTTCCTATCGTCCCAAAATGAACGCCATTTCCCAGCTTTTGCACCAACGCAGCATCGGCGAAATCACCTTCCGCATGGCGCATGACGGGCCATCGCGTTTGCGCGAATCTGGGTCGGCGAAATTGCGGATACCCAAAGCCTCGCGCCACGCCATACTCATCAACACCGGCGGCGGTATTGCCGGGGGCGACCAGTTTCGCTACGATATTTCGACAAGTAGCAACGCCCGGTTAAGCCTAACCACGCAGGCCGCCGAACGGGTTTACCGCACGCTCGGCCCGCATGCCGTTGTCGACACGAACTTGCAACTGGACGCCGAAAGCGAGCTTTTCTGGCTTCCGCAGGAAACTATCCTGTTCAACCATGCCGCCTTGCAGCGCAATTACACCGTTTCCTTGGCCGCAAACGACCGCTTTCTGGCGGTTGAACCGGTCATGCTTGGTCGCAAGGAAATGGGCGAAGACGTTAGGCAAATTACTTTGAATGATCGCTGGCGAATCCACCGCGACGGCCGGTTGATCCATGCCGACAATTTGAGTTTTGACGGCGAACCGAACCACTCCAATTCGGGTCTTGGATCGGCGCGCGCTTTTGCCACTTTACTGTATGTCGCCGACAACGCCGCGCAATATCTTGACGCCGTTCGCGCTGCGATTGGGCCAGTAGGCGGGGCCTCGGCTTGGAACGGAAAATTGGTTGCACGTCTCGTAGCACAAGACGGTTTCCACTTGCGCAAACGGCTTATTCCGGCACTTTGTGCGATTATTGGTGTCGAAAACCTGCCAAAACCGTGGACTTTCTGAAAGAGGCCAATGCAACTTACCTCACGCGAAAAAGACAAGTTGATCGTCGCCATGGCAGCCATTGTCGCCCGCAATCGGTTGAATCGTGGCGTGAAGCTGAACCACCCCGAAGCCATTGCCCTAATCACCGAATTCGTCATCGAAGGCGCCCGTGATGGTCGTAGCGTCGCCGACCTGATGGAACACGCGGGCCATGTGGTGAGCAAAACGCACGTCATGGACGGTATCGCCGACATGATCCACGACGTGCAGGTCGAAGCTACATTTCCCGACGGCACCAAACTGGTGACCGTGCATCATCCGATAAGGTGAAAGCGCATGATTCCCGGTGAAATCATAACCTTGGCGGGTAACATTGACCTGAATGTCGGCGCAAAAACCGTAACCCTCGAAGTCGCCAACACCGGCGACCGCCCCATTCAGGTCGGCTCGCATTACCATTTCTTCGAAACCAACGACGCCCTAATATTCGACCGCGCGCAAACGCGCGGCATGCGTCTCGACATCCCCGCCGGAACCGCCGTCCGCTTTGAACCGGGGCAGCGCTATGAAGTGACATTGGTGCCCATCGGTGGCAGCCGTAAAATTTTCGGGTTTCAACGAAAAATCATGGGAGAATTGTAATGCGGTCGAGATTGTTTGTTTTCGCGATCCTGTTGCCCCTGCTTCTGGTCGGCTGCGCAACGCAAACAGTTGCCGAGCCCAACACGCGCGGTTTCCTCTGGGGTCTTTGGGACGGCGCAATTGCCCCGATCTCGTTCATTGTTTCCCTGTTCAAAGACGGTTTTCGCATCTACGCCTTTCCCAACTCCGGCCTTTGGTATGATTTCGGTTTTCTGATCGGCCTCACTTGCTGGGCCGGTGGCAGCCACGCCGCGCGGCGTAAGAACAGGTTTAGGGAATAGATAGGTAACAAACTATCGCCTAGCGCATCGTGTGTTTGTAGCTGTGAGGGGAAAGTGATGGGAAGTCTTTGATGAAACTTGTTTTTCTATTCGGCATCATCCCATTTGGTGCCGTCGCCCAAGACATTGCTTGCGACCCAAACGGCCCGCAAATCGCGCTCAACATGTGCGCCCAGCAGGATTGGGACAAGGCAGACGCCCAACTTAACCAAGTTTACAAACTTGCCGTTGCGTCGATGCAAGAACTTGATAGCTATCAGGAACAGGAAGCCGGCAGGATTGGTGAATCCTCATTGCGCGAAGCACAACGCGCTTGGGTCGATTTTCGGGATAAGGCATGTCTGGCCGAAGCTTTTACGTTTCACGGCGGTTCGGCCCAACCGATGGTCTATGGCAGTTGCATGGCCCGACTGACGATTTCACGCGTGGAAGATTTGAAATATATCGCGGGGATTGAGTGATGAAGAAACAGCCTAAGCCAGTAGATCAAAAACTGCCAAACCGCACTGCCACCATGACCACGCGAGGGCGAATGACCATTCCGCGTAAGATGCTTGCCGACTTTGGTTGGAAAACGGGCGATAAGTTAGATTTTACAATTGACGAAAACGGTGCGGTCACTGTCTGCCTTTTATCTGTTACGAAAGCCCAGCAGACCTGAAAGAACCCCCCATGACCCAACTTTCCGCGCCACCTACGCCCAGATGTATGGCCCGCCCACCGGCGACAAAGTGCACCTCGCCGACACCGACCTGATCATCGAAGTGGAACGCGACTTCACCCTCTATGGCGAAGAAGTAAAATTCGGCGGCCGCAAAGTCATCCGCGACGGTATGGGGCAATCCCAAGCCACCCGCGCCCAAGGCGCGATGGATACCGTCATCACCAACGCCCTGATTGTCGATCACTCCGGCATCTACAAAGCCGACATCGGCCTGAAGGAAGGCCGCATCGCCGCCATCGGCAAGGCGGGCAACCCAGATACGCAAGATGCCGTCACCATCATCATCGGCCCCTCGACCGAAATCATTGCCGGTGAAGGCAAAATCATCACAGCTGGCGGGGTTGACAGCCATATCCATTTCATCGCCCCCCAGCAGTTGGAAGAAGCTCTCTATTCCGGCATCACCACCATGCTCGGCGGCGGCACCGGCCCGGCGCATGGCACCTTGGCCACCACCTGCACCGGCGCTTGGCATCTGGAACGGATGATCGAGGCCGCCGACGCCTTCCCGATGAACCTCGGCTTCATGGGCAAAGGCAACGCCTCGCTGCCCGCCGCGCTAGAAGAAATGATCCTGTCGGGTGCCTGCGCCCTGAAACTGCACGAAGTTTGGTGCACCACCCCCGCCGCATTCGACAATTGCCTGAGCGTCGCCGACCAATTCGACGTGCAAGTCGCCATCCACACCGACACGCTGAACGAATCCGGCTTCGTTGAAGCCACGATCAAAGCCTTCAAGGGCCGCACCATCCACACTTTCCACACCGAAGGCGCTGGCGGCGGCCACGCGCCCGACATTATCAAGGTCGCCAGCTTGCCCAACGTGCTGCCCTCCTCCACCAACCCCACCCGCCCCTACACGATCAACACCATCGCCGAACATCTGGATATGCTGATGGTCTGCCACCACCTGTCGCCGCGCATCCCTGAAGACATCGCCTTTGCCGAAAGCCGCATTCGCAAGGAAACCATCGCGGCGGAAGACATCCTGCACGACCTCGGCGCTTTCTCGATGATCTCATCTGACTCACAAGCGATGGGCCGCGTCGGCGAAGTCATCATCCGCACTTGGCAGACCGCGCATAAGATGAAAGTCCAGCGCGGCGAACTGCTGGGCGACCACGGCAACGACAACATGCGCGTCCGCCGCTACATCGCCAAATACACCATCAACCCGGCCATCGCGCATGGCATTGCCCACGAAGTCGGCTCTGTCGAAATCGGCAAACGCGCCGATCTGGTGCTGTGGAACCCGGCGTTTTTTGGCGTCAAACCCGAAATGGTGCTGCTCGGCGGTTCCATCGCCGCCGCGCCGATGGGTGACCCCAACGCCTCGATCCCCACCCCGCAACCCGTCCACTACCGCCCGATGTTCGCCGCCTTCGGCAAACTGCACACCAATTCCTCGGTCGTATTCGTCTCGCAGGCCGCGTTGGACGCTGGCCTGCCTCAGCGCCTTGGCACCGCCAAACGCATGCTGGCGGTCAAGAACACCCGTGGCGGCATCTCAAAAGCCTCGATGATCCACAACTCCGCCACCCGCATATCGAAGTCGATCCCGAAACCTACGAAGTCCGCGCCGACGGCGAATTGCTGGTCTGCGAACCGGCGAATGTGTTGCCAATGGCGCAGAGGTATTTTCTGTTTTGACCCCGCTTCGCGCCACATCCGTCACCGCAACCGGAACCCCGTGGAACCGCATCACCCTCAACGCCGAACAGCGCCACATCCGGCGCAAACTGCTGACCATGCCAGATGGCAGCGAAATCCTCGTCGATCTCGAAATACCCACCCACCTGCACCACGGCGATTGCTTGCAACTGGAGGATGGCCGTTTGATCGAAGTGATCGCCGCCCCCGAAAACCTCACCGAAATCCGCGCCCGCGACGCCGCGCATCTGTTGCAACTGGCTTGGCACATCGGCAACCGCCACTTGGCGGCACAAATCGAACCGACCCGCATCCTCATCCACCGCGACCCGGTCATCGCCCATATGCTGCAACACCAAGGCGCACAAACCAAAGACGTCAGCGAACCCTTCCACCCCGAACACGGCGCCTATCACGACCATGCCCACGGACGCCAACGGCTTCCTGCTGCTGCTCAACTGGATGTCCCCCACATTCCCGACCGGCGTTTTCGCCTATAGCCACGGTCTGGAATGGGCGATTTCCAACGGTGACGTGACCACGGCAAGCGACGTCGAAAGCTGGATCAGCACCATCCTGCAATCCGGCTCCGGCTGGAACGACGCCGTGCTGTTCGCCCAATTCTGGCACGACGAAACCCACACGCTCAACCAACTCGCCCTCGCCCTCGCCTCATCCCATGAACGCTATCTCGAAACCACCCAACTCGGCCGCGCCTTCACCATCGCCGCCCGCGCTTTCTACCCCGAAACACCGCACCCAACCCAAGACATCGCCTATCCCATTGCCGCCGGAACCGCGCTTGCCAAAGCCGGCATCGACCAGAGCCAAGCCCTGTTTGCCTACCTGCAAGGCTTCACCAGTGCGCTGATCTCCGTCGCCGTCCGCCTCATCCCGCTCGGCCAAACCAAAGGCCTAGAAGCCGCCCGCAACCTGATCCCCATCATCGCCGCCACCGCTCAAAGCGCGACCAAAGCAAACCTCAACGACCTCGGCTCCAACACACTCCTCGCCGACATCGCCGCGATGAAACACGAAACCCAGCACTCTAGGATTTTCCGCACATGACGCACGGTCCCCTGCGCATCGGCATCGGCGGCCCGGTCGGTTCCGGCAAAACCACCTTGACCGAGAAACTCTGCAAAGCCCTGCGCGACCGCTATTCCATCGCCGTCATCACCAATGACATCTACACCAAGGAAGACGCCCTTATCCTCAGCCGCCTGCAAGCCTTGGCTGAGGACCGCATCATGGGCGTCGAAACCGGCGGCTGCCCGCATACCGCCATCCGCGAAGATGCCTCGATCAACCTTGCCGCCATCGACGAAATGGTCGCCCGTTTCCCCGACCTCGACATCATTTTCATCGAATCCGGTGGTGACAATCTGGCCGCCACTTTCTCGCCCGATCTGGCCGACCTGACGATCTATGTCATATCAGTCTGCCAAGGCGAAAAAATCCCGCGCAAAGGCGGCCCGGCGATCACCAAATCCGAGCTGCTGGTTATCAACAAAACCGACCTCGCGCCTTATGTCATGGCCAATCTTGAAGCGATGGAAGCCGACACCAAAATCGCCCGTGGTACTCGACCTTGGGTTTTCACCGACTTGCTTCGACAAACAGGTTTGCCCGACATCATCGCGTTTATCGAGAAAAACGGCGGCCTATTCCAACCATCGGCGCAGACATAGACCACGTCGCGCGGAACCGCACGAAACGCCGACTTGCAAAATGAATTGCCAAAACCTGCTTGCCATGCTCACCTGCCAAAGCCTGCAACACACAATGCAAAAATAACAACGGTGTTCTCTCATGGCGGTTGCTGCGGCCATCGAAATCCAAAATGTAACAAAATCCTTTGGCAAAGCCGAGCAATCCGTTCGCGCAGTCGATCAAGTATCACTGGCCATTTCGCAAAACGAATTTTTCACCCTTCTCGGCCCCTCGGGCTGCGGCAAGACCACGCTTTTGCGTCTGATCGCCGGGTTCGAATTCCCCAACGAGGGTGACATTTTGCTCAACGGCACCAGCATAGTTGCAATGCCGCCGTTCAAGCGACCGATCAACACCGTCTTCCAGTCTTACGCGCTTTTTCCGCATCTTAGCGTGGTGGAAAACATCACCTTCGGCATCAAAATGCTCGGCTGGACTAAGGCCGAAATAGCACAACGCGGCAGCGAAATGCTGCAACTTGTCCGCATGGAAGACATGCGCAACCGCAAGATCGACCAAATCTCCGGCGGCCAGCAACAACGTGTCGCCTTGGCCCGCGCCCTAGCCCCGCGACCACAGGTTCTGTTGTTGGATGAACCGTTGTCCGCGCTCGATTTCAAGCTGCGCAAGGAAATGCAGATCGAACTGAAACGCCTGCAATCGGAAACCGGCATCACTTTTATCTTTGTCACCCACGACCAAGAAGAAGCCCTGACCATGTCCGATCGCATCGCCGTCATGTCCAAAGGACGGGTGCTGCAAGTTGGAAGCCCACGCGACATTTACGATGCACCGACCAATCGCTTCGTTGCCGATTTCATTGGCGAATCCAATTTCCTGCAAGGCAGCGTAACGACAGCAACGGAAACTCGCGCCGAAATTGCCCTTAACTCTGGCGGCAACCTCACGGCGACAGTTGCCAACAGCAAAAAGGGCCAGTCTGTCACCATCGTCTTGCGCCCCGAACATGCCAAGCTGACCACGCATAGCAGTGGCCAACTCAATGGCGCCATCGCCGACATCATTTATTTCGGCACCGACACCCATTTCCAGATCGCTCTGGCCAATGGCGAGAGTTTCACTTTGCGCCAACAAAACAAACCTGGGTTCCAAGACCGCCATAAAGTTGGCGATACCATCGGCATCCTCATCGAACCCGGCGCAGCTCGGGTGATTGCTGACTGAATGACCGACATCGCCGAAACCGCCCGCAAACGCGATATCCGCACCCGCTGGCTGTTGTCGGCACCGGCCATTCTCATCATCTTTTTCGCCGCCAGCGGCCCGCTGTTCATCATCCTGCTGGTTTCATTCCTTGCCCCCGGCCCCTACGGCGGCGTTGCGTGGAAATTCTCTACCGACGCTTGGCTCAGCGTCATTCTTGAACGTGACATTTTCGACAACACGCTGTCGGTTGCCGATGCCCATGTTTCGATTATCCTGCGCTCGATCAAACTGGCGGCGCTCAGCACATTGGCGACGCTGATTTTCGGCTTTCCTACGGCCTATTTCATCGCCACCCGACCGCCGAAAACTCGCGAGATATGGCTGTTTCTCATAACCATCCCCTTCTGGGTCAACTTGCTGATCCGCACCATCGCGATCCTTGAAGTCATCCGCAATCAGGGCCTGATCAATTCCGTGCTTATCGCGACCGGATTTATCGACCAGCCGATTCAGATGCTCTACACGGACGGAGCCATCTTCGCCGGACTGGCCTATACTTATCTGCCGTTCATGGTTCTGCCGATCTACGCCAGCCTCGAAAAACTCGATTTCAAATTGGCCGAGGCGGCAAGTGACCTCTACGCCACGCCGTTTCAAGTTCTTTGGCGTATCATTTTACCGCTGACCAAACCGGGTATCATCGCGGGCTGCATTCTGGTGTTCATCCCTGCCCTCGCCGCTTATGTGACTCCAACCGTTCTTGGCGGTGGCAAGAACCTGATGATCGGCAATCTCATCGACCTGCAATTCGGCCAGGGTCGCAACGTCCCGCTTGGGTCGGCGCTGTCGATTGCGTTGACCGTGTTCGTGCTGCTGGCGTTGCTCGTCATCGTGCGCAGTTCTGCACGCAAAGCCAATGGCTAGACCGTTTTCCGTCATGCGCCAAACCGGCTTTGGCACCATCGCCATTTTCTGCTTTGCCGCCCTCTATTTGCCAATCTTCGTCTTGGTCGCCTTTTCCTTAAACGCCGGTGAAAACATGTCGGACTGGCAGGGGTTTTCATTGCGTTGGTTTGAGCAGGCATTCCACAATCAACAGGTCATTGACGCGTCATTCAACTCGCTGAAAATCGCCAGCTTCGCCGCCGTCGCCTCAACCCTAGCGGCAACAATGGCCGCCATAGCCACCACGCGCACGCCCCCCTACAAGGGACTGGCCTTCAAATACGGCATGATAAACCTGCCCCTAATCGTGCCAGAAATCGTAACCGCCGTAGCACTACTGGTATTCTTCGCACAAATCAGAATCGCCACCGGTTATACCGGATTTGGTTACCTGTTCGCGGCACACACCGCATTCTGCGTGCCGTTTGCCTATCTGCCAATTCGCGCGCGGCTAGAAAGCATGGACCTGACGCTGGAACGCGCCGCCGCCGACCTTTACGCAACGCCGTGGCAGACCTTCCGCCACATCACATTGCCGCTGCTTCGGCCCGCCATTTTTGCCGGGTTCATGTTGGCGTTCGTCGTTTCACTTGATGACGTTATCATCACCAATTTGGTAAAATCCGGTGGACAGGACACCCTTCCCACCTACATGCTGGGCCAGATCCGCCGCGCGGTCACGCCCGAGACAAATGCCATTTCCGCCGTCTTTCTGCTGCTGTCGGTCGTAATCGTGACGGTATTTTACTTTCTGAACCGAAAACGTGCCTAATAGAAACTTTGGGGAGCGAACCATGAAACTTACAACATCCATGCTTGCCTTATCCATCGCTTGCGCCAGTTCGGCCCAAGCCGAAGGCGTGCTCAACATCTATAACTGGGGCAACTATACCAGCCCCGAACTGATCACCAAATTCGAGGAAACCTACGACGTCAAAGTGACGATCACCGATTATGATTCCAACGACACCGCGCTGAACAAGGTCCGCCAAGGCGGCCACGGTTTCGACATCGCTGTTCCCTCGCAAAACTTCGTTCCAATCTGGATCGAGGAAGGTTTGCTGCTGGAAACCAATCCCGGCCAAATGGAAAACGGCAAGAACATCATGGCCGATTGGGCCGATCCGGTGTTTGATCCGGGTCGCAAATATTCAGCGCCCTGGCAGTTGGGAACTGTCGGCGTTGTCGTTAACACTGACCAGTACAAAGGCGACATCAATACCTGGGCAATCATCTTTGACACGCCGGAAGAACTGAAGGGCAAAGTCAACGTCATACCCGAAATGAACGATGTGATGAACGCCGTCATCCATTATGTCGGCGGCGGCATGTGCAGTGGCGATCTGGAAGTTCTGAAAAAAGCCCGTGACGTTCTGGTGGCCGCCAAGCCGAACTGGATTGCGATGGAATACGGCACCATCGATAAAATGCTTGCAGGCGATTTCGTCGCCACGTCGGATTGGAATGGTTCGGCGCTACGTCAACGCCTGCAAAATCCGGCCATCGCCTATGGCTATCCGAAAGAGGGTTTTGCCTATTGGTCAGACAACCTTGTGGTGTTGAAAGATGCGGTGAATGTTGAAAACGCCAAACTGTTCCAGAATTTCATCATGGCTCCGGAAAACGCCGCAATGTTGTCGGCTTACGCGCGTTACGGCAATGTCATTTCCGGTTCCGAAGCCTTCATGCCCGCCGATATGATCGGTGCGCCTGAACTATCGGTGCCGGAAGAATTCCAGTCCGTTGCCGAATTTCAAGTCGCCTGCCCGCCAGCGACCAACGAACTCTACGTCAAAATCTGGACGGAATTGTTGAAGTAACTACTCGAAAAGACCGACCTGAAACCGTTCAGGTCGGTCAAAAACCCCGGATTTTGCGCCATGAAAACCGTCTATTCGCCGCGTCACCACGGCCATTCCGGCAATTTTGAACTGTTCAGCGGCGAAATTAAACCCGCCTTCGAAATGCCCGCGCGTGCCGAAATCGTGCTGGCTCGCGCCAAAGAAGTGGGCCTCGGTCCCATCCTTCCCCCATCCGAACACACGCTGGAAACCGCAGCCAAAGTCCACACGCCTGACTATCTCGCCTTCCTGCCACAGGTCTATAACCTCTGGCTCGCCGAAGGTCGAACCGGCAGCGCCATCCCCTTTACTTGGCCAATCCGGGGCCTGCGCAACGACCGCGTGCCCGACTGCATCGACGGCAAACTCGGCTATTACTCGATGGATGGCGGGGCCAGTTTTGTTGCCGGAACGTGGGATGCGATCAAATCCTCGCATGACGTGGCGCTAACCGCCGCAACGCTTATCCAACACGGCGAAACCGCCGCTTTCGCCCTCTGCCGCCCGCCCGGTCATCACGCGGGCAGCCGCTTTTTTGGCGGTTATTGCTACATCAACAACGTCGCCGTCGCGGCCCAGCACGTCCTCGACCAAGGGGCGAAACGGGTGTCGATCCTTGATGTCGATTATCACCACGGCAACGGCACGCAGGAAATCTTCTACTCCCGCGCCGATGTGCAAGTGCTGAACCTGCACGGCGACCCGATGTTCGAATACCCTTATTTCCTTGGCCACGCCGACGAGATTGGTGACGGTATCGGGCGCGGTCTGAACACCAACTATCCGATGCCAGCTGGCACCAGCTACGCCGAATGGTCCGAGGCGCTGGACGATGCCTGCGCAAAACTCACCGCCAATCGCCCCGATATTGTCCTCGTTTCGCTGGGTGTCGACACTTTCGAAAACGACCCGATCAGTTCCTTCAAACTGAAAACCACCGACTACCCCAAAATCGGCAAACGCATCCGTCAACTCAACCTGCCCACCCTGTTCGTCATGGAAGGCGGCTATGCTGTCGCTGAAATTGGCGTCAACGCCATTGGGGTTCTGACCGGATTCGAAGGCCAATGATCCCGCATCGCCGCGACATCAATCTATCAAACTGGCGGCTTTCACCGTTCTCCAAATACTCATTCCAACACGTCGCCGAATTCGTGCCATCAGCGGTAATCAAGGCCAGTGTCCAGACCGAAACTCCGCAACTGAACCTCGGCGGCTTCGCCAAATTGCAACTCAATGGCAAACCTCTTCCCGACCACCTTGCTACGTCGCACGCCGACAGCCTCACCATCATGCGCGGCGGCCAAATCATCGCCGAATGGCACGCGCCCTACTGTGACCCAACCAAACCGCATCTGATCTTTTCCATCTCTAAATCCATCAACGGCCTGCTGGCGGGCATCCTCATTGACCAAGGCTTACTGACCGAAAACGACCTTGTTAGCCTACACGTCCCCGAAATCAAAAGTTCCGCCTTCGCCGACGCCA
This sequence comes from Oceanomicrobium sp., assembly GCA_031415055.1. Lineage (GTDB taxonomy): Bacteria > Pseudomonadota > Alphaproteobacteria > Rhodobacterales > Rhodobacteraceae > JANMOK01. The sequence continues at coordinate 31,374 of JANOQZ010000010.1, read as the reverse complement.
CCCTGCGCAATCTGCTCGACATGCAAACCAGCCTCGACTTTGTCGAAGATTACCTCGACCCCAACGGAGCATATGACCGCTACCGACGATCCATGCTGTGGAACCCCGACCGCGCCGACGACCCGGTTCCCGATATGCTGACTTTGTTCACTACAATCCAGAAAGGCCCGCACGCCCACGGAACCCGCCACACCTATCAAACCCCGGCCGCCGAAGTGGCAGGTATCGTGCTGGAACGCGCCGCAGGCAAACGCTTGCCCGACCTGCTCTCAGACTTGCTGTGGAAGCCGATGTCCGCCCATTCCGACGCCTTCATCACCGTTGACCGTATCGGCACCTCGCGCGCCGGTGGCGGTATGTCGATCACCACGCGCGACCTTGCACGTTTGGGCGAACTGGTCCGCTTGAACGGAGCCGGAATTGTGCCGGAAAACTGGATCACCGACCTCTGGCACGGCGGCAACCGCGCCATCTGGGCCGCGGGTGATCAGATCGATTTCTTCCCGCAGGGTTCCTACCACAGCTTCTGGTACAATTCCGGCGCAGGCCAGCTTTGCGCTATCGGCATCCACGGCCAATGGCTGTGGATCGACCCGGCGAGCGAAACCGTCATTGCGCTGATGTCATCTTTTCCGCTGCCCTTGGACGACACAAACGACTTGGCCATTCTCGCCATGCTGCGCGCGATTTCGCGCCATGTTTGACGACCGCATCAAATCCCTGCCAATTTGGAACGTTCCAATTTCCATCACCCCCCTCCACGGTGGTCTTTCCAATGAAAGTTACCTCGTCACCGACAAAACCGGCAAATACGTCGTCCGTTTCGGCATCGATTACCCGTTCCACCACGTCTTCCGCGACCGCGAGGTTATGACGGCCAGAGCCGCGTTCGAGGCAGGTTTCGCCCCCGAAGTGGTCTATTCCGAACCCGGCGTCATGGTCAGCCGCTTTATCGAAGGTCGCACTTTTACCGCCTCTGACATAGGCCAAAACATCGCCAAGATCGCCACTTTGCTGCGTGATTTCCACGCAAAAATGCCCACCAAAATCACCGGCGCGGGCTTCGCCTTCTGGCCCTTCCACGTCATCCGCGATTACGCGCACGCACTAGGCGACAACAAATATCTAGCCCTCAACACCAAACTCGAAGCCGCGCAAATCCCCCTGCCCATCGTCTTCGCCCACAACGATTTGTTGCCGGCCAATTTCATCGACGACGGCCAAAAACTCTGGCTGATCGACTTTGAATATGCCGGTTTTTCCACCGCCATGTTCGACCTTGCCGGGGTATCAGCAAACGCCCAATTCTCACCCGATCAATCCGACGAACTGCTCACCGAATACTTCCGTTCCACACCCACCCCTGCCCTGAAAAAATCCCTCGCGGCGATGCAATGCGCCGCCCTGTTGCGCGAAGCGATGTGGAGCCTTGTTTCCGAAATCCACCTCAAAACCCCCGGCGTCGATTTCGCCGCCTATGCCGCCGAAAACTTCGCCCGCCTCGACTCCGCCCTCACCGCCTATCGGACCCTCACATGACCATACCCAGCCACGCCCAAATTATCGTCATCGGCGGCGGTATCATCGGCTGTTCCACCGCTTATCACCTCGCCAAAGACCACAAAGCCGACGTGCTTTTGCTGGAGCAGGGCCAACTAACATCCGGCTCAACTTGGCACGCTGCCGGTCTCGTCGGCCAACTTCGCAGCTCAGCTTCCATCACCCAAGTCCTGAAATACTCCGTCGAACTCTACAAGAACCTGAAAGCCGAAACCGGCTTGGAGACCGGCTGGAAAATGACTGGATGCCTACGCCTTGCCACCAACCCAGACCGCTGGATCGAATACCAACGCCTTGCCACTACGGCGAAAAGTTTCGGCTTGCAAATGGACCTGATCTCGCCAACCGAGGTCAAAACCATGTGGCCGCTGCTGGATACCAGCGACCTTATCGGCGCAAGCTGGCTGCCGACCGATGGCCAAGCCAGCCCGTCGGACATCACCCAATCGCTGGCCAAAGGTGCGCGGATGCACGGCGCGAAAATCGTCGAGGGTATCCGCGTCACCGGCTTCGTCATGACCGGTAAAACCATCACCGCCGTCCACACCACGCAAGGCAGCATCACCTGTGAAAGAGTCGTCAATTGCGGTGGCCAATGGGCCCGCCAGATTGGCGCGATGGCGGGCATCAACGTGCCGCTGCAAGCGGTCAAGCACCAATATATCATCACCGAAAAAATCCCCGGCATCGCCCCCGATCTCGCCACCATCCGCGACCCCGACCGGCGCACCTATTTCAAAGAGGAAGTCGGCGGTCTGGTCATGGGCGGCTACGAACCGAACCCGCAAATCTGGACCCAAGGCGACGTGCCAAATGACCACGCCTTCCGCCTGTTTGATGACGATTGGGACCATTTCGAACAACACATGACCCAAGCCATTGCCCGCATTCCGGCGCTGGCCAACGCGGGGGTCAAGCAAATGATCAACGGTGCCGAGAGCTTCACGCCCGACGGCAATTTCATCCTTGGTCCCGCACCCGAATGCGCCAACATGTTCGTCGGCGCGGGATTCAACGCCTTTGGCATTGCTTCTGGTGGCGGCGCAGGCTGGGTGCTGGCCGATTGGGTGATGAAAAACGAAGCGCCAATGGACCTGTGGGTCGTCGACATCCGACGTTTCGCCGCGATGCACAAAGACCGCCAATGGGTCGCCAACCGCACCGCCGAGGCTTACGGCAAGCACTACACCGTCGGTTTCCCGCACGAGGAATACACCTCTGGCCGCCCGCTGATCACCTCACCCCTTTACACCAGATTACAGGCACACAACGCCGTTTTCGGCTCCAAACTCGGCTGGGAACGTCCCAATTGGTTCGCACCCAAAGGGACAGAACCCAAAGACGAATACGCGATGGGTCGCCAAAACTGGTTCGAACCAGTCGGAAACGAACACCGTCACGTCCGCAACCACGTCGGCCTTTTCGACCAATCTTCCTTCGCCAAATACGAACTTCGTGGCCCTGGCGCAGCATCCGCACTCGAACACATCTGCGCCAACCGCGTCGCCCGCGATGTGGGCAGGTTGACCTACACCCAACTGCTCAACACCCGTGGTGGCATCGAGGCCGACGTCACCGTCGCCCGCCTTGCCGACGACCATTTCACCATCGTCACCGGCACCGGCTTTCGCAGCCATGATGCAGCCTGGATCGCCGAACATATCCCCGCCGGTTCCGACGCGAAACTCACCGACGTCACAGAACAATTCGGCACCCTGTCCTTGATGGGCCCAAAAGCCCGCGATGTTCTGCAAGCCGTCACTGCCACTGACATGAGCAACCAAAACGCCCCTTTCGGCTCTGTCCGCACCATCCAAATCGCCGGTCACCAAATCAACGCCCTGCGCGTCACCTATGTCGGCGAACTTGGCTGGGAACTGCACATCCCAATCAAAGCCATCGGCGACGTATTCGACGCCCTGATGACCGCTGGCGCAAAACACCAAATCGCCCCCATCGGCTATCGCGCCCTTGAATCCTTGCGACTGGAAAAATTTTATCGCGCCTGGGGATCCGATATTACCGCTAACGACACGCCTTATGAAGCGGGCCTCGGCTGGGCCGTCAAAATGAAAACCAACACGCTATTCTTGGGCCGCGAAGCGCTCGAAAAACGGGCGCCGGAGCCGCTGAAAAAACGCCTCGCCTGTTTCACCGTCGAAGATCCAAACGCCGTGCTGCTGGGCCGCGAAACCATCCTGCGTGATGGTCAACAGGCAGGCTACCTGACCAGCGGCGGTTACGGTTACACTTTCGAAAAACCCATCGGTTTTGGCTATATCCGCAACCCAAAAGGCGTGACGCCCGACTACATCCTGAATGCCAAATACCAACTGGTCGTCGCCGGTGAAACCTATGCTGCGACCGTCAGCCTTGATCCGCTTTATGACCCGCAGTCGCTCAAGATAAAGTCGTAACCCACGCATTGTCGGACGGCCCCGGCCACAGGGTGACAAATCGCCCCGAATTCATCGGCAAAGCCGCGTTGACTTCATGGCGAAGCGGCCCTAAAGAGCGGGCTTGGAATTTGAGGGCGCGAATCCGCTGCGGCAGGGTTTAGTCCAAAATCAGGCGCGCAGGAGACGAATATGAAACGCACTTTTCAACCCAGCACCAAGGTCCGCTCGCGTCGGCACGGCTTTCGCGCCCGAATGGCAACCAAGAATGGTCGCAAAATTCTGGCCCGCCGTCGCGCTGCTGGCCGCAAGGTCTTGTGCGCCTAAACCCGGCAACGGTGGTATGACATGACATTGGCCCCGGCTGAAAAGACCGGGGCTTTGCTTTTGCACCTGACCAAACGCGCCGAATTTCTGGCGGCAAACGCGGGCAAACGCGCCGCGACGCCGGGGTTTAACTTGCAAGCTTTGCGCCGAAACGATGACTTGCCTACGATCCGCGTCGGCTTCACGTGCTCCAAAAAAGTCGGCAATGCCGTGGAACGTAACCGCGCCAAACGACGCTTGCGCGAAATTGCCAGAATCGTCATTCCCATTCACGGCCAAAGCGGCTGGGATTATGTGTTGATCGGTAAGGCCAATGTCACCGCCACACGTCTGTTCACCGACCTGCAAACCGACCTAACCCAAGCCTTGAAACGCCTGCATCCATGACACCGCTGGCGCATTTATTGGCCCTGCCGGTGCGAGCCTATCGGCTGATCTTTTCGGCTTGGGTCGGCTCGAACTGCCGCTATCAACCGACCTGCTCGGCCTATGCGCTTGAGGCGCTGCAAATCCACGGCGGTTTGCGCGGGTCGTGGCTGGCTGCCAAAAGAATAGCACGCTGCCACCCGTTCGGCGGCTCCGGATACGACCCGGTGCCAGGACACAAGGACCACGACCATGCTTGATTCCGAAGATGTGATCCATCCGCTGTTTGCAGGGGCCCCGTTGGGCGTCGAATTCCAAAAACTCCGCAAACGCATCATCGCCCAAACCCGCGAAGCGATAGCTGATTATTCCATGGCCAAACGTGGCGACAAATGGCTGGTCTGCATGTCGGGTGGCAAGGACAGTTACACGCTTTTGGCCGCGCTGACCGAGTTGAAATGGCGTGGCCTGTTGCCGGTGCAACTACTGGCCTGCAACCTCGACCAAGGTCAGCCCGGCTTTCCGGCAACAGTGTTGCCAGAATTCCTGACCAAAATGCAGGTGCCGCATCGCATCGAATATCAAGACACCTATTCCATCGTTGTTGATAAAATTCCCGCCGGCAACACAATGTGCGCTTTGTGTTCGCGGCTGCGGCGTGGGCATCTTTATCGCATCGCACGGGAGGAAGGCTGCTCGGCCATCGTTCTGGGCCATCACCGCGACGATATTCTGGAAACCTTCATGCTGAACCTGTTTCACGGTGCCAAACTGGCCAGCATGCCGCCGAAACTTTTGAACGATGAGGGCGATGTCATGGTCATGCGCCCGCTGGCCTATGTTGCCGAGGCAGATTGCGCCGAATTTTCCCGCGCGATGAACTATCCGATCATTCCTTGCGACCTGTGTGGCTCGCAGGAAGGGCTGCAAAGGCAGCAGGTGAAAGCCATGCTCGATTGCTGGGAGAAAACTTCGCCGGGGCGTCGGCAGGTGATGTTTCGGGCGTTGATGAACGTGCGGCCCAGCCATTTGCTGGACAAGGGACTGTTTGATTTCGCCGGACTTGATCCCATTTCGACTTAATTTCACCAAATCGCCTTTCTGTTAAATGTTTCGTTCATGTTTGGTTCTATCAACGAACGGAACAAGTGATTCCGGTGGTGGTATGGCGATCAGTGCGCAGGCGACAAATACCCTTAATCAAACAGCTTATGACGTACCATCGTTTGATCAAATTGGTCCGGTGTTTGCCACGTTTCTATATCAGGCTGAACGCAGTGGTTCCGAACTTGCCTTGCTGCGGATCGGCTTTGAATTCAATGGCACCATGCAAGACGAACCCGATCAAGGTGTCGTTGAAATCATTGGCAACCGTATTCGCGGCTGCATCCGGTCGGGCGATATTTTGTCGCGCTCAGGTGATTGTGAGTTCTCGGTTTTGTTGACCTCTGATTGCCCGATTGTCGCGGTTTCACAAATCGCCGAACGCCTGCGGCAGTCCGTGTCCAAACCGGTCAATTGGGCAGGGCGGACCGTCACATTTTCCTGCAGCATAGGGGTGACGACTACCCGCGACGACCTGCTGGAAGCAAACCGAGTTTTCAGCAATTCGGGAAGTGCGTTGGCCAAAGCGCAAGCCAAGACCTCGGGCGGTATTCAGTATTTCTCGTCGACAACGCAAAAGCAAATCGACCGGTTCATAACGCTGTCCGCCGATTTGGCCGCAGCGCTTGACGAGGGCGAGATTGTTCCGTGGTTCCAACCACAAATACGGTTGGATACCGATGAACTGACCGGGTTTGAGGCACTGGTTCGCTGGGACCACCCGACAAAAGGCATCCTGAGCCCGGTCGAATTTCTCGATATTGCCGAACAAACCGGCCAGATTGAAAAACTTGGCGAAGTTGTGCTGACCGGCAGTCTGCAAGCTTTGCGGCAATGGGAAAGTGCGGGACTGCACGTACCACGCATCGCCGTCAACCTGTCGACCGCGCAATTGACCAACCCCTGCCTTGCCGAGCGGATCAAGTGGGAACTTGACCGGCTCGATGTCGAACCCGAGCGACTGACCATCGAAGTTTTGGAAACGGTGCTGGGCACCGGCGATGGCGGCGTTGTCGCCCGCAATTTGAAAGCTTTGAAATCCTTGGGCGTGCGTATTGACTTGGACGATTTCGGCACTGGCAGCGCGGCAATCGTCAACATCCGCCGCTTTGGCGTCCATCGCATCAAAATTGACCGTTCCTTCGTGCAAAACATCGACCAGGAACCCGAACAAATGAAAATCACCTCGGCCATGGTCATCATGGCCCGCGCCTTGGGGGTGGAAGTTTTGGCCGAGGGCGTTGAAACCGAAGGCGAAAGATCGGTATTGCAGCAGTTGGGCTGCGAGTTTCTGCAAGGCTATGCCTTGGCCAAGCCGATGCCCGCCGACAAGGTGCCTGCTTGGATTCGCGCCCGCCGCGACTTGGCGCATGTCGTTTGAGTTTGTGCCGAAATTTCCCCTCCAAAGGGAACACGATGGCCGACGAGTGCTGGTCGAAGGCGCAGCGACAGTTAAACCGATGCATCAGTCATGTGAAACTTTATCGAGCGCCTGCTTTGGTCGAAAACTGCGCTAAACCGTTGACACGCGTCTTTCAGGCGCCAGTCCCGGCCCCACCCGGCAAATGGTCGCAAAGCCGCAAAAGTCCTTGACCTTTCGACCCCGCGCCTGTTGAACACCCGGCAGCAACCACACTGACTGCTGGAGTGAATAGATGGACGATCAGAACAGAAACCTGATCCTGGCGATGGTCTTGAGCGGTCTGGTCATTCTGGTCTGGTCATTCTTCTTTTCGCCGCCACCGACTCCAACACCGCTGGCCAGTGACCCCGACGTTGTGGCAACGCTCACCGCCCCCAGTGCCAGCACGACCGCCACAATCCCAAGCCTACCTGCAACCACAAGCGAGACCCGCGACGACGCGCTTGCTTTGTCCGCCCGTGTCGACATCCGCACTGTCAGCCTGACCGGCTCGCTGTCGTTGACCGGTGGTTTGATTGATGACCTCAAACTGGTCAAATACGGCGTAGAACTTGACAAATCCTCCGATCGGGTGACGCTGTTGTCGCCCAGCGGCGGCCCCGAAGCCTATTACACTTTGCAAGGCTGGGCCCCGGCGGCTGGCGAGAAAGTGCCCGGTTTCGATACGCTTTGGGCGGTCGAATCCGGCAATATCTTGACGGAAACCACCCCGATCACTTTGGTTTGGGACAATGGCGCTGGCCTGATCTTCCGCCGCACCATCAGCCTTGACGCCAATTACATGTTCACCATGGAACAAAGCGTCCAAAACAACTCGACCGTCACCGTCAACCTGCAGCCCTACGGCACCATCGCGCGGCAGGGCAAACCGAGTGTCGCGGGCATCTATCTGTTGCACGAAGGGATCGTAAGGTCATCGGACGGTACGATTGAAGAAATAGACTATGACGACATGCCTGATTTCACCGTCGACGCAGCCGAAAAAGCCCCGACCAGTGCGATTGACGTGGCAAACGCCGGCTGGATCGGCATTACCGACAAATACTGGATGACAACGCTGATCGCCGACGCCGGTCAGCCGTTCAAATCGGTGGTCAAATATGTGGCAGGCAACAACACCTATCAAACCGACCTTCGCTTGCCGACCATTGCCATTGCCCCCGGCGCAACTGGCAAAGCGACCACACGCCTGTTCGCCGGTGCCAAGGAAGTTGACACGATCAACACCTACCAAAAAGACCTGAACATCAACCAATTCGTCGACTCGGTTGACTGGGGTTGGTTTTTCTTCCTGACCAAACCGATTTTCTGGGTGCTGCACTGGCTGCATGGCATCATCGGCAATATGGGTTTTGCCGTCATCGGCCTGACCTTGGTGATCAAAACCCTGCTGTTCCCGCTCGCCTATAAATCCTATGTCTCGATGTCGAAGATGAAAAAACTTCAGCCCGAGATGGAGAAGATCAAAGAAAAAGTCGGCGACGACCGCGGCAAACTGCAACAAGAAATGATGGCGCTGTATAAAAAGGAAAAGGTCAACCCGGCCTCGGGCTGCTTGCCGATCCTTTTACAGATCCCAATCTTTTTCGCACTTTACAAGGTGCTGTTTGTCACCATCGAGATGCGCCACGAACCTTTCATCGGCTGGATCAAAGACCTTTCCGCCCCCGATCCAACCTCGATCCTGAACCTGTTTGGGGCCCTGCCTTGGGATGCGCCGATGCCCGGTTCAGTGTTTGGCATTCTTTCAATCGGGGTCTTCCCCATTCTCATGGGCATCTCGATGTTCATGCAGCAAAAACTGAACCCCGCACCCACCGATAAAACCCAAGCGACCATCTTCGCTTGGATGCCGTGGATATTCATGTTCATGTTGGGTCAATTTGCTGCCGGTTTGGTGATTTACTGGGTCGCCAACAACACCATCACCTTCATCCAACAATACACGATCATGCGCAGCCAGGGCGTTAAGCCCGATATTTGGGGCAATCTGTTCGGTGGATTTCGCCGAAAGCCCAAGGGGGCCTGAATGGCGACGCTGGCCAACATTTGGCGGCATCCCATCAAAAGCCACGGACGCGAGGCGATTGAAAAAGTGCGCCTGACCGCCGGACAAACCATGCCCTGGGATCGGGTTTGGGCAGTGGCGCATGAGGCCAGCAAGTTTGACCGTGAAAATCGCGCTTGGGTGCCCTGCGCCAACTTTGTTTTGGGGTCAAAGGCGGCGGAATTGCAGGCTATTTCGGCTTCGGTTGATGAAGTGTCCGGCGTTATCACGTTGACTCATCCGGCCGCTGGAACGATTGCCGTCAATCCAGACTTGCTAGACGATGCCGCCAAACTGGTCGCGTGGAGCGCGGCTTTCGTGCCCGCCAATCGCGCCGCGCCATCCTTTGTGGCACGGGCGCAGCGGGGTATGACTGATACCGACTTCCCGTCGCTGTCGATTCTGTCGAGTTCCAGCTTGGACGACCTTTCCTCGCGTGCTGGCATCGACCTTGCAGCGGCAAGGTTTCGCGGCAATCTTTGGGTCGAGGGCTGGGACGCGTGGAGCGAATTTGCCCTGATAGGCCGCGAAATTACCATCGGCGCGGCGCGGTTTCTGCTGCGCGAACGCATTCAGCGCTGCTCGGCCACGGCGGCAAATCCCGCGACCGGCAAGGTAGATTTCGACACGCCACAATTCATCGAAAGCCAGTTTGGCCACCGTGATTTTGGTGTTTACGCCGAAGTCATAACGTCGGGTGAAATTGCCGTCGGCGACGCGGTTACAATTCACTGATGGACGCGCCTTTCGCAATCACCAAGACGCCAGACGCTGAATCGCTTGAAATCGGTCGCCTGTTGTTCGCCGGACCGTGTGATTTTCTCAAAGGCGTCGTGGCAATGGAGGGTTTGCCACCGGCCGACCGCTTGGAAGTCTGTTTTGCCGGCCGCTCCAACGTGGGTAAATCAAGCCTTATCAATGCCCTGACCGGTCGCAAGGCTTTGGCGCGCACCTCCAACACGCCGGGGCGTACGCAAGAGATCAACTTTTTCACGCTCGGTGATACCCGATATTTGGTCGATGTGCCCGGCTATGGTTATGCCGAGGCACCCAAGGCGGTGGTTGAAACCTGGCAGCGCTTGTTGAAAAACTATCTGTCTGGACGGCCCAATCTGCGCCGGGTTTTCTTGTTGATCGACGGCCGCCATGGCGCAAAGGCGGTCGACGAAGAAATCATGTCGCTGCTGGATAGATCCGCAGTAAACTTTCAAGCCGTGCTGACCAAAATCGACAAACCGTCCAAAGTTGAATTGGAAGCGTCGATTGAAACTACGCGAACAATTCTGCGCAAACACGTCGCCGCTTACCCCGAAATCATCCTGACTTCATCAGAGACTGGCCTTGGCCTCGATATTCTGCGAAGCACGATTGCCACGATGTAACTCGAGTCGACGGAGCGTCCAAATGGAAAAATCGTCCGCCATGACCCGCGATTGGATCGCCACCGCCCGCACCTTGAGCGAGGCTTTGCCGTTTCTGCAACGCTACGACGGCGCGACGGTGGTCATCAAACTGGGCGGCCACGCGATGGGCGATGCGCATGCGATGGAACGCTTCGCCCGCGACGTGGTGTTGATGAAACAGTGCAACGTGCATCCGATCATCGTGCACGGCGGTGGGCCGCAGATCAACCAAATGCTGGAGCGGCTCAACATCAAATCCACCTTCGTGCGCGGCAAACGGGTCACCGATGCCGCAACGGTGGAAGTTGTCGAAATGGTGCTGTCGGGCCGCATCAACAAGGCGATTTGTCAGGCGATTTCCGCCCAAGGCGGCAAAGCCGTGGGTCTTTCCGGCAAAGACGCCAACCTGATGATTTGCGAACCCGATGATCCCGAACTGGGCTTTGTCGGCAAGCCAGTCGAGATCAACCCCGAATTGCTGCGCACCTTTATTTCCAATGCGTTCATTCCGGTGGTTGCGCCAATCGGTTCGGGGCGGAATGGCGAGACGTTCAACGTCAACGGCGACACGGCAGCAGGCGCAATTGCCGCCGCGATGAAAGCCGACCGGTTCCTGCTGATGACCGATGTTGCAGGCGTCAAAAACGCCGAAGGCGAGGTTTTGACCCAGCTTTCACCGCAAGAAGTGCACGATCTAACCGAACAAGGTGTCATTTCCGGCGGCATGATTCCAAAAACCGAAACCGCGCTCGAGGCAATCAAAGGTGGCGTTCGCGCCGTGGTCATTCTCGATGGTCGCGCCCCGCATGCCTGCTTGCTGGAACTGTTCACCGCCCACGGCGCGGGCACGCTGATTAGGGGCTGAAATGTTTGCCGAACAACTGGCCCCGCATGGTCTGGTGGTTCTGGCAGCTTTCCACCCTGAACTCGATCTGCGCCCCGAGCCAACCACGCGAACGCTCGTGCTCATCGGCCCCGATGGGCGCAATTTCTGGCCGATCTTCCGAAACTCCCCCGAATTCCACGACCAAATCCCCAACCCGCTCGACCGTTGGACCCAGCGCATTATCACGCCGATAGCAAAAACCCTAAACGCCCGCGCTTATTTCCCGTTCGGCCAACCCTACCAACCGTTCTTCAAATGGGCCCTGGCCAGCGGAAGCTTATGGCAATCGCCGGTGCATCTGTTGGTGCACGAAAGCCAAGGGTTGTTGGTGTCGTTCCGCGCCGCCTTGGCGTTTGACGCCGAACTTGACTTGCCCGTCAAACCAACACATTCCCCGTGCCAAACTTGCGTCGGCCAACCCTGCCGCAAAGCATGCCCCGCCAATGCCATGTTACCCGAAAGCTACGACACCGCCACTTGCCACGCCTATCTCAACAGCGAGCCCGGCCAAACCTGCATGACCCAAGGTTGCCAAGTGCGCCGCGCCTGCCCGGTCGGCCAAACCAACCACGACCCCGAACGCGCCGCTTTCCACATGGCGGCCTTCCACAAGACTTAGCCAAACCACGCCAAAGCCGCGTCGGAAAATTTGAAATTCGCAAAATCCGATTGAGCGAATTCAACCGTTACATCCGATAAAACAATACGATTGTGTTGATCCTCCCAGCTCCATTCAATTACGGCGTGAAGTTGGTTGGAGCTGAGACGAATCTTGTCAATAACCGCGCCGGCAAAATCCATCGCCCCTTCGGCCATGAATTCGATCAAGTCAAACCCACTCTCAAAATCGGTGATCCTGTCGATGCCAGCTTTGGATTCAAACACAAACGTGTCAAAACCCAAACCGCCGGTCATCACATCATTGCCAATGCCGCCAAACAGAACGTCATCGCCCCATTCGCCCAACAACCGATCATTGGCCTTGCCGCCATAGATCAGATCATCACCCAAACCGCCCTTGATAATGTCGTTGCCGTCCATGCCAAACAGCGTGTCATTGCCGCGAAACCCATAGACCAGATCGGGTTTCTTGCTGCCGATGTAATAATCAGTGTGATCATCAAAATTGGTCAAATAGACTGGTTTTTTGTATTTGATGTGTTGGGGCAAATCCAACTCCTGTACCAGCGCGAAATTGCGGCAAAGCCGCGCAATTTCCTGCTAACACGGGAATGGTTAAGGCCGCGTCAATGCCCCAAAATCTGGCTCAGGAACAACTTGGTCCGATCGCTCTGCGGGTTGTTGAAAAACTCTTCCGGCGCGTTTTGTTCGACGATCTGCCCGGCATCCATGAAAATCACCCGGTTCGCCACTTGCCGCGCAAATCCCATCTCGTGGGTGACGCAGATCATCGTCATGCCCTCCTGCGCCAGCTCGATCATCGTATCGAGCACTTCCTTGATCATCTCCGGGTCCAAAGCCGAAGTCGGCTCGTCAAACAACATGATCCGCGGTTTCATGCACAGGCTGCGGGCAATCGCCACACGCTGCTGCTGCCCACCCGACAACTGCCCTGGATATTTCAATGCCTGCTCTGGAATCTTGACCTTGGTTAGAAACTGCATCGCAATTTCTTCGGCTTCCTTCTTGGGCGTCTTGCGCACCCAGATCGGCGCCAAGGTGCAGTTTTCCAAAATGGTCAGATGCGGGAACAGGTTGAAATGCTGGAACACCATGCCAACTTCCGAGCGGATGCGGTCGATGTTTTTCAAATCCGACGACAACTCGGTGCCATCGACGATAATCTGGCCCTTCTGGTGCTCTTCCAGCCGGTTGATGCAGCGGATCAACGTCGATTTGCCCGATCCCGATGGTCCGCAAACCACGATCCGCTCACCGCGATAGACCGTCAGGTTGATGTCGCGCAAAACATGAAACGAACCGTACCACTTGTTCATGTTGGTAATCTGAATGGCGGCTTCGTCAGAAACCTTCAGTTTAGCGGCGATGGAACTCATGTTGTCCTCATTTCAGTGGGTGGTGCGCAATTTGCGCTCCAGATATTGCGAATAGCGCGACATGCCAAATCAGCAGATGAAAAACACAAAGGCGATAAAGCCATACAGTTCCCAGACGATACCGTTCCAATCGGCGTTGGCGCGAATGGCCTTGGCGAACCCCAATGGGTCAAGCAGCGCGATGATGGAAACCAATGTCGTATCCTTGAACAGCCCGATGAAGTTGTTGACGATGCCGGGGATCGAGATTTTCAGCGCCTGCGGCATCACAATTAACCGCTGCGCTTGCCAATAATTCAAGCCCATTGCATCGGCAGCTTCAAATTGGCCGCGCCCAATTGCGGCCAGACCGCCGCGAATGGTCTCGGCCATATAGGCCGCCGAAAACAGCGTCACCATGATGATGACGCGCAGGATGATGTCAAAATTGGTGCCGGGCGGCAGAAAGATGTTCAGCAACGTCGCCGCTACCAGCAACAAGGTAATCAACGGCACGCCACGAATGAATTCGATAAAGCCAATGCAGATAGTGCGCACGAAAAATAGGTCGGACTTGCGACCAAGTGCCAACAAAACGCCCAGCGGCAGCGACAATGCTATGCCGGTAACGCCAACAACGAACGACAACATGAAGCCGCCAAAGTTGCGGCTTTCAACGGATTCGATATTCAGCGGCACAAAAGATTGGGCGATTTGCGCCGCATTGGCGCTGAAAAACAGCCACCAGACAAGCACCGCAAGCACCGAAACTATCGTCGCCGCCAGCGACCCCAAATTGCTGCCGATAAACTTGACCAGAAACCAGCCGCCAACCAGACCAGCATAGGCCATGATCGGCCCCCACAGCGAGCCGCCCCACAGCAACCACACCATCAAACCGGGGTAAATGGCCGTGAACCAGATCATCTTGCGCGGCAGTTGGCTGTATAACACGGGGGCAATTGCCACGATCAGCAGTGCAAAGGCCAGGGTCGGGCGCCAGTACAACTCGATTGGATAAAACCCGAACATCAGCTGGGCCCAGCGTTCTGTAATCACCGCAAAACACGCGCCGGTGTTGATCGCGCGGCATTCGGTCAGCGACCCGGCAACCCAGACCGAATTGGCGAACCACGGATAGATCGCTTGAATTAGCCAATAGAGGGCAATAACCGAAGCCAGTGTCAAAACGGCGTTCAGTGGACTGGAAAACAGGTTTTCACGCGCCCATTTGACCAAGCCCTTTTGACTGACTGGCGGCTCGCCCGCAGGCAACATTTCGGTTCGGACATAAGATTGGTTGCTGTCGCTCATCTCAACGCTCCACCAATGCAACCGAGGCGTTGTACCAATTCATCAGCGTCGAGATGGTCAGGCTGACGATCAGATAGAACACCATCAACAACAGCACGCATTCCAGCTCGCGCCCGGTCTGGTTCATGGTGATACCGCCAAGGGTGGCACGCACGTCCATATAGCCAATGGCGATGGCCAGCGACGAATTCTTGGTCAGGTTCAGATATTGCGAAATCAACGGTGGAATGATCACCCGCAACGCTTGCGGCAATATCACCAAACTCATCGTCCGGCCGGGGCGCAGGCCCAAGGCATAGGACGCTTCGGATTGGCCCTTGGAAATCGCCAAAATGCCCGCCCGCACGTTTTCCGCGATAAACGAGCCGGTATAAAACGACAAAGACAACCACAGCGCCGTGAACGAATTTCGCAACAGTAACCCGCCGGTAAAGTTAAAGCCCTTCAGCACCGGATATTCCAACGCCACCGGACGGCCCAGAATTACAAACGCGATCAACGTTGGCACGATGATCAGTCCAAGATTGACCCAGAACACCGGCAAAATCTGCCCCGTCGCCTGTTGTTTGGCCCGCGCATAGCGCCGGAAATACAGCGCGCCTGCAATTGACAGCAGCAGCACGACGCCAACGATTCCCGCACCATCGGAAAACAACGGCATCGGCGTGAATATCCCGCGATTGGTCACCGCAACTGAATCGGCGAACCACATCGATGCCGTCGGATTTTCGCCCTTGAAGGCTTTCGGTTCCGGCGTAATCTCGCTCAACACCGAGAAGAACAGCAATATCCACAGCAATACTGGCACATTGCGGAATGTTTCCACGTAAATCGCCGCCAAACGCGCCACGATCCAGTTCTTGGATAGCCGCAGCACGCCAACCGTTACGCCGATCACGGTCGCCAAAATGCAGCCAAGAAACGCGATCAGAAAGGTATTCAAAATCCCCACCAACGCCGCCCGCGCATGTGTGCTGTCGCTGGAATATTCGATCAGGCGTTGGTTGATGTCATACCCGGCGCGTCGGCCCAGGAAAACAAAAGTGAACGGCTTGCCCAACTCGTGCAGGTTCTGAATCGTGTTGGACGTCAACCAAGCCAGCAGCGATACAAAGCCAATCACCGCAACAACTTGAATCGTCATTGACCGATATCGGGTGTCGTAGATCAGCATTCCAAGCCGGAATGTGTCGCGGGGAACGTCAGTGAAACTGGACATGTGCGCTCGCTTGTTGGCGGAAAGCGAAAGGGGCGCCGGTTGGCACCCCTTCCAATTTCAGATCAACGCACGGGTGGTGCGTACTGCAGACCGCCTTGGGTCCACAACGCGTTCAGACCGCGTGCCAGACCAAGGGCTGTTTTCTCGCCCAGATGGCGCTCGAACAGCTCGCCATAGTTGCCGCCCGCTTTGATTGCATTGTACGCCCAGTTTTTTGGCATACCCATCATCGCGCCCATGTCGTCTTCACCGGCACCGAGCAAACGGTTGATTTCTTCGTCGGATACGCCCTTAGCCATTTCGTCCAGATTGGCCGAGGTGATGCCTTTTTCTTCCGCGATAATCAGCGCATAAAGCACCCAGCTTGCGATATCTTCCCACTGGTCATCGCCGTGCCGGACCAATGGCCCGAGCGGCTCTTTTGAGATGATCTCAGGCAGCACGACATAGGCTGCAGCGTCCTCAAAGGTCGCGCGTCCCGCCGCTAGGCCCGAGGCGTCGGTCGTATAGACGTCACAGGCACCTGCCAAGAACTGAGTGAGGGCCTGGTCCTCGGTTTCAACCGGAACCGGTTCGTAGGCCATGCCGTTTTCCTTGAAGAAATCGGCGAGGTTGAGCTCTGTGGTGGTGCCGGTCTGGATACAAACCGTCGCGCCGTCAAGTTCCTTGGCCGAAGCCACGCCGAGGTCCTTGCGGACCATGAAGCCCTGGCCGTCGTAATAGTTGACGCCAACCCAGTTCAGTTTCAGGTCGGTATCGCGGCTATAGGTCCATGTGCTGTTACGCGCAAGAATATCGACCTCGCCCGACCCGAGCACCGTGAAACGGGTCTGACCTGTGGTCGGCGTGAACTGAACCGCTTTCGGATCGCCAAAAATCGCTGACGCCAGCGCCCGGCAATAGGCGATGTCAAAGCCATCCCATTCGCCGCTGGCATCTGGTGCGGCAAAGCCGACAACACCAACGTTAACGCCGCATTGCAAATGCCCGCGTGCCTTCACATCATCCAGCGTGCCAGCAGCGGCCATTCCAGCCGTCATGCCAAGCGCCGCCAGTGTTCCAAGGAACATCGTTTTCTTCATCAAGTTTTCTCCCCTAAACTCCGCCCAATTACGGGCGGCGTCCCGGCTTCGTGCCGGAATCACTTTTTGCATCGCCCATTACAGACAGCGATAGTGACTTGAAGCCGGGAAGCGGCGAAAGGTCAAGGTTTGATTCCGCCGGATTCCGACACAAGACGGGTACAATTGCTATGCCAGCGCTGTCATCGGCACCGTCACTCAGCTTTCGGCCGGTTTCGCGCCAGCTGCAGAAAATTGTATGCATCCAAATAGGCGCGACGTTTCAGGGTCGCCGCCGCCTCTGCCTCCGAATCAGAGCCCCATATCTCGGCCTGCCAGATTTCGTCGATCCGCGACAGATCGAAGGCCGCGCCGGGGCCGATGGCACCGTCGGCAACCGCCAACCCCAGAACCACAGACCCGCTAATCGCCACCAGATCGTGCAACGCGGTCAATTCAAAGGCATCGAACCCGGCAACCGCATTCGTCAACTGATCTAGGCTCGCCTGCGGCTGAACCCCGTGTATAACGCCCGTATAGACCGCCAGAGGGGCGTTAATTCTATCCGCAGCCCAATCCAGCCAAGGCTGCCAAACCGCGTCCTGACGCGCCCTCAGGCGCTCTGGTGCACCAGCTCGATAGCACAACAAATCCGCGCCGCCATAGCCCGCAAGTTCGGCCACAACTTCGGCCATGCGCGGCGTCACCTTATCAATCGCCGCATGCGCCGCCCGCGTCACCGGCATCGTATTGGGATCAATCGGGCTGGTTTGAGCGCGAAATTCTTCGGCAATTGCATCTGCCATCGCCCGCGTTGGCACCACGAAATCCGCCTTGGCCGGGCTGCGCAATTGCCGCGCGTCCAGCCAAATTTCAAACCCAGTCGCAACTGGACGAACCGAAACTTCTTTCCACCAACGTTTCTTGCTTTGCCCCGCCCCAAGGGCAAACCACGTCGGCGCGCTCATTCTTCATCCGCAAACGGGTCATCTGCCGCATCGCCCACGCTCCAACCAAACAAATCCCACGTCTTTTGCATGTGGTTCGGCAAAGGCGCAACAAAGCGTATCTGTTTGCGGGTAATCGGGTGTTGCAGAGAAATCGACCGTGCGTGCAAATGCATCTTACGGCTTACATCGCCACCCAATTGCGCCCCCCAGCCATCACCCTCGTTGGTCTGGCCCGAGCCGCCGTATTTGCCGTCACCAATGATCGGATTGCCAATTTCGGCCATATGAACGCGCAATTGGTGCGTGCGTCCCGTCAAAGGGGCCAGTGCCACCCAAGCCGTGCGTTTCGCCGCCGCTTCGATCACCGCATAGTCGGTGACGGCCTTCTTCGCCCCCGCAGTCGCCTCAATCATATCGGGATGCACCGCGATCATCTTTTCGCCTTCACCCTGCGGCCCGTGACCGCCCGCTTTCACCACGCCAAACTTGATCGTGCCCTTTTTCGGGGCCGGAACTCCGGCAACCACCGCCCAATAAATCTTCCGCGTCTGTTGCAGGTTGAACGACTTGGCCAACACCGCCGCAGCCCGACCCGTTCGCGCCAACAGCAAAACCCCGGACGTATCCTTGTCCAGTCGATGGACCAGTTTCGGCTTGTCCTCACGCTCAAACTTCAGCGCTTCCGCCAACCCATCGACATGCCGCGTCTGCCCCGAACCGCCTTGCGTGGCCAATCCCGCAGGCTTGTTCAAAACGATCAAATGCTCGTCTTTGTAGATCACGCAAGATTGAATCAGCTTGATGTCATCCGCCGTTATAACATTCGGATTGCGCCCCGATGCCATCGGTTCGCCTTCGTCCAACGGCGGAATGCGCACGGCATTGCCCACTTCCAGCCGCGTCGCCGGTTTGACGCGACCACCATCAACGCGCACTTCGCCCTTGCGGCACATCTTTTCGATCTTGATTTGGTTCAGGTTCGGGAACCGCCGCCGCAACCAACGGTCCAACCGCTGCTCGCCTTCGTCCTCGCCAACCGTCAATGTTTGAACGCCGCTCATGCCCATGACCTTGCGATGCCCATGCCAAGCATCAAGGCCGCGATGGAAAGCGCAACCGATCCGGCGATGTAATACACCGCGCTAACCGGTTGCCCGCTTTCCACCAGTCGCACCGTATCCAGCGAGAAGGCCGAAAACGTGGTAAAACCACCCAGAATTCCAGTCATCAGAAATGGCGAAAGGCGGGCATCCCCGGCCTTTTCCAGCAGCAAAACCGCCAACAATCCCATGGCAAACGAACCCGCCACATTCACAATCGCCGTCCCCCAAGGGAACCCCGCACCCAACAGCCGCAGGGCCGCCAGACTTGTCAAATAGCGCAGTGCCGAGCCGATAGCCCCGCCAATTGCCACCCAAAGAATTGTCATGCGGCCCATTGGGCGAAGCAAGGGGCTGATGTCAAGCAGCACCCCAAGATGCGACGATTCAAACCAGATGCGCGTGCAGCGTAATCTCGCATTTCAACAGCCGCGAAACCGGGCAGGTCTTCTTGGTGTTTTCGGCAATCTCGGCAAATTTTTCGTCGCTGATACCATCGACTGAGGCATGGCAATGCAAGTCAATCCGCGTAATCGTGGCCGCACCATCTACGGTTTCCAGCGTTACCGTTGCACTGGTTTCAATCTCCTTGGCAATCGTGCCATTGGTCGCCAAGCCACCGCTCAACGCCATCGAGAAACACGCCGCATGCGCCGCGCCAATCAACTCCTCCGGGTTGGTGCCCGGTTCCTGCTCAAAGCGTTTGGAGAAATTATACGGCACGTTCTTCAACGCCCCGCTTTCGGAAGAGACAACGCCCTTGCCTCGTTTCAAATCGCCTTCCCAAATAGCCATTCCAACCCGTCGCATGATGTTCTCCAACTGTCCAAAACCAGCGTTTTAGGCGACCTGAAACGTTTCAGATCAACCCCGATTCCCTCGATATTTGCCGCTTTTTTGGAGTTGTGCGCAAGTCCAAACGACGCCGCAATCCCCTCCACCGCTTCGATGTGGTGGGTTAGGGTGGGGGTTTCTTGCTAAAAATATAACCTCAAAAATGCGCGGTCGCGTGCACCAAACTACCCGCACCAAACCCTTGACAACTCGTTAATTTGAAAATTTTACTCATTTAATATCAGTTAGTTACACGTTCTGGCACGCGTGCGCGCCTGCTCATTTTTGCCGCCTTTTCGCCCGCAATCCCGCAAAATACTCAAGCCGCTTTTTCATCTCCCGCTCCTGCCCACGATCCACCGGCTGGTAATATTCTTCCCGTTTCATCATGTCGGGAAAGTAATTCTGCCCGGAAAACCCATGCTCAAAATCGTGGTCATAGGCATAGCCCTTGCCATAGCCCTGATCTTTCATCATTTTGGTGGGCGCATTCAAAATATGCTTTGGCGGCGGTTCGGATCCATAATCCCTTGCAGCTTTCTGAGCGGCCCCAAACGCCGCATAAGCCGCGTTGGATTTCGGCGCCAAAGCCAGATAAATCACCGCCTGCGCAATCGCCAATTCCCCTTCAGGCGAACCCAACCGCTCGTAAGTTTCCCAAGCATCGATACACAATCTTTGCGCCAAAGGATCGGCCAGCCCAATATCCTCGACCGCCATTCTGGTCACCCGCCGCGCCAGAAACCGAGGGTCTTCGCCACCCGCCAACATCCGCGCCAACCAGTACAACGCCGCGTCCGGGTCCGACCCGCGCACCGATTTGTGCAGGGCGCTGATCAGGTTGTAATGCTCCTCGCCGGATTTGTCATACTTCGGAGCGCGTCGTGACAGCCGCTTGCCAAGGTCGTCGCGGCTTATTTCCTTGGCATTCCAGCCATAAACCTGCTCCAGCAAATTCAACAAAGCCCGTCCATCGCCATCGGCCATTTCCAGCAATGCATCGCGGGCATCGGGCGTTGTAGGCAGAGCTTTGCCAATATCTTTTTCAGCCCGCTGCATCAGCATTTCCAACGCCGTAAAATCCAACCGATGCAGCACCAAAACCTGCGCACGGCTCAACAAAGCGGCGTTCAACTCAAACGACGGATTTTCCGTGGTGGCACCCACCAACAGGATCGTCCCATCCTCCATATGCGGCAAAAACCCATCCTGTTGGGCTTTGTTGAAGCGATGGATTTCATCGACAAACAACAAAGTCCCGCGCCCGTTTTGCCGACGCAACTTGGCCGATTCAAACTCGCGCCGTAAATCCTGAACCCCGGTAAAAATCGCACTGATCTGCACGAATGCTAGGTCCGTTTCCTGCGCCAGCAACCGCGCAATCGTCGTCTTTCCCGTCCCCGGCGGCCCCCAGAGAATGATCGAGGACAAGTTCCCCGATGCCAACATCGCCCCTAGTGGCGCTTGCGGCCCCAGCAAATGATCCTGCCCAATGACATCGGAAAGTTTCGCAGGGCGCAACCGATCGGCCAGCGGACGCGGAGTATTGTCAGCAGCCTTGGCGCTTTGATCAAAAAGGTCAGCCATCGCGGAATGCGCCGATTGTTTGACGAAGCATTTTCGACCGGTGCAATGCCTTGTCCAACAATTCCCGCCAAGCTGGCCCACGCGACCAAGCGTCACGAAACGCCGATTCTATTTCGTATGGCCTATCCTCGATCATGACTTCCACCAGCGCCTCGGCCTGCAACATATCTTTTTGCGCCTTCAATCGCATCGTGTCTTTTCGTCTGCCAGCGACAATCATCTTGTGAACGGCATATCGTTCGGGCCGCGGAACCTGAACCAAAACCCCGTTTCGATACAATCCTACCGCAGGAATAGGGTCAGCGATCAAAAAGTTGAGAAAATGGAACGAATGTGCGGAAACGCCCAAAGCAGGAAGCTGCCTAATCCCTTCATCGGCCTCAAATGAAGGTGTCAGAAATTCGACAAGCCCCGTGCCAGCCGACTGCTTCCAGCGCCACGAATGCCCGACCTTGCCAAGCGAGGGGATGGCATCGAATTTCAGATTGCCGAGCAACGCCCCCATCGGTGGGTCGATCCTGTCATTCAAACCGATGGAAAGTTTCTCAAAGCTGGCGATATCGATATCATCGGTGGCATAGGCAAGCGAGCTACCAAGAGGTCGCCCCAGTTCTGCGGCAAATAACCGAAAGGCATGCGTGCCAATGATGGTGCCGCCAAGTCGGAAGACGCCGGCCCTTGCCATTGCAGAAAGCAGGCTGCCAGTTTGTTGGTCAAACGTTAGGTAACGGGCGCTGCGCAGAATTGCGACAAGCTGTGATGTACGCTTGTTGATACCCTCTAAATCGCCCTTTATTTGATCGGCTAGTTTCAGGCGCGCCCTTGTCGACTCGCTGTCTTCTGCGAAGTAGCGTTCGCATACATCGGTGCCGACCCTGTATTGGTCATACCAATACCCCTTTCCGTTGCGCATCCGCAGGACCGGGCGACCTACAATCTCGGCACTGCGCAAGTCAAGTTTGGCGGTTACCAAATCTTGGTAGGTGGTTTGAAGATTCAGTGGGTACGACGGTTGCATGTGCTTGCCATACAATATATTATTTTGTATGGCAATCGTGAATTGCGGCCAGATGCTTCCCAAATCACGTTTGCCATACAATCCAACCTTTTGTATGGCAAAAACAAAAAGGCCACCCAAAGGCGGCCCTTCGTTACCCTATAAAGCAGAAATCACTCCGCCGAAGCGGCAACCTCTGCAGCCGCAACACGCGCCTTGTCGCCCGCGCCTTTGGCGGAAACATCGCGGTCCACCAATTCCAAAATCGCCATCGGCGCCATGTCGCCATAACGGAAACCGGCTTTCAGAACGCGCGAATAACCGCCCGAACGTTCCTTGTAACGCGGGCCAATCACGGCGAACAATTTCGCCACTGCGGCGTCTTGCTTCATCTCGGACGCAGCTTGACGACGCGCGTGCAAATCGCCGCGTTTACCCAAGGTGATCAGCTTGTCGATGATGCGTTTCATCTCTTTGGCTTTGGGCAGGGTGGTCTTGATCTGCTCATGCTCAATCAATGAACATGCCATGTTGGCGAACATCGCTTTGCGGTGTTCGTGGGTGCGATTCAGGCGGCGATAGCCGGCTCCGTGGTTCATTTGTTTTGTCCTTTCAGTGCTTTATACTTTGTCCGGCAAACCTCGAATGGCCTGCTCACCTTGGGGCGTTATTGCCCGGTCGTATCGGGGCGGTTGCCCGCCCCAAATCTCAAAAATGATCCTCGAATTTCTTGGCGAGGTCTTCGATATTGTCTGGCGGCCAATCGACAATATCCATACCCAGATGCAGACCCATCGCGGTCAGCACCTCCTTGATCTCGTTCAAAGACTTGCGGCCAAAGTTCGGCGTGCGCAGCATTTCGGCTTCGGTTTTCTGGATCAGATCGCCAATATAGACGATATTGTCGTTCTTCAGGCAGTTGGCCGAACGCACTGACAATTCCAGCTCGTCGACTTTCTTCAGCAGCAGAGGGTTGAACTCAAGATCATCATCCGCGTCCGAACGACCCGCCGCTTCCGGCTCTTCAAAGTTGACGAACACCGACAGCTGGTCCTGCAAGATGCGGGCAGCATAGGCGACAGCATCTTCGGGCGAGATCGAGCCGTCGGTTTCCACTGACATCGTTAGTTTGTCATAGTCCAGCACTTGACCTTCGCGGGTCGGCTCGACCTTGTAAGAAACCTTGGTCACCGGCGAATACAGCGCATCGACCGAAATCAGGCCAATGGGCGCATCTTCCGGGCGATTTTTGTCGGCAGCAACGTAACCTTTGCCAGTGGCAACGGTCATTTCCATATACAGCGAGGCGCCGTCATCAAGATGGCAAATCACGTGATCTTTGTTCAAAATCGCAATGTCTGCCGTCTCGGTGATGTCCGCTGCAGTGACAATGCCCGGACCGGTGGCCGAAATCGACACCCGTTTCGGCCCGTCGACATCCATCTTCAGGCGAACGCCTTTGAGGTTCAGCACGATGTCAGTGACATCTTCCCGAACCCCGGCTACGCTCGAAAACTCGTGCAGCACATTGTCGATCTGCACCGAAGTAATCGCCGCACCTTGCAACGAAGACAACAGCACACGCCGAATAGCATTGCCCAACGTCAGGCCAAAGCCGCGCTCCAATGGTTCCGCCACAGCCGTGGCAAACCGCATAGGGTCGGCACCGGTTTTGACGTCCAGTTGCGCCGGGCGGATAAGTTCTTTCCAATTCTTGTGGATCATATTCTTGCCTCCATTCTTGTTCACAGGCCGGATCCGTCTGGCCAGGAACCCCCGAGGAAATTGCGAACGCAGACCTTCGGCGCGAAAACTGCCAAAAGCCTGCGGGTGTTACGTGTTCAGACGCGGCGACGTTTCGGTGGCCGACACCCATTGTGGGCCATCGGTGTTACGTCGCGGATAGAGGAAATCGTGAAACCAACAGCGCCCAGCGCCCGAAGTGCGGATTCACGTCCCGAACCGGGACCCTGAACTTCGACTTCCAGCGTCCGCATGCCGTGCTCCTGCGCCTTGCGACCAGCATCTTCTGCCGCCATCTGGGCGGCATAGGGGGTCGATTTGCGCGAGCCTTTGAAACCCATTGTGCCCGCCGACGACCAGGCAATCGCATTGCCCTGCGCATCAGCGATCAGGATTTTCGTGTTGTTGAAGCTCGAATTCACATGGGCAACCCCGGATGTGATGTTCTTGCGTTCCTTGCGCTTAACCCGCGCTTTTTCACGTGCCATACCGAAAACCCTCCCTTATTTCTTCTTGCCGGCGATAGCTTTCGCCGGACCTTTGCGCGTGCGCGCATTGGTATGGGTGCGCTGTCCACGCACGGGAAGGCCACGACGATGCCGCAGACCGCGATAGCAGCCAAGGTCCATCAGGCGTTTGATGTTGATTTGCGTTTCACGGCGCAAATCGCCTTCGACTTGGAAGTTGGCGTCGATATTTTCGCGAACTGCCAAAACTTCGGCGTCGGTCAAATCATTGACGCGACGGGCTTCGGTGATACCGACGGCGTCACATATTTTCTTCGCCGAATCTCGGCCAATTCCATGGATATAAGTCAGTGCAACATGCACACGCTTATTGGTCGGGATGTTAACCCCTGCAATACGGGCCATCTAGTCTCCGTTCTTTCGTTGCGGTTCCGTGATGCCAGAACCTTTTTTCACAATCCCAAGTTGGCTCGTCATCCGAATCAACTCGTCCGAAAGCCCGAATCTGCGGGCCTGTATTCCAATGCCACAAGGGCCCGAAAGCCTTTTGCAGCGACTCTGCCATTTGAGAGACGGCGCAGTATAGAAATGCACGCCCTGCCGTCAACCCCGGAATGGCGAGATTTCAGTTATTATTCAAGGCCTTTTTGACGCGGGCATTGACTTCAGAAACCTCGCCCAAGCCATCAATCTGCGCCAGTTTTTCCTTGGCGTAATAATAGCCAATCAAGGGCGCGGTATCTTTGTAATAGGCCATCAAACGTACCCGCAAACTTTCCGCATTGTCATCGGCCCGGCGGATGAATTTGTCCGCTCCGCATTTATCACAAGCATGCTCCGATTTGGGCCGATGCGTATCGTCGTGGTAAACCTCACCACAAGCCCCGCAAGTGAACCGCCCCGAAATGCGGCGCACCAAGACTTCATCGTCGACCCGCATTTCAATCACCCGGTCCAACGACTTGCCTTTCGCCAACATCAGGGCACCCAAGGCATCGGCTTGTTTCAACGTGCGCGGAAAACCATCGAAGATAATGCCCTTTTCGCCCGCACCCAAATCCAGTTGCTCGGCGATCAGTCCAATGACGATTTCGTCGGTCACCAGTTCGCCACGATCCATGACAACGGCGACTTGCTTACCCATCTCGGTGCCCGAGGTTCGTGCCGCCCGCAGCATATCGCCGGTAGAAAGTTGCACCATGCCCCGCTCATCCACCAGCAACCGCGCTTGGGTGCCTTTGCCAGCGCCGGGGGGGCCAAGCAGGATGATATTCATCAGCGCAGGGCTTTGCCTTTGGCGCGACCCTTGCCGCGAAGTTTCGATTTCTCGATCAGGCTTTCATACTGATGTGCCAGCATATGCGATTGAATTTGCGTGATCGTGTCCATCGTCACCGAAACCACAATCAACAACGAGGTGCCGCCAAAGTAGAACGGTATGGCGAACTGCGAACGCAGGATTTCTGGCAACAAACAAACGGCGGCAAGATAGGCCGAACCAACGACCAACAAGCGCGAAACGACATAGTCAAGGTAATCGACCGTCTTTGATCCTGGTCGAATTCCCGGCACAAAACCGCCCTGCTTTTTCAGGTTGTCGGCGACATCTTCGGTTTTGAAGGCGACGTTGGCGGTGTAGAAATACGCAAAGAACACGATCATCGCCACAAAGAAAATCAAATACAAGGGCTGCCCCGGCCCCATATAGGCAGCGATGGTGTTCAGAATGCCCGATCCACCGGTGCCCGAAAACGTGCCGACTGTCGTGGGCAGCAACAACATCGACGAGGCGAAAATCGCCGGAATAACCCCCGATGGGTTTAGTTTGACCGGCAAATGCGAGCTTTCGCCGCCGTACATTTTCATCCCCACCTGCCTGCGCGGGTATTGAATATGGATCTTGCGCAAGGCACGTTCCATGAACACGACAAAGGCGATGACCACGACGATCATCACGATCACGCCCAGAATAACTGGCCAAGACAAGGCACCCGAACGACCTTGGCTAAAAAACTGCGCCAAAGCCTGCGGCAGACCCGCGATAATGCCGGTAAAGATAATCAGCGAAATGCCGTTGCCAATGCCCCGCGCAGTGATCTGCTCGCCCAACCACATCAAAAAAAGCGTTCCGCCTACCAGCGTAATCATGCAACTGGCACGGAAAAACAGGCCCGGATCGGATGCCAGTCCCTGCCCCTCAAGGCCCACGGCAATCGCGTAGGATTGAAATATTGCCAGAACAACGGTGCCGTATCTTGTATATTGGTTGATTTTTTTGCGGCCCGATTCACCCTCTTTTTTCAAGGCTTCCAACGACGGCACCATCGATGACATCAACTGCACAATGATCGAGGCCGAGATATACGGCATGATCCCCAATGCAAAGATCGCCATACGGCCAACCGCACCGCCGGTAAACATGTTCAGCATGCCGCCGATGCCTTGATTGGCGGTCTCGAAATAGGCTTTGAGCTGTTCTGCATCGATGCCAGGAACTGGCACAAACGTGCCAATCCGATAAACGATCAGCAGGCCAAGCGCGAAAAGAATGCGGCTTTGCAGTTCTTTCGCTTTGCCAAATGACCCCCAGCTTAGGTTGGCCGCCATCTGTTCTGCTGCTGATGCCAATATCCGACCCTCCAAGGAAGCGCCGCTGAAACCGTATCCCGGCGTCAGCGGCGCGAAATTACATTGCGAGATTTAAGGCGCGATCACCGCGCCCGCAAGGCTTACTCGGCTGTCTTTTCCGCTTTTACCTTGACGGTGATCGTCAACGACCCGCCTGCCTTCTCAATCGCCTCAACCGCCGCTTTGGAAGCGCCCGTTACGGCAATCGAAATTTTCGAGGTGATCGCGCCCTTGGCCAGCACTCGAATGCCGTCCAATTTGCGGCGGATCAGGCCGCATTCAACCAGCGAATCCTCGGTGATCGGCTTTTTCGCGTCAATCTTGCCCGCATCGATGAACTTTTGGATCAAGCCAATGTTCGTCGCCGCATAATGGTTCGGATTGGGCACGTTAAAGCCGCGTTTCGGCAGCCGCATATACAGCGGCATTTGGCCACCTTCATACGCATTCAACGCCACACCCGAACGCGATTTCTGACCCTTGATACCGCGGCCAGCGGTCTTACCCTTGCCCGAACCCGGGCCACGCGCCACGCGTTTTTTCTTTTTGGTTGCACCCGGATTGTCGTGCAGTTCATGCAGTTTCATGTCGCAAACTCCTATGCCGGAACTGCCCAAGCTGCGACGGCGAGGACAAACACGGCGATTGTTGATTCTTATGGCCATAGGGGGCCACCGGGGGCGTATAGAGGGGACACCAAAAACATTCAAGTATGATCGTAGGGCGGGGTTCACCCCGCCACCGCTACGCCAAATCCGTTTGTGCGAAATCACCGCCCTTGTACAGCAACGCCACACGTCGCTCCTTTGCGCATGCATACGCAAAGCAATCGCCAAGGTTTAGCCCCGCCGGATGGCCCACAGCGCGGCCATAGGTCTGCGCGGCGCTCAGCGCCCCGGTACCGATGCTGGCGGTCAGGTCCAGACAGGTCGCGCCCAGTTCAGTCAAGAGCCGGTCGACCATCGCAGAGGCGACCTCGATCCGTTCGGGGGATGACGCGCTATGCACGCCCGCTTCGGACCGAGCAAGGCTTACAACGGCCTCAAACCGCGACAAGGGAGAATAGACCAAAGCCATTGGGCTGCTCTGCGCCCGTTCCGACAAGACCTCGAACCCCGTCTCACGCTTAATGATCGCAACAACCGCGCTGGCGTCAAGGAACATTGGCTCACATACCCCACAGATCGTCCATATCGGCCTTGTGGTCATAGTTCGGGTCAAAGGGTCCAAGTTTGGCAAGAGCCTCGTCCTGCAACTCCTTGATCCGCTCCTCCAGCGGGATTTTCGCCCGCGCCTCGGCAATGGACGCCTTTAGCGCCATGCGCACGGCTTCGGTCTTGTTCGCAGCATGCAGGTACTTGACTGCGTCCTCGGCAAGGCCGGAAACTTCGGGGTCTTTGATGTAAAGCGGCATGGCTGCGGACCTTGGTATATCCCTATGTCCAACAAAGTATATCCTTCATCTTAAAAAGTCAACCCGCCGAAAGCAAAACGCCCTGCCTTTCAGCAGGGCGTTCCTTGATGGCGCTTGGCGACTTGCAGTTTGCCTTCAAGCCCCCGCTGGCCAATGAAACTCTGGCCGCAGCCCATCATAAACTGGCCTACCGTCGCTTGGCTTGGCAAAGACCTGCAGAGATTCGCAGCTTTTTGTAAGTTTCAGTCGACAAATGCGAGAAGCGATTCTGGTACATCTGTGAACTCAATAAGAGGCCCCAAACCGTTGCGCTTTACACGGAATAGATGGCTCGCTCCCGCCGGACCAAGCGCCCAAAACAAATCAGCGCGCGAAATGCGAAGCCCTTTGACTTTTCTATATGCGTTCCTCTCTTTGGATAGGACTGGCTCGAGCGTTTGCGGCATTTTGCGACCGTAGTCGATCATATGGCGAAGCAACACTTCTACTTCTTGCCTTGACTTTTTTACCTCGCAAACAAGGCGTTCCGTTTCCAAACTTGTCCCATAACAAGCTAAATCAAATGGCCAAGGATATTTGGTCTGGGTTCCAACTAGTTCCGACGGCCAGCCGTATTGCTGAACTAATCTAGCAACAGCGCCTAAGGCGATAACCGGTTCCAGCCATAGCGAAATACGTCTTGGACTTTTACCGCTTCGTCCCGACCAAAAAATTTGCTCTTTCGTCGAACTTCGAGGTGACGAAAAGAACCCTCCACTTTCCATGACAAGGCCACTTTCCACCGCCGCAATGAACCAATAAGCGTCATGTTCCGACAACTTGTCAGCGGAAGTTTGAACAAAACCTTCGGGTTGGAAGTCTTCGGCGCGGGCGTCACAGAACGACGGCAACCAGTCCAAAACCAGCCTATCGAAGAATCTCTTCTGTGATGACACCCAATTCCTAATTTGCCTGTGTTTTTTCTTACTTTGGCATGTAATCGACTGAGAAATCGCACTAGCGCCCCACCATTCGGCAGGGCGCTAAATTGCTGCTAAATCTTGTTCCCTATTCTCAAGCCCCCGCCGGCCAATGAAACTCCGGCCGCAGCCCGTCATAAACCGGCCGCCCGTCATGCGGTTTCTCATAACCCTTCGTCTCATCCCAAAACGCATGATAGGTCGCCTTAGGGAACGCGGCGTCGTCATATCCCATCACATTCGGCACCGCGACGCGGATGCGTTTCTGTTTGTCGTCCAGCATCAGCACCGCGCCGCAGTCGGTGCACAGGCAAATCTCCAGCGGGCCGTTCGGGTTGTTGGCGTTGAACGGCACCCGCTTCATCTTTTCAGGATGGTCGGCCTTGACGTCACCATAGTTGAAAAACGCCACATGGGTTGTGTGCTGTTTGGTGACCGCCTTGCAGACATTACAATGACATTCGTGGTTGTCGATCGGCTCCGCCGCCGCAGTCACATGCACATGTGCGCAGCCCCCTGCATATTTTGTGGCCATGAATTCCTCCCAAAACTGTTGTTGTTCAACCCTGTCCGGCACCCACAGCGCGTGAGTCCCGGCGCGAGGGCCAGCCTAGCACGCTGCCCTGAAAATGCAAAACACACAGTTGGAACCGGAATTCGTCAAAGAAAAAGGCCGCCCCATCGCGGGACGGCCCTGAATTGTTTCACAGCTGCAAACTGAGTTCAGCCGCGCTCTTCGATGATCCTCGCCAGATGCGGAATCTTGTTGACCATGCCGCGAATCGACGGCGTGTCTTCCAACTCGCGAATGCGGCGGATTTTGTTCAGGCCCAGCCCGCGCAAAGTCTGGCCTTGATCAGCCGGACGACGCGATGGCGAAGCTATTTGTTGGACAAGAATAGTTTTTGCCATGCTCTCAAGCCTCCGTCGGTTCAACAGCAACCGGTGCTGCATCAGAACGCGGCAGAATGTCGGCAACTTTCTTGCCGCGACGCTGCGCAATCATTCGGGGGCTGGATTCCAACGCCAATCCGGCCATCGTGGCGCGGATCATGTTGTAGGGGTTCTGCGACCCGATGGACTTGGCGACAACATCGTGGATGCCCAGCATCTCGAACACAGCCCGCATCGGACCACCGGCGATGATGCCCGTTCCGGCCGGGGCCGAACGCATCACAACTTTGCCAGCGCCGTGGCGGCCTTCCATGTTGTGGTGCAGCGTGCGGCCATCGCGCAGCGGCACCCGCACCATTTGGCGTTTCGCCTGTTCGGTTGCCTTGCGAATTGCCTCTGGCACCTCACGGGCCTTGCCCTTGCCATAACCAACCCGGCCTTTTTGGTCACCCACAACCACCAAAGCAGCAAAACCAAATCGTTTGCCGCCCTTCACGGTTTTGGACACGCGGTTGATCGCCACCAGACGGTCGGCGAATTCCGGGGTTTCTTCGCGGTCGCGGCGATCCCGGCCTTTTTCTTCTCTTGCCATTCCGTCTCTCCTTAGAAGTTCAATCCGCCCTCACGCGCGGCGTCGGCCAAAGCCTTCACCCGCCCGTGGAACAGAAATCCGCCGCGGTCGAAATACACATCGGTCA
>JANOQZ010000009.1:0-70836 GCA_031415055.1 Oceanomicrobium sp. | reverse complement strand
CGGGCAGGACCGCTTCTTCATGCTCCAGATAGGAATGCATGAGGATACCATCAAAGAAATTCTCGTCAAACTGCCAGATGCCCTCGGCCCCCGGCGCGTGCAGGCAATAGCCACCCAGTGCCCGCATATTTGCGTCGGCTTCCTCATACAGATTTTGCGATAATTCGATGCCAAAGGGGATGATCGGCGCTTTCAGCCGATGGCCGCGACCACAGCCAATGTCCAGAACCTTGCCGCTGCCAAACATCCGGGCGAAGCGTGCGTTGTGGTCTTGGCGAAACTTCCGCGTCCACGCCATGATCGAGCGGCTGGTCGACCGCAATTTCGGCGACCGTTTCTGCCGTACCAAATTCAGATCGGCCGAGGTCTTTTCCCAAGCGAAATCTTCAACCAAAGCCGAATAGCCCGGCGGGTTGCGCAAATAGACAAACCCGCAAGCACTGCACGCGGCAACCTGCCATAGGGCAGGCGAATAGTTGGGCAAGGCTTGCGCCTCGCGGGCCGCACAGGCCGGACAGGCGCGCAGTTCGCTCATGTGGCACTCGCTGGAGAAAGTGTATCGTGGGGTGATACAAGTCCATTGACGAATGTATCACGTGGTGATACACAGGGAAGATGATTGCCACCAAGCGCGACAAACGGATTGACGTGATTGTTGCTGGTGGCAGTCCGAAAGGATTCCCGCCTGACTTGCGGCGCAGTGCGATCAAAAAACTGCTGATGCTGGATTCCGCGACGTTTCTGGGCGCTTTGCGCCTTCCGCCGTCGAACCATTTGGAGGCAATGTCGGGTGACAGGAAGGGCCAGCATTCCATCCGCATCAATGCTCAATGGCGCATTTGCTTCGTCTGGAAAGGCAGCGATGCGTTTGATGTCGAGATTGTGGACTATCATTAAGGAGCCGATGCCATGCTGATCACCAACCCGCCGATCCATCCGGGCGAAATCCTTCGGACGGAATTCATGGAACCGCTGAACCTGTCGTCGGGCAAGATCGCGCGGGCAATCGGCGTGCCGCGCACCCGGATTGAACGGCTGGTCCGCGAAGAAACCGCGCTGACCGCCGACACGGCAGCGCGTTTGGGCCGCTATCTTGGCACCGGGATTGAGTTCTGGATGAACCTGCGGCTGAGTTTTGATGCATCGCTGGCCCGCCATGACCAGGAATTGCAGAGCGCCCTTGAAGACATCGTGCCGAGGCCGGTGCCAGAGGTCCGGGACGAGCCTGCGTAACGTTTGGTCAAAATGCACCCTCACTATTGCCTCATCCGCCGCAGGAGCTTCACAGCAAAAAATCTTTCTAATAGTGCAATCCGCTTTGACTTCGCCGCGATACATGGTCACTCAAATTTCTGGAGTAGGAGCGACGTAACAACGAAAATTGACAGTCCAGCGCCAAAAACCATAAGAAACACGCCTATTGCCTGAGCACCTCGCCCGTCATATCTGTAAACAGTCCAAAATCCCGGAATTATTCGTTTGTTAACTTCCTGAATTGTCAATGAACGCCCGAGAAATATCTTGTGCCAAGGATTGTGTCTGGCCAATTCCAAAATTGATTCCTTGTGGCTCCCAGCCGTGATAATTAGAGACCCAATCGCCCAAATCGCCAGTCCGAAAAAGATCGCGCCGACACCTTGCAACAGCGCACCGCCGTTTGCTTCGCTCATTTTCTGGACGAGCCAATCCAACCTCACCCCGCTGCCCTCACCTCTTGCACAATCTTCTCCGCCGCATCGCCCAGATCATCCGCCGCAATCACCGCCAGCCCGCTTTCGTTGAGAATCTTCTTCCCCAAAGCCACATTGGTCCCCTCCAGCCGCACCACCAGCGGCACTTTCAAGCCCACCTCTTTCACCGCCGCAATCACCCCTTCGGCTATGACGTCGCAGCGCATGATGCCGCCGAAGATGTTGACGAGGATGCCCTTCACCTGTGGGTCGGAGGTGATGATCTTGAAGGCTTCGGTCACCTTCTCCTTCGTCACGCCGCCGCCAACATCAAGGAAGTTGGCCGGGGCCGAGCCATAAAGTTTGATAATGTCCATCGTTGCCATCGCGAGGCCAGCACCGTTGACCATGCAGCCAATTTCGCCATCCAGTGCGATGTAGTTCAGGTCGAACTTCGACGCCGCCAGTTCCTTGGCGTCTTCTTCGCTCTCATCGCGCAAAGCCGCAATATCGGCTTGGCGATACAATGCATTGGCATCAAACCCCATCTTGGCGTCCAGACAATGCAGGTCGCCCTTTTTGGTCACCACCAACGGGTTGATCTCCAGCATCTCCATGTCTTTTTCGACGAACATTTTATACAGCGTGTTGACCAATGCCACGCATTGCTTGACCTGTCCGCCTTCCAGACCCAGCGCAAACGCCACGCGGCGACCATGAAACGCCTGAATTCCGCTCGCCGGATCAATCGAGAAACTGAGAATCTTCTCAGGCGTTTCTGCTGCGACTTCCTCGATATTCATGCCGCCTTCGGTCGAGCAGACGAACGAAACCCGCGACGAGGCCCGGTCCACCAGCACCGCCAAATACAATTCGCGTGCTATGTCGGCCCCATCCTCGATGTAAACCCGGTTCACCTGCTTGCCCACCGGACCGGTTTGTTTGGTCACCAAAGTGCGGCCCAGCATCTTTTGCGCTTCCTCGGCGGCTTCCGACACCGAATGTGCGATCCGCACCCCACCCTTCTCGCCCGCCGAGCCTTCAAGGAAATGCCCCTTGCCGCGCCCTCCGGCGTGAATTTGCGCTTTCACCACCCAGACCGGCCCGTCAATCTCGCCCGCTGCCGTCTTGGCATCCTCGGCCCGCAGCACGGCATGCCCGTCCGACACCGGCAGGCCATAATCGCGCAGCAGCTTCTTGGCCTGATATTCGTGGATGTTCATCAATTCCCTCCGCCGCTTGAACGGCTACGGCACTGCTATCAGCAATTGCTTTACGAGGTTTGAAGGACGCTGCCAAATGGTTCTAACACCAAAAAAGCCAAGACGGCGATAAATGAGTCGCTTGTGATCACACGATTCAAAAGTGTGATCACAAAAAAAGGCAGTGCGTGTCAGTTCAAACCAGGATCGATTGATTTGCACGCCGCCACCAAACCGCTCACGGCATCGACTGACTTTTCAAACATTTCCTGTTCTTCGGCGTTCAGTTTGATTTCGACCACTTTTTCGACACCGCCGGCACCAATCACAGTTGGCACGCCGACATACATGCCCTTTAAGCCATAGGCGTCCTTCACATAGGCCGCCACCGGCAAAACGCGCTTTTGATCTTTCAAGAACGCTTCCGCCATTTCGATAGCAGACGAAGCTGGCGCATAGAATGCCGATCCGGTTTTGAGAAGGCCAACAATTTCGGCCCCGCCATCGCGGGTGCGCTGGATGATCGCGTCAAGTTTCGCCTGTGTCGTCCAGCCCATCGCCACCAGGTCGGGCAGGGGAATACCAGCGACTGTCGAATAGCGCGGCAGCGGCACCATCGTATCGCCATGCCCGCCCAAGACGAATGCGGTAACGTCTTTTACCGAAACGCCAAATTCCTCGGCCAGAAAATGCCGGAATCGACCCGAATCCAATATCCCCGCCATGCCACAGACCATATGTGTTGGTAGACCCGAAAACTGTTGCAGCGCCCAAACCATCGCATCCAGCGGATTGGTGATGCAGATGACAAACGTCTTTGGTGCATGGGCTTTGATTCCCTCGCCCACCGCCTTCATCACCTTGAGGTTAATCCCCAACAAATCGTCGCGGCTCATCCCCGGCTTGCGCGGCACACCGGCGGTGACAATGCAGACATCGACGCCCGCAATGTCGGCATAGGAATTCGTGCCTTTTAGCCCCGCGTCGAACCCTTCAACCGCACCGCTTTGTGCTAAATCCAGGGCCTTTCCTTGCGGAATGCCTTCGGCCACATCGAACAGCACGATGTCGCCCAATTCCTTCAACCCAGCCAAATGCGCCAAAGTGCCGCCAATCTGACCTGCACCGATGAGGGCAATTTTTGCTCGTGCCATTAGTTAACCCCTGAAATGAATTTGCCGAAGTCCGTAACCCCGACGTGGTTAATGCGCAAGCATGAACGAAGTGTTGCTTTTCGCTCTGGCGTTCTTTGCCAAATCAGCTACCAATCTGCAGTCCGCTTCGCACGGGCGCTTTTCAATTCACCTAAGGCGCAAAATGACCGGCCTTATCTATGACCCGTGGTTTTTTCTCGCCGCTATCCCAGCAGTGATCTTTGTTGGCCTGTCAAAAGGCGGCCTTGGCGGGGCGATGGGTCAGATGGGCGTGCCGCTGATGACCCTTGTGGTTCCGCCCGTGCAGGGCGCGGCGATCATGTTGCCAATCCTTCTAGTTATGGATGCCGCCGCCTTGTGGAGCTGGCGTGGTTATCGAGATATGAATACGCTAAAAATAATGTTACCGGGTGCCGTTGTCGGCATCTTCATTGGCTATCTCACTGCCAAAATGGTCTCGGCCGACGCAATCATTCTCATCGTCGGCGGGCTGACCTTCTGGTTCATTACACGCGCCATCATCAGCGCGCGCCAAAAAATCACTCAGGGCATTCCACACAATCCGGTAAAAGGTGCGTTCTGGAGCGTAGTTGTCGGCTTCACCAGCTTCGTCGCCCATGTCGGCGGCCCACCCTACCAGATCTATGCCCTGCCCTTGAAGCAGGATCCGAAAATCTACACCGGCACCAGCACCATCTTTTTCGCCATAGTCAACGCGATCAAAGTCATTCCCTATTTCGCCCTCGGCCAGTTCGACTCCACCAATCTGGCCGCTTCTGCTTCGCTTTTTCCCTTTGCCGCCGCTGCTACATTGGGCGGGGCTTGGCTGGTCAAAAGGATGAGTCCGACAGTCTTTTATCCTTTCATGATGGTCATGCTGGGCGCGGTGTCGTTGAAGTTGATTTGGGATGGTGGCTGGGCGATTTTCACTTAAGCCGGATTGCCCGGCGCAACAATTTCAGCCTCGACAACTTGCCAGCTTTGCCCAGCCGCCACCATGCACGACATGCCGGTTGGCATGGTGACCAGAATTGTCCACGTGCCGGTCGCTGCCGAGGCAAAAATTTCGACCATTGAATTATTCTCGTTCAATCCGACATTTTGACGTGACTCGCCATATTTGTTGGTCAATTGATCGACGATCGCTTGCCGATCCCCGCAATTGCTGCCTTGCGCTACGGCCGGGCTGTTAAAGAAAATCAGCGCCAAAGCGCTTGTTAGAAATTGGTTGATCATATCGCTGCCTTTCTGGTGTCATTGCATTTCCAACCGCGGAAATGCCTTGCAAACAGGCTGCCTCGCAAAGGGTTACATTTCGTTAACCAACAGTTCGCTGATTCCGCGAAAACGCAACACCCACATTGAAATCATCGTGCGGCAGTGCCAGATAATTCAGAGGTTAAAAGGCGAGGGACATGACAATCTTGATTGCTGGCATCCTGCTGTGGTTCGCCACCCACCTGTTCAAACGCATGGCGCCGAACTTGCGCGACGCTTTGATTGAACGTCTCGGTCTTGGCTCGATCAAACTCAGCGTCACGGCGCTTTCACTCATCTCCCTTATCCTCATCGTTGTCGGCTTCAAGACCACGCCGTTTATCGCCATTTACGACCCGCCGACTTGGGGAAAATACATCAACAACCCGATGATGTTTGCCTCGGTTATGCTGTTCGGCATGGGGTCGTCGCGGGGCCGTTTACGCACATGGCTGCGTCACCCGATGCTGACGGGCGTCATCGTCTGGGCCCTGGCGCATTTGTTGGTGAACGGCGACAATGCCTCGCTGGTGCTGTTCCCGGCGATGCTGGTCTGGGCAGTGGTCGAAATTGTTGCGATCAACGCTGCCTCAGATCCTTGGGTCCGCCCTGAACCCGGTCCGGCAATTTATGATTTGCGGCTTGTCGGCATATCAGCCGTGGTGTTCGCCGTCATCACTTTCATTCACGGCCTTGTCGGCCCTTCGCCATTTCCAGGATAAACCATGCTCGCATATCGATTCCTCTCCGACGACGACACATCCGCCTTTTGTCATCGCATCACCGAGGCTCTATCCAAGGGCTGGTCACTGCAAGGTAACCCTGTTTACACCTTTGACGCTGCCACTGGCAAAATGCGCTGCGGTCAAGCAGTCGTGAAACAAAGCGACCGCGAATACGATGCTGGGATGAAACTGGGGGAACTCTAACTTAGTGAATTATTGACCAATTCCGGTGCCAAGTTGCGGCAGGCGATATTACCAACCAAATCTCTGTGGACATTCCTGTCCGTTGAAACCAAAACCTACGCCAACAGGCATCACTGGCAGAGTTATCCATGTCCGGCTCAAGCAAAAGCAATCGCCCGCTATCGCCGCATCTGACGATTTATCGCTGGCAGATTACTTCGGTTCTGTCGATTCTGCATCGTATCACGGGTGTCGGGCTGGCTGTCCCCGCAGCGCT
Source organism: Oceanomicrobium sp. (assembly GCA_031415055.1). Lineage (GTDB taxonomy): Bacteria > Pseudomonadota > Alphaproteobacteria > Rhodobacterales > Rhodobacteraceae > JANMOK01. Next base: position 64,368 of record JANOQZ010000009.1, on the reverse strand, counting down.
GATTGTGTGGTGGTTGTTGGCGGCAGATAGCAGCCCCGCAGCATTCAACTTAGCCAATTCAGTGCTGACATCTTGGTTCGGCAAACTCATCCTCTCGCTGTCGCTCTGGGCGTTTTGGTACCACTTCGCCAATGGTATCCGGCATTTAGCTTGGGATTCCGGTCGAGGGTTCGAATTGCCGACGGTCACGCGCAGCGGCATCGCTGTGGTGGTATTATCCTTCATTTTGACCGCGGTGACGCTGTTGATCGGATCGCTGACATGACGCGCCAGCACAAAACGGGATCGCATCATTGGTGGACACAGCGCGTCAGCGCAATCGTGCTTGTCCCCACGGCACTGTTGTTCTTGTATCCTTTCATCCGCACTTTTGGCGGTTCCCAATCCGACGTGCTGGTCACCTATGCCAACCCATTCCATGCCCTAGTGGCGCTGATCTTGTTGGTCACCATGTTCATCCACCTGCACCAAGGCTTGGATGAAGTGATCACCGATTACGCCCATTCCAAACTATGGCTGACGATTTTACATACCGCCAATTCCACATTCTGCTGGGTGATGGGCTTGCTGTCTGTCATCGCCATCGCCCGCATCGCTTTGTTCCCCTGACCGGAGCCGTCAATGACCGCCTATGAATTCATCGACCATACCTATGATGTCGTCGTTGTCGGCGCTGGCGGGGCTGGTTTGCGGGCGACTTTGGGCATGGCCGAACAGGGGTTGAAAACCGCCTGTATCACCAAAGTTTTCCCCACCCGTTCCCACACCGTCGCCGCGCAAGGTGGCATCGCTGCCAGCCTTGGCAATATGGGGCCAGATTCGTGGCAATGGCACTTGTATGACACCGTCAAAGGGTCTGATTGGTTGGGCGATCTGGACGCGATGGAATACCTAGCGCGCGAGGCACCCAAGGCAGTCTACGAACTCGAACACTACGGCGTGCCGTTCAGCCGCACCGAAGACGGTCGCATCTATCAGCGGCCGTTCGGCGGCCATACCACCGAATTCGGTGAAGGACCGGCTGTCCAGCGCACCTGCGCGGCTGCCGACCGTACGGGCCACGCGATCTTGCACACGCTTTACGGCCAAAGCCTGAAGCACAAAGCCGAATTCTTCATCGAATATTTCGCTATCGACCTGTTGACCACCGAAGACGGCACCATCAACGGCGTGCTGGCGTGGAAACTTGACGACGGCAACCTGCACCGTTTTTCCGCCAAGATGGTCGTCTTGGCCACCGGCGGTTACGGCCGCGCCTATTTCTCCGCCACTTCCGCCCATACCTGCACCGGCGATGGCGGCGGCATGGTCGCCCGCGCCGGTCTGCCGCTGCAAGATATGGAATTCGTCCAGTTCCACCCGACCGGCATCTATGGTGCCGGCTGCCTGATCACCGAAGGGGCGCGTGGCGAAGGCGGCTATCTGACCAATTCCGAAGGCGAACGCTTCATGGAACGCTATGCGCCGACTTACAAGGATTTGGCCTCGCGCGACGTGGTTAGTCGCTGCATGACAATTGAAATCCGCGAAGGTCGCGGCGTCGGTCCGCTGAAAGACCACATCCATCTCAACCTCAACCATCTGCCGCCCGAAGCATTGCGCGAACGCCTGCCCGGCATCACTGAATCCGCCCGCATCTTCGCCGGCGTCGATGTAACCAAGGCTCCGATCCCGGTGCTGCCGACCGTGCATTACAACATGGGTGGAATTCCGACGAATTATTGGGGTCAGGCGCTGAACCCAACAGACGAGAACCACGACCGCATCCAACCCGGCTTGATGGCGGTTGGTGAAGCGGGATGTGCCAGCGTTCATGGTGCCAACCGTCTTGGCTCCAACAGCTTGATCGACCTTGTTGTCTTTGGCCGCGCCGCAGCGATTAAGGCGGGCGAGATCGTCGATCCCAAGACAGGCAATAGCCCGCTGAGCTGCGCATCTCTGGATGCCGCGATAGCCCGCTTTGACCAAACCCGCCATGCCAAAGGCGCAATCCCCACCGCCAAACTGCGGCTGGATATGCAAAAAGCCATGCAAGCCGACGCCGCCGTTTTTCGCACCGATAAAACGCTGGCCGAAGGTGCCGCGAAAATGGCCGCAATCGCCGATCAGCTGGCTGACATTCAAACCACGGACCGCTCGCTGATCTGGAATTCTGACCTTATGGAAACCCTCGAACTATCCAACCTGATCCCCAATGCGCTGGCCACCGTGGTTTCCGCCGCCGCCCGCAAGGAATCGCGCGGCTCGCACGCCCACGAAGACTACCCCAAACGCGACGATGTGAATTGGCGCAAACACACGCTGGCGATTGTTGAAGGTTCCAAGGTCAAACTAACCTACCGCGATGTCCACCTTAAACCGCTCACCACCGAAGCCGATGGCGGCATCGATTTGAAACGCATAGCGCCAAAGGCTAGGGTGTACTGAAATGAAACGCGTATTTCCGCTGTTCCTCCTACTTACCGCCTGCACCGCAGAAACCGACCCGATGCCCTATCTGAATTCCACCCAACGCGCTTGTTTGGCGCAAGTCAAAACCGCGGTGCGATTGAAAGAAGGCGAGCAAGCAATGCTGTTCGTCGACAAGGAAGGGCGTTTCAGCGGTGCGGTCACCCAAAATGGCTTCACGAATTATGCCCTCGAGTCCAAGCCCTACGATGCCTGCATGGCGCAAGCCGACGATCAGCAAGCCAATTCGGGCCGAGCCGAAGTCGCCCCCGGCGTGTTGCTAAACCCAGCCGAAAAAGCCTTGTGGGACGGATTGACCCCGGCTCAACGCCAACGCGCCCTAGCCTTTATCGCCAACGGGGCCACAATCCAAGCGTCCCTGGGCGATGTTTGACAGTGCCAACATCGACGCTGTATGGCTTCGCCATCAACAATCAAAAACATTAAAGTAGGTATTCATGGTATTGGGCGAAATACATTTTCCGACGCATCGGGGTCTTTTTTATCGCGACATGCTCGACTGGCTGCACAAAACAAGAACACCTGATTGGTATTTCGAAATCGGCAGCGCCAACGGCAAAAGTTTGCAGTTGAGCAACGCCAATACAATCGCCGTGGATCCCTCGTTCAGGATCGAAATCGATGTAATTGGCCACAAGCCGCAACTTCATTTGCATCAAATGACCAGCGATGACTTTTTTGCCAAAAGCATCCCCGAAAAACTTGGTGCCGAAATCGACCTAGCTTTCCTCGACGGAATGCATCTTTTTGAGTTTTTATTGCGCGATTTCATCGGCACTGAAAAAATTTGTGCCCCGGACGCGATGATCGTTTTGCACGATTGCTGCCCGAGAAATCTTGCCGTTGCCAATCGCGAATGGGACCGCAATGTAACCAAAGCCTGGACCGGCGATGTTTGGAAACTGCTTCCAATTTTGCGCCAATATCGCCCAGAACTTACGGTGACAGTCTTGGATTGTCCGCCATCCGGATTGGTTCTGGTGACGGGTCTGGACCCGAAGAACCGCGAGCTGGAGCAAAATTACGACCAAATCGTCGCGGACTATACGATGCAGGAACTTGACGGCGCAACACTGGCTGCGTTTGTCGCAAACTTGCATCTAGAAAGTTCCTATGACTATACCGGTTTGGCGAAAGTCCAAGCCCCCAAGCGTCGGCCTGTGACCATTCTCGAGCGTTTTTACCGCTTTTGGTGGTAGCTGTGGCAACGACATTCGCGCGAAAAGGAGAAGACAAATGCATCGGTATTTATGCTGCGGATTTCTGGTAGTTTTGGCCGCTTGCGACACAACTCCGCAAACCTACACCAACGCCCAGGCCATAGCGCTTTGCGACGACAAGGCCCGTTCCGCAGCCGGTCCGCGCGGCGAAGCGGAATTCGGCATCGGCACCGATGGGCCGTCGGCGGAACTGTCGCTGAGCTTTGACGAAAGTTTCTTGCGCGGGCGCGACCCCGAGGTAGTCTACATCGAATGCCTTGATAAACTGCGCCAAAACGGCCAAATCATTGATGATGCGGCGAACATCTAAACCGGAAACTTGTCGCGGATGCACCGACACGGCGCAATGCCTGCGCTGCGAAAACGTCATCCGTTCTGAACGAATTCTTCACCCCGTTGCCCGATAAGCGGAGCCGAAATGGTCGAACTTACGCTGCCCAAGAACTCGCGCATTACCCAAGGCAAAACTTGGCCAAAGCCGGACGGCGAAAATGTCCGCGCCTTCCGCGTTTACCGCTGGAACCCCGACGATGCCGCCAACCCGCGCATCGACACCTATTGGCTGGATATGGACGACTGCGGCCCAATGGTGCTGGATGCGCTGATCAAGATCAAAACCGAGATCGACCCCACGCTCACCTTCCGCCGCTCCTGCCGCGAAGGCATCTGCGGCTCCTGCGCGATGAATGTCGACGGCGTCAACACGCTGGCCTGCATCTGCGGCTCGGACGAGATTAAAGGGGATATCAAAATCTACCCGCTGCCGCACATGCCCGTGGTAAAAGACCTAGTTCCCGACCTGACCCAGTTCTACGCTCAACATGCCGAAGTAAAGCCATGGCTGGAAACGAAAACCGAAACCCCGGCCATCGAATGGAAACAATCCATCGAAGACCGCAAAAAACTCGACGGCCTCTACGAATGCGTCCTCTGCGCCTGCTGCTCGACAAGCTGCCCCAGCTACTGGTGGAACGGCGACACCTACCTCGGCCCCGCCGCCCTACTGCACGCCTACCGCTGGATCATCGATTCACGCGACCAAGCCACCGAAGACCGCCTAGAGGCGCTCGACGACCCCTTCAAACTCTACCGCTGCCACACCATCATGAACTGCGCGAAGACGTGTCCGAAGGGGCTCAATCCGGCGAAGGCGATTGCGGAAGTGAAGAGGATGATGGTGGAGTGATATCCTCACCCCATCTCCCCCTTGAAAAACCCCTCCGCCCCCTCAACCTCCCGCAGCCGCTTGCCCTCAATCAACCAAAACCTGTTCCCTACATTTCGCACGAAACTCCGGTCATGCGACACCAGCAAGCACGCGGCGCCGTTTGCCAGCAACTCGCCTTCCAAAGCCTCCTGCCCCGCAATATCCAGATGGTTGGTCGGTTCATCCAAAAGATAAAAATTGGGCCGCGTCAGCCGCAACACCAGCATCGCCAGCCGTGCCTTCTGCCCGCCTGACAGCTTGCCAGTAGGCCCGGCTTGCATATCGACATTGACGCCAACCCCCGCCAGCATCGTCCGCGCCGCCTGATCGCCCACATCAAACCGCGCCGAAATCACCCCCGCCGGTGTGTCCCGATCCGCCAATTGCGACAGCCCCTGATCGCTGTATCCCAGCACCACCGACGGCGACACGCGGATTGCGCCCGGGCCCCCAAATGCTGCGTGCACCGCCCGCACCAACTGCGTCTTGCCGACGCCGTTCTTGCCCAGAACCACAATCCTATCACCGCGTTCAATCCACAACTTGCCGGTCTTGAACAGCAAGGCCCCGTCGGGCGTGGCAATCAAAGCATCGTCCAGCGTCACCAAGGCCTTCGCATGCGTGCCGCTGTTACCCAGCTTTATCGCCCCGGCGGACCGATCCAGAAACGAAGGCCTTGCCGCTTCCTCGATTTTATCCGCCCGATCCTTCAACTGCTTGGTTTTGGTGATCAGCAAATCCGACCCGGAATTGATGCCGATATTCTTCAACTTCGCCGCCTGCTTGCGCAACTGCTGCGCCTTGGCCATGTCGTTTTCAAACCGCCGCGCATCGGCGGCATCCACCTCTGCCAACGCCGTCCGCGCCTGCGTAAAGGGCAAGGCAAACACCACCGATTTCTCGGCCCGCAAGAACAACGTCCGGTTGGTTACTTCGTCCAAAAACGCCCGGTCGTGGCTGGCAATCACCACTGGAAATTCGCGCGGCAGTGCCTGCAGCCAGCCTTGCAGCTTGCCGATCCGCGACAGGTCCAGATGGTTCGTTGGCTCGTCCAGCAACAGGAGATCGGGCTCGCTCGCCCAAGCCCGCGCCAGCATCGCCAGCCGTTGCCAACCGCCGCTGAGTTCGCGCAGCAAACGCCCACGAAACTCTAACGGCACGTCCAACTCGTCCAGCGCCACGTCGACCCGCCAATCTTCACTCGGATCAAGCAACGCCTGCTGCACCAGCGCCCGGAACGTCAGGCCCAGGAACGCAGGTGGAATCTCCTGCGCCACATACCCCGCCCGCAGCCCGCGCGACCTTGTGATCACGCCGGAAACCGGCTCAACCTCACCCGCCAAACAGCGCAGCAAGGTCGATTTGCCCCGCCCGTTGGCGGCAACCAGCCCAATCCGGTCGCCCGGTCCAATGGTCAGGTTCAGATTGGCAAACAACGGCTCGGCAAATTGAAAGCCCAAGCCGCGCAAATTGATCATTGTCATGGTCTAACCTCGTCGGCCCAAGGGGGCATTTGCGGGTGCGAACACCCCAAAACGAGCTAACCTGATCGGTCGATACTACCGCCTGTGGTCAGCCCTGCAATCGCGCTTGCAGGGCTAAATCGGGTCCGGGCTGTCGAGGATGACAAAACAAGGTTTCCACTCCAGCCCTCCTTTATCTACGAGCGATACCGCCTCATTACTGGCCCTCGCCACGCATTGCAATGTAGGGTGAGGGCTTGCACGCCCCATGCCCAAGGTCCGCCATGTTCCAGCAACCCGCCGATGCCAACAAACGCCGCTCCGCCCGCCCGGTCATCTGCTACCCCACCGAAACCCTACCAATACCCGATCTGGCCGCTTACCAAACCGCCCGCGACGCCGCGACGAAAACCGGCGAAACTTTGATTCCACCCCGCCAAGCCCGCTGCTTCCACGTTCCCGCCGGGCATTTCTTTCGCATCACCGCGATCGAAGGCCCGCAGGTCGGCGACCTCAACCTGTGGAACGCGAATGACCTGGCAGAACGCTTCTACTCTGGCAAAACCCGCGCTTTGCACGGCACCCACCTGACCACGGGCGACCGCATGTGGTCGACATTTCCACATTTGCGCCCAATGGCAACCGTCACCGAGGATACGCTCGATTGGTACGGCATCGACAACGACGGTGGCTCGGTCCACGATGTCATCGGCACAAGATGTGATCCCTACACGCACCATATGCTCACCGGCACAGACTACCACCACTGCTGCCATTCCAACCTGACCCGCGCCTTGGCTGCCGAAACCGGCTTGCCCCTGAACACGGCAGAAACACATATCCACGATGTGCTCAACGTCTTCATGTGCACCGGCTTCACCCGCGACACCGGCCAATATTTCATGAAAGCCAGCCCGGTGCGACCGGGGGACTATATCGAATTTTTCGCTGAAGTTGACCTTTTGGGGGCGCTTTCTGCCTGCCCCGGTGGGGATTGCAGTGCCGAGCATTCTTCAGACTTGGCAGCCTGTTTTCCCTTGCTGGTCGAAGTTTTCCGGCCCGAAACGCCGCTTCACAATTGGCAGCCGCCACAAGCCTCAGCTTATACGCGCAGCCACGGCATCGACTCCAAATGAGAGCTAGCGGAGGTTTGGTTATTCTCTGGCAAGATTATTCCAATCGCTCACCTCAGGATAGTGATCTTTCCGCCATTGTCGCACCCGTTTGTTCATCACCCGTCGCCAAAGCCATGGGTTGAACGACATCGCCGTCATGATGGGATAGCCATAGGGCAATTGCGGCGCGTCGCTGGCAGAATAGGTTTGCAGCAGCGGATAGCGTCGGTCAGGCCGTGAATGGTGGTCGGAATGGCGCTGCAGATTGATCAGTAGATAGTTGGTAATGCGATGCGCGGCGTTCCACGAATGGTGCGGGCGCACGGGTTCGTATTTGCCGTTGGGCATTAACTGGCGGGTAAGTCCGTAATGCTCGGTGTAGTTCACCTGCTCCAACACCATGATGGCGATAAAGGCTTGCAGGATGAAATACCCAACCCCCGGCCAGCCGCCGATGGCCCAAGCGGCAATCAACATCAGGGTTTGGCCAATTCCGTAACGCCAGAACGGGTTGGATGGGTGCCAGACGGGCAGGGTTTTCATCGCCAACCGCTCCTTCTCGGCACCCCATGCCGACACCAAACAACCTGGCAGGACCCGGGCGAAAAAGTAATAAAAACTTTCGTTGTAACGCGCCGTCACCGGGTCGCGCGGGGTGCCGACATGGCGGTGATGCACGATCACATGCTCCGATTTGAAATGGCCATACAGCACTGTGATCAGCAGCCACTCGCCCAGCCTTTGTTCCCAACGGTTCTTCTGATGGATCAATTCATGCGCAAAAACGATGCCAACGGCACCGGTGATCAGCCCGGTTTCGACCATCAGGAACAGTCGTTCGTGCCAATTGAGATGGGCAAAATGGGTGGCGGCATAGAGGGTGAAGATCAGGATGGCAACTTGCAAGGGCAGCCAGATAAGCACAATCAGCCGACGCCAGAACAATTCGGCGTCCGGTGTTTGCGGGTCGAGGTTAGCTTGGTTTTCGCCAAATATTCGGTCCATCAAAGAACTGAGGATGATGCCATAAAACGGCGCGATCCACAGCGTCCAACCGCCAAAGCTGGCGGCGGCAAACAGGATCGGCACATTGGCCATGGGCATAAGAAACGGCAGCGCGGCAATCAGATCGGAATTGGTTTTGGACATGGGGTTTTGTCGCATTTTGCCGCGGTCCGCTCAAGCCATGTTCGCTAGGGCAAGGAGCAGGGCTTTGCGAAACAAAGTTGGAAAAGCAGAGATGTCCAGTTTCGAGTTGTCGATGGCACTATCATTGCGCTGCACGACAAGGCGCAGGTGGAAGTGCGTGAATGTGTGGCGCACTTCGCCAATGGTTTGCCAGTTGCCCTCGGGCGGATCGGAAAGCGAACCATCCCAACCCGCCGTCGGCAGGCCAAGCATGCCGCCAAGCAGGCCGGATTTGGGGCGAATCTGGGTGACGAGGGAACCGTCGCGTCTGGCCTCGATCCAGACTTGGCCGATTCGAATGGGTTTGGCGGGTTTGGCGACGCGATTGGGTAGTAAAGCGGTGATGCCTTTGGCGCGGCCTAGGCAGGTGTCACTAACCGGGCATATGCCGCAGGCCGGGTTGCGCGGCGTGCAGATTGTCGCGCCAAGGTCCATCACCGCTTGCGCATAATCGCCGGGGCGTGATTTGGGCGTCAGCTTCGCGGCATGGTAGTGCAGCTTTGGCTTGACCATGGGCAAGGTTTCAGCCTCGGCGAAATAGCGCGCCATCACCCGTTCGACATTGCCGTCCACAACTGTCGCCTTTTGGTCAAAAGCTATCGCGGCAATCGCGGCGGCGGTGTAAGGGCCGATGCCGGGAAGTTGGCGCAACCCCGCCTCGGTTTGCGGAAAAGCACCCAGTTCGGCCACCGCTTTTGCACATTTCAACAAGTTTCGCGCACGGGCGTAATAACCAAGCCCGGCCCAAGCCGACATGACTGCTTCCTCGTTGGCTGCAGCCAGTGCGAAAACTTCGGGCCAGTGAGCGATGAATTTGCGAAAGTAACTGTCAACTGCGGCAACCGTGGTTTGCTGCAACATCACCTCCGACAGCCAGACGTGATAGGGATTCGGGCGTTGCGACGAATTCGGCGGCATCCGCCAGGGCATTGCCCGTGCATTTCGGTCATACCAAGTCAACAAAACCTCGGCGAATACAACTGACTGCTCACGCAAGATTTATGTCCCGCAATGTTGCATTCAGGGTGCCAAAAGTTAACTCATCAGCGTAAAAGGCGTTAAGGCTTGGTAAAGGACACATGGCTCAGAAACCTGACATAGGCCGCACAAAAGGCAAGGGGCAACCCTTGGCCAAGGGTTTTGTGCACGCCGGTGGATTGTTGGGCGCTAAACTTCGAACAAGCGCGGAAAAGCGCGGCTTTGCCGAGACGCGGTTGCTCACCCATTGGGCCGAGATTGCCGGGGCCGACACTGCCGCGATGACAAGGCCAGTTTCGGTAACCCATGCAGCAGGCGGATTGGGTGCTACGTTGATCTTGCTAGCTGATGGGGCTTACGCGCCGCAGGTGCAAATGCAACTGCCAACGATTAAAGATCGGGTGAATGCGTGTTATGGCTACAACGCCATTTCGCGCATCAAGTTGACACAAACGTCGGCGACCGGCTTTGCCGAAGAAGCAGCGGCCTTTGTGCCAAAGGAGCCGCCCGCAATAACGGATACCGACATAAATTCGGCGCTAAGCAAGATCGGCGATAGCGGCTTGCGGGCAGCGCTAGACCAACTAGGCCGAAGCGTGTTGGCACGGCCAAAATTTCAATCGACAGGAAAGACGATAGAATGACAAAAAATGTGTTGAATCGCCGCAATCTGTTACTGGCGGCGTTGGCCGCATGCGCCGCTGGTGTGGTTGGCTGGCAATTGAATGCCCGCCCCGGCCAAACGCAGATTTCGATGCAAGCCTTTGCTGAAGATGCGGCACCTGCGGCTGATCCGGCGGCACCTGTGCCCGAAGTCAAGGAAATGTTCCTTGGCAACCCTGATGCTGCGGTGACGGTGATTGAATACGGCTCGTTCACCTGCCCGCACTGCGCGGCATTCAGCAACGACGTTTTTCCTTTGTTGAAGGCTGAATACATCGACACCGGCAAGATCAAATTTGTCTACCGCGAGGTCTACTTTGACCGACTTGGCCTGTGGGCCGGCATGCTTGCCCGCTGCGAAGGCGGGTTGCGCTATTTCGGCTTGGCGGATTTGCTGTTTGCCAACCAGGCCGATTGGGCAAGCAAAGAAAGCCCGAAAGAAATCGTCGATGCGATGTATGCTTTGGGGCGGCAGACCGGTTTGACCGACGCGCAGATGGAAAGCTGCATTCAGGACCAGCCGATGGCCGAAGCATTGGTCGCCGAGTTTCAAAAGAATTTCGATGCGGATAAGGTTGAAGGAACGCCGACGTTCATTCTAAATGGTACCAAGTTTAGCAATATGCCTTGGGATGAATTCAAGGGTGAATTGGACAAACTGCTAGCGATGTAAATTTGGGGGCTGCACATGAAATACGCGAACATACTTGGCACGATCGGCAATACGCCGGTGGTGCGGATAAACAGACTGGCTCCGGCGGGGGTGAATTTGTTCGTGAAGATCGAAGCGTTCAACCCATTGGGTTCGGTCAAAGACCGGCTGGCGTTGGGGGTGATCGAAGCAGCAGAAAAGTCGGGCGAACTGAAGCCCGGCCAAACCGTTGTTGAAGCCACCAGCGGCAACACCGGCATTGGTCTGGCAATGGTCTGTGCCGCCAAGGGTTACCCGCTGGTGGTGACGATGTCGGAGACGTTCAGCGTGGAGCGGCGCAAGTTGATGCGTTTCTTGGGGGCCAAAGTTGTGCTAACCCCGGCAGCCGGTCGCGCCGTTGGCATGGTTCGCAAGGCCGAGGAACTGGCGGCAAAACACGGCTGGTTCCTGACTCGGCAGTTTGAGAATGAGGCAAATCCCGATATTCATTCGGCGACAACTGCGGTCGAAATATTACAGGATTTTCCAGACGGAAGTTTGGATTATTGGGTGACGGGCTTTGGCACCGGGGGCACGTTGAAAGGTGTGAAGCGGGTGCTGGCAAAGGACTCTCCCAAGACCAAGATCGTGGTTTGTGAACCCTCCGAAGCGCCGATGTTGACGGCGGGTGAAAAGCAGGCACGCAACTCCGATGGATCGCCGTCTGCTGCGAACCCGGCGTGGAAACCGCATCCGATGCAGGGTTGGAGCCCGGATTTCGTGCCGCAATTGACCGAAGACGCGGTGAAGTCGGGCGGGATTGAGCAGATCCTGACGATTTCCAATGCCGACGCGATGAAATGCAGCAAGGATTTGGCGCAGAAAGAAGGTATCTTTGTTGGTATCAGTTCCGGTGCGACATTCGCCGGGGCGCTGCAAGTTTGCGCGACGGCCAAACCGGGGGCCAACATATTGTGCATGTTGCCCGATACCGGCGAGCGTTATCTTAGCACTCCGTTGTTTGGCGATGTTTTGGCGGAAATGAGCGAGGAAGAGGCTGGGATATCACTCTCGACGCCGGGATTGCAGTTTCCGGTGGCGGCGTAAAACTAGAAATCGACGTGGGACCAAACTTTTGCGATTGCGGGCACGGCCATGACTTGCGTGCAAAGTGTCCGCAAGTTCGCATGCCGCGCCAGTAAGTCTGGCACGTTATCGGCCCAACTGATCAGCATGGCCGCGTAAATGTCGACCGCCGACATCGTATTGCCCAACACAAATGGCCCGTCGCCGACGGCGTTGGACAGGATTGAATAGTCGCGATCTGCCGCCAGCAACGCCTGCGCCTTAATCCCCGGCGCCGCGCTGAGGTCCGCGGAATAGCGGTGCGGATAGGAGCTAAGCAGCGCATCGATGTAGGACGCGGCGGCGAGGAAAAGCATCCATCGTAGATACGCCGGACGCAGGGGCGATGACAGTGCCGGTGCCATCTTGGCCGCGGGATACATGTCAGCCAAATAGATCATTATCGCGGCGCTTTCGGTCACCACGCTGCCATCCGCCAGCACTAATGTCGGCACTTCGCCGCGCGGGTTGATCTGGCGAAATTCAGGCGGATTATATCCGTCCGACCCCTTGACCAGATACTCAACCGCGTGCCGAACGTTGGCAACGGCCAACAGCGCTTCGACCGCATCGGACCCGGCACCTTTTCGTGCGTAAAGTTTGAGCATGCTATCCCCCGTTCAATCGACCCAATTATGGGTAAAGGACGGTATTCGAGCGGACAAGGCAACATGGAAACTGGACTGATGCTTTGGCGCGAATTGCACCAATACACACGATCCGGGTGGCTAAACTCCATGCCATTTGTTAGTCGCAGATTATGGCAAACCAAAAATCCATTTCACTGACCTCTTGGGTGCTGTTGATGCTGCTGGCCTTCATCTTTGGCGGCTCGTTTCTGTCGTTTGCTGTTGCCCTGCGAGAACTGCCGGTTTTCACAATCGTCGCTTTGCGCGTTGGTCTGGCAGCGATTGCTTTATGGATATTTGCGCTGTGGCGTGGGGTCGACTTACCGAAAAATCCACGGATTTATGTGGCATTTCTGGTAATGGGACTGCTGCAAAACGTCATTCCTTTCAGCCTGATTGCTTGGGGACAAATCCAAATAGAAAGCGGCTTGGCCTCGATCTTGAACGCCACAACAGCGTTATTTGGCATTATTGTCGCGGCGATATTCTTGCCGGATGAGCGGATGACCGGACGAAAGTTGGGCGGCGTCTTGTTGGGGTTTGCCGGTGTTGCAGTTGTTATGGGATTGGAAACGCTCCGTCATTTCGATCTGCGCTCACTGGCACAGGTGGCGATTTTGGCATCCTCGCTGTCCTATGGTTTGGCGGGCAGTTGGGGGCGGCGGATGTTGGTTGGTATCGATCCGGTGACATCGGCGACGCTTATGTTGACCGCATCAAGCGTTGCGGTCTTGCCGATGGCGTTGGTGATTGATGGCGTACCCAAAGCCATTCCCGGTTGGGATGTGATTGCAGCGATTGGCTATATTTCAATTTTTGCAACGGCTTTGGCCTTTGTCTTGGCCTATCGGGTCATGGCTTTGGCAGGGGCGGGAAATCTGATGCAAGTGACATTGATGGTCGTGCCGGTCGCAGTTGTGTTGGGCGCCGTGGTTTTAGACGAAGCACTGCCGCAAACCGCCTATGCCGGGTTTGCGTTGATTGCGCTGGGTTTGGTCGTGATCGACGGGCGTCTTGCCAAAGTCATGTTTTCACGCGGTGATATTCAGGGCGGAAACTTGACGGAAGATTGACCGGTTCACTGAGGATCATTTGCGCCATTGCGCGACCAACTTCATGTGCAATTCCGAACGCCGTTTTGAAACCGCCGGTGGCGACAAATAGCGAATTCGTACTGGAAATGCGGCCAACCATCGCATCGCGGCCACGCGCTTTTGGGCGGATGCCGGCCCAGCGAGTCAGGATTTTGGCATCGGCAAGCTCTGGGAAAAGCTCCGTGGCAGCGGCAAAAAGCGCGTGCAGTTTGTCATCGGTGCCAAGGTCGCTCCAATGATCCTCGCTGGTTGACCCAATCGCCAATGTGCCATCGAAATGGGGCACCAGATATAGGCTATCGGTCTGAATGATGTGCTTGGCAAAACTATTGGGTGGCCGCACCAACATCGCCTGCCCTTTGACTCCCGTGCCGGAACCTGCACCCAGAAAGGGTTCCAGCAATTGGAACGTTTCAAATCCGGCTGCCATGATGATTGAACGCGCGGTATAGATGCCGGACTTTGTGCTGACTTGTCCGTCGTTTAGTGCGATCAGTTCGGTATACTCAACAAGATTCCCACCGCGCAAACGGAACGCCTGCGCCAAAGATTGGCAGGCTTTCGCAGGGTGAATTCGCGCGGTCAAATCGTCGTGGATCGCGCCATTTTCGACCCACCAACGGGCATTGGCACCCCAATGCTGCTTGGCTCCTTCGCTGCGTCGAGTGGCGCGTGTATGTTCAGCGTCGTTGTTCAACGGCTGCGTGCGGCCAACACGACCATAGCCAGAGTTTAGCCCCGAGATGGCATCCATTTTGGCCCAATAGACCTGCGCTGACAGCAAAGCGTCCAGTTGAAACTGCTTCTTGGCCGACCAGCCATCCGGCACAAATGGGGCCATAGCACCAACTATGCCACCACTGGCACCGGCACCAACTTGATCTCGTTCCAGAACCGTAACCGACAATCCGCGTTCAAGGCAGGCATAGGCGCAGCACAGGCCAAATATGCCTGCGCCGATCACAATCACATCTTGCTTGGTTGCCATTCCCGCCGTGCTGACCCATGAGGTGCCAAGGGGTAAAGCATGGATCGCCGGGCAGTGCAAAAGGCTGAGATCATTTGGCGCGATGGTTCGGTGCCGGTCTCCAGGCATTTTGACGATCCGTACTTTTCAATGCAAGGCGGATTGGCGGAAACAAACCACGTTTTCCTGCATGGAAATGATCTTCCGGACCGATTTTGTGATAGGTTCCAAATCGCCGAACTTGGGTTTGGCACCGGGTTGAATGTCTTGGCAGCTTGGGATTTGTGGCGACGCTCGGGTATTGCGGGGCAGTTGAAAGTGACCAGTTTTGAGGCTTTTCCCCTGCAAACCAGTGATCTGGCCAAGGCTTTGCAAACTTGGCCCGAACTGAGCGGCTTGTCCAACACGCTTATCTCAATGTGGGAAAGTGGCAAATTCGTGCACGAATCCGATGAAATCGTGCTTGAAATCATCATCGGTGATGCCCGTGATACATTACCGAACTGGCAAGGCGAAGCTGACGCCTGGTTCCTTGATGGCTTCAGCCCAGCGAAAAACCCTGAAATGTGGTCACCCGAATTGATGCAACAGGTCGCCGCGCATACCCACCAAAATGGAACTTTCGCCACATATACAGCCGCAGGTCACGTACGACGCGCCCTTGCATCTGCCGGGTTTCAGGTGGAAAGGGTGCCCGGCTTTGGTGCCAAAAAACACATGACCCGCGGAATAAAACTTTGACCCAAAACGCCCGCCTCGGCATCGCCTATATGATCGCCACATCGCTGATATTTTCTGCCCAAGACGGCATTTCGCGGCATTTGTCGGAGACCTATAACGTCTTCGTTGTCAACATGTTGCGCTATTGGTTTTTCGCCATTTTTGTGCTGGTTTTGGCACAATCGCGGCAGGGTGGCATCGCCAAAGTGGCTCGAACCGATCAACTTTGGCTGCACGCATTGCGTGGCCTGTTACTGATCGTCGAAACCCTGATGGTGATCTGGGCTTTCACCAAAATCGGCTTGGCCGAAAGCCACGCAATTTTTGCCGCCTACCCACTGATTGCCGCCGCCTATTCGGTGCCAATCCTTGGCGAAAAGGTCGGCTGGCGGCGCTGGCTGGCAATTGGGTTTGGCTTTCTCGGCGTGCTGGTGATTTTGCAACCGGGATTGCAAGTGTTCAGTCCGGTGTCGCTGGTGGCATTATTGGCGGCGGCGATGTTTGCCATGTACACGATCCTCACACGGCTGGCGTCGCGCAAAGACTCGGCGCAAACCAACTTTTTCTATACCGGTGTGACCGGAGCGATTTTCACCACGCTGATCGGCCTGTTTCATTGGCAGGTGTTCAGCGGGCCTGATTACATTTGGATGCTTTGTCTGTGCATCACCGGGGCAACCGGACATTTCTGGTTGATCCGCGCCGTTGAATTGGCCGATGCCTCAACCGTGCAACCGTTTGCCTATCTGCAACTGGTATTCGCTTCGGCGATTGGCATATTGGTGTTCCACGAAACGATTGACGGTTTCATGGTGACTGGTGCTGCCATGATCGTGGGTGCAGGGATATTCACTATTTGGCGCGCAAGGCTTGCTCAACTGCGCGAAAGATCAGCGCGTAACCTGATCGGTGGGACCTGACCGCTGATCCGGGCGCGATATATGTGAAGGGATTCCATAACCCGTTGCACGTAGTTCTGCGTTTCGCGGAACGGGATCATTTCGATCCAATCGATCATATCTACATCGGGCGAACGCGGGTCACCATATTCGGCAATCCACGTGTCAACACGATGTGGACCCGCGTTATAGCCAGCGGCGGCAAGTGCGTAATTTCCGCTGAAATCTTGCATCAAGCCCGCCATATAGGTGGTGCCCAAGCGCGCATTATAGCGCCAATCGCTTGTCAGGCTTTCCTCGGAAAAGTCGATGCCCAATTCGCCTGCCACTTTTTTTGCCGTTGCGGGCATGACTTGCATCAATCCCCTCGCCCCAACAGAACTGATCACCTCGGGGTTCAGTTCGCTTTCTTGACGCGCTATCGCCATTGCAAGTTCCGGTTCGATGTCGCTGGTAAACTGCGCCAGTTCGGTAACCGGGTAATAGGATGTGGGCAGGACGACGCCGACGTTAGCGGCATTCTTGGAAACAGCGATGGCGGTGTGAGCGCGACCCAGTTCCAGCGCCTTTTCAGCCAGTGCCGCCTGTTCCTGCGGGCTTGCAGTTTCCGCGACATGGGCGAAAAAGCGCTGCATCAGCAACGGTTCATCGGCGTAATGGAACAGGATTCCAGCACGAATTGGGGTGGATTGAATTATCGGCATCGATTGCCAATTCGCCGGTGGCGCGATTCCAGCTAGGCTGGCATCTACCGGCAAACCGGCGCGCTCAGCGGCCAACTGGCCATAGAAACTGGTCTGGTAAGTTGCACCCAGCGCGTAAGAATCCTGTGCATTGGCTTCATCCCCCAGCGCCTCATAGGTGCGACCCAGCCAGTAACCGGCCCGACCAAGGCTGATGGGCGATAAAACGGCAGCGCGGAATCGCTGAAAATGCGGCAAGGCGCGTTCGGGATCGATCAGTTTGCGTAAGGCAATCCAGCCTGCCAGCCATTCCAGATCCGCGTAGTCTTCGCCTTCGGTCAGGAAATGCTGGCTGGCAAGTTTGTAGGCGTTCTTCGGGTGACCCAACCGCGCTTCCCGCCGCGCCACCGAGCGGCGCAGATTGCCCCAGTCCTCGGGCTTGCCCAATTCTTCGACGGAACCGGTATGTTCCAAAAGCAAAGTCGCGGCTTCGTCCCATTTGTCTTTCTTGATCCGCCAAAGAAAGCGTTCATAGGCCAATCCAGGGCTGTTTTGCAGCGCAGCCGGAAGCGCGTTAATCATCGCGGTAATGCCATCGGCATCGCGGCGCAGGGCAATGCGGACTTTTGCCAGCGCGGCGGTTTGCGGGCCAGCCAATGGCAATATCCGTTCGGCCTGTTCGGTTTCGCCGCGCCAAAGCAAGTTGTCGATGCGCGTGTTGTGCAGCGGCTTTAAGACACCTTCGAATTGGTCGATCAACCGCGCCTGTTCGTTGGGCGTCAGGTCAAGATCGCGCCACG
Organism: Oceanomicrobium sp.; assembly: GCA_031415055.1. Taxonomy (GTDB): domain Bacteria; phylum Pseudomonadota; class Alphaproteobacteria; order Rhodobacterales; family Rhodobacteraceae; genus JANMOK01. The sequence continues at coordinate 46,517 of JANOQZ010000009.1, read as the reverse complement.
CCCGCATTGCCTCGTCACGGCCCTCAGCGACCCGCCCAAGGGCCGTTAGCGCTTTGGCTAGGTGCAAGGCCCCCGTGCCCGTCTGCGGCGCCTGTGCGGCGAAATAGGCGGTTACAATTGCAGGGTCGAGGTCGCTTGGCATCGCGGCTTCACCTTTTTCCTGCAGCAACGGCAGGCCCGGCCAATTTGCAAAAGTTCTTAGGAAAGATTGATAGTCGCCAAATGACCCATCGCCCTTTCGCAACCGGTGCCAATCGACCACAGCCAGCGCTACCGCATCGCCAGCGCCTTCAGCGATGGCCCGCGCGGTAACCCAATCTTCTGCCTTGACCGCTTCCATCGCGGTGACAAGACGTTTGCCGGTGGATTCGGGCGATTGGGCGAAAGCGCCGCCCGCAGAGAACATAAGCAGCGCGAGTACCCGCAGGAAAAATTGGTGCATGTTGCCTCAAACGGTTTGTTGTTTTGTGAAATGTTAGCAGGCCCTTGCGGACAAGTCTGCCCCAGCTTCTTGCGACTGGCGGAAAATGGCACTAGGGTCGCGCGGCTTTGGATTGCAGGCAGTTTTAATAGGAGAAAGCCCATGTTTCGCGGCTCCATACCGGCCCTTGTCACCCCATTTGCGGACGGCAAACTGGACGTGAAGGCGCTGAAGGAACTGGTCGAATGGCATGTGGCCGAAGGCAGCAACGGCATCGTGGCCGTCGGCACCACCGGCGAAAGCCCGACGTTGAGCCATGACGAACATCGGCAAGTGGTTAAGATCGTTGTGGAAACCGCTAATGGCCGCATTCCGGTGATTGCGGGGGCTGGCTCAAACAATACGGTTGAAGCCATCGCGTTGATCCAGTTTGCTGAATCAGTGGGTGCCGATGCCGCCTTGGTTGTCACACCCTATTACAACAAACCCACCCAACGCGGGCTGATCGCGCATTACACGGCGCTGCATGATGCGTGCACCTTGCCGATCATCATTTACAATATTCCCGGCCGTTCGGTAGTGGACATGCTGCCCCCGACGATGGGTGAATTGGCGAAACTGCCGCGCATCGTCGGCGTCAAGGATTCAACTCAGAATATCGGGCGCGTTTGGGAACAGCGCGAGGCTTGTGGTGAAGATTTCATCCAGCTTTCGGGCGAGGATGATCTGGCTTTGGGCCACCATGCGCACGGTGGGGTCGGCTGCATTTCGGTGACCGCCAACGTTGCGCCAAGGCTTTGTGCGCAGTTTCAGGACGCGATGCTGGAGGGGGATTACGCCACGGCTTTGGATTTCCACCGCCAACTTATGCCGCTACACAAAGCCATTTTCACCGAACCCGGCGTAGTTGGGGCCAAATACGGCCTGTCAGTTCTGGGCCGCTGCAATGCCGATGTCCGCTCGCCCTTGACCGGCGCTTTGCCGGAAACCAAGGCGGCGATGGAGGCCGCGATGCGGTTTGCCGGGCTGGTGAATTAGCCGGGCTGTCCGCGTTGGAAATCCGGAAGCTGACTGTCACCGATGTTTCACGCAACGGGCACAAAGCTGTCGTGATCCACTCGCATGATGCCCAAGTTGAAAACCATTCTTCTGGAGGGGAATCCCTATGACTAAACGTTTGCTCTGCACCGCAATAATTGCCTTGGCCGCTATGCCTGTCGCTGCTGCCGATTTTGGCGTCTCCATCGATTCGATGCTGGATGCGCAATCTTTGCAACTTTTCGGCGTTGAAAAACCGCTGGCAGCATCAGCACCTGAATCTGCCGAAACCGGTTATCGCACAGTAGTGGATACCGAGTTGCAACTGGTGTCGTTGGCCGGCGGCTTGAAGGCGAACTATCTGACCCGCGAGGCCGCCGACAGCACCGATATGATGGCGTTTTACCCGGCCCAGAACCCGACCCATCTGATCACCTGCGTTGAGGGCGATCTCGAGGAAATTGCCGCTGGAAAAATGAACCCGGCGGTGCAGAGCATCTCGCTTGTCGATGGCGCGGTGACGACTCTGGTGCGCGGCACCAATTCTTGCGATGGCATCCGCACGACGCCCTGGGGCACTGTATTGTTTACCGAGGAAGACGATGCTGGCGGTGCCTATGAAATGATCGACCCGCTGAATGTCAGCGAGATCACTATAACCGACCGGGCAACTGGCGCGACGACTGACCCGATGCATGTCTCCCGCCGCATTGCGCTGCCGACGATGGCCTGGGAAGGTATCGCAATCTTGGCGAACGGCGTTGTTTATGGTGGCGACGAGCTGCGCCCCGGCACCGATGTCGCCAATGCCGATGGCGGCGCGATGTTCAAATTCATTCCCGCCACGCCTTGGACGGGCGGCATGATCGATACCCTCGACGCTTCGCCATTTGCGGTTGGCAAAACTTATGCGATGCAGGTGTCTTGTTACGGTGACCGGGTGCAGTTCGGGCAGGGCTGTGAAACCGGCGCGGCGGGTTGGATCGAAGTCAACCCGATGTCGGTCCGCGCCGATGCGGCTGCCGTGAACGCGACCGGATTCTACCGGCCGGAAGACCTGCATCAAGACGTCGCCTACACCGGCGACGGCGTGCGGTTCTGCTTTACTAACACCGGCAATGAAGGTGCCTCGAACTTTGCCGAAGTGATGTGCGTCGTCGATCGTGCGCCGCTGGTAATTCCGGTGGCCGATGCCGAAGGTAAGATCGCGTTCAGCACCGAAGTAGTGCGGTTCATCGAGGGAGATGCCGACTTCAACTCGTTTGACAACCTCGATTTCCAGCCCGGAACCGGCAATCTCTATGTGATCGAGGACCATCCGAACGGCGATATTTTCGCCTGTCTGCCCGATGGCACCGACCGCAATCTGAAATCCGATGGCTGCGTGAAAGTGCTGTCGGTGATGGATTCCAGCGCTGAGCCGACTGGGTTCATCTTCGCGCCCGACGGCATGACCGCCTATCTGTCGATCCAGCATTCCAACGATGATGCGATGCCGAAGGTCGATGACTATGGCACCGACGACATTCTGGCGATCAGCGGCTTTGTTGCCGTCTCGCAGTAAACTTCTTGCGTAACCAGCATCGGGCGCGGCTGACGGGGCCGCGCCCTATTTCATTTCAAATCCCCGCGTACCAATCATACCCCACATCGGCCCAATACGAACCCGCGCCACCAATATCGGCGAAATTGGCGACCAGTTCGATGCCGCTGATGTATTTGGCCATTTTGTAGCCAAGTTGGCGTTCGACGCGCACCCGCAAAGGTGCGCCGTTGGGCACCGGCAAGGCGGCGTCATTCATGCCGTAGGCGAGGATGGTTTGCGGGTGGCGCGCATCGCGCATGTCGATGGATTCGTAATAGGGCAGCGGGCCAGACAGGCCGCCACCCAATGTGTCAAAGCAGCGGAAGACGACGAAGTTGGCGTCGGCTTTCACCCCCGCGGCATCCAGCACCAACGACAAGGGCGTACCGGTCCATTTGGCGATGCACGACCACCCTTCAACGCAATCGTGGCGGGTGATCTGGGTGCGCGATGGCATGGATTGCAGGTCGGTCAGGCTAAGGGACAGGGGTTTGTCCACCAAGCCGGAAACTTGCAGACGATAGTTGCGGAAATCCTGCGCTTTCAGCAGCAGATAGTCGCTGCCCTGCGGATCCAGCGAGCCGTTCGGACGCATGCCCTGGCGGATGTCGGATTGGGTGAACTCCGGTGCCAAAGCGTCACCCTTCAACCAATCCTGCACCTCATAGGTAAGTCCATTGGCGCGGGCCAACGTATCATGCACCGGGTGGCCGGTGCCGAGCCACGGGTCAAACAGCTTGCACCCGGACAGCGGGATAGCTGCGGCCAAAAGGCCAGACGAACGCAGCAGTTGGCGACGCGAGAGGATCATGGCTGCGGCTCCGATTTGGTGCGGTACCAGCCGGTGATCATCGAGCGCAATTCGTTGATGGGGCCAGCCAGAACGACCATGGCGATGTGAACGACGAAGAACAAAACCAGCAGGAACATGGCGAGGAAATGCAGGGTGCGGGCGGTTTGCCGACCGCCGAAAATGTCGAGCAACCAAGGCCAAGCCGCGTCCATCGAGGGTGACATGGTCAGGCCGGTCAGGATGATCAGCGGGAACAGGATCAGCAGCACCCCGGCATAGGCCAGTTTTTGCAGCACGTTGTTCTTGCCGTCGTGGTGCAAGCGCAGGCGAAGATGGTCCCAGATGGATTGAGGAACGGTTTTGATTTCGGCGGGGGTCGGCAGGATGTCGCGGCGAATGTGGCCGTTGAACAGGCTGGAGATCAGCCAGATCAGAAACACGGCGGCGAATATCCAAGCGAAGAAGAAATGCACGACGCGGGCGGTGGCGAGTGAGCGGAATGAAGGGATGGTCGCCCAATCTGGGAAGGCGCGGTTGCGCAACTGGCCGCGCTCCTCGCTGACGCCCAGAACCCCGGTGGTATCGAACTTTGCCCCGAATATTTCGGTATAGCCGGTGACTGTGCCGTCGGCGGATTGCTCGGCGCCGATGCGCAGAATGTCATTGTCGAATTCAAAGCCGGATTGCTCGCCGATATACAGCGCCGGATGGGCGTTGAAAATGTTGAGGCCAGAGAGCAGCAGAAAGAACAGGCAAAACGCCCAGACCCAATGCGTTAGTCGCGCGACCAAGCGGTGGCGATAGATTAGGGGATGCGCGTCGCTCATATCGGCTTCCTTGCTGCGTCACTGGCTCATGTAACGCAAATCAACTGAAATAAGTTTCACATTGCAGCGACGCCTTGTTACCGCGCCGCTGGACTTGGGGCTTGGCCGCCCTTATCTGTCCGCCATCATGGCTGGAAAATCCGATCCAAATTCCAAAGTCGCGGCGGAAAACCGCAAGGCGCGGCACAATTATTTCATCGAAAGCGATCTGGAATGCGGCATCATGCTGGAAGGGTCCGAGGTCAAATCCTTGCGGCTGGGGCATGCCAATATAGGCGAGTCATATGCTTCGGTTGAAAACGGCGAGCTATGGCTGATCAACGCCCATATCCCCGCCTATGTGCAGGCCAAGACGTTTACCCATGAGGAACGGCGGCGACGTAAGCTGCTGGTCAGCCGCAAGCAATTGGCCAAACTGTGGCAAGGCGTCGGCCGCGAAGGCATGACGCTGGTGCCTTTGACGTTGTATTTCAATGAGAAAGGCCGGGCGAAATTGAAGCTGGGCGTGGCTAAGGGGAAGAAGCAAGCGGACAAGCGCGAGACCGAGAAGCAGCGCGATTGGGCAAGGGATAAGGCGCGGCTGATGCGGGAGAAGGGGTGAGGGGTGAGGGGTGCAATGCAAATTGGTGCAAAATCACGCGCTCACTGCTGTTAGGACTGGCGACAAAATATGTCAAGAATTTCAAGTAAGCCCATGCCTCTAATTGTGTACCTCGACACACAAGATTACATTGCTCTGTCCAGCCCGAACCCAACGAATGAGGTCAACGAAGTGGCTGCTTTTTTGCAAAAATGTATTCGTGATGGCAGCGTAATGACCGGATACTCGATGCTCCATATTTCTGAATTCATTACGCGGCCACTTACGACGGAGTATTTGCCCGATAGACGTGCGCGCGGTCGCTTGCTTAAACAGTATTGCAACAAAAATGCGTTTCCATTCATTACAGATTTAAAGGAAGGTGCCAAATTCCCGAATAATGGCACTTGGATGCCAAGCGCTACGTTCGAAGCGTTTCTTCCGAAAAGGATCGATCAAACTATCAAGCGGGAACTAGCCAACACAATAAAAAGTGTACCCGGTCTGAATAGGGAGGGCCGAAGGAAACTCGGTAACATTCGAGGACTTCGAGCAGCTATTGGCCAAAGATCGTTTCCTTTCAGCCGCGCTATCGCCAACTCCTCAACGTTTCCAATTCCGGACAGCGTTGTTAATGATAGACTTTTTGAGCGCTACATTTTGGGGGAAATAAGCAGTTTGACTCTCAGCGATCGCTTGACGAACTGGACCGCTGATCCGGAAAATTTTGCCGATTTATGGTATCAATTTGCCGGCCGCGAAAATTTCCTTAAAGAATTTTTTCAAGAAACAGTTGATAAAATGCAGGGAGCCATAGAAAAATTAATTGAATTCAATGACACTAGAAAGGCAGTGAAAGCGAAAAATGAAAAACAAGTTGCGGAAATCAAGGCGAGATTAGTTTCCGATGGTCTGGACAGTGAGTCTATCAGAAAAGTTCTTAGACCGCTTAGGCGTACACCTAAACTTTTTAAACCAGACTATTCGAGTATTGTTGACAAATTTGGAAAGGGTCGATTGGCGCATTTAGAGCCATTTATTGATGCCAAAGTAAATGGTGGAAATGCACCAAAAAAATCTGACTTTGCAGACGTACTTCACCTTGTCTATGCATACGAATGCGACCTATTTCGTTGTGACCTTGCTACAGCGCACGCGCTCAAGGATTTCGAGCCGTTTGCCGGAAAGCTTGTTCGGAGGTTTGTCGACCTACCGTTGGCAATACAATCTCGCCTTGAAGGAAATTGAGCATTGATTGACGGTATTGTATTTCCGGTTTTTACTAGACCCAATATCATTCCCACTCCTCAATCTCACCAATACGCGCAATTTGCCAAGCAAGACGCTGAATTGAAAATCAGCGTGTTACCAGTCGAAACGACACCATTGGATGTGGGTGCGTTTCGTTTTTTATAAGCGCACCCTTCCGACAGGTCACTCTGAAAGTCGCGCTGCGACTTTCAGGCACACGCCCGCTTGGGCGGGCGGGCGTGTGCGTCGGCAACGCTGTGGCTGGGTGCGCCGCGTCGGGAATTATCGTTTTTTGTTCAGATTTTAGGTGCCGTGGGTTCAGGGGCAGTAGTCCGCTGCCCCGGACTTGATCCGGGGTCTCCGTTTAGGCCAACTAGGGGTCCCGGCTCAAGGCCGGGACTTCGGTTGTAAGCTTTGCGCACTCGCACGCTCCGACGAAATTAGTTAACGACCCTCGCGAAACGCCCGAAAACCGGCATGAAACCTGCAAAAACCGGCCAAAAACTGCAACGGATTGGCGCCAAAAAGCGCGGAAATTAACCATTCTGTTCGGCGCTCAATCTGATCACCGACAAGTTTCCGCCTACAGCCTCGTCCGCATCCTCGGTCACAAATTCATGATTTTGTCCAAGCCATGTCCGTCAAAATCTCGAATGAAACCAGTTAAAATATGGTTAATTTGAAAAATTTTATCAAATAATATCAAATAGTTACGCGTTCTGGCACGCGTGCGCGCACTCGGCTTTCAACTCGCCAGCATCCGCAACCCCTGCACCACATCTGCCCTTACCGCCAGTCGCAGCCCCGGCTCGTCACCGGCGCGAAGGGCGGCCAATATCTTGCGATGGTTTTCGCCCGCCCGTGGCGTGTTTCCCTTGGCATAAAGCCAGCGCATCGTGGGGCCAAGTTGCAGCCAGACCGTCTCGGTCAAAGCCAGAATAGCGGGGGCTTGGGCACGCAAATACAGCGTGCGGTGGAATTCGAGGTTGGATCGAACATAGCCAGCGGCATCGCCGGTCAGGATCATCTGATCGATCGTGCCGTTGATGCCCTGCAGCCGGTCGATCAACGCCAGATGGGCGCGGGGCAAAGCACGCGACGCCAGTTCGGGTTCCAATAATGCCCGCAACGAGGCCAGTTCTTCCAAACGGTCGCCGCTGAGTATTGGCGTAGTCACGCGACCGGAATTGGACAATTGCACCGCACCCTCGGCGGAAAGCCTGCGCACCGCCTCCCGCGCTGGCGTCATCGACACGGCGAAATCGGCGGCAATTCCGCGCAACGTCAGGCTGGTGCCGGGTTCCAAGACACCATGCATGATACGTGTGCGCAGGGCGCGATAGACACGTTCATGCGCGGGCAAATCTGGGCTGGATTCTGGTTGAAGCATGGCTGTTTCTGGTGACAAACCGTTCGATGCGTCAAGTCAGTTGAATTCGAATGCGTGCAGCGACGGGCCATTCTTGCGCAGCCAATCGCGGTCTTGTTTGAAAGTGGGTTTCAATCGCGCGACTTCGGTCCAAAAATCGGCGGAATGGTTCATCACTTTCAGATGCGCCACTTCGTGCGCAGCGACATAATCCAGCACTGACGCCGGGGCCAAAATCAGCCGCCAAGAATACATCAGCGCCCCAGCCGTCGAACACGACCCCCAGCGAGACCGCGTGTCGCGCAGGGAAATGCTGGTGAAAGGTTTCCCCAGTTTGGTGGCATAGAATTGCGAGGCGGTAGTCAAATCAACCCGCGCCTGCGCTTTTAGCCAGCCTTGCAGTTTACGGGCGGCAAGGTCGGGGTTGCCGGGAATGCACAGACGGGCTGCATCCAAAGTGACCAAGCGACCAGCGCCTTGCACCAGTTCGGTGGTTATGCCGCGAATGGGCAGGGACTGACCCAAAGCGATGATATTGCGTTCGGGACGTTTGGCCATGTGCTTGCGCAACCATTCTTGCTGACGTTCGGCGAACAATCGCGCTTCGGTCAGACTGGCGCGTTTCGGCAAAGTCAGCGTGGCAAGGCCGGTGGCATTTGACAGGCGCAGCGTCATGCGTCGCGCGCGGGTAGAACGGCGCAATTCGACGATGATTTCCGGCGAGCCGACTTTGATCGATTCGCTCACCGGTTCAGGCAATGACATTCGCACGAATAAATTCGGCGATTTTCGGTTGGATCATGCTGCGCCATTTCGAACCGTTGAACACACCATAGTGACCGACGCCCTTGGCGGTAAAGTGCTTTTGGCTGGTTTTCGGCATGTTGGTCAACAAATCATGCACGGCTTGGGTTTGGCCCAAACCGGTGATGTCATCGCGCTCGCCTTCGATGGTCAGCACCGGAATGTCGGTGATCTTGGCCAGATCGACCAATCGATCGCGGTATTTGTAGGTTTTTGTCGCCAGACCACGCTGTTGAAACACCCGCTCGATAGTTTGCAGATAGAATTCGGCCGTCAGGTCCATCACCGACATGTATTCATCATAGAATTCACGGTGCGCATCGGCGCTGTCACCGTCGCCTTTGATCAGGTCTTTGTAATGTTCGACATGGGCATCGAAATGCCGGTCGAGGTTCATGGTCATAAAGCCGGTCAGTTGCAGGAAGCCCGGGTAGACGCGTCGCATGAAACCTTTGTTGGGCCAAGGCACATTGACGATAACCGAGTTTTCAAACCAGCTTAGGCCGCGGCTGGTGGCCAGCTCATTCGGTTTTTTCGGGTTGCGACTGGTGTCGATGGGCGATCCCATCAAGGTGATAGACGCAGGTCGCGCTGGATCGTTGTCTTCGGCCATCAGGCCTGCTGCCGCCATCATCGGCACGCCGGGTTGACAAACCGCCATGACATGCGGGCGCGCGCCGTCTTGCGCCAGTAGTTTGATGAATTGGATCAGATAGTCGGTAAAATCATCCAAATCGAAATCACCCGCCGAGGCAGACACATCCCGCGCGTCGTTCCAATCGGTGATGTAAACGTCGTGATCGGGCAACATCGCCCCAACGGTGCCTCGCAGCAGCGTGGCATAATGGCCGGACATCGGCGAAATCATCAACACTTTTGGATCATTGCGACGGATCGCGGCATCGCTGGCGCGGCGGAATCGGATCAGATTGCAAAACGGCAAGGCGAGAATGGTTTCCTGCACGACCGGCGTTGAAATGCCGTCAACCAAACAAGTCTTGATGCCGAATTCGGGTTTGCCATAACGTCGCGTCGCGGAAATGAACATCTCGAACGCCGCCGCCGAAGCGCGGGCCGGATAGAAGGTCGAGAAAGGGTTGAACGGCGATTTGGCCATGTCACGCCCAAGTTGGGCCGCAGCCCGCATGGGAGAGATTGCAGCGTGGGTCATTTCATACGCGTGATAAAGCACTGGGAAAAACCTTTATTTTTCTGCTTGTTGCAAAGAAGCTAATCATCTTCGTGCAGTGCATCAAGCTTATTTCGCACTTGCAGCATACGCCACTATGACAACTGTGGCACCAAAGCCTTTGACATTCGTTACCAGCAATGGCACGAGGCAGCAGATTTTTCATATATCCAAGATGAGGGACAGCAATGCCCAAAGACGAATGGGGTGTAAAACGCGTTTGCCCGACCTGCGCGACACGATTTTACGACCTGACCACCGATCCGATGACCTGCCCGTCGTGTGCTGCGACTTTCACCAAGGAAAGTCTGACGCAGGTTAAACTGCGTGGCACGCCTGAACGGGTGAAACCCGATCCGAAGCGCGACGATGTCGAGTTGCCGGAAGTCGAGGATGATGTTGACGTGCTGGACACCGAAGACCAGGAAGGTGCCGAGGTTGACGACGAGCTGCTGGAAACCGATGAGGACGACAACGTCGATCTTGACGATATCGCCGATGTTCCGGGAGGCGACGACGAGTAAGCTTTACCGGGCCAATTTTTCGCTTGAACCAGAATTGGCCCGGTTCTAGACACGCGTGAAATCGGGGCCATAGCTCAGCTGGGAGAGCGCTTGCATGGCATGCAAGAGGTCAGGGGTTCGATCCCCCTTGGCTCCACCAATTTCACCAAACTTGGTCAGGCGGACAGCATTTTTTGCCGTCATTTCCAACAATTTATGTGCAAATCACCACAGTAATGCCATAGTTGATTGCACAAGATTGCCGCAATTGCGGGCTGAATGGCGACCGATTCTTTTGGCGCGTCCGCAGGGTTAGATTTGCCAAGAGGTGCAGTATTGGCGACGACAGCTATATTCGTGGGCGACGGCTCGCTTTTGGTCGAATGCGCGCAACAGTTCCTTGCCAAGGGCGGTAACGTTGTTGCGGTGATTTCATCAGATGAGCGGGTTCGGGATTGGGCTGGCACAAAGTCGATCCGTCTGGGTGGAACGCAGGACAACCCGGATATGGACGGGCTTGTCGCCGATTTTTTGTTCAGCGTGGCAAATCTGGTTGTTCTGCCCGCGTCGCTGTTGGCCTGCGGCAAACAAGCCATCAATTTCCACGACGGGCCGTTACCGGGCTATTCCGGACTTAATGTGACATCATGGGCCATCTTGGCGGGTGAAAGCCGCCATGTCGTGACGTGGCATGAAATGACTGCACGGGTCGATGCCGGGCGAATTCTGGCTGAACGCGAGTTCGACATCGCGCCAGATGAGACCGCTTTCAGCCTGAACACCAAGTGCTTTGAAGCGGGCGTTGCCGCGTTTGCCGACATGCTGGAAGGGTTGCTGTCAGGCCAATTGGCTGGTCGTGTGCAAAGCGGTGAGCGAAAGTGGTATGGTCGTGACAAACGGCCCGAAAATATGGCCGTTCTCGATTTCTCACGGCAATCGGCCGAATTGTCGGCCTTGGTTCGAGCGATGGATTTTGGGCCCTATGCGAACACCTTAACCGTGCCGAAACTGTGGACCGGCTCGCGGTTTTTGGTGGTGCGGCATTTGGAAGTGATGCCGCAGAATGCGCAAAAGCCGGGTCAGATTTTGGCGGCGGATTCGGGTAAGATTGTGGTCGCGGCAAGCGATTTTGCCGTGTCGCTGCATGGTATCGAGACTTTGGACGGTCACCCGCTGTCGCCGCTGGAAACCGGCTTGAACGTCGGCATGGTTTTGAGTGTGCCCAAGAATTTGGGCAGCAAAGGCAGATCCAATTCTGACGTGCTTTGGGCATCGAAATTGGCGGAGATGAAACCAGCGCCGCTACCATTTTCGCGGCTTGCGACGGTTACCGAGGGTTCGACCCTCACTGCGCTATTGGATTTGCCCGATGGTGCCGCCGAAAACGTGATAGCCGCAGCTTTTGCCAGTTGGATCGCTGCGCTTTCGGGGGAAATGGAATTTGCAATTGCCTTGCCCACAGATGCGGATGCGACAATTGATCGAAGCGATGTGCCTTGCGCATTTCAGTTTGATCGCGAAACTCACGTCGCGCAAGTCGGTGAATCCGTCGCCAAATCGCGGGCAAATGCCAACGCCACCGGCCCACTAAGCAGTGATTTGATTGCTCGATTGCCACAGGGTGCTGGGCGAAATCATGCGACGGAAGTCATGGCTGTTGGGGTTGTTTCACAGCGGGCGCGCGTGTCGGACGACGATATTTTAGCTGGGCGGAAACTGGTTTTGGTGGTGAACGCTGGAACCGCGCGGCTGTTGGCCAACGCCGATGTTTACGATGCCGATGCGTTGCAGAATGCAGCGACCAGTTTGGCGGCTTTCATAGCGGAATTTGTCGCTAATTCGGCCGCGAAATTGGCGGAAATACCCTTGAATGCACCCGCAGATTTGGTCGGCCCAAAGATGGCGCTGGAACCGGATGAAAGCATAGACCGGGCGTTTTACGCGCGAGCACAAGCGACTCCCGACCAAACCGCGCTGGAAGCGGGTGGTGAAAAACTGACCTATGCTGAATTGGACGCACGCGCCTCGGCTTTGGCAGGTGCTTTGGCGGCAAAAGGTGCCAAAGCCGGGGTTGTTGTCGGCCTGTGCCTGCCGCGCTCGACCGACCTTGTTGTGGCGATGCTGGCAATCTTGAAGACCAGTGCCGCCTATCTGCCGCTGGACCCCGACTATCCGATTGACCGGATAAAATTCATGCTGACCGATAGCGGCGCGGCGCTGATTGTTGCCGATTCCAAGCAAGCCCACACCTTTGCCCTGGACCCTGCGAAAACCATCGCGCCAAACTCAGTAGGAGAGCCACTGAAGGCCCTTCAGGGCGCTTCGGGTGGGCTGGCCTATCTGATCTATACATCGGGCTCTACGGGCACGCCAAAGGGCGTAATGGTCAGCCATTCAAACGTGATGAATTTCATGGCCGGGATGGACGCCGTTGTGCCGCACAAAGCGGGCGACCGACTGCTGGCGGTGACGTCGGTTTCGTTCGATATTTCGGTGCTGGAGATATTCTGGACCCTGACACGCGGCATCACCGTTGTGCTGCAAACCGATGGGTCTGGCAGCGACGATAGCCCCAGTTTTAGCCTGTTCTACTTTGCGTCTGAGGCCGCTGGTTCGGGGCATCATGCCTATCGCCTGTTGTTGGAAGGGGCGAAGTTTGCCGACGAAAATGGCTTTGAGGCGGTTTGGACTCCCGAGCGCCACTTCCATGCTTTTGGCGGACTTTACCCGAACCCGGCGGTTGCCTCGGCAATGGTCGCAGGCATCACCAAGAACGTCAAAATCCGTGCTGGGTCGATTGTTCTGCCGCTGCATCATCCAGTAAGGGCCGCCGAGGATTGGGCTCTGGTTGATAACTTGTCGGGCGGTCGCGCCGGCATGGCGATTGCCTCGGGCTGGCAGCCGAATGATTTCATCTTGCAGCCGCAGAATTTTGACAATCGCAAAGATGTTATGCTGGAAAGCATCGACACGGTTCGCGCCCTTTGGCGCGGTGAGCCGGTCGATTTTCCCAACCACAAAGGCGAGATGATCAAGACCACGACCTTGCCCCGACCAGTGCAAAGCGAGATTCCAATGTGGATCACCGCAGCGGGCAACCCCGAGACTTTTGCCGCAGCGGCTCGGAAAGGGTGCGGTGTGCTAACCCATCTTTTGGGACAAACATTTGACGAAGTTGCCGAAAAAATCCGCGCCTATCGGGTGGCCTGGGCCGAGACTGGGCATCCCGGCTTGGGAACCGTGACGTTGATGCTGCATACGTTCGTTGGCGATGACGAAGATTCCGTGCGCGAAACCGTACGGTTGCCGATGCGGTCTTACCTCAAAAGCGCGGTCGATTTGATCAAACGCGCTTCGTGGTCGTTCCCGACATTTGTGCAAAAAGCCGATGTCAGCGGGATGACACCCCAGCAAGTGTTCGAAAAAGAGGAGCTGAGCAAGGAGGAAACCGACGCGCTGCTTGACCATGCGTTTGACCGTTACTATCGCGATTCTGGCCTGTTTGGCACGCCGGATAGTTGCGTCGAAATCGTGCGCAAAGTGGCAGCGATTGGGGTCGATGAAATCGCATGTCTCATTGACTTTGGCGTCGATACCGATTTGGCTCTGGCCCATTTGCAACACATCAAAGCCTTGATGGACAATGTGAAAAGTGCCGAAGGTGTCAGCCGCAAAGCTTCGGTCGCCGAGCATATCGTCGAGAATCGCATCACCCATTTGCAATGCACGCCCTCGGCGTCGTCCATGCTGTTGGCCGACGCGCCAGGGCGCACGGCCTTGGCTCGGCTGCAGGTGATGTTGGTTGGCGGCGAGGCATTGCCGCCCGAATTGGCGCGTGGTCTGCGCGAACAAGTTCCGGGCGTTTTGCTGAACATGTATGGCCCAACGGAAACGACCGTGTGGTCGTCGGTCGCGCAGTTGGATGCGGTCGGTGAAAAAGTGCCGTTAGGCAATGCGATTGCCAACACGATCTTGAGCGTGCGCAACGCCTTTGGACAGTCCCTGCCCGAAGGCATCGCCGGTGAACTGTGGATCGGTGGTGATGGCGTCGCGCAAGGCTATTGGAACCGCACCGATTTGACGGCGGATCGGTTTGTTGAAAGCGGCGGAAGCCGTTTTTATCGCACCGGCGATCTTGTCCGACGGCAAGGTGAAGTTCTTGAGTTTTTGGGTCGGATCGACAATCAGGTCAAAATTCGCGGCCACCGCATTGAACTGGGCGAGATCGAAGCCAAGTTGTCTGCCCTGCCGAATGTGCGCCAAAGCGTCGTTGTCGCGCAGACCGACGCTGTGGGCGAGAAACGCTTGGTTGGATATTGCATTGCCAATGCTGGGATGGCGATTGACCCAATAGAACTGCGTCAGGCGCTAACCGGGATGTTGCCCGATTTCATGGTTCCCTCGCTTATCGTCGTGCAAGAACGCTTCCCGATGACGCCCAATGGCAAGATTGACCGCAAAGCGCTGACAACTCTGCAAACTTCGCAGGTTACTGAAACCATCGAAGCCGAAGGTGATACCCAAGAAGCCATCGCCGAAATCTGGCGTGAGGCGCTGGGGCTGACGCATGTTGGCATGACCGATAATTTCTTTGACCTTGGCGGCCATTCGTTGCTGGTCGTGCAGGTGCAACGTCGGTTGAAACAAAAGTTCGGCAAGGAAATCCCGATCGTCGATATGTTCCGCTATTCAACGATCCGATCTCTGGCCGCGCGCCTTGAAGGTGAAGCGTCCAACGACAATTCCGCCGCCAAACGCGGACAGGAACGCGCAATGGCGCGGCGTGACCGAATGGCGCGTCGCACTGGAAGCTAGTCAGTGGGCCGTGCTAAGTGATAGATAAATCGAGTAGAATCGCGGTTGGTCGGTGATGAGTGCGGGTGGCGTGTCCTCAACTTCAGAACATATTGCCATTGTCGGCATGGCAGGGCGGTTTCCGGCTGCGCGCAATGTCAGGCGATTCTGGCAGATGCTGGCCGATGGGCGCACGGCAACGCGTTGGTTGACCGAAGAAGAATTGATGGCGGAAGGCGTAAGTGCCGCCGATCTGGCCGACCCGAATTATGTTCGCGCCGCCAATATCTTGCCGGATATGGAGTGTTTTGACGCAGGTTTCTTTGGTTTCAGCCCGCGCGAAGCCTCGATTCTTGATCCCCAGCACCGGCACTTTCTGGAAACGGCGTGGGAGGCGTTTGAAGATTCCGGGCATGTGCCAGAGAAATTTGACGGGCGAATTGGGGTTTTTGCTGGTTCAGGCATGCAGGCCTATCTGCCGTTCAACTTGCTCAGCAATCCCGACTTGGTAGCGCAAGTCGGCCTGTTCCTGCTGCGCCATACTGGCAATGACAAAGACTTTATGCCGACGCGGCTGTCATATTTGCTGAACCTGCGCGGGCCGTCGATTGCGGTGCAGACGGCGTGTTCGACCTCGCTGGTGGCGGTGCATTTGGCCTCGGCCTCGCTGTTGTCAGGCGAATGCGACATGGCGCTGGCAGGCGGTGTGACAATCGAACTGCCACATCGGCAAGGTTATCGGTTTACCGAAGGTGAAATTCTGTCGCCCGATGGTTTGTGTCGAGCCTTTGATGAGAATTCCAAAGGCACAGTATTTGGCTCCGGCGCTGCGGTGCTGCTGCTGCGCCGCTTGGATGATGCCATAGCCGATGGTGACGATATTCGCGCTGTGCTGATCGGATCAGCGGTAAACAACGACGGCTCGCAAAAGGCGGGGTATCTTGCCCCGTCGGTTGACGGTCAGGCGGAAGCTGCGGCAGAGGCTTTGGCTTTGGCGGGTATCGAAGCGGCAAGCGTCAGTTACATCGAGGCGCATGGCACCGGCACGCCGGTGGGCGACCCGATTGAACTTGCGGCTTTGACCCAAGCCTATGGCGACGGTGGCAAGCAATTCTGCGGCATCGGTTCGGTAAAAACCAACATCGGGCATCTTGATACAGCGGCAGGTGCGGCAAGTTTGATCAAGGTGGCGCAGGCGCTGCGAAACGAGGCCATTCCGCCGTCTTTGAACTATGAGACGCCGAATTCACGCTTCAATATCGCAGCCAGTCCGTTTTATGTCGCCAACAAGCTGCAACCTTGGCCAAGGGGCAAGGTGCCGCGCCGGGCGGCGGTGAACTCGCTTGGCGTGGGCGGAACCAATGCGCATGTGATTGTGCAGGAGGCACCGTTACGCGCGGCCACTCCGGCGCAAGACCAATGGCGCATTCTGCCGTTTTCGGCACGAAACGACGCTTCGTTGGACGATTTGGGCGGCAAGTGGCAGGAATTTCTCGACGCGCCGGAAGTAGGCTTCAATCTGGCCGATGCGGCCTTCACTCTGCAAACCGGACGGCGCAATTTTGATCGACGCCGAGCACTGGTTGCGCGCGATCTGGAAGGGCTGCAGCGCACCCTAAAGGACGGCGACAAGCGTCGTATCGCCAACGGTCAGGCGACCAAGGAAACGCCGGGAATCGTCTTCATGTTCCCCGGTGGTGGGGCGCAATTTCCCGGTGTTGGCAAGGATTTACTGGCAGTCGTCCCCGCCTTCCGCGACGCCGTTGAGGCCTGTTTTGCCGTCATGCCCGCTGATGTGCCGGGTGACTTGCGTCAAATCATGTTTGAACGTGAGGCGAGTGACAAAGCCGCATCGGCACAACTGGAACGCCCGATTTATGCCCTGCCAGCCCTTTTTGTGCTGGAAATCGCCTATGCCCGCATGTGGCAAAGCTGGGGCGTGCAGCCAACGGCGATGATCGGCCACTCGGCAGGTGAATATACTGGCGCAGTCATTTCGGGCATTCTGACCCTGGCGGACGCCTTGCTGATCGTTTCGCTGCGCGGGCGGTTGATGGAAGATTTACCAGAAGGTGCCATGGCGGCAATTCCGGCGGGTGAAGCCGTCGTGCGAAACATCATCGGCGACGATTTGGATTTTGCCGCGATCAATGCGCCGGATTTGTGCGTGGTATCCGGTCCGGTTGATAAAATTGCCGCGCTGGAAGCAAAGCTGGTCGGGACGGAAACTGAGGCCAAGCGGTTGCGGATCAATGTTGCCGCGCATTCACGCATGTTGGAACCCGCTTTGGCGGAATTCCGGGCGCGACTGGAGAAAGTCAGCTACGGCAAAGGCACTATCGCGTTTGCATCTTCGACTCGCGGCGATTGGGCGCAGGGCGGCGACCATGCTTCCGCCGATTATTGGACGCGACATCTGCGCAATACCGTGCGTTTTGGCGCTGCCATGCGGCAAGTTCTGGCCAAACCAAGCCAGATTTTGTTAGAAATCGGTCCCGGCAATTCTTTGGGGTCCTTAGCGCAGATGAGCGACGCCGCGAATAAGCCCGTCGCGGTGGTGTCTTCAACCCGGCAAGCGAAAGAGGTTGACGACGATTTGGCGTTTGCCTTGACCAGCGCCGCGAAAATCTGGACGATGGGCGGCGATTTGGATTGGACGGCATTGCCCAGCGCTGGCGGGCAGCGGGTTTCGCTTCCGACCTATGCCTTTGAAAAGCAAGTCCATTGGGTTCACCCCGGTAAGCCGGTTGTTGCAGCTGAGGCTGGCAACAAACCGGATATGCTGTCACGGCGTAGCAATATTGCGGATTGGTTCGAAACATGGGTTTGGCGCGAAACCCCGCTGCCACTGGCCGAGGCAAAACGCGGCGCGAACTGGCTGATATTTGACGATGAAAGCGCCCTTTCGGCGGCGATTCAAGCACGACTACGCGGTGTTGGTGCTGAGGTAAAACTGGTGCGGCCTGCAGAAATATTCGCCGAATTGCCGCACGGATATGGGTTGAATGCAGCGTCGCCTGCCGATTTTGAAACGCTTGTCGGACGATTTAATGCTACCAGTATTCTCTATTTGTGGCCCAGCGAATCCGATGGGTTTAACGCACCGTTCCTGTTGATGCGGGCCTTGCAACTGGCCGATATAGCAGCCGAAACGCGGGTTACATTCGTCACCAACGAGATTATGAACAACCCCGACGGTGCCCTATTGCTTGGACCCGTTCGCGTTGCGCCGCGTGAAATTACCGGGCTGACCGCGCAGTTGATTGAAGTTGAATCGTCGATGTCGGCACAGCAATGCGCCGCGATGATATTGTCCGAGGGCGATGCCAAGTCGCGCGAAGACCACGTTATTCTGCGTAGTGGCAAACGATTCGTCGCGGCGCTTTCGCCGATCCAGACCGCGAAATCCCCGGTTTCGCGGCTGAAATCTGGTGCGACTTATGTCATTTCCGGCGGAGCCGGTGGTATTGGTCGCGAACTGGCCCGCTTTCTGGCGCATGATTTCAAGGCAAACGTCGCTTTGCTAGGACGTAGTGCCTCGGTGCAAGATTCGCGAATGACGGCCCTTATCAGCGAAGCTAAAGCGGCTGGGGGTTCGATAAGTTTGCTGTCAGCAGATGTGACCGACAAGGAAAGTTTGTCGTCCGCGCTCGATTCAATCAGCAAGGATCATGGCGCGATCAACGGCGTTTTCCACGCTGCGGGCACCATTAACGATGCTCCGATGGCGGCGAAAACTTTGGATGATGCCTTGGCCGTTCTTGCGCCGAAGGTTGCCGGTGGGCGTAATTTATCCGAGCTTCTGCCGGTGGGCACGCTTGATTTCTTCGCGGTGTTTTCGTCCTCTTCCGTCGTGATCGCGCCGCCGGGGCAGGTGGATTATGTGGCGGCAAACGCTTGGCTGGAGGCGCTGGCGGCATCGCGCCCGGACGGCATTTCCATCGCCTGGGGTGTGTGGAGCGACATTGGCATGGCCGCAAAAGCTTATGGTCTTGGAACCCAAGAACCCGGGCCACACCCCTTGCTTGGTCCGCTGACAAGGCAAACCGATGGGTCAATCACCTTTGAAATGGCCTATGATCCAACCAAACTTTGGGTGCTGCACGATCATGTCGTCGGCGGTGTCAAAGTGCTTCCGGGCACTGCCTATTTTGAAATAGTGCAGGCGGCTGCCGCGGCGGTTGAGCCTAAGGCGACGTTTGAAACGCAGGCGCTGTCACTGGCGCTACCAATGGCGTTTCCCAAAGACCTGCCGCGCGTCGTGAAGCTACGATTGCAGCCGGAACCTGACGGCTATGATCTGCGCATCGAATCTTCAGCAGAACGCGACGCGATATTTCTGGAGCATTGCCGCTCGCGTCTGGTTCGTCGCAAACGGGCAGATGTGACCCTCCCCAATGACCTGAAATTCGTGGTGGCAAATGACGTATCGGTAAACAGCGGTCACGCGTTGCAATCCGGTTTGATCGACTTTGGCCCGCGTTGGCAAAATATCGGCACCATAAGAACTGGTGCAAAAGCGGTGCAGGCCGAATTCGCTTTGCCGCAGCAATTTGAAAGCGACTTGCACGATTATCCATTTCATCCCGGCCTGACCGATATGGCGGTGACGATTGGGTTGCATTTGCTGCCCGAACTGCATGGCATTCCCCGCGCCGTTTATGCCCCTGTCTCGGTGGACCGGGTTCGGCTGTTGGGGCGACTTCAGCCCAATCTGACCGGTCGCGCTATTTTGCGCATGCATGAACGCGAACGGATGGCCAAATTTGATGTAGCGCTGTTTGGCAAGTCGGATCAGCCCCTGGTCATTCTTGAAGGCCTTTCGATGCGCTATGTCAGCAAGGAACAGCTTGCCAATGTGCAGCAGGATGAACCCTCGCTAACCTCGCGCATGTTGATGCAAGGTATCCGTGCCAGCGAGGCACCGGCGGTTTTTGCTTTGGCTTTGACCGGCATGCAGCGCCAGATGATCGTTTCCAGCCTGCCACCCAGCGCTCTGCGTTTGCAGTTCACCCAAGCGGCAGCCCGACCGGCTCGCGCGCCCCGCAGCCGCAGTGGCGACGACACGACGGCTTCTGATTACGCCAACAAAGTTGAACGTGCCATCGCGGTATATTGGGACGAATTACTGGGGGTCAGCGACGTCAAACCGGACGATGATTTTTTCGATATTGGCGGGCATTCGCTTTCGGCGGTGCGGTTGTTTGCCAAAATTCGCAAGGAATTTGACGTCGATCTTCCCTTGGCGGCGCTGTTTCAGGCACCGACATTGCGGTCGTTGGCCAATTTGGTGATCTCGGAAGGCGGCATCGACATTGGCGAAAATGCCGAGAAAACAGCCTTGCCCTCGGTGCGCACGTGGTCGCCTTTGGTGCAGATCAAGAAAGGTGCCGACGATGTGCCACCGCTTTTCTGTGTGCATGGCGCTGGCGGAAATGTGCTGAACTTCCGCTCACTTGCCGGTTATTTGAACCGAAACCAAAGTTTCTACGGATTGCAGGCGCAAGGCGCCGACGGGGCGCTTGAACCGCTCGATACAATCGAGGAAATGGCGACGATCTATCTGGCCGCCATCCGCGCTGTTCAACCCGAGGGGCCCTATTTCCTAGCGGGCTATTCCGGCGGCGGCGTTGTTGCCTATGATATGGCCCAAAGACTGAAAGCCGACGGCCAAAAGGTCGGCCCGGTGATCATGTTTGACTCGCTCGCCCCGCATGTAACCCAAACGAAAATGACGCGGCTGGAAAAACTGTGGGCCGTGCGGCATTGGAGCTTGGCCTTCGCGATGGATTGGCCGAAACGGCGGCGCAAAAACCGTGAAGATCGGCAAAAAAGTGTCGAGATCAAACGCCTTGTCGCAAGCGGCCAGCGCGTGCCAGCCGAGCATATGGGTCGGCGCATGACCGACGCATATCGCGTGGCGCAATCGCGCTATAAACCGACCGAATACGATGGCGATATTACCCTTTTCACCGCTGGGCAGGCGGGGACCGAATTTTTGCGCGCCGGCAAGAAACTGGGGTGGGAGACGGTGGCGACGGGCGCAATCAACGTGCATCGCTTTGATTGCGACCATTTCAATATGATGTCCGACCCGACAATCGGCATCATTGCTGAACAGTTGAATGACATTCTGCGGGTGCGGCGCTAGTGTTCTTCTGAACAAAATCTAGAATATCTTCGACAGCGCCATGCTTGGCCAAGTCGGCGTGACCTGCTGCCGGATAGCGTTTGATGATTGTCTGCGGCGACGCTGATTGGGCCAGCGCATCGAACGAAAATACTGGAATGGCGTTGTCCAATTCCCCGCGCAGCAACATTGTTGGTATGTTAAGCGCGGCGACAGGTGCAAGCATGTCGTATCTCTCTGACCGCATCAGCCAATTCATCGGCAGCCCACGAAATTTTCGCGTGAAAAAATCGGTCAAACTGGCGAAAGGCGATTCCAAGACAAGTGCCGCAGCTTTGCGTTCCAGAGCCAAGGGAATGGCGACACCAGTTCCCAAACTGAAGCCGTATAAGACACGGCGTTCCGCAGCGATATGATGACCCATCAGGGTATCGAGCTGGTCGTACAGTTCACGCGCATCGGCACGAAAGTTGTGTTCCGACGGCACACCCGGCGCGCCGCCCATGCCCTGGTATTCGAGGACAGCGATGCCGTAACAGCGCTCGACGAACGGCAACAGTTTTTTCACCGACGCTATTGAGGACGAAAAATTGCCGGGGAAAAAAAGCATGACCGGGGCGTCGCCAACCGGCTGGCTGATCCAAGCGCGGATCATCTGGCCATCCGGCGATAAAAAGCTTTCGTGGCGCAGACCGACGATTCCAACGGCTTCCGGCGAAGCGGGCGTTTCGTCAAACTGATAAATCAGTGACTTGTGAAACCAGATCAACAACATGGCCACGCACAAAGCTGCACCAACGACGACGACCAACGATAATTGCATCGATGAGCCTATTCTCAATTTGGTATCCATTGTCTTATCTGAACCGGCAGCCAAGCGTCGCCCGCATAGGCGACGGTGGTCTTGTGCAGGTCATCGGGCGCGTAAATATTGCAGCGCCAATGATTTTGACCATCCTGAACAATGGCGAAATCGGGCGAATCGTAACGGATTTCAAGTCGTGGCGAAAACGTTTCCAATCCCGTTCCCCGCGCTTTGGCGCAGGCTTCGGTGATTGTCCAAAGTTGCGCGAAATGCGCTTGCTGTGCCAAACCCGACAGGCCGGATAGTTTGGCAAGACTGATTGGATCCAAGAATTTTGACAGGATCATCTCGGGATGTTCGATGTGACTGACCTGTTCAACATCCACCCCAAGTCGCGCGGTATTGCCAAGCGCAAAAACCACCAATCCTCGGCGGCGCGATGCCGAAAAGGCAAAGTCGCCGCTGGGAGTATCCACCAAAACCGGGCGGCCTTTTGGCGAACGTCCAAACCTAATTTGCGTTGGCGGGCGGTCTAGGTATCGTGCCAGTTCGGCGCGTCGCATCGCGTGGGCCAAGACAAAAGCCTCACGGTCTTCTGGAAAGCGATAGCGGTTGGCGCGCGCAAGTTCGTCAGGCGAAAGTTGCGGCAACAAGGTTTCAATATCAACCTCGTCGGGTCGCGCCAGCCAACATTGGATTTCGCTTGCTTGCATTTGAGCGATGGTTTTTCTGACCAAGAAATTGCGGCACCGTCTTAAGTGCCGTCACGGCAAGATTTCGTAAACCGAAAATATGCCGTTATCGGTAACTTGTTTGATGTTCGGTGCAACTATTTCGGCCAAAGCAGCAGCGTTATCACCGCGTGCCGGGCAACCGGCGATGTGGCTTAGGCGGGGTGAAGGCTTTATGAAAGTTTGAAAGACGAACAACCGACCATGCCTTGCCGCTGTTGCGGCGCGGGCATCGGCCAAGGCCGCTGCACTGGCGGATATTCCCGGCAGGCATTCCGGCACAATCGACAGCACATCAAGCGGCAAGACATGTTCCAGATAAGTGCCTGATTTCCACGTCCCGTCAGTCAAGATGACTTGATCCTGCGCCGTGGCGTTGGCTTGCAGCCAAGCCGATTGACGACCCAGGAAGTCGCCTTCGGGGTTTTTTAACATGCCAATGCCGCCAAACCAGTTCCAAAACCCGATGCAAACAACGAAGGCAAAGAAGTATTTTTCGGCCGAATCTCTTGCGATAGGAGCGATGATTAGTGCCGAAAAAAGCATCACCCAAATCGGCACAATGGGAATCCACACTTCCGAAACGCCGGGGTCCAGCCGACCGGCAACGACGCCATAGATCACCAACCACGCCAGCAAATACCCCATGAGTCGGGGGTTGCTTCGCAGCGACTTTGACCGAGCGCTTCGAAAAAAAGCGACGCCAAGCCCAATAATCAGTGGGATCAGGCCCAGCGGCAGATAAACCCAAGGTCGAAAATGCACCGCCGATAGTATTTTGTAGTCGGTCTCGGTCGCGGGGAATTGATTCTGGAAAGCCTCGGTCAGGTTTTGAACCCCGAAAATCCAATTGGAAGACAGCAAAGTATGGCTGATCGCCAGAACCAACTTGGCCAATGTCGTGAAATTCAACGGGTCGGCAGTGAACTCGGCATTGCGACTGCCGACAAACGCCAAAAACGCCGAAATTGTCAGCGGTTCGCTGCGGGAAAATTCAAAGGCCACAACGTAGGTTAGAATAACGCCGAGCGTGCCTGCCACGCCATAGGTGACGAAGGGCAGGAAACGATTTCGCGCGGCAAACAACACCGGAATCGCCAGAAAAAGCGGGAAAACATTGGGTTGATAGAACATCACAACCAACCCGGCAAAGAGTCCGGGCACGATGAAGCGCCCGGGCCGCAATATTCGCTCGTCCAGCCGATCCAACAAAAACGACAGCGCCGCCAGTACCAAAAATATCGAGGCGACGTAGACTTCCACTTCCATGGCATAACGCCAGACGCCATAGGAAAGGCCCAGCAATATGCCGCCCAGAACGGCGCTGTTGGCTTGCAGGGCAAAGTGGCGGCTCAACAATCGCGTCATCAAGGCGCAAGCTCCAGCGCCTGCCAAAACCGAATAACTTGTTACTATAGTTGTCGCAGGCAGGCCGGTGCCCAACATTTGCGCCAACAGGTAAAGCGAGCGATTGAGCACCGTGAACAGGATCGATCTTGTATCGATAAGCCTAGTCAGCGGCAGGGTTTCGGCCCACATTGCATAGGCGTGGCGGTCAACGCTTTCGATATGGTTGACCGGCATGGTGATGACGTAAAACAGCACAAAACCTAGGAAAATCGCCCAATAATTCCAAGCCGGAACTGCTGTAATCCCGGTTGGCCGAGCCATTATTGCGCCTGAGTTTCGGCCGCCAACGGCGTTGCGCGAAAATCTGGCTCACGCCGCCGCAAGTTGCGTTGCTTGACCAGCGCCGCGTGTTCGCTCATTTTCACGACGCGGAATTGCCGTCCGAATTCGGCGAACAGTCCGTCAACAAGCGCCAGTTTTTGCGCCGCGTTCATCGACATGCCGGGGAAAAATTTCACTGCCTCGATATCGTCGCCACCGATGAAATCCAGTGGGTGCAAAAGCAGCGAGGGTTGCACGCCAAACAGGCGGCACATCCACAGCGACATTTTGAAATAGAGCCGCGCAATGGCGGGTGAGTAACAGGCGAGATAGATGATGTAGCTTAGGTGAAACGGTACCCGGAAGATCGGCATTGTCGTCACCGGAATTTCGGCAAGGTTTCCGGATTCCAGTTTCCACGAATAGGGTTTCAGCGGGCGCAATCCTTCGCGCATGTTGCCGAATAGCTGTTTGCGTTTGGCTTTTTCCTCGGCACTCAGTTTGGAGGTGAAAAAGTAATAGGCGCGGGCGAATGGGCCAAGAAAGGTTGGGAAGGTCGAGGCGTCGTAGTGATAGCCACGGCGTTTCAGCGTGTTCAGAACGGCAGTCGAAACCGAAAACCCGGGTCCGCGAAACCCTTGTGGGCGCTGGCCAGTTACCGCCGCAATCGCATCTTCGGCGCGTGCAATTTCGGCTTCAATCTGCTCGTCGGAATACAGATGCAGCCAAGGTTCGTGGTGGAACGAATGGTTGCCCACTTCGTGCCCGGCTGCCGTGATACTGGCCAAGGCAGCTTTGTTTTCTGGCAAAGCCGCGTCTTGGCCGACGATGAAATAGGTGATGATGAACCCATGCCGCGCGAACAGGTCGTTGCAGCGCGGCACGACCAAATCGAGGTAGGTCGGGAAGGTTTCCCAACCGGCATCGCCGTGGGTTTTCATGTAGGACCATTGGTTGTCGAGGTCGAGCGACAGGCTGGCGACGGGTTTCATGGCGTTCTCCATGTCGCATTCATCAGGGTTGTCAAGTGATCGTCAACCACGCCGATAGTTTCGTTCACGTTCAGCGTGCCGTTGATGATATGGGCAGAGTTCAAAATCGACAGGCCGGGCACGTTGGTGTTGATCGGCGGTAGGCCAGCGGAATAGTTCATTGTGGTCACGGCCAGCACCTGTTTGACGCGGGATATTGCGAAGCCTTCGACGTCATCAGCGGTGATTTGCGGATACATGGCCAACAGTTTGCCAAGAAAGCGTTCGCGGATTGAATCGTCGCTTTCGGCAAAGGCCGGATCGCTTCCCGTGGCGTAATAGGGCAGGTAAACAACGGTGCGGCCGGCGAATTCTTTGCGGTCCACCAAGGCCGACATTTCGATGACGGCGGTAAAGGGCACATCGGGGTCGGTGATATAGGTGATATAGGCGCCGTTCAGCGGCTTTTTCAGCACGACCGAGGCGCAGACGATGCCCTGATACAGGATGCCCTCGTGCAGCGCCCTGGAGGGGGCGCTGAGGCCCGGACACAACCTGGCGGCTAGGGGGGATGCTGACGTTACAACCACACGTTGAAAACGCCCTGCAGTGGCTCTGCTGACGATTGTGATTTTACCGTCTTTTTCGACTACTTCCTGCACCGGGTCTGACTTGCGGATTTCAATGCCAGCGGCGACCAATTTCGCCTCGAACGCTTTGACCACGCGGGCGTAGCCTCCGGCAACATAGCCGAACTTTTCGGTCTTTAACCCGCTGCGCCGGGCCGCATAAAGGCGGCGCACGATGGCCCAGATGAACGCTGCCGAGGCTTTCTTGTGGTTCTCACCCAGTTTTGCCCTGAGCAGTGGCAACCAGATGCGCTCGTAAGTGTTGCGGCCCGATAATTTGACCAGCCATTGCTCCAAAGAAATCTTCTCCAACTTGGCCCCATCTTCAATTCGTGAGGCCCAGATAATGGTCAGCGCAAGTCGGAACTTGTCGATCAAGCCCAGCGGCGGAAATTTCAAGAAGTCGACCGAGCCATTCATTGGGATGAAGCGGCCTTCGTCGTAGAATTCGGACTTGGTGTTGTTCCAAACGAGGGCATCTTCAAGGCCGATTTCGGCCAAAATGCCCCGCAATTTTAGGTCGGAAAGCAGGGTGACGTGATAGTGCCGGTCCCACGTGACCGGGCCAACCTGCCACGCGTCAGCCAAGCCACCAAGCCTGTCGGATGCCTCAAACAGAGTCACGGCTTTACCGGCCTGCGCCAACCGCAGGGCCAGCGTCATGCCCAGCATTCCGCCGCCAACAACGCCCCAGGCCTCGCTCATGCGCCAACCTCGATCACGCGGCCAGCCTCAGCGCGATACTTTCGCCCGCAGTCGTGGCAGGCGGTTTCAGCCACATCAGGCGGCGTGCCGGTGAATTTATGCCACGGCTTGCCACAGCGGCACAGATAGGCGGTAGAGCGGGCAGGAGCGCCCATAACCAAATGAAAATCCGGCACCGAACGCGTCACAACAGCGGCCATGCCAACCATAGCGAAACGCCCGATTTCAAGGTTGCACCCAATCGTCGCCCGCGCCCCAATGGTGGCCCCTTCGCGCACCAAGGTTGGATAAGTTTCCTCATCAGGCTCCGATCCGCGCAGCGCGGTCAGTTCCGGGTTTGTAGCGCGGGGATACAAGTCGTTTGTAAACGTCACCCCAGCCGAAATCATTACGCCGCGTTCGATGGTGACCGCATTGCAAATATAGACATTGGCGTTGATCTTGACCAAATCGCCGATGTCCACGCCATAGGCGATATAGGTCTTGCCGCCGATGATGCAGTTGGCCCCAATCCGACTAGGGCCGCGCAGATGCGCGTTATCCCAGACTGAAGTGCCCTCACCGATAGAGACGTCATCTTCGACAATGGCGGTGGGGTGGATACGGACAGCCATGCGATCAGGCGGCGCCCAGTTTGTGCAGGGCTTGGGCTTTGGTGCCAACCTTGATCCAACCGCCCTGGCGGGCCGAAAGGTAGGCGGCTTGAACTGCTTGCACTGATGCCAAAGCATCTTCTGCCGTTACCAGCGACGCCTCGCGGCCGTCCAAGGCTTTGCAGAAGTTGCGAACCTGCCCGGCAAACGCAGCGAGTTTGTCATAGCCGGTGCCAAAGGTGACCCAATCGCTGGAAGAGTGTTGCTTGTAACGGCTGGATTTCCAACCAACATGGATCACCCCTTGCGAGCCATAGGCGGAAATGTAGTTCGCCGATTCCTTGTTGAAGGTCCAACTCAGGTCAACCTTTGCGCTAACCCCATCGGCGGTGCGGGCGTTGAGGAAAGCGTTGTCCTCGACATCCATGCCTTGGGTGAAGGTATGGGTGACAAGGTTCACCTCGGCAATCGGGCCAATCAGATAGCGCAGGATATCGACCGAATGCGTGCCATTGTCGATGAACACGCCACCGCCGCTGACCTTTGGGTCACTGTTCCAGCGGTTGGACATATTGACCGGTGAAACGAAAGCGTTCTCCACCAAATGCACGTCGCCCAACAGGCCCGATACAAGGATCGAACGGGTCTTGATGATGTCTTCGACATAGCGGAATTTTGACGCCATGGCGACCAAGGTGCCGTTGCGTTTGCCCGCATCAAGAATGCGTTTGGCACTGGCTTCGTCGATGGAAAGCGGCTTTTCGCAGAGCACCGGAATTTTCCGCTCGAGCATGAACGTGGCAATATCTTCATGCGTGACGGGTGGCGTGCACAGGATCACCGCGTCGAGTTTGACCTTTTCGATCATTTCCTGATGCGAGGTGAAGCCTTTGCAGCCCGCCGTTTCCGCTGCCGCTTGCACCGCTGCCGGACGGATGTCGCAAATGGCTGCGACCTTGGCGACGCCGCTGTCCTCAACCGCTTTCAAATAGGCCTGTGCGATAGCGCCGACCCCGATAATTCCAATCTGTTTCATCACAAATGCCCCTGTTTACGCGTTCAAAAGCCGGTCGTGGCGGCTGATTATCGAGTTGGCGATGTGGTCAACATGCGCCTCGGTGTACAGTTCGTTCCACGGTAAAACCAGAACCTGCTCCAACCCTTTGAAGGTTCCGGGGAAGCGGTTGGGTGAATAATCCACCGCTTCGGGCCGCGCCAAGGTAAAGGGCCAGCGACTATCGCCAAAGGTGCGCTGGTCGCGCAGAACTTCGCAGGCGAAGGCTGGTTTCTGGATGTAACGCGGTGCGGTCAGGATGTTGCATTCTTTCAGTGCCGCCCCCAAAGCCACCGGACCGCCGGTTATTTTGGTGGTGTCCACGGTCAAGGCGTATTTCCAATAGACGTGTTTGGCACTTGGCAGCACCGGCGGAACCATCACGCCTTCGAGCCCCGCGAGCCGTTCATCCAACATGCCTGCCATTTTGGTGCGCTGATCGACAACCCAGTCGAGTTTGTCGAGTTGTGCGACGGCAACCGCGCCTTGCAGTTCGGTCAGGCGATAATTCAGCGCCAGGAAGTAGTGGTCGGGCTTCGGGTCGCCGTAACCCCAAGCCTTGTTTACATAAAGACGCACACGACGAGCCAAATCGTCGTCATTGGTCGTCACCAATCCACCTTCGCCGGTGGTGATGTGCTTGCCCTGCTGCAGCGAGAAACAGCCCAGCGCCGAGGTCGTGCCCACCATCGCGCCGGCCTCAGACGCCATAAAGGCCTGTGCGCAATCTTCGATGACCGGAATGCCTTTGCGGTCTGCTAAAGCCTTGATCTTTGCCATTTCGGCCGGATTGCCGAACAGATGCGTGACCATGATCGCGCCGGTTTTGTCGCTGATCGCGCGTTCGACGGTTTCGGCGGTGACGTTCAACGTAACCGGGTCGACATCGGCGAACATCGGGATGTTGCCTTGGATCAGGACCGGTGCAATTGCCCCCATATCGGTGATTGCGGTGGTGATGACCTCCATCCCCGGTTCCAAATTCAGTGCGAAAACCGCGCAATGCACCGCAGCCGTGCCGCTGGAACAGGCGATAGCGTGTTTAACACCGATCAGCGCCGCAAAGCGACGCTCGAGTTCGGCCACAAAGGTGCCTTTGGTCGAGGTCAGTATGCCCGAGCGGATAACTTTTTCCAGCGCGGCGATTTCGGCCTCACCCAAGGTGCGGCCCGTGGAATTCTGGTCGGAAGGCAGGTCGATGTCGTTCATAATGTCCGATGCATGTTTGTTCATTTTGCAAATCCATTGCTCGTTACAGTTAATTCAGGCTTTCCCCTAGCACGCAGCGCCTCTTTCAAAAGCCCCAAGTGTCCGAAGATTGTCTTGACGATCTTCATTTTGGAATGGCCCAAAAGGCGCGATTCCAACACGGCGGGGTATTCGACGATACCGCCGCCTTTCTGATCCAGTTTGACCAGAATCTCGGTGATCCCGAAATATCCGGGGTTTTCGATTTCCAAGTCAACCACGGCGCTGCGCCGGTAAACCCGGAAACAGGCGGTGTAGGTCGCCAGTTTGTGGCGCAGCACCATGCGATACAACCGCGACAATCCTTTGGACAGAAACAGCCTCCATTCCGGCACGTTCAAAACCGCACCTTTAGCATGGTAGGGCGAAGCGGTGACCATATCGACGTCATCAGACAGCATCGGTATCATGTCGATCAACTGCTCAGGTGCATAAGAACAATCACAATCAATCACGCAGACGATCTCGGTTTCGGCGTTTTGCAGGCCGGTCATCGTTGCGGCTGCCACACCACGGTTTTGCGGATGCTGCACCACTTTGGTGCGGGGGTTCTTGCCAAACACCGCATTCAACATTTTGAAAGTCTTGTCTGACGAGCCATCATCGACAAACACATAGTGCAGCTCGAATTGCGGCGAATAATCCTTGTCAAACTGGCGCAAGGTGTTGGCGAGGTAATTTATCGCCAATTCCTCGTTATAGCAGGGCACGGCGATGGTCACTGGCTTGCGGTGCGCCGAAATCTCGACAGCCTTGGTTTCGACCATTGCCGTTAACGAGGCAGTCACTGTCTTCAACTCAAGCTGCAAGCCTTCAGAAATCGGCTGGAATTTGTAGGTCGAAAGATAGTGAGCAATACGTTCGGGCATGGACGCCAGATTGCGGTATTGGCGCAGCCGGTTGAGGCGCGGCGAGGCTTCGATACGTGGTTGATCGGGGTCCAGTTCCCAGACATGGTAATAAAATGTCATCGGCGCGTGGGCATTTTTGTCCCAATCGGCGATCCGATTGCGAATGAACTTATCGGGCAATTGCCGCACGTAATTGCCGCCGGAAATGGGCACCGACAGGCCCATGAACCGCCACGACGACAGCGGCACTTCCCAGATTGGTCCGCTTTTGGTTTGGCGCTGATGCAGTTTGCCCAAAGCCGCCGTTTTGGCGGACGTCAGGCCAAGAATGCGCAGGCTCGAATCATAGGCAAAACCCTCGTCCGCCAGAATATCGAGCGCCCAAAGGTCTTTTTCGGCAAACCAGCCCCGCGCGATGCGATAGCCTTTAACTTCACGCCCGCTGGCATTTTCCAAAGCGACACGCGATTTCACCGCATCGGCGCGAAACTCTTCGGGAGACATGTCGGCGACCGGTCGGTGGAAATAGCCTTTGCTGGCAATCTCGTGCCCGCGATCAGCGATTTCCTTGACCACATGCGGCATCTGATCGGCAATCCAGCCCAAGCCAAAAAACGTTGCTTTATGGCCGTATTTGTCGAGCAAATCCAAACTTACCCGCGCGTTATGTTCAACGCGGGCATCAAAGCGGGTCCAATAGCGTTGAGGAATCACTCCGCTATGCGGACCGACGTGAAAATAGTCTTCCAGATTGATTGTCAGAAAATGCTCAGCCAAAACGCATACTCACTACTCAAATCCCCCACGCGAAACGCGCCTTCAAAATTCCTTCGCCAATTGCGAAACGATTCGTTTTGCCGCATCGCCGTCGCCGAATGGATTTCTGATCTGCTGCACCCGTTCCGCCCAGCTACCAAGCATATACGTTTCTTCCAGCAGTTGCATCAGATTTCCCGGATCATCGCCGACCAATTTCGCGGTGCCACATTCAACCACCTCTGGTCGTTCCGTTTCTTGGCGCAGAACCAATAACGGTTTTCCCAGCGATGGCGCTTCTTCCTGAATACCGCCTGAATCGGATGCAATAAGCCAGCTTGCTTTCAATACATGCATAAAATCAGGGTAATTCATTGGCGCCACTAACTTGATGCGGTCGCTTTCGCGCAGCGATTGCCGACATTGCTCGATAACTGCAGGGTTTGGATGCACCGGAAATATCAGGGCGGTATCGGCATGGGCGTGCACAAAATCGCCCAGCACTTGCATATATGTTTGCAGTTGATGGCCAAAATTCTCGCGCCGATGTGTGGTAAGAGCGATGACTTTGTGCGCCGAAAGCTCAGTAATCAAAGCCAATGATTCGGGCGATGGCTTTGCGTTGGCCAGCACATGCTGCAAGGCGTCGACAACCGGATTGCCGGTCAGGCTGATAGCTGATTCGGCAATTCCCTCGGCCAAGAGATTATCGACGTTAGATTGCGTCGCCGCCATGTGATGGGTGGCCAGTTGTGTCACTAACCGCCGATTCATTTCTTCGGGGAACGGGCTGTAACGATTACCCGACCGCAAGCCCGCTTCGACATGCACCAGCGGAATTTGCCGGTGATGTGCGGCCAAAGCCCCGGCCAATGCCGACGTTGTGTCCCCTTGAACCAGAATCACATCCGGGCGGCATTGTTCAAATACCGGATCGAGAGCAATCACCAGACGGCCCAGCAATTCGTCCAACGACTGTCCGGCCTTGAGGATGTTCAAATCAAAATCGGCGTCGATGCCAAAGAATGTCAGCAACGGCGCAATCAGGCTGGTGTGCTGCGAGGTAAGGACAACCTGCGATTCAAAGCGATCCGACAGCCGTTCCAGTTCCCGCAGGACCGGAGCCATCTTGATCGTTTCTGGTCTTGTGCCAAATACACTGGCAACACGAATTTTACGCATGATCACTCACCGGCGGCATCGACGGACCATAGTCAAGTTTGCCAGAATTAACAAGCATTTATTCATTTTGCGTCAATGATTGTTGTTGCGTTCGATTCATGGTAAACCAGCGCCGGGGAGCGGCCTATTTAGCCGCTTGTGGTAGCGAGTTTTGTCTTATGGTTTGCCCGATTTGTGGTGAGTATTCCCACTTTATATTCACAAAATTTGACCACAAGATTTTTGAGTGCAGCGATTGCGCCCACCAATATGTGCAAGAGTCGCCGCCAACTTCGGATTGTGCTGACGATAATCGGGGTAAAATACTGCCGGACAAAATTCTGCGCGACCGAGCGGGTTGGTATACCAAACTCCTGACCAAATACATGCAGCCGGGCCGTGTTCTATATTTCGACGAAACCATGAAAACTGCCGCGTTTGAAAATATCGCCAGTGTCGAAAAGTTCGATCTGGTTGCAATGATTCAAGTCCTGCCACATTTCCATGACATGGAAAGTGCCTTATCGGCGGCGGCAAATGCGACGACAGAAAATGGCTATTGGCTGGTCGAAATATGCAACCGGAATAGTTGGACAGCGCGGCTTTTGGGCCGGCGATGGCAGGAATATTCGCCACCCAGTGTTGTGCGTTGGTTCGCGCCTTACGACCTAAATCTTGTCGCGGCGCGGTTTGGATTTGCGCCGGTGGCTGCGGGGCGACCAAAGTTTTGGGTGAAAGGCGAACATGCCAAGTCGCTGCTGCGCCAGAAATTGTCGGCGAAAAGCGCGCTGGGCAAAGCACTATCGAAAGTCGTCGGTATCATCCCCAACAAACTTTGGCTGCCCTATCCTTCAGAAGATTTGCATTGGGCATTGTTTCAAAAAGTCAGGCCCGTCCAATCTGCAACGGTACCGTGGCGGACAAATTCCGAATCGCAAGTTCGCGCTGCGGAATGACTATGTATTTGCCACAAACAACGCTGCAATAATCATTGCCGTCGCAATGCCGGTGCGCAGTGTCAACGGCTCACCCAAGGAATAGGCCGACAGTATCGGCACAAGGCAGAACGGCAGCACATGAACGGGTAGGCGTTCGATAGTGGCACCTTGCGCAGCAGATAAATCCACACGACCGTGCCAATGGCGTAAATCGTCAGGGCCAGAATCATCAGTGGGTCGAGGAACAGCTTGACCAGCGATGCCGGACTGGGCGCATCCAACCTGCCGCTTAGGACTTTGAACATCACCTGACCGCCCGAAGTCAACGCTGGTGTCAAAACCAATTCGGCAAATTCGGCCATTGTGAATGCGTGGGATTCGGCCATTATTTACTGTTCCACATGCCAAGTTCGCCGTTCTAAACCTTCAGATTTTTTGGTCATAGTCGCCGACAAGCGGCTCGGTGCGAATCAGCTTGTCCAGGTCGTCAAATATCGCACGCATTCCAGCCTCGCTATCAGTGCTTTCGCAAACGACGACCAGATTTGGCGTGTTGGACGAGGCGCGAATCAAACCCCAACCGCCATTTTCAAGCTGAATTCGCGCACCATTCACCGTGATGACTTGCGCAATCTTTTGCCCGCCCAGACTGCCACCTTTGGCGGCTAGGTCTGAGACCTTGTCCATCAAGCGTTCCAGAACCTTGTATTTCTCGGTGTCCGCACAAAACGGCGAAAGCGTCGGTGTGGTCCAGGTTTTCGGCAAGGCATCCTTCAAATCTGACAGCGATTTTCCGGGATGCCGGTCCATCAGCTTGCAAATCTCCACCGCCACCCGCATGCCGCAATCATAGCCACGCCCAATAGGGGGTGCCAAAAAGTAATGCCCCGACTTCTCAAATCCCGCCAAAGCCCCCAGTTCCTTGACCCGGCGTTTCATATAGGAATGGCCGGTTTTCCAATAATCCGTTGTCGCACCCAGCGAACGCAACAATGGGTCGGACGCATATAGCCCGGTTGATTTCACATCGGCGACAAACTGAGCTTTCGGGTAAATTGCGGCCCAATCCCGTGCCAGAATGACGCCCATTTTGTCTGCAAAAATTTCGTCGCCAGTGTTGTCAACCACACCGCACCGATCACCATCGCCGTCAAATCCAATGGCCATATCCGCCTGATTTTCGTGCACGGCCTCTGCCATATCGTGCAACATTTCCAGCGCTTCGGGGTTCGGGTTGTAGTGTGGAAAGGTATAATCGAGCGTCGTGTGCCTATGGATTACTTCGACGCCGATCCGCTGCAACACTTCCGGCCCAAATGCCCCTGCGGTGCCGTTGCCAGTGGCGACAACCACGCGCAACTTTCGCTTCATCCGATAGGTGCCAACCAGATCGTCGATATAGGCGGCCCGCACACCATCGACACGAGCAATCGACCCACCACCACGCACCAAACCAAGCCCGCCCAGCACGATGTCGCGCAGCCGCGCCATATCGTCCGGCCCATGCGTTAAAGGCCGCTCCAGCCCCATTTTGACACCGGTCCAGCCGTTCGGATTATGCGATGCCGTCACCATTGCAACAGCCGGCAAATCAAGATGAAATTGCGCGAAATAGGCCATCGGTGACAGGGCAGGGCCGATGTCGTGCA
The DNA here is from genome assembly GCA_031415055.1 of Oceanomicrobium sp. Classification (GTDB taxonomy): domain Bacteria; phylum Pseudomonadota; class Alphaproteobacteria; order Rhodobacterales; family Rhodobacteraceae; genus JANMOK01. Next base: position 11,471 of record JANOQZ010000009.1, on the reverse strand, counting down.
CGCGAATACCGGCTTGCATCAAACCAATCATCAGGGCGTTTTTAATCGCCAAAGAATAGTCGCGGTAGTCGTTCCCGACAGCAATGTCGGGGCGAATACCACGTTCGTGGATTTGCGTCCCCAACCCCAAACCTAGCGCCGTCACACCCGGCAAATTGATGTCGTCGGGATACTTCCATCGCGCGTCATATTCCCGAAAACCGGTCGGCGCGATCATCGGCTCCAACAGGAAATCCCAGGTGTTGGGGGTGACGACCAATTTAGGTGCGGGCATAGATGTCCTCATAACGCACGATGTCATCTTCGCCCAAATAGGTGCCGGTTTGCACTTCGATCAGGAACATGTTGACCTTGCCGGGGTTTTCCATCCGATGCACGGCACCCAAAGGAATATAGACCGACTGGTTCTCGGTCAGCAGTTTAACCTCTTTATCAACCGTCACCTTCGCAGTTCCTTCAACCACCACCCAATGTTCAGCGCGATGCACATGGCTTTGCAGGCTCAATCGCCCGCCCGGTTTGACCATGATGCGTTTGACTTGGAACCGTTTGCCGAGCGACAGGGTCTCATACCAACCCCAAGGCCGATGAAAGCGCGGATAGTCGACCGCTTGTGAAACTTTGGCCTTCTTCAGCACGTCCACTACGTCTTTCACCCGCTGCGAACTGCCCATATCAGCGACCAGAACCGCGTCGCGCATGGCGATGGCGGTGATGTTTTTCAGGCCCAACCCAACGATGTGAAGGTTTTCCTCTTCCGAGCGTAGCAACACATTCTCGCAGTCCAACGCCAAAGCATTACCTTGTGTCACTACACCCTTCGCATTCGGCCCACTCTCGCGCCAAAGTGCGTCCCAACTGCCTAAATCGTTCCAGCCACCGGCATAGGGAACAACCGCCAAATCCGTCGCTTTTTCCATGACGGCATAATCGATGGAAATATCCTTGCACGCCGCGTAACTGGCTTCATCAAGGCGGAAAAAGTTCAAATCATCGGAACCCTTCGCCAAGGCGTCTTCGCAGGGTTTCACTAAGAAAGGGGCATGCGCGGCAAATGCTGCCTGAATGTCCTTCACCCGAAACAAAAATATTCCCGCGTTCCACAAATAGCGGCCGGAACCGAGCATTTCCGCAGCCGCTTTTGCATCGGGCTTTTCGACAAACCGCACAAGTTCATGTGCTATGGGATCATAGTTGGCCAATGCCGAACCAAGTTCGAGGTAACCATACCCGGTTTCCGCCCGATCCGGCTTTATGCCGAATGTGACCAACTTTCCACTCTGCGCCGCTTCCGCCCCCGCCATAACCGCCGCGACAAAACCAGTGTCGTCAGCAATGATATGATCCGATGGCGCAACCAACATTAGCGCATCGGGCGTTTCACGCAAACTCAAAGCCGCGATCAATATCGCCGGTGCCGTGTTGCGCCCCACCGGCTCAATCAGGATTCGCGCATCTTCCAAGCCGATTTCGGCCAATTGATCGGTCGCCAGAAAGCGAAAATCCGCATTGGTCAAAATCATTGGCGCATCGAACTGTGGCCCCTGCAACCGTCGCAACGATGCCTGAAACAGACTTTCCTTGCCCAGTAACGGGGCAAATTGTTTGGGGTAAGATTTGCGTGAAACCGGCCAAAGCCGCGTGCCCGAGCCACCGCATAAGATGACAGGAACAATCATTTAACCAACCTCCACCTTGTCAAAATTCTGCCGCAGACTCTGCGCATAAGCCTATCGACAATTCGAGAGGCAAAATTTAGGCAAATTGGCCAATTCTCCGTGATTCATGCCGCTGCACCTCGCACGTGGGGCGATTGTCTGTTAAATGGGGGCAGCACAAGGATCGGGACAGGTCCTCACGCTGACGAGGCAGGAAAGTAACTACTGTGAAGATTGTCATATTTGGGCTGGGATATGTTGGGTTCACCGCGGCGTGTTGTATTGCCAGCGAAGGGCATCACGTCACCGGGATTGATGTCAGCGAGAAAAAGGTCGCGGCGATTCTGCGCGGCGAAAGCCCCATTGTTGAACCCGGCGTTAGCGAACTTTTACTCTCGGGACTGGCCAGAGGATTGATCGCGGCCGCGACCAAAATCAACGGCGCTTTGAACGATGCCGACCTCGCGATTGTCTGCGTTGGCACACCCTCGTCCGCTGACGGTTCGCACAATATGCACTATATCGCCGAGGTCACGCGGCACATCGCACAGGCCATGAAATCGCAGCGCCGCAAAGCCCTAACGGTTGCTTTCCGCTCGACCATTCGACCCGGATCAATCGAAGAGTTGATTGCGCCGATATTTGCCGCCGAACTAGGCCCGGACCGGCTAAACGAAGTCGACATCGTTTATAACCCGGAATTCCTGCGCGAAAGTTCGGCAGTCAAGGATTACTTTGACCCCCCCAAAATCGTGATTGGCACCAAGGACGGCCGGCCCAATGACGTGATGACTAGGCTCAACGCCAATATCGACGCACCGACCTTTGTCGTTGGCTATCGGGAAGCCGAGGTCACCAAATTCGTCGATAATTCCTGGCACGCCGTGAAAGTTGCCTATGCCAATGAAATTGGCCGCGTCTGCCTGCAACTTGGCATTCAAGCCAGCAAAGTGCATGAAATTTTTGTTTCCGACACCAAACTGAACATCTCGCCCTATTACACCCGTCCGGGCGGGGCGTTTGGCGGCTCGTGCCTGCCAAAAGACGTGCGCGCTCTGCAATATATCGCGGCAGATTGCGGCGCGAACACCCATCTGGTTGACGCGCTAATACGCTCAAACGAAGCGCACAAACATGCCATTTACGAATATGCCAGCGCCGGTTTGCCGCCGAAAAGCAAGGTTTTGATGGCCGGATTGGCATTCAAGGCCGCAACGGATGATTTGCGCGAAAGTCCGAACGTCGATTTGGCGCGAAAATTCCTCGCCGCCGGTTTCGATCTGGAAATTTTTGACCCAGCAATCGATGCCGCCAAACTGATCGGGGCCAATTTGGGATATGCTTTTAGCCAACTTCCGACGTTGGAACGCCTGTTAGTTACCAAAACCCATGCAGAAACAACACATTATGAGCGGATCATTGCCGCAAATGCTACATTTAAGCAGCTTTCGCTCGCCGCCGATGTAGAAGTCATGGATATTAACGCTTTACCGTGAGTGTTGCTGTGAAAATGTCCCCTATTGTTCTGGAAATGCCACGCTTGCTTGCGATGACAGACAAAAAGCCCTTGCTGGGACGCAAGGTGCTTATTGTCGTGGAAAACCTGCCAACCCCATTTGACCGGCGTGTTTGGCACGAGGCCCGCACGTTGCACGCGGCAGGTGCGCAAGTCTGTGTCATTTGCCCGACCGGCAAGGGCTATGAGGAGCGGTATGAGTTAATCGACGGTGTTCACATCTATCGCCATTCGTTGCCACTGGACGCCAAAGGTGCTTCTGGATTTTTGGTGGAATACAGCGCCGCCCTGTTTCACGAAACCCGGTTGGCTTGGAAAATATTCTGGCGGCACGGGTTTGACACGATCCAAGGCTGCAACCCGCCTGACTTGATCTTCCTGATCGCTTGGCAGTTCAAACTTTTCGGCAAGCGTTACATTTTTGATCATCACGATATTAACCCGGAACTATACGAAGCAAAATTCAACAAGCGCGGGTTTTTCTGGCGCTTGATGCTGTTGTTTGAACGCATCAATTTTTGGACCGCCGATGTGATGATTTCGACCAATTCGTCCTATGCGCAAATCGCGCGTGAGCGCGGTCGCAAAAATGATGCCGACATTTTCGTCGTCCGCTCCGGCCCCGATTTAACCCGGCTTGACGTAAATTCCGCCGATGGCAAATGGCGCAATGGGCGTAAACATTTGGTCGGCTACGTCGGTGTTATGGGCGACCAAGAAGGCATCGATCTGCTGCTGGAAGCCGCCCGAATAATTGTCCACGACATGCAACGCGATGTGCAATTTTGTCTTGTCGGCGGCGGGCCAGCACTGGCCGCGCTCAAGGTCTTGACGACAAATTTGGGGCTGTGTGATCACGTCACCTTTGCCGGTCGCGCGCCCGACGAAGACTTGTTTGCCGTTTTGGCAACCGCTGATGTCTGTGTGAACCCAGACCGCGTCAACGCCATGAACGACAAATCCACCATGAACAAAATCTTGGAATACATGGCGTTTTCCAAGCCAATCGTGCAATTCGATGTTGTCGAAGGGCGCTTCTCGGCGATGGATGCCTCGCTTTACGCCAAACCAAACGACGCTGCAGACCTCGCCCAAAAAATCATCCAAATCCTCGACGATCCGACCTTGGGCGCGGAAATGGGCCGTCGCGGTCGGCGTCGGGTAGAAAATGAACTGTCCTGGGATCACCAAGTTGATAACTTGATTGCTGCCTATCAGCGCGTAAAAGGCTGAATGCCGGCGCGACGGCTACGCCGCACCGGCAACATTCTTACCAAAGGGCAACAATTCCTGTGGCCGTTGTGCCGGTCGCTAAAACACGGTCAACCCGCATGGCATATTGCGCGCCAGCCTGCACATTGGTGAAAGTAATTTGCGAACCGTCCAGCATGCGCACCTTCAGGTTCCCAGCACCGCCCACGTAAATCGCGCGGGTGGCAAAGGCTAAATCAACTGCGTCCGACGGTGTAATTTCGGCCGCCGATGGCGGAGGTGCCGTCAGGTTCTGGGTATGGCTTTTGAATGTATCTGTCATTTTGAATCCAATATGGGCGAGGTGGCTTTGGGCCAACTCTCGCAGATGCGCTTTTTGAACGTAACGGGTTTGCTTGCAGACGAAAAAATTTCCGAACCGCGAACGCCGGGACCATAGCCAAACCCAGTTAATATTTCGTAAATTTCGTGTCCGCCCTTGCAAAGTTGCCGCCGTCCGACGTGCCATCGGCTTGGACGAGTCAGGAACTATCGTAGTGTGCCCGCGCAATTCATCTTTCAAAACGTTTCGGAAATATGATAGTCGCTGATTCCATCCAATCCGTCGCATGTCTTCATTTCGTCCCGCAACGCTCGGCTAAGGAGATTCTCATGGTTATCCGCACGCTCGTCTGGGGCGAAGACGTCCACGAACAGAACAACAAGATCGTCGCTGGAATATACCCCAAGGGTATGCACGGCACGATTGCCGAAGCGCTGAATGCAGACAAAAACATCAAGGCGACAACGGTAACTCTGCAAGATAAAGAACATGGTCTGACCACAAAACGACTTGCCGAAACCGATGTTCTGGTCTGGTGGGGCCACGCGGCGCATGGCGACGTGCAGGACGCGATAGTCGAGCGTGTCGCCGAACGTGTCTGGGCGGGTATGGGCCTGATCGTGCTGCATTCCGGCCATTTCGCCAAGATTTTCAAACGACTTATGGGCACGCCGTGCAATCTGACTTGGCGCGAAGCTGGTGAACGCGAACGCCTGTGGGTTACCAACCCACGCCATCCCATCGCGGCGGGATTGCCCCCTTATTTCGAGCTGGAAAACGAAGAAATGTACGGCGAACCTTTCGGCGTGCCCGAACCGCTGGAAACGGTGTTTGTGTCGTGGTTCCAAGGCGGTGAAGTATTTCGCTCCGGCCTGACCTACCGTCGTGGTGCCGGAAATGTTTTCTATTTCCGCCCCGGTCACGAAACCTATCCGACCTATCACGACAAAACCGTTGGCCAAGTGCTGCGCAACGCGGTGAACTGGGCGCACAATCCGCAACCCGCCATCAAAGACCCGACCGATGCACCCAATGTGCCGGTTGATAAGGCCCCCGAAAAGATCGTAGAACGCGGGCCGAAACTGCACCACGCCGGTGAAAAAGGCCTCAGGTAAGGATCATCCCATGCGTCTTCTCATACTTGGCACTGGTGGTATGGCAAGCTCCCACGCCACGGCCTTTGCAACAATTCCAGATGTTGAAATCGTCGGCGGCGTCGATACCAACGCCGAACGCCTAAAAACGTTTTGCGACACGCATCGCGTCGAGCATCGATTCACGTCATTGGCCGATGCCTTGAAATGGGGCGATTTTCACGCCGTCGCCAATGTGACGCCAGACCCTGCACATCATCCGACAACCATGCAAATCCTTGCCGCTGGCAAGCATGTGTTCTGCGAAAAACCTTTGGCAACCAACCACGTTTTGGCGCTGGAAATGACCGAAACCGCCGAAAAATCTGGCCTTGTTGGCATGGTCAACCTGACCTATCGCAACGTTGCTTCGCTGCAAAAAGCCCGCGAAATGGTCGTCGCTGGTCTGATTGGTGACGTGAAACACATCGAAGCGTCTTATCTGCAAAGCTGGCTTGCGCAGCCCGCCTGGGGCGCTTGGGACAAAGAACAGCAATGGCTGTGGCGCCTGTCATCCAAGCACGGCTCGCTTGGAACGCTGGGCGACATCGGCATTCACGTGCTCGATTTTGCGTCCTATGCCGCCAATACCAATGTCTCGGACGTCTATTGCCGCCTGAAAACCTTTCACAAAGCCCCGGGTGACCGGATTGGCGAGTATGTTCTCGACGTCAATGACAGCTTTGCCATGAGCCTTGGTTTTGACAATGGCGCGGTCGGCGTCGTTCACGCCACCCGCTTTGCTTCGGGCCATTTCAACGACCTAAGCTTGCGCATCTATGGGTCGAAAGGCGGGTTGGAACTAACCAACGCCGGTGATTTGGGCACACTGAAGGCTTCCGTCGGCGACGACATGCTGAAACCGGTTTGGCAAGACATCGCCCTGGCACCGGTCATCACCAACTATCAGCGTTTTGTCACCGCTGTGCGCAAAGGAAAAACCGACGAACCCAGCTTCCGGCGGGCGACAACGATCCAACGCGTGTTGGATCTCAGCGTCCAATCGGATGCCCAACAGGTCGCCCTCAAAGTCTGACGATCAACCTTGATCGGGCGCGGGTCCAACCGATTCGCGCTCGTTCAGTTCCACGTCCCAGACTTGTTGCAAATTTTCCACCGGTTCACCGTCCAGCAATCTTATCGCCATTTCCGCCGCTCGATGCCCCGCCGCCCGCATGGATGATGTCGTCGTTGTCAACGTTGGCACCATCGATTCGGGTTTGAGGAAGTGGAAAATATCGTCGTGCGCAATCAACGACACGTGCTTGCCCATCATTAGCCCCGCAGTCCTGATGGCCCGTATCGCCCCAATCGCGTTGGCCATAGACCCGGCAATCAACGCCGTCGCCGGCTTTTTCAAGGCAAAGAATCTTTGCGTGGCAGCAAAGCCATGCGCATCTGCCATCATCGCATTGTCTGTCAGCGCCGAATCAAAAGCGATGCCGCGTTCCGCCAATGCCCGACGATAGCCAAGTTCGCGATCACGGGCAAAAGTCATATCCGCCGGTCCGTTCAACAACCCAATCCGACGGTGGCCTTTGTCCAACAAAGCAATCGCGGATTTATAGCCGACCGATTCGTTGTCGATATCGATGAAGGCATAAGGCAACGCAGTCTCCGTCCGACCATGCACAACAAACGGCATGCCGACTTTGTGCAAGAAATCAATCCGCGGATCGTTCAGAAAAATAGAACCAACAATCAAAGCGTCGACGCGATTCGAAGCAATTGCCCGTTTATAGCGCTCAATCTCGTCGTTCTGCTTGTACGGAATCAGCAACAGATCATATTCGCTTTCGCTCAAAGCCTCGCCAATGCCACTCAGAAACTCGGCGATATGCGCTTCGTGGATTAGCGACGATTCGGAGGGATTCGCCAAACCAATGGTATGCGCCCGGCCCGTCACCAATCGGCGCGCGTTCATATTGGGGCGATAGCCCAACCGCTCGGCGGCAGCGGAAACCCGCGCACGCGTCTCTTCGTTTACGTCGGAAAATCCGTTCAGGGCGCGACTGACAGTCGTAATAGACACGTTCAATTCGCGTGCCAAATCTTTAAGCTTTACCATAAAGTTACTGTTCCAATCGTGCCCGTTTTCGGCGTGTCGAAAAGCCACCAAATAAGAACACGAACCCTTTGGCAGCGCTGCCAGAACATAACGTTTTGCCCCAGCAAATATCAACCGTAACGTTTTGACACGTGAAAATTTGAGTCAAGACTTGACTTTTAGGTGACTCCCGGCTTTTTATTCAAAACGTTTTGGATACTTGGGAGGGTATCCGCCAAAGGACCGCACTAACGAGGCAAAATGCCCGGCGGTCGTGGTCCACTTTGGGTTCTACGTATTTCAACTAGGGAGAAAACAAGAATGAAACTTACTGCAATTGTGTCTGTGCTACTCGCCAGCGCAACGTTCGTACCGGCAGCCATGGCCGCCAATATCAATTTCGTTTCCGGCGCAACCGGTAACGCCATTGCCAACTTGACCGAATTCGTAAAAACGTGGGAAGCCGAGACCGGCAACACGGTTACGATCGTGCCGATGCCGTCGTCGACCACCGACCAATTTGGCCAATATCGTCTTTGGCTGGCGGCTGGTAACGCCGACATCGACGTCTATCAGGTCGACGTGATCTGGGCACCGCAATTGGCCGAACACTTGGTTGATTTGACCGCTGCCGCTGCCGACGTCGCACCGCTGCACTTCCCTTCGATCATCGAATCGCAAACGGTTGACGGCAAACTTGTAGCTCTGCCGATCTTCACCGACGCCCCGGCGTTGTTCTATCGCAAAGACCTGCTCGAAAAGCATGGCGCAGCCGTTCCCACCACTTGGGCCGAGCTGACAGCTACAGCACAGATGATTCAAGACGCCGAACGCGCTGAAGGCAAAGCTGACCTTTGGGGATTTGTCTTCCAAGGCAACGCCTACGAAGGCTTGACTTGCGACGCTCTGGAATGGGTTAAATCGCACGGCGGTGGCCAGATCGTTGAACCAGATGGTTCAATCTCGATCAACAACCCCCAGGCAATTGCTGCTCTTGAGCAGGCGAAGGCTTGGATCGGCACGATATCTCCCGATGGCGTTCTCGCTTATCAGGAAGAAGAAGCCCGCGGTGTCTGGCAGACCGGCAATGCCGTGTTCATGCGCAACTGGCCCTATGCCTATGGTCTAGGCAACGGCGACGATTCGGCTGTGAAAGGCCTGTTCGACGTGGCTCCGCTGCCTTCAGCTGGTGGTGAAACTGGTTCCGCTGCAACTCTTGGCGGCTGGAACGTTGCTGTTTCCAAATATTCGCCAAACCAGGAAGCTGCGATCAGTTTTGCGATGTTCATGGGGTCTCCTGAAACGCAAAAACTGCGCGCGCTGAAAGACTCGAACCTGCCGACAATCATGTCGTTGTATGACGATGCGGATATCGCTGCCGCGGTGCCGATCATTCCGCGCTGGAAAGACGTGTTCTTGGCCGCTGTTCCGCGTCCTTCGGCACCGGCGAAACAATCGTATAACGAAGTTTCCAACCTGTTCTGGTCGGCTGTTCACGACACTTTGTCGGGCACCGGCACTGCGGCTGAAAACCTCGAAGCGCTTGAAGCGGATCTGACCGACCTCAAAGGCGACGGCTGGAAGTAAGCTGATAACTTAAACTGCAAGCGGCGTTCGCGCCGCTTGCCCCCCACTGCGAAGCTTTGCTTGCCCGACAAAGACCAATCATCCCGTTCAGATGGATCGCACAAAATGAGCGCAACCGCCGCACCCACCCAACTTGCACGCGCGCCAACGTCCGAACTGCAAAGACAACGCGTTCGCGCCGCTATGTGGTTCTTGCTACCGATGATTGCCGCGCTGTTCATCGCCGCCGCTTGGCCTTTGGGCCGCACCATTTATTTCAGCTTCACCGACACATCGTTGAACGATCTTTACGGCGGCGATTGGGTGGGCTTTGACAATTATTTGAAGGTGCGCGAATTGGCGAGCGGCAAGCTCCGCTGGACTGGCACCCTCGCCGACCCGAAATGGTGGAATGCGGTTTGGAATACCGTCCGCTTTGCCATAGTCTCCGTAACGCTTGAAGCATTTTTGGGCCTCATGGTCGCGCTGGTTCTGAACGCAGAATTCAAAGGCCGCGGCTTGGTGCGCGCGGCAATCCTTATCCCGTGGGCGATCCCGACCATCGTTTCTGCTAAAATGTGGGCGTGGATGTTGAACGACCAGTTTGGCATGATCAACGCCATTCTCATCGGCATGGGCTTGATGACAGATCGCGTCGCGTGGACTGCAAGTGCAGATACCGCGATGTTCGCGGTTCTGGTGGTTGATGTTTGGAAAACGACCCCCTTCATGGCACTGCTGTGTCTCGCCGGTCTGCAAATGATCCCGCGCGATATTTATGAAGCCGCCTATCTTGACGGCGTGCATCCGGTACGGGTGTTCTTCAAAATTACTCTACCATTGGTGCGACCAGCGCTGATGGTGGCTATCATCTTCCGCATGCTGGATGCGTTAAGGATTTTTGACCTCATCTACGTGCTGACTCCAAACTCGACGTCTACAAAAACCATGTCGATCATCAGCCGCGAAAACATGTTCGACTTTTCGAAATTCGCTTATGGATCGGCGCAGTCAACCCTGCTGTTCCTATTCATCGCGATATTCGTCGTGCTTTATATCTGGCTGGGTAAAGTTGACCTCGGCGGTAAGGAGATGCGCTGATGCCAAAAATCGTCAAAACCACATCGTTTTACTTTGCCGTTGTCCTGATCGTCGTTTTCGCGATCTTCCCGTTCTACTACGCCATTCTGACCAGTTTCAAAACTGGAACGGCGATTTTCCGGGTGGATTTCTGGCCGACGACGTTTGACTTGGGCAACTACATTGGCGTTTTGACCAATGGCTCGTTCCCGCGCAACACGTTAAATTCGCTGTTTGTGGCAACATTGACGGTGACGTTTGCCTTGTTTCTGGCCGTAACCGCCGCTTACGCGCTGTCTCGGGTCAGGTTCCGCGGTCGCTCACTGCTGTTGCTGACCATCCTCGCAGTGTCGATGTTCCCACAAATTGCCGTGCTGGCGGGCCTGTTCGAACTGATCACCTTCCTTGGCATCTATAACACGCCTTGGGCGCTGATTTTCTCCTACACCATCTTCACGCTGCCGTTCACGGTCTGGGTGCTGACCACATTCATGCGCGATCTGCCGGTCGAGATTGAGGAGGCGGCGATTGTGGATGGTGCAACCCCGTGGATCATCATCACCAAGGTGTTCATGCCGCTGATGTGGCCCGCATTGGTCACCACCGGTTTGCTGGCGTTTATCGGGGCGTGGAACGAGTTTTTGTTCGCGCTGACATTCACCATGACAGAGGTTCAGCGGACGACCCCGGTCGCCATTGCGCTGTTGTCCGGCGCATCGCAGCAGGAAATTCCGTGGGGCCCGATCATGGCCGCATCGGTCATTGTGACGATCCCGCTGGTCATCCTCGTACTTGTATTCCAACGCAAAATCGTCGCGGGTTTGACCGCAGGCGGCGTGAAGGGCTGAAAAATGGCAAAGATCGAACTGAAGAATGTAAAGAAATCTTACGGCGCGGTGGATGTCATCAAGGGCATCGATTTGGTCGTCAACAAGGG
>JANOQZ010000008.1:0-29954 GCA_031415055.1 Oceanomicrobium sp. | reverse complement strand
GATGTCCAATGCCTTGCCGCAGTTGTTGCGTTTCATCAGGCTGACCAGTTCGGCTGAAGCGCGACCTTCGTCGATCAGGCGGCCTAGTCGCAGGCAGCCTTGCAGGCCGAGCGAGATTTCGGTCTGCATATCGGCGAGTTTTTTCTGGATCAGCTGGTTTTGCGCCAAGGGCCGCCCGAATTGCTTGCGTTCCATCGTGTAGGTTCGCGCGGCGTGCCAACAGAATTCGGCAGCACCTAAAGCGCCCCAAGCGATGCCGTAGCGGGCGCGGTTGAGGCAGCCGAAAGGCCCGGCCAGGCCCTCGGCATGCGGCAGCAGGTTTTCTTCGGGCACGAACACATCGCCCATCTGGATCATGCCGGTGACGCTGGCGCGAAGCGAGAATTTGCCTTCGATTTTTGGCGCGTGCAGGCCCGTCATGCCCTTTTCAAGGATGAAACCTTTGATCTTGCCGCCATGCGCGTCGGACTTGGCCCAGATGATGAACACGTCGGCGATGGGGGAATTGGTGATCCAGTTTTTTGCGCCTGACAGCAGGTAGCCGCCATCAGCTTTCTTCGCACGAGTAATCATCGAGCCGGGGTCGGAGCCGTGGTCGGGTTCGGTCAGGCCGAAACAGCCAATCCATTCGCCGGTTGCCAGTTTCGGCAGGTATTTTTGCCGTTGGGCGTCGGTGCCATAGGCAAAAATTGGATGCATGACGAGCGACGATTGCACCGACATCGCCGAGCGATAGGCGGAATCGACCCGCTCGACTTCGCGCGCAACCAAACCATAGGCGACGTAGTTGGCACCGACGCCGCCGAATTCTTCCGGGATGGTGACGCCGAGCAGGCCAATCGCCCCCATTTCGGTCATGATGTCGCGGTCGAAGACCTCGTTGCGATTGGCAAGCAGAATCCGACGCGCCAACCCGTCTTGCGCATAGGCCCGCGCGGCGTCGCGGATCATGCGTTCGTCTTCTTCCAGTTGATCTTCCAGCAGGAACGGGTCTTCCCAGACGAAGTTGGCAAGTTTGGCTCGGGCTTGTTCGGGTGTCATTTTGTTCCCTTTATGCCGACAATTTATCTGCACCGCCGTGGTCGGCGGACCATTTGAGCGGTTCATCGAGAAACTTTTCCACTTCGCCCAAAGTCTTGGGGTCAAAGCGGTTTTGTTCTTTGGCGACCGCCAAAACATCGTGCCAATCGGCCAGCCAATGCAGTTTCAAATCGTGCGAGCCAAGGGTCAATTCGACACCATCGAAGATACCGTAGAAGAAAATGACGGCTGAGTGCTGGCAGGTTGCCCCGGTGGCGCGGATTGCCTCGACGAATTTGAGTTTCGAACCGCCATCGGTGGCGAGGTCTTCGACCAGCAGCACGCGCTGACCCTCGGACATCACCCCTTCGATCTGGGCGTTTTTGCCGTAACCTTTTGGTTTTTTTCGGACATAGGTCATCGGCAAGCCCATGCGTTCGGCAATCATGGCCGCGAACGGGATGCCGGCGGTTTCGCCACCGGCGATATTGTCAAACGCCTCAAACCCGGCATCGCGCAGGACGGTGGCGGTCATAAAATCCATCACCGCCGAACGGATGCGGGGGAAGGAAATCAGTTTGCGGCAGTCGATATAGGAGGGTGAGACCAAGCCAGAGGCGAGTTTGTAGGGTTCTTCCGGGCGGAAATGCACCGCACCGATTTCCCAGAGCATTTGCGCGGTCAGGTTGGCCATCGTGGCGCGGTCGGGGAAGGAGTTGGAGAACATGTTTTTCCTTTATTCAACCGACCAGTGCAGCGGGAAGCCGGGGTCGAAAATGGTGACGGGTCCATCGGTGGTTTGCAGTTTGGCGGGGTAGGCGATGGGGTCGCCCTTGCGCAGGGTGATGGTAGAGGTTGCGGGTGCGACGCCGTAGAAATTCGCACCGTTCAGTGCGGTGAACTTTTCCAGATTTTCGAGTTTGTCCTCCCTGTCGAACACTTCCGCGAGCAACGAGATTGCGTTGGTGGCGGTGAAACACCCGGCGCAACCGCAGGCGTGTTCTTTGAGGTGATCCAGATGCGGGGCGCTGTCGCTGCCAAAAAGGAACCGCGGGTCGCCTGAAGTTGCAGCTTCTACTAGCGCCAACCGGTGCGTTTCGCGCTTGGCGACGGGCAGGCAATAGTAATGCGGGCGGATGCCGCCGGCTAGAATGTGGTTGCGGTTGAGGATCAGGTGATGCGCGGTGATGGTGGCGGCGAGATTAGTCGATTTCACATAGTCAACGCCGTCTTTGGTGGTGACGTGTTCCATGACGATCTTGAGGCCGGGTGTGCGTTGGCGCAGCGGTTCGAGCACGCGGGTGATGAACACCGCCTCGCGGTCGAAGATGTCGATGGACGGGTCGGTGACTTCGCCATGCACGCAGAGCGGCAGGCCGATCTCGGCCATTTTTTCCAAGACTGGCTGGATTTTGGTGAAGTCTTTGACGCCGGAAGCAGAGTTGGTGGTCGCCCCGGCGGGGTAGAGCTTGACGGCGGTAATCAGCCCTTCGGAATGGGCCTTGGCCACGTCTTTGGCGTCGGTAGTTTCGGTCAGATACAGCGTCATCAGCGGGGTGAAATCGGTGCCTTTGGGCAAGGCTTGTAGGATGCGGTCGCGGTAGCCGCGGGCATCATCGACGGTAGCAACGGGCGGCACCAGATTGGGCATCACCAGCGCCCGACCAAAATGCCGGGCGGTTTCGGGCAGTACGGCGGCCAGCATCGCCCCGTCGCGCAGGTGCAGATGCCAATCGTCTGGGCGGCGGATTTTCAGCGTCTGGATCATGGGCCCGAATTAGTCGCAGGCGGGTAGAAGGGCAAGGTGCTTGCGTGTATGTTGCGCCATGTTCGGACGATTCAGCCTGAGTGACAAACGCGATTTCGCCGGATTGACCGAGCAGGAAGTGCTGGCTTTGGCGATTTCATCGGAGGAAGACGACGCGCGAATTTATCGAAGCTATGCCGATGGGCTGCGCTTGGAATTTCCCGCATCGGCGCAAGTGTTCTTGGACATGGCGGTCGAGGAAGATTTGCACCGGGCCAGGCTGATCAACATGCATGTGGCCCGGTTTGGTGCAGTCATCCCGCTGATCAGGCGTGAACATGTGCGCGGCTATTACGCCCGCAAGCCGGATTGGTTGGTGCGGCCATTGGGATTGGCCAAGGTTCGCTCGGTTGCCGAGGCGATGGAATTGCAAGCGGCAGCGTTTTATGAGGCGGCAGCGGCGCGGACCAGCGACGCCAATACCCGCAAGTTGCTGGGCGATTTGGCGGCGGCGGAAAAGGGGCACGGCAATCTGGCGCAGCAATTGGGGCTGGCGCATACGCCGAGTGAAGTGAAGGACGCCGAAAACGCCAAGGAACGGCGGCAGTTCATTCTGACCTATGTGCAGCCGGGGTTGGCGGGGTTGATGGATGGATCGGTTTCGACCTTGGCCCCGATATTCGCGGCGGCCTTTGCCACCGGCGATACGTGGCAGACATTTCTGGTCGGGTTGTCGGCCTCGGTTGGTGCCGGGATTTCGATGGGGTTTACCGAAGCGGCGCATGATGATGGCAAGATTTCCGGCCGCGGATCGCCGCTGAAACGCGGGTTGGCCTCGGGGATTATGACGACAATAGGGGGTTTGGGGCATACTTTGCCCTATTTGATTGGTGATTTCTGGACCGCGACGATTGTTGCCGGGATTGTGGTCTTTGTGGAATTGTGGGCGATTACGTGGATTCAGAACCGCTACATGGAAACGCCGTGGTTAAGGGCAGCCTTGCAAGTGGTGGTGGGAGGATCGCTGGTATTGGCAGCAGGGATATTGATTGGCAGTGCGTGATTTTTCGATTCCGCGCACGCGTGCCAGATCGTGTATACTATTGATAATGTTACATAAAATAATATAAATTAACCAGATGTTTACCAATTGGCACACCGGTGATCGTGTGTTTAGGGAGCGTATGGCGACAGACAATGACGGCGTGTCAGCAGGGAAATTTGCGAGCGAAAGAAGCGCGCTTGTGCGGTGCAGCATGGCGTTTTCCGGCCAATTGAGGGGGGTAAAGCCGGGTTTTTGGCGGGTTTTCGGGCGATTTTTGGGTTTTTTGCGGGCTATTTTTTGCGGAAACCGGTGCTTTCGCAGGTGCGAAGAGGGGGTTTTTGGGCAACAGCCACCTTTGGCATCGCGACGACGCTGGAAACAGGCCGGTTGAGTGGTTTGCTGCGACGTTCACGTGCTGACGCCCATCCACACCCTCACAGGCGGCGACCGGACCAGGGTGGGCGCATCGCGCCCGCCCATGGGGCGGGTCGGTCGCGGCCCTGCGCCTGCGGCACAGGGCGGTGGGAGCGGTGAGGGTTCGGCTGGGAGCGCGATGTGGGGTAAGCTTCAGCGCACCGTTTATGGGTGTTGCGGGGGTTGACGGTGCGCTGAAGCGCACCCTACGGCGCACCCAACGGCGTTACCTCGACCCCAAGAACGGCAGATAAACCAAGGTTGCTGAGACGTTGAACGCCAATTCGGCCCCGCGCAGAAAGATATTGTCGTTTCTTCTTCCGTTGAGCGCGACTTCGGCCAAGGTGCGATCTTGAATGAGGCTGAGCAGGGTTGGTGAGGTGGCGAATGCCAAATGATCCGGCCCCAAAACGTCGGTCGCGCCGGTGACATCAACCACGATGACGCCGAGTCCACGCAGGGTGTCGATCGTGCTGGAATCGCCAACGCGGGGGTGCCCGCCGGTGACGAAGCTGGCGGCCTTGAGCGCCCGGTCGCCGCGCGACCCGATCACAATGACCGGCAGTTTTGCTGTGTCGACATAGCCGATCTGGTTGCGAAACACGTCAACGTCGATATCGGGCGCGGCAAGAATAACGCCGTTCAGGTGGTTGAGAACATTGGTCTTTCTGGCCAATGCAAGACTGCGGAGGGTTTCCATCGTCAGCATCGCGCCCATCGAATGGCCCATCAGGAAAATCTGGTCGGCGTCGCTTTTGGCCAACAGCTCAAGCAACCGGGTCAGGCCTTCGCGGGCGAACAGCACGCTGTCGCGGTCATAGACATACAGCGGCATTTTACCGGCTGATGGCCATGAATAGAGCACGCCAAGACCTTTGAAACCGAAATCGGCGTCGATCTGCGCCATGCGAAACACGCTTTCGGGGAACGTCGTATTATAGCCGTGGGTGAAGACAACGATCTCGCGCTGGCCTCTCGGACGGGCACGCATCTCATTGTTCACGGCGGCGAGGAAAAAGGCATCACTTTCCAAAGTGTTTTGCCCAAGCGAGAGAAACTCTTTCGCAGGATCAGGTGTTTGCGAGGGAAACTTAATGTCGCCAGGATTGCGGTTGGGTGGGACACTGACCGACACATTGAGGTAGGCTAGGTGGTCGGAACGTGCCCCTTCAAAATAAAGACCGGGATCGGCGGAGGCCACGCGGGTTGTCGCAACCAAGACGCGTTCGGTGGTGGCACCTTCGGCACGCGGCTGGTCGCTGGGCGTAAGGACAGGACCCGTGCCGCCACAAGCCACAAGGCCGAAAATCAATATGAGTGCCAAACAATCGCGCACGGGGTTTGACGCTTTCATGGGTTTGAATCCGGTCGTGCCCCAAACAATATCAGCTGCGCCGCACGTTCGGAAACAATATCGCTGCGCAATTCCGCCCCGACCATCACGCCGCGTTTGGCGGCAGCACGCGAGCCGATGCGTTTGAGCCACGCCTCGACTTTTGGGAATTGGCCGATGTCTTGGCCCTGCACGCCCCAACCGGTGGCCCATGGGAAAATGGCGATGTCGGCGATGGAAAAGAAATCACCGGCAACATAGGGGCTTTTGGCAAGCTGCGTGTCAAGCACGCCGTAGAGCCGCGCGGCCTCACCAATGTAACGGGTCTGGCTGTAGGTCAAAGCTTCGGGAGGTTGGCGTTTTGGCGCAACGGTGACGAAATGTTCGGCTTGGCCGCAGAAGGGTCCGAAATTGCCCATTTGCCACATCAGCCATTTTTCGACCTCGATGCGGTGGCGTTCGGTCTTGCCGATGAATTGCCCGGTTTTACGAGCGAGATAGAGCAGGATCGCCCCGGATTCGAAAATCGTGACTGGCTGGCCGTCCGGTCCATCCGGGTCGGTGATCGCCGGAATGCGGCGGTTGGGATTGATGGCAAGGAATTCCGCCGTGTCATTGCCGCCCCGGTAGATATTGACCGGATGGTAGGTATAGGGGATTCCGGTTTCTTCCAAGGCAATGGTGATTTTGCGCCCATTGGGCGTGTTCCACGAATAGAGGTCGATGGGTTCGGGCATGTTTGTTCCGATACAAGGTCAATTCTTGACCTTTGCCACATCGCGCCTTATCAAACCAGCCGTGGTGATTTGTTGAGCCGGATTGCGGGCCACGTTAAATATTCCGCTAAAGAGGTCGAGGCCCATGCGCGGCCCCGATCCTGATACGGTCGGGGCTTTGTGCTGAAAGGGGCCGGGATTCCCGGGATATTAGATGAGCAAAGATTGGAATATCCGCACCAAATTGGTGCACGAAGGTACGCGGCGCAGCCAGTATGGCGAGGTCAGCGAGGCGATTTTCTTAACGCAAGGGTTCGTTTACCCCGATGCCGAAACCGCCGAAGCGCGGTTTGTTAAAACCGGCGAGGATGAATTCATCTATGCCCGCTATGGCAATCCGACGGTGCGGATGTTCGAGGAGCGCATTGCGGCGCTGGAGGGGGCCGAGGATGCCTTTGCGACGGCCAGCGGCATGGCGGCGGTGCATGGGGCGCTGTTGTGCAACCTGAAAGCGGGCGACCATGTGGTTTCGGCGCGGGCCTTGTTTGGCTCGTGCTTGTATATCGTGGAAACTCTTTTGGCACGATATGGCGTCGAGGTGACGTTTGTCGATGGCACCGATCTGGCGCAGTGGAAAGCGGCGTTGCGACCGGGCACGAAACTGGCGTTTCTGGAAGCGATTTCTAACCCGACTCTAGAGGTGATCGACATTCGCGGCGTGGCAGATTTGTGCCACGCGGTTGGAACGAAGCTGATTGTCGACAACGTGTTTGCCACGCCGATTTTCCAACGCTCGCTGGAATTGGGGGCGGATGTGTTGGTCTATTCGGCGACCAAGCATATCGACGGTCAGGGGCGGTGTTTGGGTGGGGTGGTGCTAGGGACCAAGGAATATATTCGCGGTGAGCTGGAGCCGTTCCTCAAGCATACTGGCGGGGCTTTAAGCCCCTTCAACGCCTGGGTGATGCTCAAAGGGCTGGAGACGCTGGACTTGCGCTGTCGGGCGCAAGGCGAGACGGCGCAGAAGCTGGCGGAAGCCCTGGATGGGCATTTGAAATTGCGCCGGGTGATATTTCCCGGCCTGAAGGATCACGCGCAACACGCGCTGGCGGCGCGGCAGATGAGCGCCTTTGGCACCGTGCTGTCGATGGAGCTGAAAGGCGGCAAAGACGCGGCGTTTCGGTTTTTGAACAGGCTGAAGATCATCATCATCTCCAACAATCTGGGCGATGCGAAGAGCATTATCACCCATCCCTCAACCACGACGCACTCGCGATTGACCGAAGAGGCGCGAATCACTTTGGGCATAACTCCCGGTCTGGTGCGGCTTTCCGTCGGCTTGGAAGACGCCGATGATCTGCTTAAGGACATGCTCAACGCCTTGAAAAATTGAGTTAACTCTTCCTAAAGTTGACTCGTTAACTATTTGTTCATCTTTTGGTAATCATCTGTTAGGATGATGGCAAGGATGTGGCACACTTGTTTTTCCGTCAGTCGGGAATAAATGAAGTCAGTGCCGCGTAAAAACATAGGCATGGAGAGGGCGATGAACATTCACGATCCGTTACTGGAGCTGGAAATTGACCTGAGTGTTCCTGTGGTGCGCCCCTCGCGCGCCGAGGCGGAAGACGCCGTGCGCACCCTGCTGAAATGGGCGGGCGACAATCCGCGCCGTGAAGGTTTGCTGGACACGCCCTCGCGCGTGGTCAAGGCCTATGAGCAATGGTTCAAGGGCTATGACGAAGACCCGGTGGCGATGTTGCAGCGGACTTTTGAAGAGGTCGAGGGCTACGACGAAATGGTCGTGTTGCGCGACATTCGCTTTGAATCCTATTGCGAGCACCATATGGCGCCGATCATTGGCAGGGCGCATGTTGCCTATGTGCCGATTGACCGGGTTGTTGGCATATCCAAATTGGCGCGTGTGGTTGATGCCTTTGCCAAGCGCCTGCAGGTGCAGGAAAAGATGAATGCGCAAATCGCCAACACGTTGATGGACGTGCTGAAACCGCGCGGTGTGGCAGTGGTTTTAGAGGGCGAGCATCACTGCATGTCAACGCGCGGCGTGCATAAGCCGGGGGTTTCGATGGTGACTTCCAGCATGTTGGGCGCGTTCAAAACCGACCGCGACCTGCGCCGCGATTTCATGTCGATCATCGGCAATCCGACCAACCGCGCGTCGTAAACGCACAGAATTTTCTCTCGACTGAGCAATCACCCGGTGCAGCGATGCACCGGTTTTTTTGTGTTGACGGGACAGGGTTGGGCTGGCCACGATCAGGTCATTCAATTCGGAGCGATCAATGACCCAGATGCGGCCCTTGGGTGAACAGATTTCGCATGCACTCCGCGCGCGTGGCGTTGAGGTGATTTTTGGCATTCCCGGCGTGCACAATGTCGAGATGTATCGCGGGATCGAGGAAGCGGGCATCCGGCATGTTCTGGCGCGGCATGAGCAGGGTGCTGGTTTCATGGCGGATGGTTATGCCCGCGCCACCGGCAAACCGGGTGTGGCTTATGTGATCACCGGGCCGGGGCTGACCAATATCATGACGCCGATGGGGCAGGCCTATTCGGATTCGGTGCCGATGTTGGTGATCTCTTCTTGCTTGAACCGCAACGATGGAACGCTGGCGCATGGTCGGCTGCACGAGATGCTGGATCAGGAAGGCGCTGCTGCCTGCGTGGCGGCGTGGAGCCATACAGCGCCCGATGCGGCGGGAGCGTATGAGTTGATCGACCGGGCCTTTGCCGGGTTTGGTTGCGGGCGCGGGCGGCCGGTGCATGTGCAGATACCCATTGATCTGGGGCGGGAGTTGGTTGTGGCCCCGCCAAGGCCTTCACGGGCGGGGTCGCTGCCCTTTCCCGATCCGGCGCTTGTGGCCGAAGTTGCGGCGCTGCTGCGCAAGGCGCGGATGCCGCTGCTGGTGCTGGGGGGCGGGGCCAAGACGGCTTGGGCTGAGGCTCGCGCGCTCGTGGAATTGCTGGGCTGCGCGGTGTTTCCGACCTATGCCGGACGTGGGATTGTGCCAGAGGCGCATGGGTTGAGTTTTGGGGCGAATTTGGCGCGTTCGTCCAGCGCGGAGATTTTTTCGCGGACGGATTTGCTGTTGGTTGTCGGCTCGGAACTGGGGGAAACCGACCTTTGGCGCGAGGAATTGGGCCATGAATGCCCGATGGTGCGGGTGGATATTGATCCGCATTCGCTGAGCGACCGGTGGCGGGCGGAGTTTGCGGTAATGTCCGGTGCCAAGGCGTTTTTGGCAGCGTTGTTGGTTGAATTTGACGGTCATCGAGCGCTGGCTGAATGGGACCGCGCGGCAATTGCTGTGGCCAAATCCAATTGGCGTTTGGCGGTTGATAGCGAGACGCCGGGGTTGACGAAACTGTCGGACGCTTTGCGCGAGTGCCTGCCAGAGGGGACGACGATTTATTCGGACATGACCCAGTTTGCCTATGTTTCCTTGGATATTTGGCCAATGGAAATGCCGGGATTGTGGCATCATCCCTATGGGTTTGGCACTTTGGGCTATGCTTTACCGGCGGCGATTGGCGGCAAGATTGGGCTCGGCAACAAGCCGGTGATTGCGATTGCCGGGGACTATGGTTTTCAGTTCACGATGCAGGAATTGGGCGTGGTGGTGGAATTGGGGCTGAACCTGCCGATTATTCTGTGGGACAATGGCAAGCTGCTGGAAATTGAACGCGAGATGATGCGGCGACAGATTGCGCCGAACGCGGTGGTGGCACGAAATCCGGATTTTTGCAAATTGGCTGAGGCTTTTGGGGCGAAATGGGCGGCTCCGCGCACAATTGGAACGTTCCAAATGGCAGTGCGGGCGGCGTTTGCGGCCGATGGGCCGACGTTGATTCATGTGACACCGGAAACGGGGTTGGCGTGATGTCTACTTTGTTGCTGCGTAATGCGTCGGTTTTGGTGACGTTGGATGACTCCGGGTCCGAAGTCGCGGGCGGGTTGTTTGTCCGCGACGGGGTGATCGAGCAGGTTGGCGGCGAATTGCCGCGCTTTGCCGATGAAATTGTCGATGCCACTGGCTGTGTGGTGACGCCGGGGTTGATCAACACCCATCATCATCTGTTCCAAAGCCTGACACGTGCGGTTCCCGGCGGGCAGGATGCCTTGCTGTTTGGCTGGCTGAAAACGCTGTATCCGATTTGGGCGCGGATGGGGCCGGAGGAGATGTTGGTTTCGGCGCAGGTCGGTCTGGCGGAATTGGCTTTGTCGGGTTGTTCACTGTCGTCGGACCATCTGTACATCTACCCCAATGGGGTGCGCTTGGAGGATACGATTGAGGCGGCGGCCTCGATTGGGTTGCGTCTGCACGCGACACGCGGGGCGATGTCGATTGGGGAATCGGCGGGAGGATTGCCGCCAGATTCGCTGGCTGAGAGTGAAAGTTCAATATTAAACGACTGTATCCGCGTGGTGGATGCGTTCCACGATGCGCAGGATGGCGCAATGGTTCGGGTGGGGATTGCACCGTGCTCGCCATTTTCGGTCAGCCGCGAATTGATGCGCGATGCGGCTTTGCTGGCCCGCGACAAGGGTGTGATGTTGCACACGCATTTGGCCGAGAATGACGAGGATGTGGCTTATTCGCTGGCGCAGTATGGCTGTCGGCCCGGACAGTATGCCGAGGACTTGGGTTGGACGGGGGCCGATGTTTGGCACGCACATTGCGTGAAATTGGACAGGGGCGAGATTGACCTGTTCGCGCGGTCGGGCACCGGGGTGGCGCATTGTCCGTGCTCGAATTGCCGTTTGGGTTCGGGAATCGCGCCGATAAGGGCGATGCTGGATGCGGGTGTGAAGATCGGGTTGGGGGTTGATGGTTCGGCTTCAAACGATGCAGGTTCGCTGATCGGTGAGGCGCGGATGGCGATGTTGTTGCAACGGGTGGCGCGCGGGGCGGATGCGATGTCGGCAAGAGAAACATTGCGGCTGGCCACGCGCGGTGGGGCGGCGGTGTTGGGCCGCGGCGATTTAGGGTCGTTGGAGGTAGGGAAACGGGCAGATTTCGCGGTTTGGGATGTGACGGGGTTGCAGAATGCCGGGTCTTGGGACGCGGTGGCGGGGCTGGTATTGTGCGGTCCGCAGCGGGTGCGGGATTTGTGGGTTGAGGGGCGGGCGGTGGTGAAAGAGGGGCAGTTGGTAAGGGTGGAGGAGGGCCAAATTGCGGCTCGGCAAAATGGGCTGGCGAGGGGGTTGATGGGGTAATTGCCGCTGCCCCGGACTTGATCCGGGGTCTTCTTTTCACAGTTGAAGGAGGTCCCGGATCAAGTCTGGGACAGCGGCGTCAACTTTTCACCGCCACCCCCGCCACATAGACCTGCTCGATCGCCCGATCATCGCCAACCATAATGGTGGGGAAGATGGTTTCCCAGAAGTCGTTCGACTGTGCGACGCGTTGGGCGATCACCGGGGTGGAGGCGAGGTTTAGAACCACCAGATCGGCCTCGTGACCGGGGGTGAGGTTGCCGATTCTATCGGCCATACGCAACACTTCCGCCGAGCCCTGCGTCGCCAGCCACAGCAGCGTTTCCGGGTGTAGAGCGTTGCCGCGTAACTGGGCGATTTCATAAGCTGCGGCCATTGTGCGCAGCATGGAAAAGCTGGAGCCGCCGCCAACGTCGCTGGCAAGTCCGACGGGAATATGGGCGTTTTGGGCGCGGGCCATGTCAAACAGGCCCGAACCGATGAAGGCGTTCGAAGTGGGGCAATGGGCGATGGCGGTGCCGGTTTCGGCTAGGGCGGCCCATTCGCGGTCGGACAGATGAATGGCATGGCCCATGATCGCGCCGGGGCCGGTGAGGCCGTTCTGCTGGTAGACATCAAGATAATCGCGGGTTTCGGGGTAAAGGTCGCACACCCAAGCGATTTCCTCGCGCTGTTCGGTAAGGTGGGTTTGCATCAGGCAGGTTGGATGTTCGTGCCACAGCGTGCCCGCGGCCTGCAATTGTTCGCGCGTTGACGTGGGGGCAAAACGCGGAGTGATGGCATAGGTCAGGCGCCTGCGACCATGCCAACGCTCGATCAGCGCCTTGCTGTCGTCATAGGCCGATTGGGCGGTGTCCAGCAACGCATCCGGCGCGTTGCGGTCCATCATCACCTTGCCACCTGCCATGCGCAGATTTCGCGCCAGCGCTGCTTCGAAAAACGCGTCGACGCTGGCAGGGTGGCTGGTGCAATAGACGCTGGCGCTGGTGATGCCATTGGCAAGATTCAGGTCGAAATAGCGATCGGCAATGGCGCGGGCATAGGCCGGGTTGGCGAACAGGATTTCCTGGGGAAACGTGTAGGTATTCAGCCAATCGATCAGCCGTTTGCCCCAAGATGCGATGATGGCGGTTTGCGGATAATGCGCGTGGCAATCGACGAAACCCGCCATGATTAGCCCGTCACCGTGGTCAATAATATCGACATCGGGGTGCCAGCGGCGCATTTCGATGGCCTTGCCGATTTGCACAATCAAACCATCGCGGATCAGTACGGCGCCGTGAAGTTCGTGATGCGTATTCGAGCCGGGTTCATGCGCGTGCGGATGCCGCGCGAAGGCCAGCGTTTGGCCGAGTAGCAGGGTTTCGTTGGTCGCCATATGCAGTTTTCCAGGGCTAGACGTATCGCTCGATTTCGGCCCATAAGTCAGCAGGTTTTTATCACTATGGCGCTGATCGGCGAGCACGCCAAGCCATAACAGGGAGGGCGGTATGTTAGACGAACCCGGAACTGTCCTAACCGAAATTGAAGACGAAGATGCCTATGCCCTGAATGCGGCGACGCTTGAAGCGATTTTGGCGGCAGTCGAAGCCAAATCGCACGACACCTTGGTGGCATTGCTGGAGCCGCTGCATGCGGCCGACATTGCCGACTTGTTGGAGCAGATCGACCGCACTAACCGGCGCAACCTGATCGAGGTCTGGGGTCAGGCGATTGACGGCGACGTTCTGTCAGAACTGTCGGAAGGCGTGCGCAACGAGATTTTGACCGAGCTGCCCGACCATATTCTGGCGGCGGCGGTGCAGGATTTGGACAGCGACGAGATTGTGTCGCTGGTCGAGGATTTGGAAGAAGGTCAACAGGGCAAACTGCTGGACGCGCTGGACGATGCCGAGCGGGTGGCGGTGTTGCAATCGCTGCAATACCCCGAAGATACCGCCGGTCGATTGATGCAACGCGAATTGGTGATGGCACCGACGCATTGGAATGTGGGCAATGTCATCGATTTCATGCGCGGCAAAGACGATTTGCCGGCAACGTTTTATGATGTGATTATCGTCGATCCCAAACTGCACCCGGTTGGCACGGTGCATTTGGGGCGGATCATGGCCAGTGGGCGCGATACGTTGTTGTCGGCCCTGATGGATGAGAATTTCCACCCGATTCCGGTTGAGCAAAGCCAAGAAGACGTCGCCTATGCATTCAACCAGTATCACATGGTTTCGGCACCCGTCGTTGATGACGAGGGGCGCTTGGTCGGGGTCATCACCATTGATGACGCCATGGAAGTGCTGGAAGACGAGACCGAAGAGGATATGAAGCTGCTGGCCGGTATCGGCGAAGAGGAGTTGAGCGACCATTTTTGGGATATTGCCCGGGCGCGGTTTCCATGGCTGGCGGTCAATATTTGCACGGCGTTGATTTCATCGACAGTCATTTCGTTTTTTGCCGGCACCATTGAGACGATTGTCGCCTTGGCGGTGCTGATGCCGATTGTCGCCTCGATGGGCGGTAATGCGGGAACGCAGACGCTGACGGTGGCGGTGCGTGCCTTGGCGACGCGCGATTTGACCGATGCCAATATGTGGCGGATCGTGCGGCGCGAAGTCAGCGTCGGCCTGTTCAACGGGGTGCTGTTTGGCTTGGTCATTGGCTTGGTGGGGGTGGCTTGGTTTGGTTCACCCCGATTGGGTTTGGTATTGTGGGCGGCAATGTTATTGAACATGACGGTTGCTGGTTTGGCGGGGATTTTGATTCCGATCATCTTGGATAAACGCGGTGCTGACCCGGCCTTGGCCAGTTCGGTGTTTGTGACCATGAGCACCGATGTGATCGGATTTCTGGCGTTTCTGGGGCTGGCGAGTTGGATTTTGTTGTAGATAGGGACGGGTTTGAGCGAGCTGCCTTTAACCATTGAAGAAACCCAAGCGCGGCTGCAGCGGGCGGGATATATTTGCGCACGCCCGCTGGCGACGGTGGTGTTTTTGGCCTTGAAACTGGGGCGGCCGCTGTTTTTGGAAGGCGAAGCTGGGGTCGGCAAGACCGAAATTGCCAAGGCCTTGGCAGCGATGCTGGGGCGACGGCTGATACGGCTGCAATGTTATGAAGGTTTGGATACCGCTTCTGCCGTTTATGAATGGAATTTTGCGGCGCAGATGATTGCCATTCGCACGGCGGAAGTTGGTGGTGATCGTTCAGCTTTGAAGAATGAACTTTTCAGCGAAGAATATCTGATCCGCCGCCCGTTGCTCGAAGCAATGTCACCGCAAGATGGTGGGCCGCCGGTGTTGTTGATCGATGAATTGGATCGCACTGATGAGCCGTTCGAGGCGTTTCTGTTAGAGGCTTTGTCGGATTTTCAAGTGACCATTCCCGAATTGGGCACCATCAAAGCCGCCGAGTCGCCGATTGTGATTGTTACTTCGAACCGCACGCGCGAAGTGCACGACGCGCTGAAGCGCCGCTGCCTGTATCATTGGGTCGATTACCCGGATTTTGACCGCGAAATGGCAATTGTACGGGCGCAAGTGCCGCAAGCTTCCGAGGATTTGTCGCGGCATGTGGTGGCCTTTGTGCAAAGCCTGCGTGGCGAGGATTTGTTCAAGAAACCGGGTGTGGCGGAAACTTTGGATTGGGCCAAATGTCTGGTGGCACTGGATGTGGTGGCGCTGTCGCCGCAGGTGATTGCCGAAACGTCGGGGGCGTTGCTGAAATACCGCGACGATATTGCTCGACTACAGGGGTCTGAGTTGGCGCGCATTTTGCAGTCTGCACAGGCTGAACTGGCGCTTGGATCGCGGAAGAATGGGTGAAGAGTCCGGTTTGGTCGTCGGCCAAGGTAGATTGGTCGACAACATCACCCATTTTGCCCGCGCTTTGCGCAAAGCCGGTCTTTCGGTCGGTAGCGGGCGGGTGACTGACGCAATCGGTGCAGTGGAAAAAGTTGGAATCGCGCGGCGCGACGATTTCTTTTGGATGCTGCACGCTTGTTTCGTGTCGCGCCCGGAACATCGGGCGGTTTTTGCCCAGATATTTCGGCTGTTTTGGCGCGATCCGCGATTTCTGGAACATATGACGGGTTTGACTGCGCCAAGCGCTCCCTTGGATGCTGAACGGCGGGCGGCGGAAGCGTTGGTGGACGGCTCTCGCGCCGTTGATGTCGAGGTGATTGCGGATGATCGGCGGTTTGAGTTAGATGCGGCCCAAAGTTTTTCGGCACGCGATGTGCAAAGGCATGCAGATTTCGAACAAATGTCGGTCTTAGAACGGCTGGAAGCTCAGAAGTCCATAGCACGGATCGAACTATTGGTCAGACCGATGCCGTCGCGGCGGACCCGGCGTGCCGACGCCGGTAACTTACCCGATTGGCGTGGCACGATGCGGCAGGCGTTGCGCAGCGGTGGTGAAATTCAAGCGCTGCGTTTTCGTGAACGGCGCGAAAAGCAGCCCAATCTGGTGGCGCTGTGCGATATTTCCGGCTCCATGGCGACCTATAGCCGGATGTTCTTGCACTTTTTGCACGCGGCAACCAACCAAAATTCGGCGCATTGGACGAAAGTTCACTCCTTTACCTTTGGGACCAAGCTGACCAATATCACGCGGCATTTGGCGCAGCGCGATGTCGATGCGGCGTTGCGAGCGGCGGGGCACGAGGCGCAAGATTGGGAAGGCGGCACCCGAATTGGAGCATGTTTGCATCAATTCAACCGCGATTGGTCGCGTCGGGTGTTGGGGCAAGGCGCGGTGATGCTGCTTATCACCGATGGGTTGGATCGCGACGATGCCAATATGTTGGCCATTGAGGCGGAACGGCTGCATTTGTCATGCCGCAAATTGATCTGGCTGAACCCACTGCTGCGTTGGGACGGGTTCGCCCCAAAAGCGCGCGGCATCCGCGCCTTGCTGCCGCATGTCGATTCGTTTCGTTCGGTGCATAATCTGGCGTCGCTGGAAGAGCTTGCAGTTGCGCTTTCCCAAGCCGATGATGGCGGTGAAAAACAAAGATTGCTGGCAATGATGGAGCAAGAATGAACGTGTTCGACCAAATTCCAGAGACGGCATTGGCGTGGATCAAAGCGGGCAAGGGCGCGGCACTTGCCACTGTCACCGATACCTGGGGTTCGGCGCCGCGCCCGGTTGGATCACAACTGGCGATTTCATCGGAATCCGAGATTGCCGGTTCGGTCTCGGGCGGCTGTGTGGAAGGCGCAGTTGTCGCCGAGGCGCTGGAAGCTTTGGCCGATGGCACACCGCGAATGCTGGAATACGGCGTCAGTGACGATGATGCTTTTGCGGTCGGGCTGGCTTGTGGGGGAACCATCCGCATTTTGGTGGAGCCTATCGGCACCGGGCAGGGGCCTGCGAGCGCGTTGATCGAGACGCTGGTAGCACAACGCGCCGCGCGCGCACCGGTGATTTACGAAGTGAACACCGGTGATTGGCGACGCCGGTTGGTGATGGCGGGGCACGACCAAGCCGCCGATGCGCGGTTTCACTCCGATCAATCCGGCTTTGATGGCGCGGTTTTCCGCGCTGTGCATAATCCACCCTTGCGCTTGGCGGTGATTGGCGCGGTGCATGTGGCGCAGGCCTTGTTGCCGATGGCGGAATTGGCCGGGTATGACACGATATTGATCGACCCGCGCGATGCATTCGCGGCGGATATTCGCTTTCCTGGACAGAAAATTATCCGCGACCGTCCCGATGCGGCGCTGAAGTCTTTTGGTCTGGATGCGCGGACCGCAGTGGTGACGCTGACGCATGACCCAAAACTGGACGATCCGGCGATTATCGAGGCATTGAAAGCGCGGGTGTTTTATTTGGGCTGTCTGGGTTCGTCGAAAACCCATACAAAACGGATGGTTCGGTTGGGTGAGAATGGCATTACCGCCGCGCAAATCGCCCGGATTCACGCGCCGGTTGGAGCGAATATCGGGGCGAAATCACCGGCCGAGATTGCGATTTCGATACTGGCGCAAATCACCGAGCGGTTGCGGCGTCCTGAAACCCGGCCCGGATGACTCCATCGGTTGCCATCATCTTATTGGCCGCCGGGGCGTCGTCGCGGATGCGCGGGCGCGACAAGTTGCTGGAGGATGTGAGGGGCGTTGCAATGCTGCGACATTGCGCGATTGCAGCGCTGGGGTCGGGGGCGGAGGTTTTGGTGGTGCTCGCCGCCGACAGGCCAGAACGGCGCGCGGTCTTGGACGGGTTGGCGGTGAAAATGGTCGAAGCGAAGGATTGGCGTGATGGCATGGCGGTGTCGATACGGGCCGGATTGGCGGTTGTGTCGCCTGAAACCGAGGCAGTTATGGTCGCCTTTGCCGACATGCCCGACGTCACATCGGCGCATTTCGACGCGTTAGTTGCTGCCTATGTGCCAAACCAAAATCGGCACTTTTGTCGTGCGGTGACGGAAGACGGCAAATATGGACATCCGGTTCTGTTCGGGGCGCGGTTTTTTGCTGAACTGGCGGCGCTGCAAGGCGACAAAGGTGGGCGCGATATCTTGGCAGCGAATGCTGAATGTGTCGTCAATGTCCCAACGCCGGGCCAGTCGGCGGTGATTGATATTGATACGCCCGAAGATCTGGCGGGTTGGCGGCCTGGCTGGCTTTAATTCGGCATTTCGGGCGGCAAAACCGGTTCCACCTCGGATCAAATCCCGGGTATACAGTTTGCTAGAAATGCTTTTGCCGAGAATCTGCTCAACTATGTTCCCCAACCCTCACCCCCGCGAATTGACCCGTGGCAATTCGCGGCCACGACGTTTCCCAGAAAACCCGACGAGCGGCCCCGCCGGTCGGCCAGCGCCTGACCGCCCCTTCGGCGGGCGCTTCGCACCCACCGGCGGCCAGGCACCGGCCTTGCGAAAGGGCACATCAAGCCCAACGGCTTAGCGGGCGTTGCGCAGAAGGCGCTGGCATGCTTCCACTGGAAGCCTGCCCCGGTGCTGCGCACCGTCGCGCCTTTGCGGGCGTTGATAGGTGCGGTGTTTTCGAAGTGTTTTGGTTTGGTTTGATCTTGCTTTAATTCGGCATTCTCAAAATCGCGTCGCGCCCGCCGCGGACGATTCTGATGGCGTCTTTGCTGATTGCTGAGACTTGCCAACCCGCCACGGAATCGCCGACGGTGACGCGTTCGTAGCGCCCGCTGGATAGGCGCACCAAAGCACGACGTTTGGTTTCGGTGCCATAGACGCCAATCAGGCTGATTTCACTTTTTACCAATCCGCCTTCGATGGTTGCCGCTTCGGCAACGTCGTTGCTGGTCGGGATCGAGGCGACTTGCACATTGCTGTCGGGTTCGGCGTCGTCCAGTGCCGCCAAATCGGCATCGGCAGAAGTATCGGTTATCGGCTGCGATTCCGCCATTGCCAATGCGGTGGCTTCGGCAACTGACTGCGCCCGCGCCTCGGCCTCGGCGGCAGCGGCCTGGGCAGCGGCGAGTTCTTCGCCGCGGGCCAAGATGATGGCGGCGATACCTGACGGTCGCGCAGTTGGCCTTGTCGAGGTTTTAAGTGCCAGCAAAGTCGGCGCAAGATCGCCTTCCTCGGCCAATTGCTGCAGCGAAGCGGGACGCACTTTGGGGCGTATGTGCACCGGATTGTCGGCGTTATATTCCTGCCAGCCAAGCCCCACATCTAATGTGGCGCTGGCGGGTAGGTTCAAAGCGACAATACTGGCTTGAACAGAGGCAGCGGCGGCTTTGGCCTCCATTTCCGCCGTGCGTAGCACGGGGCGCAGGTGCGATGGATTGTTGGGGTCAAACTCGACCGCACCAGCG
This sequence comes from Oceanomicrobium sp., assembly GCA_031415055.1. Lineage (GTDB taxonomy): Bacteria > Pseudomonadota > Alphaproteobacteria > Rhodobacterales > Rhodobacteraceae > JANMOK01. Next base: position 10,655 of record JANOQZ010000008.1, on the reverse strand, counting down.
GAGAGCGCGGCGATTTGTGGTTGCGCCTCTGGCCCGAACAAGGGCCCGAGGGCGAGGGGGATGATCGGCACACCGGCTCGAGGTCTGGGGCGAATTTGGCTGGGGTCGGCGGGATTGAATTCCGTCACCGGATAGGGTTCGGGGGTGGCAACGGCCTGTGGCCAAGGCGGACCAAACAGGCTCGATTCCGTTGCGGGAGTCAGCGCCGCGATAGCCTCGGACGGTTGAATGATCGAAAAAGCATCTGGCCGTGCCAGAGGGCGCAGACCGGGAGCGGTTATTTGCGGTGCCGGTGACGAAATGAGCGTATCGGCGCTGTCGCGCGTTGCCAAGTCGCTGGTCAACGAAGCCAGTTGCAGCCCCTCCAACTGCGGGGGTGCAAAGGCAATATTATCGGCAATGACATTGGTCACGTCCGCCAGCGCTTGCGCGCCCAGATCGCCTAAGCCGTTTCGATAAGGGAAATCCGACGTCCCGCCGGTCAACGGAAGTTGCAAATCCAATGCCAAAGGTGCGTCGGGCAAACCACCAACCGACCGAGTGGAAACGGTGCTGAGCGCCAGGTCTGCAAAAATGCCGCTGTCTTGCGGTGCGATTGTCGCATTCGGCAACACCGGCGGTTTCTGCAGCGCCGCCACACCGATGGCGGGCTCGGCGTCTGGCACGTCGAGGAACATTGTGGCGGGCGCCGTCCAAGCCAGATGCGCTCCCAGTCCGCTGGGGGTAAGCGGAGCCAAGGGGACATTGGCGAAGTAAACCCCGGCGGCATCAAAGGCGATCGCGACTTGCACTGGCGCGGCGGCGTCGTTGTTTTGGGCGAGGATGACGTTCTTTGGTGGGGGTTCCGAATTAAAATTCGGAGCTTCATGCGGATTTGTCGCGCTGCCCATTAAGACGGCAAATGCGGGGGCAGGCAACGTTGCATCGGGAAGGGCAAGGTCAGCCACTGCCTGCGCCGGATTGGGTGCGCGGACGAATTGTTCAAACGGATCAACCGACCAATAGGCGATGGCAGCACTGACCAGTAGGGCGGCGGCCCCGCCGATTGCCCAGTCGCGGCGGATTCTGGGAAATTTGAATTTTGGTCGGGCCGGGGCTTTCGCGGCGCGCGGGGTTGGCACGGCGATTTCGGCTTTGCGCGGTAGAAACGCCATTGGTTTTGGCGCATCGCCAAAGGCGGCGCGGGTTGAGAAGCCGTCAAAAAAGCTGCGCGAGGCCAGAGATTTCGGGTTGAAACCATTGTCGCGGGCGAATTTGCGGGCTTCCGTTAGCACCTCGGTGGTGGTTGCGGCAACCGCGGTTGCGCCGTGTTTGTCGGTATCGCCATAGGCAATGCTGAAGCCTGAAACCGGCAGCGAGGTTGCTTCGGCCAGAACCTTGCGGGCGTTTTCGTCTTTTGCCCGTGAGGTGAACCCATGCAAATGCAGGCGCTGCACCCAGATATGGTCGTCGGGCAACAGCAGCATGGTGCTGAAATCCGGTCCAACCGCAGCAACGGCGGCGTCGCGCATTTCGCTAATCTTGGCGCTGAGATCGGGGTCTTCAAGGCTGGCAAAGCCAAGCAATGTCCAATCCTTCGCTTCGGCTGGATGCCAAAGCGATAATCCGTCAACCGAAAGATCCAGCACCAGTTCTGGCTGTGTCATCGACCTGATCGCCGCATGCCCCAAGGCCCCCCAAGGGCTGGCCGACAGCGGATTTCCCTTATACTGCCAAGCTGCTTGGCATACCAGCGTAACAAATGGTTTATCGCGGGTGGTAGTCTAATCGTGTATGTTTATATGACAGGCAATAATCCGCCGTTTGAAGGAGATTTTCATGCGTTTTATCCCCGTTTTGGCCCTGATTTCGGTCCTTTCCGCCCCGGTTTTTGCCGAAGAATTGCCGCGCTTTGTCAGTGTCACCGGCGAAGGATCGGTTTTGGTGACGCCCGATATGGCGACGATCAGCGTCGGCGTCGAGACGCAGGGTGAAACGGCGGGGGCAGCTTTGCGGGCGAATTCCGAGGCGATGAGCGCGGTGATTTCGGTGTTAAAGACGGCTGGAATTGACGAGAAGGACATCCAAACCCAAGCGATCAACCTGAACCCGGTTTGGGACCAGATCAAGGTGAACGATCAGGGCGGACCGATCATTTCCGGCTATGCCGCCAGCAATATCGTCGGCATCCGGGTGCGCGATTTGGCGACGCTGGGGGATGTGTTGGATAAGGTCAGCGCGGCCGGGGCGAACACGTTCAACGGGATTTCGTTTGGGCTGATTGACCCCAAACCGGCGACGGATGCGGCAAGGCGGGCTGCCGTTGCCGATGCGCGAACGCGGGCGGAATTGTATGTGGCGGCAGCGGGGGTGGTGCTTGGCGAGGTGATCTCGATGTCTGAGACGCCGGTATCGTTCGGCGGGCCGATGCCCGGCGCGATGCTGCGGATGGAATCCGACATGGCGGTGCCGGTGGCATCGGGCGAGATGAACGTGACGGCGCAGGTGGGGGTGGTGTTTGCGGTGGAGTGAGTTGCTTGCGGATTATGGCCGTATCTGCCATTATTGGCCATGATTTGACAGGAGTCCGCCATGCCCAACGTCCATTTGACCAAGCAGATGCAAGAATATGCTGCGACCGAGATTGTGACTGGGGCCTATGCGAATTTGAGCGAGATTCTGCGGGCGGGGATGCGGTTGCTGATGGAGGAACGCGGGGCGACGGCGTTTTATAAGCCGAAGGCGGAGTTGGAGGAGCAAGTCCGGTTGACGCGAGCAGGCAAGGGCATCCCGTTTGATCCGCGAGAGTTTGAGCCGCGCGCGTTCAAGTAGGGTGGGTTTTATCCCACTATTTCAGCGATTCGACCGGCGATGGGGGTTAACCCCACCTTGCGGCTCGCTTCGCCTGCCCGCGCTGTCAATCAGCTTGCGATTTCAGCACCAGAGGGCACTTATGCGCCCGTATCCACTATCAATGACGGCAGCGGCCCCGGCGGTGGCGCGTCAAGGTCCACGCCATGGATCTCCTTCACCTTGCCCTTGAACCACAGCGTAAACGGATCGGTTCCCTGACCGAAGCGGGTGAAGGCACCGGCAGGATCGGCACCTTCCAGCGTGACCACGACCATTTCGCCCTGCGGCGTGTGCTGGAGAAACGTCCGCTCGCGCACCGCGAGCTTTTTCCTGTTGGCGGCGAACTCGGCATGTCTGGCCCCCGCCAGCTGGCTGATAAAGTCTTTGAACACGTCCGCCTTGCCGGCCAGGACCGGAATCGCAATCGCGAACATCGCCATGATTGATCTCCCTATCTGCGCAGCCCCAGAAGCTGCAGAGGTCCATCTTAGTCCTTTAGCCAGCGGGACGCGAGGGCACAAAAGATGGGCTCGGCTTTTTTGCACGGGCCTTCGCTTGCGCTAAGGGCGTTCGGCGCTGACAAGGTCCGCAGGACTTTTGTCCGGGCGCGCCCCACCCCCATGGGCAGGCGCGGCCCTTGCGTTTTGTGTGCTGAAAAGTTGCCCGGCACCGTCGCGGCTGAACGGAAAAACGCGCCACTGGCGCGTCTATTGTTTCCGTTCAGGTTGGGGGTCGGAACGGAATTTGCGGGGTTCGGTGGGATTTATCTCACTGGGTTTGGGTGTTTCCTTGAAAGTTAATGGGGCGAACACCACTTTCCGGCTCATTACGACCCGCTGTCGCAGTTTCTCTTTTGTTCTACTGGGCAATCGCGTATTATGCGAGTCGTGCGGAATGTGTGACAACATCTAGGAGCGATACCAAATGACAAAGGAAAGAAAGACTTTTGATATTGGCCGCGATTCAAGTTCCGGTCAGTTCATTCCGGTCGAAGAGGCTAAGGATCATCCGAAGACCACAACGGTTGAGCGGATACCGAAGCCAGGCCGGGGCGATACAAAAGACGAACCGAAAAAGCGGTGAGCTTTGGAGCGACCGCGTTGTGTCCCGACATAGGATCAGAAACGAAATAATGTCAGGCTCGACGTTGGCAACCAATTTGTGAATTAAGTCGGATGAAAATTCTAGAATCAATGGACCCTGAGCAGTTTCAGCACATGCGCGTTTTTATGCCATGGGCCTTGCAGCGACTTTCTGATGGGGTCGAAAAAAATCAAAGATTTGTGCACTACACTTCCGCCGCTGTGGCAGCCAGCATAATTCAGCGAAGAGAAATATGGTTGCGAAATTCACAATTTATGAATGACTATTCTGAAATTCGGCATGGAATAGAAACACTTAAAGCCGCGTACCAAGGCGCAGCGGGGGATTCGTTTAGAAAATTTCTCGACAGTATTCACGCTGGATTTTCCGAGAATTTCGCCAATGAATTTAACTTATATCTGCGGCAAATCGAACTTGGTACGTATGTAGTTTGCCTGTCTGAGCATGACGCCGATGAAGACACGTCGGGCCGGTTGTCCATGTGGAGGGCTTATGGCGGCAACTGCGGTGTCGCAATTGTATTGAAAGTTGGATCTCTATTCAGGGCTAGCCCAGACGGATTCAATGTCTTCTCGACTCCAGTTTTCTATGGCAACGATATTGAATTTCAAGGCGAGTTCGAAAAATTCGTTGGAGGGCTAGTAGAAAATGTTGACTATCTAAAAGAATTAGGTAGGGAACGATTGCAACAATCACTCTTTCAATCGTTTCACTTTGTTGTAATTGCTACAAAGAACAAAGCATTTCAGGAAGAGCGCGAGTGGCGCGTAGTTCATTCGCCTACTTTGTTCCCATCTGATCATGTAAGTAAAATAGTTGAGAATTGTCGGGGCGAACCGCAGATAATCTACAAATTACCTCTGACATCCAAAAGTCACGATCTCCAAATTGGACTGGGACTAGGAGAAATTTTAGACAAAATTATTATTGGACCGTGTGAGAACCCGCTGGCTATCTGGGAAGCGCTGGTTCACTTGCTCAACGAAGAAGGAATTGAAGACGCAGAACAGAAGGTTTTTGCATCCAATATACCTATTCGAAAAAAATCATTCATCCATTTTTAGAGCCGAAATAAACGCCTCCTGCGGAATCTCGACCTTGCCGAATTGCCGCATCCGCTTTTTCCCGGCCTTCTGCTTGTCCAAAAGCTTCCGCTTCCGTGTCATGTCGCCGCCGTAACATTTCGCCGTCACATCCTTGCGGAACGCCGAAATGGTTTCCCTTGCGATAATCCGCCCGCCAATCGCCGCCTGTATCGGCACCTTGAACATGTGCTGCGGGATCAACTCCTTCAGTTTCTCGCACATCGAGCGGCCACGGGCGTCGGCGCGGGTTTTGTGGACCATGGTGCTGAGAGCATCCACCGGTTCGTCGTTGACCAGAATGACCATCTTCACCAGATCATCCTCGCGGTAGCCGAGCATCGAATAGTCGAAGCTGGCATAGCCTTTCGAGATGGATTTCAGCCGGTCGTAGAAGTCGAAGACGACTTCGTTCAAAGGTAAATCATAAACCACCATCGCCCGTGACCCGGCATAGGTCAGGTCAAGCTGGATGCCGCGCCGATCTTGGCAGAGTTTCAAAACCACGCCGAGATATTCGTCGGGCACCAGAATTGTCGCCTTGATGCGCGGCTCGTCGATATGGTCGATGCGCACCGGTTCGGGCATGTCGGCGGGGTTGTGCATTTCCAGCGTGCTGCCGTCGGTTTTGTGGATCAGGTAGATCACCGAGGGGGCGGTGGTGATGAGGTCGATGTTGTATTCACGCTCCAGCCGGTCGCGGATGACTTCCATGTGCAACAGGCCGAGAAAGCCGCAGCGAAAGCCGAAGCCGAGCGCGGCGGAGGTTTCCATTTCGTGGGAGAATGAGGCGTCGTTGAGCGACAGCTTGTCGATCGCTTCGCGCAGGTCTTCGAATTCGGCAGCATCAACCGGGAACAGGCCGCAGAACACCACCGGCTGGCTGGGTTTGAAGCCGGGCAGGGCCTCTAGGCAGCCCTTGCGTTCGTGGGTGATTGTGTCGCCGACCCTTGTGTCGCGGACCTGCTTGATCTGGGCGGTGAGAAAGCCGATCTCGCCGGGGCCGAGTTCGTCGACCGGCTCCATGCCGGGTTTGAACACGCCGAGGCGGTCGATCAGATGCACGGCGTTGGTCGACATCATCCGCACTTTGTCGGCCTTTTTCAGCACCCCGTCGATGATGCGGACCAGCACGACGACGCCGAGATAGGCGTCGTACCACGAGTCGACCAGCATGGCTTTCAGAGGGGCCGCGCGGTCGCCTTTGGGGGCGGGTAGGCGGGTGACGATGGCTTCCAGCACCTCGGGGATGCCGAGGCCGGTCTTGGCGGAGATGAGGACGGCGTCACTGGCATCCAGCCCGATCACATCCTCGATCTCGCGCCGCACCGCATCGGGGTCGGCGGCGGGGAGGTCGATCTTGTTGAGCACCGGCACGATTTCGTGCCCGGCGTCGATGGCTTGATAGACATTGGCCAGCGTCTGCGCCTCGACGCCTTGCGAGGCGTCCACCACCAGCAGCGAACCTTCGACGGCCCGCATCGAACGGCTGACTTCGTAGCCGAAATCGACATGGCCGGGGGTGTCGATCAGGTTCAGAACGTAGTTTTGGCCGTCATTCGCCTTGTAATCAATGCGAACGGTCTGCGCCTTGATGGTGATGCCGCGCTCGCGCTCGATATCCATCGAGTCGAGCAACTGCTCTTTCATGTCACGTTCCAGCACCGTGCCAGTGCTTTGAATCAGGCGATCGGCAAGGGTCGATTTGCCGTGGTCGATATGCGCGACGATGGCGAAATTGCGGATATGGGCGAGGTCGGTCATGGTGGCGGGATATGCGGGATTTTGGGGGGGATGGTCAATCCCCGCCTTCGCGGCGACATGGGGCGGGATTTTCGCAGAAAATCGGGCTTGAAGGCCGGAGGCCGGTCAATTTGCCCGCAAACTGGAAATTGTCGATTCCGCGCACGCGTGCCAGATCGTGTAAAGTATTGATAATGCTAGGTTAAAAAACTGAATTTAACCGAATATTCATACATTTCGGGCGCTGTAAGTGCGAACAAACCGCAAGGGCCTTGTTGCGGCGCAGCAGACGAATTTCGCGCAAAACCATGGGGGTAAATGGGGTCAAACGGGGGGTCGAGGGGCGGTTTTTGTGCGAATGGTGGCGGAATTTCAGGCGGGATTGCGACGATTTTGGCTTTTGTTGCAGGTGCGAAGGGGGCCACGATTTAGATCGTTGTCGGCTTTCTTGCACACTTTCGCACTCTCACCGGCGGTAGTCGACCGGGTGGGCGCCCGCGCTTGGCCTTGGGGAAGGACGGACGCAGCCCTGCGCGTAGCCTTCAGGCGGTTCGTTGGGGAAGGGTTCGGCTGGAGTTGCGGGGTCGATCCCCCTCACGCCACCCTTACATCGCTTGGCCTTGCCCTCGCCAGCGCCGCTCTTGAGAAGATATGCTCGCCATCGTCCTTGATCGAGATCGACAGCATCGATTCAAGCGTGAAATACGCCCGCAAAATCCGGAAGATGATGTATTCCGGCACATAAAGAATCCCCTTCGGCATGCAGTTCAGCAGCGTCGAGAAAATCGCCATGATCGAGGGCGCCCCGACAAGAACCGCCAAAACCGCTTGCCATTCCAGCGTGTTGGCCTCTCGGAAAAAGGTGGTTGTTTCATCGGGTCCATAAACCTATTTGCCATTGAGCAACTTCCTGCGATTTTCGAACTTTGATGGTGCAACTTTGTGTGAAAAAACAAACTCCAAATGCTTGATGTTCATTCCGTGGCTCAAGATTGACCGAGAGCATTCCTTTTTGGGTTACAAGTTCATACCGATACAACGCGATAAACTACCGGACGGACTTGGCGTCGGCGACATTGGTGTTTCGTTGAAGGCTTTGTTTTCTCGTTACGTGGATCACATGGGAAAACCGAGCGATGACCACGCGGTTATCTTGCGGGATGGGGCTGATCCGTTTTGGGCAATCGCAGAATCCGACCTAGAAGATGCTTTCCTAGCGGCAAATATGTTCGGATTCGCCTCCTTGTGCGAACGCGAGTTTTTCGGCCACGACGCCCATAGGATTAATTCGACTGCATTTCGAAGCGTTGCCCAGAAACTTTCGCCGCCCAGCACTGCGCTGACCATCACAAGGCATTCGATTGACGGCGGCATTATGGATGGCGGCTACGAGTTCGAAGATATGCTGCAACAAATGCCAACCCAAAGGGCTTACTCCCGTTTTTCGCAACCCGACGAAAGATTGTTTCGGGCACTAGAGAAATGTCGCGCCGAAAACGGCGACTTGTGGGCAAAAATTTGCAACGCAATTTCAATCTGGATGATGGCGAATTCAGAGGATCAAACATTGTCCGGCGGTGCAGATTTGACATTGAGTGCAATAGCTTTTGAGCACCTTTTGGGTGGCCAGAGCGCGAAAGTTGTCGCTGACAATTTTGTCAAATACTGGGAAAATCACTTGTTAATTTCCGCTGCGAAGTCGGTCAAATTGCGGAAATTTGGAATTCAAACTGACAGAAACAGGGACACGCTTGGCCACTTCTGGATGGTTAGGCTCTATCAATTCAGGTCAGCGTATGTCCACAACCACCGCCGCGCGGACACCTGGACGCCGAGGCAGCTTATGGTCCTTCAGGCTTTTGCTTTCGGATCGACTGTGAAAATTATGTTGGCCCAATCAGGGCTGTTTACAATCAATGAAAGCGACGAGGACACTTTGTTTGCCTTCGAGGAATTGCTTGAACACTGGGATTTTGAAGCGGAACATTGGGACGCGCCAGCCGACTCTGATCCGAATGCGAAATATGACCGCAAGCGTTGGAGCACGATTCTTTCAAACGTCAAAAGTAAACGATCGTTCCGGCGGTTTTTTGATCGTGCGATAGAGGAACATGCGGCGACGATTGAAGTCAGTTCCGATTGAACAACTGCCGCACGCGCCTAGTCGCTGCGGACAATTGGACGGGGCGAGCTGCCACTGACACCTCACCTCTCGGCCGTTTGTGCGCAGCAGTCACCGCCTCACGCCACCCTAATATCGCTCGGCCTTGCCCGCGCCAGTGCCGCGCGAGAGAAAATGTGCTCGCCTTCGTCCTTGATCGATATCGACAGCATGCTTTCCAGGGTGAAATACGCCCGCAAAATCCGGAAGATGATGTATTCCGGCACATAAAGAATGCCTTTCGGCATGCCGTTCAGTAGGGTCGAGAAAATCGCCATGATCGACGGTGCGCCGACCAGAACCGCCAGCACCGCTTGCCATTCCAGCGTGTTCGCCGAGTTGAACGAGGTGGCGTATTCGACGCAGCCAAAGGCGATCAGCGGCACCATCATGGCGCGGCGGCCGGAGTTGATCAGCATATAGGGCAGGATCACCTTGCCCCGCGTGGTGCGGCGACTGGAATAGATCAAATCCCGGCAGCGCGAGGAAATGTGATAGACGGAGCGAAACCAGCGCATCCGCTGTTCGCGCATGTGGTGATAGGTGGCGGGCACTTCCGAGACATAGCGGATTTTCGGATCGACCACCAAGCGATAGCCCATCTCGCCGATCCGCATCGAAATGTCGGTATCTTCGCCGTTCATGCCCTCGACAAAGCCGCCGAGTTTGCGCGGTAGCGCGGTCTGGTAGATCGCCAGCATGCCGGGGATGCCGACCACCGCGTTCACCGCCCCCATGCCGACCGAATAAAAGCCGTGTTTGACCACCACTTCGAGAAAGCGGGCGCGGTCGAACATCGCGCCCATGGGGGGCACTGGAAGGCCGCCGACGACGCCGACCTCGGGGTCGGCGAAATGGCGCATGGCGTAGTAGATCGATTTCGGCCCGATCAGGGTATCGGCATCGACGCGGACGAAATATTCGGTCGGCACCGCGTCGAGGCCGGAGTTTAGGGCGTTCGATTTGCCGGGGCGTTTTTCGTCGATCACCCGACCGTGGGCAAACTTGCAGGCGGCCAAAGCCTCCTCGGCAATCGCCTTGGTATTGTCCTCGGAGTTGTTGTTCATGATGAAAATTTCGACCGGCCCGGCGTAATGCGAAGCGGCCACATCCATCGCCCGGATGGTATTGGCGATGATGTATTCTTCGTTATGGGCGGGCACGATGATGGTCAGCGGCGGCGAGAAATCGGCCTGCTTGTAGATCAGCGCATCAATGCGGGCGACGGCGTAGAGGATCAGGAACAGTGTCGGCAGGAACAGGAAAACGCCGGGGCCGATGCCTCCGAGCAAGGCGGCAGATCGCATGTCATCGACCAGTTTCAAATCCAGCGCACCAATCCAGCCCGACGTTACCGCCGCAATGAAACACACCGAAACCAATCGCAATGTGGCAGTGAAGTTACGCTTGTGGCTGATGTCGAGGTCGATGCGGCTGGGCATACGCCCGCGTTCCAGCAGTTTGAAACTGTAGACGGCAAAACCGATCATGCCGCTAATGATTTCAATGACATGCAACGAGTATTTCACGTCAAGTAACAGGTAAAACAGGATGTTGGTCAGGTCCATCAGGGCACAGAGCAGATAGAATGTGAACAGCATATCCGAGCCGATGCCCAGTTTGCCGCGCCATGTGCCCGAACAATAGATCGCAAATGACAGGTAGAATGCGGTTATAAAGGCGCGAACCGGTATCGAATGGGTGCCGGAATAGGGCGAGAAAATCAGGTCGTC
>JANOQZ010000007.1:0-46788 GCA_031415055.1 Oceanomicrobium sp. | reverse complement strand
ACCCTCGGCAATCAACCGCGCAACGTTGTTGACGTTGATCATGCTCCAAGTGCTTTTCCGCCCGCGCGGAGTATAGCGTTGCAGGAAACTTTTGTCGTCAAAGCTCTTGCGGATTCCATCGATCCAACCCCAGCACAAAGCCGCGTCGATAGCCTGCGCCCAATTGATCGATTTCAAACCCGAACCGACCTTGTGCATTTTGATCCACAACTCGTTTTCGTTGACGTGGTGCTGTGACAGCCAAAGGTAAAAGCCGGCACCATCGGCAAACTCACGCACCTTGGAAGGGTCGACAATCACAGTTGGCAAAGGATTACTTTCCGCCATATGTCCGCAGATTGTGCCGGTGATATCCGAATTGGCATGTTTTGCCAAACGCATCACTGCAAACGAAAACGGAGGGCCAAGGCCCCCCGTTTCAAGCACGTCAAGGCATCAGGATCACATCATCCCGTCCATGCCGCCCATGCCACCCATGCCGCCGCCGCCCATGCCGCCGCCAGCGCCATGGCCTTTCGGCTCTGGCCTGTCAGCGATCATCGCTTCGGTGGTGATCAGAAGACCGGCAACCGAGGCTGCGTCTTCCAGCGCGGTGCGCACGACCTTGGCCGGATCAATGACGCCGAACTTGAACATGTCGCCATATTCTTCGGTCTGCGCGTTGAAACCAAAGTTGGTATCGTTGCTTTCGCGGATTTTGCCGGCGACAACCGCACCATCAACGCCGGCATTGTCGGCGATCTGGCGCAGCGGCGCTTCCAGTGCCCGGCGAACGATGGCGATGCCCGCATCCTGATCGGCATTGGCGCCTTTCAGTTTTGTCAGCGTCTTCGCAGCGGTCACAAGGGCGACACCGCCACCAACAACAACACCCTCTTGAACTGCAGCGCGGGTGGCGTTCAACGCATCGTCAACGCGGTCCTTGCGCTCTTTCACTTCGATCTCGGTGTGGCCGCCGACCCGGATCACCGCAACACCGCCGGCCAGCTTGGCCAGACGTTCCTGCAGTTTTTCTTTGTCGTAATCCGAGGTGGTTTCCTCGATCTGCTGCCTGATCTGGGCGACGCGGGCAGCGATTTCTTTTTTGTTGCCCGAACCATCGATGATCGTGGTGTTATCTTTGTCGATCGAGATTTTCTTGGATTTGCCCAGCATGTCGATGCCGACATTTTCGAGTTTCATGCCCAGATCTTCGGAAATCACCTGACCACCGGTCAGAACCGCGATGTCCTGCAACATGGCTTTGCGACGATCACCAAAACCCGGCGCTTTTACCGCAGCCACTTTCAGGCCGCCGCGCAGCTTGTTGACAACCAGCGTCGCCAAAGCCTCGCCATCGACATATTCAGCTATGATCAGCTGCGTTTTGCCCGTTTGGATGACCGCTTCCAGAAGCGGCACCATCGGCTGCAACGACGACAGTTTTTTCTCGTGCAGCAAGATCAGCACATCTTCCAGATCGGCCTGCATCTTGTCGGCATTGGTGATGAAATACGGCGACAGATAACCGCGGTCGAACTGCATGCCTTCGACGACTTCGGTCTCGGTGACCAGACCCTTGTTTTCTTCGACGGTGATCACACCTTCGTTGCCGACTTTCTGCATTGCATCGGCAATCTGGCGGCCGATTTCGGTTTCGCCGTTGGCCGAGATAGTGCCAACCTGCGCCACTTCGTCGGAGTCTTTGACCGGGCGCGACTGTTTCTTGATGCTGGCAACGACAGCGGTGACGGCGGCATCAATGCCGCGTTTCAGGTCCATCGGGTTCATGCCCGCAGCGACCGATTTCATGCCTTCGCGCAGCAGCGCTTGGGCCAGAACAACCGCGGTGGTGGTGCCGTCGCCGGCGGTGTCGTGGGTGCGGGAAGCGACTTCCTTCACCATCTGGGCGCCCATATTCTCGAACTTGTCTTCCAGTTCGATTTCCTTGGCAACCGTCACCCCGTCTTTGGTGATGCGCGGCGCGCCAAAGGATTTATCAAGCACAACGTTGCGGCCTTTTGGCCCCAGCGTCACTTTTACAGCATTGGCCAGAATATCCACACCGCGCAGCATGCGGTTGCGGGCATCGGTATTGAACTTAACTTCTTTGGAAGCCATTTTTCAGCACTCCTGAATTTCGGGTTATAGGGTGATGCGCTCAGGCCAAGATGCCGAGCACGTCGCTTTCTTTCATGATCAGCAGGTCTTTGCCGTCGAGCTTGATCTCGGTTCCCGACCATTTGCCGAACAGGATCTTGTCGCCTTTTTTGTCGTCCATCTTGATCCGCTTGCCGTCTTCGTCACGGGCACCATCGCCGACCGCGATGATTTCGCCTTCCGACGGTTTTTCCTTGGCGCTATCGGGGATAATCAACCCGCCAGCAGTTTTTTCTTCGCCTTCGATGCGGCGAACCAGCACGCGATCGTGCAATGGTGTAAATTTCATGGATGCGCTCCCTTGCGTTTTCCAACTTGGTTGGTCTTTGGAATTAGCACTCCCCTTGGGTGAGTGCTAGTGGCGTGCATTTAGGGTGCAAGCGGTTCCAAGTCAACCACTGACAGCGCGAAAATTGCACAATAAACGCGGCAATCCGTCCCTTCCATCACAGCACTTGCGCCCGTATAAGGACCGCGATTTCCGCCATTCGCGATTGGACCTATCGACATGAGTATCAAAGTTTTCGGCCACAAATCCCCCGATACCGATTCAACCGGTTCGGCCATCATTTGGGCTTGGTATCTTAGCTCCGTGAAAAACACGCCCGCCGAAGCCAAATTGCTAGGCGAACCCAATACCGAAGCGTTGTTCGTGCTGAAACACTGGAACTTGCCAAAACCCGAAATCATCGCCGATGTGTCCGCCGAAGATCAGGTTGTCATCATCGACACCAACAATGTCGCCGAGTTGCCGCCTTCGATCAACGACGCCCAAATCATCGGCGTCATCGACCATCACCTACTGCAAGGTGGGCTGAAAACCAACACGCCCATCGACATCACCATCCGCCCTTTGGCCTGCACCGCAACGATCATGCACGATTTGATGGGTGCAGACGTGACAAAGATGCCGCGTGAGATCAAAGGCGCAATGCTGTCGTGCATCCTGTCTGATACGCTTGAATTCCGCTCGCCTACGACAACGCCGCACGACAAGGCTGTGGCCGAGAGTTTGGCCAAGGATTTGGGCATTTCCATACCTGCCTATTCCGCTGAAATGTTCGCCGCTAAATCCGATGTGTCAGCCTTTTCCGACGCCGAATTGCTGCGCATGGACAGCAAAGAATACGAAATCGACGGCAAGCAATTCCGGGTTTCTGTGCTGGAAACAACGGCACCAAAAGTTGTTCTTGACCGCAAAGACAGTCTGATGGCCGCCATGCCCGCCGTGGCAATCGAAGATCGCGCGGACCAAGTTCTGCTGTTCGTCGTCGACATCTTGCGCGAAGAAGCCACGCTTCTAGTACCCAACGACTTGGTTAAAACCATCGCCGAAAAATCCTTCGGCGCGACGGTCAACGGTGACACTGTCGTGCTGCCCGGTATCATGAGCCGCAAGAAACAGATCATCCCGAACCTGAAACTATGACCCAAATCATCGGCGCATTGTCGGAAGTTTCCGCCCGCTACCATGCGCTCTTCGTCGATCTTTGGGGTTGTTTGCACAATGGCAAACAGGTTTATCCCGATGCAGTAAAGGCGCTGCAAACCTATCGAAATACCGGTGGCAAAGTCGTTCTGCTCACTAACGCCGCCCGTCCGAATGCCGATGTTGCACGTCAATTGGCCACTTTGGGCGCACCAGACGATTGTTACGATTTCATCGTCACATCGGGCGATGCCGCCCAAGACGCGATGGTAGCGGGCCTATTCGGGCGAAAAGTCTATTTCATCGGCCCCGACCGCGACCTAACGTTTTTCCGCGGCACCAGCATCGACCGTGTTCCTCTGGACCAAGCCGACGGTGTCGTTTGCACGGGGCTTGTCGATGATCGCACAGAAACGCCGGAAAATTACCGCGCGATCTTGCTTCATGCCAAAAATCGTGGCCTCAAATTCCTCTGCGCCAACCCCGATATTGTGGTCGATGTGGGCGAGCGCCGCATTTTCTGCGCCGGTGCATTGGCTGCCGCTTACACAGACATCGGCGGCCAAAGCTTCTATTTCGGTAAACCGCATTCTCCCATCTATAACCTCGCCCGCAATCGCCTGTCCGACCTGGGTCCCGATGCCAACATCCTGTGCATCGGTGATGGGATCCACACCGACATCGCCGGTGGCATTGGCGAAGATTTGGATACGTTGTTCATCACCGGTGGCATCGCAGCGCTGGAAACTGGAACAACGGGCGCAAACCCAGACCAATCCATGCTGGATGCCTTTCTGACCCAACATCAATTGTCTGTAACCCATGCGATGGGCAAGTTGCGGTGAAACGCCACCAAACCTACACGGGAATTGCGCCCGAACACCAAGGCGCATCCGTCGCACTTGGCAATTTTGACGGCGTCCACCTTGGCCACCAATCCGTCATCGCGCTGGCCCGCGCCGCTGCCGGTGAACTCAACGCCCCACTTGGCGTCATCACCTTCGAACCACATCCGCGCCAATTCTTTACGCCGAATGCCCCTGCATTCCGCTTGATGAACGCGGAATCTCGCGCCCATCGTTTGGAAAAACTCGGCGTCCAACAGCTTTACAAAATCCCGTTCAACGCCAATCTCGCCAACCTATCCGCCGAAAGCTTTGCCCGCGATGTTCTGGCCAGCGGCCTTGGAATTCGTCACCTTGTCATCGGCGAAGATTTCCGGTTTGGCAAAGGCCGCTCAGGCGACGCGAACTTGCTCAAATCTTTGGGCCCTGATCTTGGCTTCGGCGTCACCATTGCACCACTAGTCTCCGATACAAAAGGCGACTTTTCGTCGACCGCCATCCGTCAAGCATTAAGCAATGGCCACCCCGAAGACGCCACCCGCATGCTGGGCCATTTGCATCACATCGAAGGCATGGTTCAACACGGTGAAAAACGCGGACGCGAACTTGGTTTCCCCACCATAAACATCAAGCTGGACGGCCTGCACCTGCCGCGTTTTGGCGTCTATGCTGTGATCGTCGAAGTCATTGACGGCCCGCGTCAAGGCCGTTTTTGCGGCGTGGCCTCCATCGGTGTGCGCCCGATGTTTGGCGGCAATACCCCCAACCTTGAAGTCTATATCTTTGACTTCACCGGCGACCTTTACCATGCCGAAGCTTCGGTCGGATTGGTCGCCTTCCAACGCCCCGAAATGAACTTCGACTCTGTCGAAACCCTCATCGCTCAAATCAACCAAGATTGCGTGCAAGCCCGCGCCATCTTGGCCCAGACGCGATGACCGACCTTCGCCCACGCTTTTGGGAAACCATCCCGCTCGACGAAATGACCCGCCCGGAATGGGAAGCTTTGTGCGATGGTTGCGGTAAATGCTGCCTGATCAAGCTGGAAGACGAAGACACGGGCCAAGTCAAATACACCTCGGTCGCGTGTCGCCTGTTTGACGACCAAACCTGTCGCTGCGGCAACTACGCTCTGCGCAAGCAACTGGTCCGCGGCTGTGTGGTGATCCGGCCCGATAATTTGGACAGCACCATCGAATGGATGCCCGCCACTTGCGCTTATAAACTGCTGGCAGGGGGCAAGCCACTCTACCCTTGGCACCCGCTGATAACCGGCAATCCCGACAGCGTCCACATCGCCAAAATCTCGGTCCGTGGCCAAACCACGCCCGAATTCGAGGTGCCCGAAGATGAACTCGAAAACCACGTGATCGAAGGGATGCTGTGATGTGGTTCACGTCCGACAACGCCGGTCCCGCCGCGCCGCAAATTATCGAGGCCATTGCCAAAGCCAACCAAGGTTACGCGAACTCTTATGGCGCTGATGCCATCATGGAAAGCGTCACCGCCAAAATCCGCACCATCTTCGAAGCCCCCCAAGCCGCCGTTTATCTGGTGGCCACCGGCACCGCCGCCAACGCGCTTGGACTGTCGCTGCTCTGTCCGCCTTGGGCGACGATCTATTGCCATCGCAGCGCCCATGTCGCGGTTGATGAATGCGCCGCGCCAGAGTTTTTTACCGGCGGTGCCAAGCTGACGCTGATTGACGGTGCAAGCGCAAAAATCGACCCGAAATTGCTGGCCTTGGCGACGGAAAACACCGGAACCAACGGTGTTCACGGCGTGCAGCGCGGGGCGCTTTCCATCAGCAACGCCACCGAACTTGGCACAACTTATAGTCCAAAGGAAATCGCCGAACTGGCCAAAATCGCGGGCATTCCGGTGCACATGGACGGTGCCCGCTTCACCAATGCGCTTGTCACCCAAGGTTGCACCCCCGCCGAAGCCACTTGGAAATCCGGCGTCGATGTCCTGTCGTTTGGCGGCACCAAGAATGGCCTGCTGGGCGTCGAAGCGGTCGTCCTGTTCGACCCCGTGAAAGCGTGGGAGTTTGAGTTGCGCCGCAAACGTGGGGCGCATTTATTCTCGAAACACCGCTTCTTATCGGCGCAAATGGACGCCTATTTGACGGACGATTTGTGGCTGGAACTGGCAAACAAAGCCAACAATGCGGCAACGAAACTGTCAAACGCCATCGCACAAATCCCCGGCGCGTCGCTCACCCACAAGACCCATGCCAACATGGTTTTCGCCCGATGGCCGCGTTCGGGTCACAAAAAGGCGCAAGAAATGGGGGCAAAATACTATCTTTGGCCCGAAAGTCAGTCGCTGGAAGGGTCGGATTCTGAAGCTATATCCGCCCGTCTGGTCTGCAACTGGTGCACCACCGACGCCGAAATTGACGCGCTTATCGCCGCAATTCAGACCTGAACCCCCACGACTAAAGCCGAGGCATAACCCGCCCCATCCGCCGCCAAACTGGCAATCGCGCCTTCACCAGCATCCCGCGCAATTCTGTCATCGGCGTTGGTCATGGCCGGTGATCCCGCTCGTTCCGCATACGGGCTTATCGTTAGGTAAAGCTCGTCAGTCGCGGCTTGAGGAAAGAAGATTTGCGAGGTCAGAATCGTCTTTTCGTCCAGATAGATCATATAGTGGATATGCGTCGTCCGCCCGCGATACCAGCCCGGGAAAATGGTCCGGAACGTCACCACGCCATAGGCGTCAGTGAACAAAGTGCCGCGCAGGAATGTTTGCCCCTCGGTATCCAGCGCCGTATCGCTGCCTTGGTCGGCAAAGCCGGAATAATTGCCGTCGGCATCGCAATGCCAAATATCCACGCGCGCGCCGCTTAACGGCACGCATTCGGCGCTGACCACTTGCACGGTCATCGCCAGTGGCACCCCTGATTTTCCCTCGGTAATGTCAGCACGGATCAATTTAGGGTCGATGTAATAAGGCCCTTCGGTGGTTTCCGGCGATACCATACAGACATTGCCCGTGGCCAAACCCGCCTCGGCAGCAGCCTTGGTCGCCCACAAAGGCACGGTTCCAAAGGCCGAAATTGGCAGCAAAGACAGGGTTTTCAACAGGGCGCGACGGTCAAATATTCGTGCGGGAACGGTCATCGGGGGTCCTTTAGCTGCAATACAGTTTCTTAAACGCTAATCTGCGAAAAATCCGTCGCAATGCCAGAAAAATTATCGCCTCTGTGCTACAACGCCATCCTATAACCAATCGCCTCCGCCAAATGCGGTTTTCGCACCGTCGCCGACCCATCCAGATCGGCAATCGTCCGCGCCACCCGCAAAATCCGGTGATAACCGCGCGCGGTCATGCGAAACTTCTCGGTTGCCCGTTTCAGCAGGTCGGTTCCTTCGGCATCCAGCGCTGCAATCTCGTCAAGCAAATCGCCTTCGGCCTCGGAATTCAGGCCGATCCCCGGATGGTCCTTGAACCGCCGACGCTGCACTTGCCGCGCCTCCGCCACCCGCGCTCCAATCTCCGCCGACCCTTCCGCTGCTGGTGGCAGGCTCAAATCGGAAACCGAAACTGGCGGAACCTCCATACGAATATCAAATCGGTCCATCAGTGGCCCCGAAATGCGCCCCAAATAATCCTGCCCGCACACCGGTGCCCTCGGACACGCCCGCGAAGGGTCGGCCATATAGCCGCATTTGCAGGGGTTGGACGCGCAGACCAGCATGAATTTGCAAGGGTATCGAATATGCGCATTCGCCCGCGCCACCACCACATCGCCGGTTTCCACCGGTTGGCGCAGAGTCTCCAGAACAGGCCGGGGAAATTCCGGAAACTCGTCCAGAAACAACACGCCGTGATGCGCCAGCGAAATCTCGCCCGGTTTGGCATCCCTGCCACCGCCGACAATCGCCGCCATCGAGGCCGTGTGGTGCGGCGCACGAAACGGCCTCGCGCGGTTGATGCCGCCCTCTTCCAGCAACCCTGCCAGCGAATGGATCATCGAGGTTTCCAGCGCCTCTTCCGGGTCCAGCGGCGGCAATATCCCCGGCAATCGCGCCGCCATCATCGACTTGCCCGATCCCGGTTCGCCCACCATGAAAAAATGGTGCCGACCGGCAGCCGCCACTTCCAATGCCCGCTTCGCCCGTTCCTGCCCCTTCACATCGCGCATGTCGCGGATCAAAGCCGTGTTGGTCACTTCGCCCGGTTCGGCGGGTGCCAGCACATTGCGCCCGGTGAAATGGTTGATCAAATCCAGCAGATTGGCTGGCGCAATCACTTGCACCGCTTCCACCCAAGCCGCCTCAGCTCCGCAAGCCTTGGGGCAAATCAACGAAAAATCCGCCGCCGCCGCCGCGACTGCTGCAGGCAAAGCGCCAATCACCGCGATCAGTGTGCCATCCAGTGACAACTCGCCCAATGCCACCTGCCTCGCCACTTCCGCCTTGGGCAGAACCTCGATGGCCGCCAGCAACGCCAGCGCAATCGGCAAATCGAAATGCGAGCCTTCCTTGGGCAAATCAGCGGGTGACAGGTTGACGGTGATCCGTTTTGCGGGCAGGGCGATCCCCAGCGAGGTCAACGCCGCGCGCACCCGCTCCTTCGCTTCGCTGACGGCCTTGTCGGGCAATCCGACCAGATTGAACGCGGGCAATCCCGGAGCAACCGCGCATTGCACCTCGACAATCCGCGCGTCCACGCCCTGAAATGCCACCGTGTAAGCCCGCGCGATCATCTGGTTCCCTTCTGGAAACCCCCACAATCGCTTAACGGCATTGATACTTGGTTAACGCAATGCCTTAGGACGGCCAAGGTTCGGTCGGCAAGTCCATTGCGTAACTCGGTTGGGCGACAAAATTGACCAGTCCAGCGGCCCGCCATTCACGAAACTTGTCATCGGCCAAATGTGCAGCGACATAGGCTTGTGCGTCAGCGCCAACCGCCAAGCAATAGGTCGCAATCCGCGTCGCTACGGGCGCGAAAAACGCATCTGCCGCACAATAATCGCCGAATAGCCAAAGTCCTTTGGCCCCTGATTTCTGCCGTGCCAAACGCCAGATCAATTCGATCCGATCCAAATCTTTGCGCACCGCTTCGGTGACTTCAAACCCGACATACCGATGTTCCAGGTTCATCGGGCAAGCGTTGCGCAAGGCTTTAAACCCAGAATGCATTTCAGCGCACATCGACCGCGCCAATGCTCGCAAGGCAGGATCAACGGGCCAATGACCAGCATTCGGATGCCGCTCGGCCAAAGTTTCGGCAATTGCCAGCGAATCCCAGACCACCAACCCATCATCCGCCGCCACCGCCGGAACCAGCCGTGCACCACCAAAATCGGCCAAGACCTTGACAATTTCATCGGTATAAAGCCGCCCTTCGCGCAGGTTTGCCGCGATGCCAAACCTGGCAAACAACAGCCAGCCACGCAGCGACCAACTGGAATAAATTCTGTCAGCAATGCCGAGTGTATAGGTCATGTGTCCCTCCGGTCGCTAATTGCCCGCTCAAGTTGCGACTGTCCAATCAGAAAACTTGGCCAAATCCATCACGCGACGTGATTGATAAACCCAATCCGCCAAGCGTTGGCGTCGCGCAGATATTCCAGTCGCGTCACCGATAGCGGCTCAATTTCAAACGCCAGCGCCGCCTTCGCGCTCATCCCCGCAGCGCGTTGAATTGCAGTTAGGATCACGCCGTAGTGGGCTACAGCAATTACATCGTCATGTTCGGGCACAGTCAACCGATCCACAACCCGCCAAACCCGCGAGGCAACTTTGTTCCAACTTTCCCCGTTTGGCGGTGCAACATCGCCGGGGTTCTCCCAATACCGACGGCTAAGTTCAGGGTCAATCAAAGCAATCTCGGTAAAAGATTTCCCTTCCCAATCCCCATGATTTCCCTCGCGCAGGTCGGGGTCATCCGGCAAGCGCGAACCTGCCAGCAAATCCGCCGTCTTCCGCGCCCGCGACAAGTCGGATGACACCAACAGCGCATCCGTGGGCAAAAACGCCTGCAACCGCGCAATCGCATTCACATCGCTCAAATCCGCCGCAACATCCGTCCAGCCATTGATCACCCGCGAATGCGTCGGCCCGTGCCGCACCCACCAGAAACGGGTGATCACGGCAGTTGGCCTTTCAGAACCAAAGGCAAACCTGCGGCCACGAAAACCACCAAGTCGGCCAAGGCGGCAACCTCTTGATTCAACCGCCCTTGCGCATCACGAAACTCACGCCCCAAGGGCGTATCGGGAACCAACCCCATGCCGACCTCGTTGGACACGCAAACGACTGGGCTGCGACAGCCCTTCAACGCCGACAACAACCCCTCAGACCCAAGCCCTGCCAGCATCTGGTTTGACAGCCACAAAGTCAGGCAATCGACCATCACAACCCCGCCCGCAGGCACATCACACAATGCGGCTTCCAATTCTAGCGGAGCCTCAATTGTGACCCAACCTGCACCGCGATCCGACCTATGCCGCGCAATCTTTGCCGCCATCTCATGGTCGAAGGCCTGTGCTGTTGCGATATAGGTTTTGGGCAAGCCAGTTGCCGCGACCAACCCTTCGGCAAACCGTGACTTCCCCGACCTTGCGCCGCCTAATACCAACGTCAACTTCGGCAAAATCACAGCCGTATCGCCACAATACCGCCAACGATCAGCAGCGCGGCTATTCCCTTGCCCAACCCGAATTTCTCACCCATCAAAACCACCCCAATCCCCATCGCAAACAGCACCGAAGTTTCGCGCAATGCGGAGACCAAAGCAATCGGTGCTTGGGTCATGGCCCAGACGACAATCCAATAGCCCGCCAGCGATAGCCCGCCAACCAACGCGCCAATCATCCATTGCTTTGGTGTGGCAACAAACGCCGCTTTACGGCCCGAAACCAAGCTGCAAACCGTAAAAAACGCCGCATCCAACACAAACAGCCACGCCACATAGCCCGAAGCCGTGCCCGACACCCGCGCCCCCAGCCCGTCCACAATCGAATACCCCGCCGTGCAGGCGGCTGATCCTAGGGCAAACGGCACCAATGACCGGGTTTCGCCCGAATTCCAAACCCCATGCGCCAGCAACAATATTCCGCCGGAAACCAACAGAATCCCGGCGATTTCCAAGGGAAAAATCACGTCGGTCGCCAGCGACCAGCCAATCGCCAGCACCATTACAGGTGCGGCCCCCCGCGCGATGGGATAGACGCGTGACAAGTCGCCGCGCTGATAAGCGGCGCTGAGAAACAGCTTGTAGAACGTATGGAAAAACCCCGACCCAAGCAGCCAAGGCCAAGCCTCACGCGCTGGAAGCGGGAACCAAAAGACCATCGCCAAAGCCATCACGCCTTGGGTCAGCGTTAGCAACAACATGCCCTGATACCGGTCCGCCCCGGTTTTAATGACGGCATTCCACGTGGCGTGGATCAGGGCGGCGGTTAAAACCGCGAAAAGGACGCCTAAACTCATGCTTGCCCCTGATTTTCCGGCAGAGTGAGTTTTCGGGTCGAAAAGCGCAAGTGAGGGCGATTCGCGCACGCGTGCCAGAACGCGTAAACTATTGATAATAAGCGATATAATTTTTCAAATTAACCATAAATTTACGATTGAACGCCACTGAAATGGCGGCTGAAAGGTCACGTCGAGGTCGTCTAAAAACATGGGCAAAATGCCCCATTCGGCGTCAATCTGAAACGTTTCAGGAGGGGGTAAAACATGGGTTTTTCGCGACCTACGCCCCGGCAATGTCGCTACTTTACCCAAACTGCCACCAGTGCTAGAAGGTCCCCATGACGCAAATTTGGTCCAACATATCGATTACCGCCCCGGCACGCTAAGCGCTGCCGGGCAAAGGCGTATGGACCCCGCGCCGACCTTCCCCTAAAGACCGATCCGTAATTCGCTTCAAGGACGCCAAAATGTGCGCCGATGTGCCCGACTATAAAGACACGATCCTGCTGCCGCAGACCGATTTCCCGATGCGAGCCGGTCTGCCGCAGCGCGAACCGGCCTGGCTGGAGCGTTGGGAAAAGATCGGCGTCTATGACCGCCTGCGTGAAAAAACCGGCCGTGAAAGTTTCGTTCTGCACGACGGCCCGCCCTATGCCAACGGCAACCTGCATATCGGCCACGCGCTGAACAAGATCCTCAAGGACATGGTGGTGCGCTCCCAACAGATGATGGGCAAGGATTCGCGTTACGTGCCGGGTTGGGATTGTCACGGCCTGCCGATCGAATGGAAGATCGAGGAACAATACCGCGCCAAGGGCTTGAACAAAGACGCCGTTGATGTGGTCGCCTTCCGCCAGGAATGCCGCAAGTTCGCCGAAGGCTGGGTCGATATCCAGCGCGAGGAATTCAAGCGTCTCGGCGTCACCGGCAAATGGGACGACCCCTACAAGACGATGGATTTCCACGCCGAAGCAGTGATCGCCGCCGAGTTCCAGAAACTGCTGATGAACGGGGCGCTGTATCAGGGCTCCAAACCCGTGATGTGGTCGCCGGTGGAGAAGACAGCTTTGGCCGAGGCGGAGGTGGAGTATCACGATGTTACGAGCCACTCGATATGGGTGAGGTTTCCAATAACTTCATTCAATGGAAATATTGTCGTTTCAGGTTTGAACATCTCCAATGTTGATGATGACATAAAGGGTTCATCTGTTCTCATCTGGACAACCACGCCTTGGACGATCCCTCAAAACCGGGCGGTCGCCTATAACCCCGCTATTAGCTACGCCGTTTACGAGGTTACATCTGCCCACGAGGGAAGCCCTGCGCGCACTGGGGAAAAAGTTGTAGTTTCAAGCCAAATGGCTGAAAGCGTATTTTCTCAGGCAAAATGTGAAACAAAGAAGCTCTGGGATATCCGATTCTCCCAGTTCACGACGATTGTCCTCGCCCACCCGTTCCGCGACGTCGAAGGCACCAACGGCGAATGGGACTTCCATGTCCCGCTTCTCCCCGGTGATCACGTCACCGACGATGTGGGGACTGGGTTTGTGCATACCGCTCCTTCGCATGGCGATGACGACTACCAACTCGCTGTGAAACATGGCTTGCCGATGACCTACAACGTCTTGGAAGATGGCAGCTACCGCGCCGACTTGCCCCTTTTCGGTGGCCAACACATCATCTTGCCCGATGGCAAGGAAGGTCCGTCAAACGTCTCGGTCATCAAGCAACTCGCCTATGCTGGTGCGCTTTTTGCCAAGGGCAAACTGAAGCATTCCTACCCGCATTCCTGGCGCTCCAAAGCGCCAGTGATCTACCGCAACACCCCGCAATGGTTCGCCGCTATCGACCGCGAGATCGGCGGCGACGACACCTATGGCAAGACCATCCGCGAGCGGGCGTTAACTTCCATCGACACCCTTGTCGAATGGACCCCGCAGACCGGCCGCAACCGGCTGCACGCGATGATCGAGGCGCGTCCCGACTGGGTGCTGAGCCGCCAACGCGCCTGGGGCGTGCCGCTGACCTGTTTCACCCGCAAGGGCCGCAAACCCACGGACACCGACTTTCTGTTGCGCGATGATGCGGTCAACGCCCGTATTACGGCGGCGTTTGAATCCGAAGGCGCGGATGCTTGGTATCAGCCGGGAGCCAAGGCTCGATTCCTTGGCAACGACCATGACCCCGAATCCTTCGACCAAGTCACCGACATTCTCGACGTCTGGTTTGACTCTGGTTCCACCCATGCTTTCGTCCTCCGCGACCGGCCCGACGGCACCAAAGACGGCATCGCCGACCTTTACCTCGAAGGCACCGACCAGCATCGCGGCTGGTTCCATTCCTCGCTTTTGCAAGCCTGCGGCACCAAGGGCCGCGCCCCTTACAAGGCGGTGCTGACGCATGGGTTCACGCTGGACGAAAAGGGCATGAAAATGTCCAAGTCGGTCGGTAATACCGTGGCGCCAGAAAAGGTGGTCAAGGAATACGGCGCCGACATTTTGCGACTGTGGGTGGCGCAGTCGGATTACACCGCCGACTTGCGGATCGGGCCGGAAATTCTGAAGAACTCGGCGGATTCGTATCGTCGGTTGAGGAATACTTTGCGGTTCATGCTGGGGAATTTGAACGGGTTCAGCGAGGCGGAACGGGTTGATCCGGCAGAGATGCCGGAGTTGGAACGCTGGGTGCTGCATCGCTTGGCGGAACTGGACGCAACCGTTCGCGAAGGTTACGCGAAATACGATTTTCAGGGCGTGTTTCAGGCCGTATTCCAGTTCTGCACCAGCGATCTGTCAGCCTTCTATTTCGACATTCGCAAGGACAGTCTCTATTGCGATGCCGCAGATTCCCTGCGCCGTCGCTTGGCACGAACCGTGTTAGATTTGCTGTTCCACCGGCTGGTGACGTGGCTGGCCCCGGTGCTGGTGTTCACCATGGAAGAGGTCTGGCTCGAGCGGTTCCCGGGCGATACGTCCTCGGTGCATCTGGTCGATTTTCCCGATGCGGTTGCAGGGTGGAACGATCCGGAACTGGCCGCGAAATGGGACGAGATTCGCAAGGTTCGTCGGGTTGTCACTGGGGCGCTGGAAATCGAGCGGATGGAAAAGCGCATCGGTGCGTCGCTGGAGGCTGCACCCATCGTGCATGTCGCCGATGCCGAAACCCGCAAGGTTCTTCAAAGTGTCGATTTCGCCGATGTGTGCATCACATCAGGGCTGGCAATCAGCGCAGGTTTGGCCCCCTCTGGGGCGTTTGCGTTAGCCGATATTCCCGGTGTGGCGATTGTTCCGGCATTGGCTTTGGGCAATAAATGCCAACGCTGCTGGAAAATATTGCCGGATGTGGGCACGCACGGGCATGCGGGGTTATGTCGACGCTGCGATGCGGCGTTGGGGTAGGTTCTTTGCCGGCTAGAACACGCTACGTCACTGCCGCCCTCCTGTAAAATTCGGGGCGGTCCCAGCTTGCGGTGGCGAGAATGTTTTGCAAAAACGTCACCGCGTTCAGCACATCGTTTTCGCCCACATACAAAGGCGCGAAGCCGAACCGCAAGACATCGGGTGCCCGGAAATCGCCGATGACGTTTTGCGCGATCAGGGCTTGCATGACGGCATAGGCGTTGGGATGGCGGAAACATACCTGACTGCCGCGATGGTGCGGGTTTCGCGAACTGGCGAGGGTAAGGTCGGGGCAGGATTTCTCGACTTCGGCGATGAACAATTCGGTGAGGTCAATCGAACGGTTGCGAAGGTCATTCATGTCCACCGCATCCCAAATATCCAGCGCGGATTCCAAAACCCGCATGGCAATGACCGGCGGCGTGCCGACACGCAGGCGCTGAATGCCGTGGCCGGGGCGATAAGTTTGCTCAAAGGCAAAGGGGGCGGCGTGGCCAAGCCAGCCGCAAAGCGCGGGCATGGCGATGTTTTGGTGGCGCGGAGCGACATAGATGAACGCGGGTGCACCGGGGCCGCCGTTGAGGTATTTATAGGTGCAGCCGACGGCGAAATCGGCGTTGCATTCAGTTAGGTTGACGGGGATTGCACCGGCGGAATGGGCCAGATCCCAAACCGTGATAATGCCTTGGGCTCGCGCCTTGGCCGTCAGTCTTTGCATGTCGTGCAATCGGCCGGTGCGGTAATCAACCTCGGTCAGCATCAGGACTGCGACGGTTTCATCCAGCGCGGCTTCGACGTCTTCGGGGTTGGGCGTGTGCAGGATATGGCCTTTGCCCAATGTGTTCACAAGCCCCTGCGCCATATACAGGTCAGACGGGAAATTGCCGCTATCCGACAGGATGACCTTGCGTTTGGGGTTCAGCGACAATGCGGCGGCTAAAGCCTGGTAGACCTTGATCGACAGGGTATCGCCGATGACCACGGAATCTTGCTCGGCACCAATCAGCCGCGCAATCCGGTTACCGATACGCGACGGATGATCCATCCAGCCGGCTAGGTTCCAAGCGCGGATCAGCATATCGCCCCATTCGTCTTGCATCATTTTGGCGGTTTCGGCGATGGCGGCCTTGGGAAGCGGCCCCAGCGAATTGCCGTCGAGATAGATCACCCCATCGGGCAAGTGGAACTTTGCCCGCGTCGCGGCGAAATCGGTCTTGTATTTGCGCATGAAACCATCATCCCTTGTTGGAATTGACTATATCGGGGCCAAGGTGCTTCGCAATGGGAGCGTGACATGCGACAGACGTGGCGATGGTTTGGCCCGCGCGACTTGACCGCGCTCAGTGACATTCGGCAAGCGGGCGCGGTGGGCGTGGTGACAGCGTTGCACCATGTGAAGAACGGCGATGTCTGGACCAAGGGCGAGATCGAAAAGCGGCAAAACGAAGTGCGCTTCCATCCCGATGGCACGCCGAGCGGGCTGGATTGGGACGTGGTCGAAAGTCTGGTTGTTTCGGAAGATGTGAAAACGCAAAGCGGCGATTGGAAAGCGCATATTGCTAATTACAAGGTCTCGCTGGCCAATCTGGCGCAGGCGGGGATTGGAACGATTTGCTATAATTTCATGCCGGTGATCGACTGGTCGCGCACCGATTTGGCCTATCGGTTGCCCGACGGCGCGACCTGTATGCGGTTCGATCTGGTCGATTTTGCGGTGTTTGACGTGCATATTTTGGCGCGTAAGGGAGCTGTGGACAGCTATCGGGACACGACTTTGGAAACGGCTGTGGCACGATTTGCTCTGATGAGTTCGGCGCAGCAAACGGCACTGGCGAGAAACATCGTGGCGGGTTTGCCGGGGGCGAACCAGCACCTGAGCTTGGACGACGTGCGCCAACATTTGGGGCGTTACGACGGGATTTCACCGGCCAGATTGCGGGCAAATCTGATTGATTTCTTGGGCGAAGTCGCGCCGGTTGCTGAAAGCTTGGGTTTGCGGCTGTGCTGCCACCCCGACGACCCGCCATTCCCGTTGCTGGGTCTGCCAAGAATCATGTCCAACGCCAGTGACTATGCAACGGTGATGCAAGCGGTGGATTTGGCCGCCAACGGCATCACTTTATGTTCCGGTTCGCTGGGCGTTGACCCTGATTGCGACTTGCCGGGCATGATGCAGCGTTGGGGCGCCCGTGTGCATTTCATCCACTTGCGCAACGTGATGCGCGAGGAAGCGGCGTTTCCGGGGTCGTTCTATGAGGCCAGCCATTTGGGCGGCAGCACCGATATGGTGGCGCTGATTGCCGCGATTTTGCGCGAAGAAGCGCGACGGAAGGCCGAGGGTCGGGGCGATGCCGAGATACCCATGCGGCCCGATCATGGGCAAGATTTGAACGACGACCAGCGACGGGGTGCCCAACCGGGTTATCCGACGGTCGGGCGGCTGAAAGGGCTGGCAGAATTGCGCGGGGTGATGATCGCGCTGGCGCATCCGGTGGAGGGGATTGGCGATGAATGAGTTGCAATAACAACTTCGCCAAGTGTTACGTTTGCGCAAAAGGGTCGGTTGGATAGGTTACTTCGGCCAAATACAGCCCTTGCGCCGGTGCGACGGGGCCGCAAGCGGCGCGGTCTTTTGCTTGCAAGGCTTGGCGGACTTGATCGGTCGGCCAAGCGCCCGAACCGACACGCTCTAGCGTGCCAACAAAGGATCGAACTTGGTTGTGCAGGAACGACCGGGCTTGGACGTGGAAGCGGAATTCTTTGCCACCGGGATAGGTCACTTCTTCGATTTTCAGCGAATCCAGTGTTTTAACCGGTGAGGCTGATTGGCAAATTGAAGATCGAAACGTGGTGAAGTCGTGGTTGCCGATCAAATGCGCCGCGCCTGCTTTCATGGCGGCTGCGTCCAATTCATGCGGCACGCGCCAGACAAGACCGTGGTCATGCGTCAACGGCGCCCGGCGCGAGACTAGTCGGTAAAAATAGCGCCGTTTGATCGCGGAAAACCGACTGTGAAAATCCTCCGCCACTTGTGCGGCCCGAAGGATGGAAACCGGATGCGGTTTGAGATGAAAATTCAGCGCCTCAATTAACCGAAACGCATCCCAGTCTTTGGCAAGGTCAGCATGCGCCACTTGCCCCATCGCATGCACGCCGGCATCGGTGCGGCCTGCACCGGCGATGCTTTGGCAATCGGGGTCGAGTTTCGTCAGCGCTGTCTCCAGCACGCCTTGCACCGACAGCGCATTGGGTTGGCGCTGCCAGCCGACAAACGGTCCGCCGTGGTATTCGATTTGAAAGACATAGCGTGGCATATGCTTGGCTAACCCGTGGCGCTGCCCCTATCAAGTCTGGCCGTTGACGCATATATCGGGTCGCGGAACAGGCAGGGCGCACATTTGATCGGAATTGGTGATATTGCCGAAAGCATCGGCCGTTTGGTGGACGACGCCCGCGATGGCGTTTCGGAATTGTTGTTCGAGCCGGTTATTCGGCTTGGCGTGACCGGGCTTTCACGATCTGGCAAGACAGTTTTCATCACTTCACTGGTCGCCAATCTGCTCAACCGTGGGCGGATGCCGCAATTGCTGGCGGCGTCGCAAGGGCGGATCGAAGCGGTGTTTCTGCAGCCGCAACCCGATGATGGTGTGCCAAGGTTTGACTATGAAGGACATCTTGGCGATTTGACCGGTAGCGCGCCGCATTGGCCACAATCGACCCGGGCGATCAGCCAGTTGCGGGTGTCGTTTCGGGTCCGTTCGGGTGGATTGCTGTCGGGACTGCGCGGCGCACGCACGGTGCATTTGGATATCGTCGATTACCCCGGCGAATGGTTGCTGGATTTGCCGTTGTTGGGGCTGAACTATGCACAATGGTCGAGTGCGGCGATTGGAATTGCTCGTCAACAGGCGCGGGCGGGGGTTTCGGGTGATTGGATGTCGGTATTGATGAGTGCCGATCCCGAAGCCAAGTTGGACGAGGTTCATGCCAAGGCGGTAGCTTCCAGTTTCACCTCTTATTTGGCCGCCAGTCGCGCGGCGGGTTTTTCGGCAGTAGCGCCCGGTCGATTTCTGATGCCCGGCGATATGGCGGGGTCACCTGCATTGACATTTGCGCCGCTGGAAAAGCCCGCGAAGGTGGCATCCAACAGCCTATGGCGGGCGTTTGAGCGACGATTTGAGGCGTATAAGCGGCTTGTGGTGACCCCATTTTTCCGCGACCATTTCGCTAAAATCGATCGGCAAATCGTGCTGGTCGATGTCTTGGGCGCTCTGCATTCCGGCCCGCAGGCGATGGGCGATTTGCGGCAGGCGATGGCAGAAATTCTTGCCTGTTTTCGCCCCGGCCAAAATGGTTGGCTGGCACCGATTACCGGCAAAAAGGTCGAGCGGATTTTGTTTGCGGCTACCAAGGCCGACCATCTGCATCACACCCAACACGCGCGCCTGTCGGGCCTGACCAAGGCGCTGTTGGCCGATGCGCAATCGCGGGCCGATTTCAAAGGAGCGAAAACGCAAGCGATGTCGATTGCCGCTTTGCGGGCGACCAGCGAAGTGGCCGTGCAACATCAGGGCCACACCGTGAACATGGTGCGCGGAGTTTTGGCCAAAACCGGCAAACCCGCCTCGCTGCACCCTGGCGATATGCCCGAGGATGCGACCAAGCTGCTGGATGTGGCGCGGAAGGGTCAGCAGGTCTGGCTGGACGATGGATTCGCGCTGATGGAGTTCTTGCCGCCGGTGCTGAATTTGACCGAAGGCATGGGCCCGCCGCATATTCGGCTGGATCGGGCGCTGGAATTTTTGATCGGGGACAAGTTGTGAGCGGGTATGTTTTGCGACCAGCCGTTGCCGAAGACGCCACGTCCTGTGCGACAATCATGCGCGAATGGATGGGCGAAAACGAATGGTTTCACACCCATCACACAACAGCCGAGGATGCGCCGTTTTTGACGACAAAAATCGTGGCGGCGACGATGATTGTCGCCGAATCGGGAAACGAAATCGCCGGGTTTTTGGTGTTGGAGGCGGATTATGTGGCCTGCCTTTATCTGCAACGCAAACACCGCGACAATGGGCTGGGCGTGCAGTTCTTGGAATACGCCAAGGCGAAAAACAAAAGCGGGCTGAACCTGTTCACCTTTCAGGCAAACACCGGAGCGCGTCGGTTTTATGAGCGCGAAGGTTTCAAGGTTGAGATGATGACCGATGGGGCCGGAAACGACGAAGGGATACCCGACGTGATGTATGTGTGGGAAGGGTTTCGGGCATGACCGCACGACGTGGCCCGATATTGATTGAGCACGATGACGCGGTGGAGTGGTTGTCACCCGTCGAGGCATTGCCGGTGCCAGAAGATCAAGAATCTGCACCAAACGCTGCTGAAATCTTGGTGGCGAGTGAACTGATTATCGGTTCCGGATCGTGGATTTCCCGACTTTTTTGGGGCGCTTTACTTGGGCTGATCGGCATTATCGTTTCCGCTGCCGCCTGGGATTATGCGGTTGAATTGATCGCTCGCAGCACGATCCTGTCGCAGATAACGCTGGTTTTTCTGGCTGTGGTTGCAGCGGGAATTCTGTTGGTGATCCTGCGCGAGGTTCGGGCCTTTTCTCGCTTGCGCAAAATCGACTCGCTACAGATTCAAACGGTGGCCGCCCGCGCCGATGGCGGCAGCCCGGCAGCCTTGGCATTGGTATCGCGCATGGAAACCCTATATTCCAGCCGTGAGGAAACGCGATGGGGTTTGCAGACTTTGGCACAGGCGAAGGGGGAAGTTTTGGACGGCGATGCGTTGCTTGCACTCGCCGAAACCTCGCTGCTCGGGCCTCTGGATGAACGGGTGAAAACGCGAATAGCGGCGGCAAGTCGGCAAGTCGCGGCGGCGACGGCAATAGTCCCGCTGGCTTTTGCTGATGTCGCCGTGGCACTGGTCGCCAATGTGCGGATGGTGCGGGCGGTGGCGGATATTTATGGCGGGCGCGCCGGGTTCTTTGGCTCGTGGCGTTTGCTTCGGGCGGTTGCAACGCATTTGGTGGCAACGGGTGCTGTAGCGGTTGGCGACGACATGCTGGGGTCGATTGCCGGGGGTGGCGTGTTGGCCAAAATCTCGCGCAGGTTTGGCGAAGGCGTCATCAACGGCGCTTTGACGGCGCGGGTGGGGATTGCGGCGATGGAGGTTTGTCGGCCCATGCCGTTTCACGCTTTGAAAAGGCCGGGCGTTTCCGGCTTGACCGGCAGGGCGCTGACCGGGCTGTTTTCCAGCGCGAAATGATGGATTCACAGAGGGCGTGATCTGAACTAGGCTGGCTGCCGAAGGCAACAACGGCAGGCGGTGCAGATGTATTACTCGTTTTATTGGGCGCTGGGTTGGTTGACCACGATTGCCGCTATCTGGCTGCTGTTCCGCGATCAAGTGCGCAAAGGCCATATCCGCACGCTGAATGAGAGAGTGGGCAAGCTGGAAGGCACGACGCAAAACCTGCGTGAGGCCTTAGAACGTTTGGGTTCGCGGGCAAAACCGGCGTCGAAACGCAAGGTCACCGAAACGGAACCGGTCGCGGTTGAAACGCCCTTTGAACCGACTCGAAAACCCCTGCCGTGGGAAGTTCGGCCGGCGGCGGCATTCGCACCTGATCCGGCCGTATCCACCCCAGTTACGGAAGATATTCCGGCGCAAATCATCTTCACCGATGACTTTGGCAAGCGGCTGGTGGAGTGGATCACCGGGCATTGGGTCTATGTCGTTGCGGCCGTATCGCTGGCCTTCGCTGGCATATTCTTGGTGCAATATGGCATCGAAAACGGGCTTTTGTCGCCGCGTTTGCGCGTATTGGCGGCACTGGCTTTGGGTGCGGCGCTGATTGGCGGCGGCGAATATGTGCGGCGCAAAGGCGGCGACGATGCCGATGATTTCTTTGCCTATATCCCTTCGACCTTGGCTGCTGGCGGGCTGGTTTCGCTGTTTGGCGGGGTGTTTTCGGCTCATTCCCTGTATGGGCTGATTGGGCCTAATACGGCGTTTGCAGGATTGGCATTGGTTGGCATCATCGCCATTTCCATCGGCTGGTTTTATGGGCCGCTGTTGGCGGCCGTTGGAATTCTGGGCTCGGTTCTGGCCCCGTTCCTGATTGGCGGGTCCAGCGATAGCGCCTATTTCCTCAACTATTATTTCGCCGCCATCGCCGTCGTCGGCCTGTTGGTTGATACTTTGCGGCGCTGGGGTTGGCTTTCGGCATTTGGCATGATCCTGACCTTCCTTGCAGCATTGGTGACGTGGCTTGGCATTGGGTCAGAGATACATTTCATGGCATTTGCGATGATTGTGGCTGTGGCCGCAATTGTTGTGCCAGAACGGAATTTCGTGCCGAATTTACAAGGCAGCATGATGTCGGAAGCGGCTTGGAAGTTTGCCGGCAGGCCGACCGAATTGACTTGGCCAAGCTTCCCGGTCCGCTTGGCGGCACTGGGATTTGTCGGTGCGGTTTTGGCATCGGTCTTGATCCATTCCGAGGCAAACGGCACCTATTGGCTATCAGTTACGGCGCAAATGCTGTTGGCGGCAATGGCGATGTTCTGGATGCGCGGTGCGCGCGCGACCGAGGATTTCGCCCTATTGCCCGTTGTGGCCTTCCTCGCAGGGATTGTGATGGAGACCGCGTTTTACGGGCCGGTCATCAGCGCGTGGAATTCGGCTGCAATCGGCATTCGCCAACCCGAAACCGCGGTGCCGCAATCGGTGATGGTGCTGTTGGCTTTGTGTTCGGTTCTGACATTAGCCGCCGCATGGCGGTCGTTTCAGCGCACGGATTATCCGTTGATCTGGGCCGGTGCTGCGGCGTTGACTGCGCCGATTGCCGCGATATTGCTGGAGGTGTTCTGGGGCCCCAAGGACGTTCTGGGTGGTTGGACCTGGGCGATCTATCTGATTGTCGTCGCTGCAATCATGACCTTGCTGGCCGAACGCAGCGCCAATCGGGATGGCGAGGAACGCCACCGTTTTGCCCTGTTCGCTTTGTCGGCTTTGTCGATGATTTCATTCTCGCTGTTCATGGTGCTGACCAAAGGCTCGCTGACCGTCGCTTTGGGCGTGATGGTGGTCGCGGCGGCATGGATGGACAAGCGCTGGAACCTGCGGGTCATGGGGTATTTCATCCAACTGGGCGGTGTGGTTACGGCGTATCGGTTGACCATCGACCCCGGACTTTTCTGGGGGTTTGACGCGCCTTTGTGGGAAGTCTCGTTGTCGTTCCTGGGCGTGATCGGTCTGTTTTATGTGGCTTTACAGCTGCTCGACGGGCGTTCGCGCGAAGGTGCCGTGGTGGTTCTGGAAAGCGCTATCTGGAGTTTTGGCGGGATTTTCGCCTCGCTGATGTTGGCACGGTTCATCGAATATCTGGGGGCACCTTATAACAACGCCATCCACGCCTTTGTCGGGTTGTTTGCTGTCATCTGGCTGATTTCCGGTGCCAATCAGTTGTATCGGCTAAAGGCAAGCGCGGGTTGGGTGCGGATTGCCCGGATCGTTTTGGCAGGGTTATTCGGCGGAGGCGGGCTAATGATCGTTGCGGCTAGTTTGACATTGGGCAACCCGATCTTTGGCATTGGCGACAATGCCTTTGGACCCTTTCTGCTGGATTCGTTGTTTATCGGCTATGTCTTGCCCGCGCTGCCTTTGGCGTTCGTCGCGCTCAAGATGCCGCATTTGCACAAATGGATTCGACTGGGCAGCGCCTTGGTTGCCGGGGTTTTGGTGGCGTCTTATGTCATTTTTGAAATCCGCCGGTTCTGGCGTGGCGATGATTTGAGCGTGCCGGGAACATCGCAGCCCGAACTTTACACCTATACGGTCGCCATGTTGGTGCTTGCGGCAGGGTTGCTGGCGCTGGCCTATCAGAAACGTTCACCCTTGATCCGCAAATTGGCGCTGGCGGCGGTTGGTTTGGCGGTGGCGAAGGTATTTGTCATCGATATGGCAGGGCTGAATGGTCTGATCCGCGTGGTGTCGTTCCTAGTGTTGGGGTTGGTTCTGGCCGGGCTGGCTTGGGTCAATCGTTGGTTCGTGGCGATGGAAGCGCGCGAGATGCCAAAGGCGCAATAAGGTCGCCACAGACCAGTTTGCCGACGAGGATTCGCGCGGGTTTCAGTTTCGAGGCTGGGGTCAGGATATGGTCGCGCAGAAGCGGCAGGATGCGGCTGTCAGATTGATACAGCGGGGTCAGCAATCGACTGGCGAACTGATACAGCGCCAGATGCCGCCTGCGCAGCGCGTGGAAGGCCGTTAGGGCGGTGTTGAGGTCATTGTGGTGTCGAAGGGCGGCAGACAGCGCAAGGGCGTCCAACAGCGCCATATTGGCTCCCTGCCCAAGCTGCGGGCTGGCGACGTGCCAAGCATCGCCGATATGCACCAGATTGCCCTCAAGGGGCGTGCGCAGCGAGCCGTGGCGGTAGCGGGCCATGGTCATCTGCGCATGCTCGGTGATTGTGGACAGGAACGGCGCGAAGTCGGGCCACAGGGCTGTGGCTTGGGCTTTCCAATCGTCCAGCGGCTGGGCCAGCCAATCGGTGTAACTGTCTTGACGAAGGCTCCAGAATATCGCCGCTTTGCGCCTGGCACTGCCGTTCATCGTGCCAATGGGCAGCACACCCAGCATGTGCCTTGCAGCCTGATAAGTCTGGCGCAATTCATTGGTGTGTTCGGGTATGCCTTCGGGCCAATCAACACTTGCCCAGACCGCCCCATAGGGCAAGAGCTTCCCCGGTTGTGGCGACAATGGCGATTGCGCACCAGCGGCGTCGATGATCAGGTCAAAAGGGCCCTGCGAAGTGCCTGATTCAAGCTGAATCAGGCCCGTTTTAGCCCTCAAAACACGCGCGGATTGGGTGATTTTGATGCCTTCAGCGATGGCCTTTTCCAGCAATAGGGAAAACAAAACCGACCGATGCAGCGCCAACCCGAACCGCCCTTTGCCGCCCGCATCATACCGTGCATCCAGCGCCGTGCCATTGCCTCCCGAAACATAGCCGACCATGCGGCTGATATGAGCGCCTTGGGCTAGTGCAGCTTCGAGCACCCCAAGTTCCGCCAAAACGGCTTGGCCGACGGGTTGGATCACCAGCCCCGAACCCACCGGCAAAGGCTGGGCGAATTGGTCGAACACGGTGATTTGGTGGCCCTGTCGGTTGAGCAATATCGTTGCTGAAAGGCCCGCGATACCGCACCCGGCGACAGCAATGGAAAGGAGTTTCGTCATGGGGTGCGAAGGTGACAAACCTAGCGGCAGACAGCAACGTACAATTGCGGCCGTCATGAAAAACACGCTGATACAATTCAGAAAAGCCGCTGTTCAGGCCCGATCCACCAACCGGTTTTCCAACGTGCCGATCCTATTTCTTGACCAGTGTCGCCCCTGTCTCGGTCCGCAGAATCTTGCCGCCTTTCAATGTGTGGACTCCCATCACCGCCTCGCGGCTACCGTCCGGGAAGTCCATGACCGAATGTTCGACCAGAATATCGTCGTTTTCATAGATGCAGCGGCTGTCATGCACCACCATGCTGTCGCTGGCCATCATCTTGCGCAGCATGTCGCCCATCGCGCCTTTGCTCATGGTCTGGCCGGATTGGTGGCGGACGAACATGTAATCGTCGTGTAGCAGCTTCAGATAAGCGTCGGCATCCTTCTTCTCGGTCGCCTTTTCTATTTTCTGGTAAAGTGACATTGCCCTCTCCCTTGCGCTTCCATTGCCACAGGCTACGCTTTTTCGGAAAATGTGACAACAATGAACGCTGTCTAACTCGATCAAAGTGCGCTTTGGTTTACCAAACCGGGCAACCGCCATTCGCTTTCCGTTCGATAGGAAATCAAACAAAAATAGCCGATCGCGGTCAAAACGATGTGATTGTTCGATTCACGAAAATCAGTCGCCCACGGGCTGCTCCGCAAACTGCAGTTCGATGCCAGTTTCGACGGTCAGGCAGTCGTATCGTCGAAATCCTGGCTCTTCGACTATCTCTAACGCACTGATTTAAATGATTTTTTCCAACCATATCAATTGCATTCAGTCCTGAGCTTTGGACAACATTGGGGATCTGAGAGCGGATTTCGGCACTTCGGCCGAAGTTCAGTCAACAGATACGCCGCGAAAATACTGCGTTTCCTTGCGAAAATCAGCACATCCGCAATCGGCGAGAATGTTTGGTGAGTTGAAACTGGTTGAGGGAACGGGACCGCCGTCGAAACTTCTCCGGGCGAACTGGGCAGGCATCGGTTCGCCGCACATATGTTCGCCTAGTTTTGGCGGCGAACGATCCGGTTCCTATAGTGCCCGGCCATCTTGGGCGAACAAATGCGTCCTGCTCGGATCAAATCCAAGTGCGGCATCGTCGCCCATTTTCGCCTCCAGATTGCCCGGGCCTTGCAGCGTGAAAACACCGGCGGCGGTGTCGATATGCACCAACGTCTGGTTGCCAAGGCGCTCAACCAGCCGGATGCGCCCGGAAAGCGCCGTACCTGTAGCACTACGGTCAAGCAGGGTTGCATTTTCCGGGCGGATGCCAAGTTCCACCGATGTTCCGACCGCAGGACCCGGCCCGCGCCGACCAAGTTTGAATGACCCCGCGCCAGAGGCAATATCCAGAACGATATGACCGGACGGGTCGAGATCGGTGACGCGGGCAGGCAGGAAGTTCATCGAAGGCGAGCCGATAAAAGCGGCGACGAAGCGGTTGGCGGGTCGTTCGTACAGCTCCATCGGGGCGCCGACCTGCATGATCTGGCCCTGATCCAGCACGACAATCCGGTCGGCCATTGTCATCGCCTCGATCTGATCATGGGTGACATAGATCATCGTCGCCGCCAGATCGTGATGCAGGTTCGACAGTTCCAGACGCATCTGCACGCGCAACATGGCATCGAGGTTTGACAGCGGTTCGTCGAACAGGAAAACTTCGGGGTCGCGCACCAGCGCCCGGCCGATCGCCACGCGTTGGCGCTGGCCACCCGACAGCGCCGCGGGACGCCTGTCAAGCAGCTGTTCGAGTTTCAGAGTCCTAGCCACTTCTGCCGCGCGTGCCAGCCGTTCAGGTTTTTTCATGCCCGCAACTTCCAGCGAGAACGCGATGTTTTCAGCGACGCTCATATGCGGGTAGAGCGCGTAGGACTGAAAAACCATGGCAATCCGCCGCGCGGCCGGGGCGAGGTCGGTGACATCCTTGCCGTTGATGCGGATTTCGCCGGTTGTGGCATCCTCCAGCCCGGCAATCAATCGCAATAACGTCGATTTTCCGCACCCGGACGGGCCAAGAAGTGCGCAAAACTCCCCCTTTTCAACGGAAAGGTTGATATTGCGGATCACGTCGATCGCGCCGAAAGTCTTTCCCAGCCCTTTCAGTTCAACATACGACATCGTCGGCTTACTCCCTCAGCCAAAGCTGCATCGGGTTCGCACCCCGGTTGCACCAGATGTAATAGGGCACGGCGGTCAGCGGGCTGCCCAACTCGACCGGGGGTGAGTTACGGTACAGGGTAGCGTCCCAGCCAGCGGCATCGGCGACCTTGGCTTCGGCCCGAACGACGCTGATGCCTCCCAGCAGGTCTTCCCGCCACTCCGCCGTCAGCACCGCTTCGGCGGGAAGCCTGATCCGCTGCACCGGGGCGGCGTTGTCATGCTGTTCCAGGCAATAGACCAGCGGCCCGCGCCGTAGCGCCACCCGGCCCGCGTCCTGGCGCACGTCGGGATGGGCATAGAGCCGCTCGACCGGCATCGGCAACGAAAGGGTCACAATATCGCCTGCGGCCCAGCTGCGCTTGATCTTTAGATAGCCGCGCTCGACACCGACCATATTCAGCGGCGCACCGTTGACCTTGGCCGATACCTGCCTTGCCCAGCCCGGAACCCGAAGTGCTAGCGTGAAGGCGCCGCAGCCTTGCGGATTGACGGCAATGCTGATCTCGCCCGACCACGGATAGTTGGAGGTTTCCGCCAGAGTCACCTTGCCGCCCGCCACGTCCAGCGTCGCCGTGGCCCCGCCGTAGAGATGCAACGCCACCTCGTCTGCCGCGACCGAAAAGAAATAGCCCGCGATTGACGCCACCAGCCGCGCCACATTCATCGTGCAGCACGGGCAGGGATGCCAGTCCCAGCGCTTGTGCGACCCGTCGCTTTCCAGCTTGTTGTCATAGAAATAGGTGGTGCCCTCATGGCTCAGCCCCGCCATGGCATTGTTGTAAAGCGCCTGTTCCAGAAAATCGCCGTACTGCCCGTCGAGTTCGAGGTTGAGCATCCGCGCCGCCCAGAAGATGAACGCGACCGAGGCACAGGTCTCGGCATAGGCGGTGTCGTTGGGCAGGTCGTAGTCGCGGGTGAAACCCTCGTTGCTGGCCGAAGGCCCGAAGCCGCCGGTGACATACATCCGCGTGCGGGTTACGTCGGCCCAAAGGGTTTCGCAGGCCTTCTTGAGGCTGGCGTCGCCATGCTCGGCGGCCAGATCGGCCATGGCGGTGTACATGTACATCGCCCGCACAGCATGCCCGACGACTTTGGTCTGTTCGCGCACCGGCAGATGCGACTGATTGTATTCATAGGTGCTCTGGATGAACGCCTCGTCCGCCTCGCCCCGCGCAACCCGTTCGATGTCGAAGTAGTGCGGCAGCGCGCCGCGCTCGTCGATGAAGTAGGTCGCAAGGTTCAGATATTTGCGGATGCCGGTGGCATGAAACAGTTTGACCAGCGCCAGCTCGATTTCCTGATGGCCGCAATAGCCGCGCTTCTGTCCGGGCTTCGGGCCGAAGGTCTCGGCGACATGATCCATATATCGCATCATGATCTTCATCAACCGGTCGCGCCCGGTGGCATGGTAATAGGCGACAGCTCCTTCCAGCGTGTGGCCGGCATTGTACAACTCGTGATTGTCGCGCAGGTTGGTCCAGCGGTTCTCCGGCTCGCGCTCCAGATACCAGCAGTTGAG
Source organism: Oceanomicrobium sp. (assembly GCA_031415055.1). Classification (GTDB taxonomy): domain Bacteria; phylum Pseudomonadota; class Alphaproteobacteria; order Rhodobacterales; family Rhodobacteraceae; genus JANMOK01. The sequence continues at coordinate 17,579 of JANOQZ010000007.1, read as the reverse complement.
GTATCCATCCGCCGCTTGCGCTTTTTCCAAATCATCGGTGATCGCCTCGATCTGCGCCTCAATCCCGGCATCGCGGCGATGCGACAGGGCATAAGACGCGGCCTCGATCCATTTGCCGACGTCGCTGTCCCAGAAAATCTGCGTGGTGAAATTGTGCCGGTTGCGCGGCAGCCGCAGAGGCGGCACCGGCTTGGGCAGGGTCAGGCTCTCAAGGATGCCATGCGCGCCGAGTTGCTTGTGCTGGCTGGGGATGGTGCGGGTCAGCACGGTTTCCAGTCGCTCGCCCCAGAACGGCCCGGTGACTTTGACATCGCTGAATTTCACTGATGAATAGGTGCGCAACGAAAGTTCTCCTTTTGATCACCAGCGCGCCAACGGGCGCGCACCGGTCTTTCAGTCACTGACAGCGAGGCTGGAGGCGCGGACCACCAGCCGGCAGGGCAGTCGTTCCAGACCGCTATCAACGCGGCCGGCGATCATCCCGATTAGACGTCGCCCGGCCTCGGCGCCAAGGCCGGGCAATTGCATGTCAATCGAGCTGAGCGGCGGGCGGCTGGCACTGGTCATCACCTCCCAGTTGTCAAAACCGACGATGGCCACATCGCCAGGCACGGTCAGCCCGGCCTCGCGCAAGGCGTCGGCCGCGCCGCGGGCTATCTGGTCGTTGCCGCAAAAGATTGCGTCCGGCCGAGTAGCGCCCGAGGCAATGAGCCCGCTGGCAGCCTCGTGTCCCCAAGCTTCGGACCATTTGCCATGCAGGATCGGCAAGGCGCGAACGCCTGCCTTGGCGAGTGCGGACAAATACCCCGCCCGCCGCAGCCTCACCGCTTCGAAATGATCCGGGCCGGTAATATGCGCGATGCGCCGCCGTCCGGCTGCCACAAGGTGGTCGACCGCCAAAACGGCACCGCCTTCGTCATCGGCCAACAGCGTCAGCGCGTTGACATCGTCGGAATGCGAAAACACATGGATGACCGGGATACCAAGGTCGCCAAGGCGAACGCCGGGCCGGTGATCCGACCGGCGCGAGGTGACGACAAGGCCGTCAACCTGCTTGGCAAGTAGCTGATCGATGTGGTTTTGTTCACGCCCCGGATCGTCGGTCGCATTGCACATGAATACGCCGATTCCCTGCGTGGACAGGACCGCTTCCAGTCCTTCCATGATGGGCATGGTGAAGCGGCCGAAACTGTCGTTCGAGATCAGGCCGATGCTGCCCGAAAGCCCGGTATGCAGGCTTTGGGCCAAGGTATTGGGCCGAAACTGTAGGTCGCGCGCGACTTGGGTAACCCGCTCGCGGGTTGCCGGTGCGATTGCGCCGGTATGGTTCAGGACCTTGGATACGGTACCGATCGAAACCCCCGCCGCGCGGGCCACGTCACGAATCGTCGGCAACACGCGCGGCAAGTTCGGCGGCGGTATCGGTGCATGACTGGTCACTTCACCGCCCCTGACAGGAACCCCGAGACGTAGTATTTCTGCAGCAGCAGATAGACCAGCAGGCAGGGCACGATCGACACGATCACCGAGGCTTGCAGCCCGCCCCAGTTGACTGAACCGAAATCGCCCGAAACCACGCTCGTCAACATGATTGGCACAGTAAAGGCGTTTTCGGTATTCATCATGATGAGGGCGCCGATAAATTCGTTCCAGCTGGCGATGAAGGCGAACAGTGCGACTGTGACCATTCCGGGAATGACCAGAGGCAAGAACACTCTGCGCAGGGTGAAAAAGGACGACGCGCCATCGACGACCGCAGCCTCTTCCATCTCTTTTGGAATGCCTTCGAACGAATTGCGCATGAGATAGATCGAGAACGGCAACTGCAGGACCGTGTGCAGGACCGCCAACCCGAACTGCGAGGCGGTCAAGCCAAGTTTGGAGAACATCAGGTACAGCGGTACCAGCAGTGCCTGATAGGGGATCATCATTGACGCCAGTAACATCAGAAACCAGATTTCCTTGCCTGGGACATTGAAACGGGCAAGGCCATAGCCTGCCGGAACGGCCAGGACCAGACACATGGCTATCGTCATTGCCGCAACGCTCAACGAATTGCTGATATAGACCCAGATCCCCTGGCGGTACCTGGCGACCTCCTGATAATTTTCCAGACTCAGTGCCTTGGGAAGATAGTTCGGCGGCGGCGTCGCGGCTTCGGACGCAGGTTTGACCGAAGCCAGAAAGGACATGAGCAGCGGCCAGAGCATGATGGCAATGACGGCAATGCATATGGCGCCAATCAGGTATTCGCTTCGACGCCGGCCGCGAATCCGGGGCACAGGCGCGCCGGGCGACTGCGAAAGTTCGATCATGTGCGTCGGCCCTTGCGTGTCAGCCACAGCTGCAAAGCCGTGCCGGAAAAGATCACCGCCATCAAGATGACCGAAAGCGCCGAGCCGTAACCGAGGTCAAAGCGGATGAAACTGTTTTGATATATCCAGTAGACTGAAGTGAACGTTTGGCCACGCGGGCCGCCCCCGGTCATCAGATAGAATTGGTCAAAAGCCAACATTGAACCGATTACCGATATCAGGGTTGCCAACAAGATCGAACGGGCGGCAAGCGGTATGATGATACGCCGCACGCGCTGAAGCGCCGACGCGCCATCGATCATGGCCGCTTCCATGATGTCGCTGCCGATGGCCTGGATGCCGGCAATCATCAGGATCATGCCAAATCCGACGACTTTCCACACAACAGAAATCATCACCGCGAGTTGTCCGGTGGCTGCCTTGCGGAACCAGACCATCGGTTCGTCCAATATGCCAAAATCGACCAGCAACTTGTTGAAAAGGCCAACCTGCTGGTCAAACAGCCAGAACCAGAGCAAAGACGATGATGCCAGTCCGATGACTACCGGCAGAAAAATCACCGTTCGGGTGAATTTTCGCAGCGGCGTGTTGCGCGTGACTAAAAGGGCAAGCGCAAGGTTCAGGATCAGCAGGACCGGGGTCAGGTAGGCGGTGTAGGACAGCGTGAACAGGAAAGCGCGCCAGAAATTCTTGTCGGTGATCGCCTTGGCATAATTCTCCAGTCCGACGTATTCGCCACCCCCGAGCAGACTTACCGAAGTCATCGACAACCAGAGCAAATGCGCTAAGGGCCACATCACGAATACAGCCACGAACGACAAAGCAGGGGCCATATAGGCCAGCCCGATCCATCTGTTGCGTCGCCTGCTCATTTCACGCGGTCCCGAAGATTGCGGTTAACTGGCCCATCGCCATGTATGACCCGCGACAATGTGCGGCGCATGGCGCGCCGCACACAACTACAAATCGGTTCAGACTTTTACTTGGAGGCAATCTCCAGCATAGCCGCGCGGGCCTCCTCGATCGCCCCGTCGACGTCACCGTCAAAGATTGCCTGTTGCAGCATGGTGATCCATGGCGAAGAATCCGAGTTCACCATATCGGCAAAGTGGAACACCCAAGGCACATAGCCCGCCGCCAGCGCCTGGGCAGTGACCAGCACCTTTTCGTTGCCAACGGTAAACTCGTTGTTCGCAAGATCAGTGCGTGTGGTCAGGATCGAATTCTTCGCCAACCCCTGTAACTGCGCCTCGTCGCTGAGAACCCAGGTCAGGAATTCCCGCGCTGCGGCTTCATTTTTGCCGTTGGACGGTATTGCGACGACGTCGCCACCGACAAACGCCGATACCTGGCCCGGCTCAAGACCCGGAAGCAAGGTCAGTCCGTATTCGAAATCGGGGTGTTCGCGCTGCATCAGCGAGATCAGGAATCCGCCGGTGCCAGCAATGCCGATGTTGCCGCCGACGAAGGCAGCGACGAAATTTGCGCCCGCGTCGATCTCGGCGCTTTCGGGGACCAAACCCTCGTCCCACATCGCTTTATAGGTTTCCAGGACGACCTTGATCGCGTCGCCCTCAAGCGCTGCATCCTCGCCGTTGCGTGGCAATATTTTGGCCCCGCCGGCAACCATCAGAGGCGAAGTGACAAAGATATTGCAGCCCGGGCAGGCACCGGAGAACCAGAAGCCAAAGTTGTCACCGCCCAGCGCCTTGACCTTAGTGGCCATTTCGTGGATTTCGGCGATGGTTTGCGGACCGCGCTCTGGGTCCAGCCCGGCCTCGCGGAACAGCGCCTTGTTCCAGACCAGCACCGACACGTCGGGCGTGAACCCGACGCCATAAACCTTGTCTTCATACGTGGCGATGTCTTTATAGGCTTGAACATGCAAGGCATAGTTCGGGTCTGCGGCCAGTTGTTCGGTGACGTCGATCAGAAAATCCGCACGCATGAAATCGGGCATGTAGATCAGGTCGAAGGATATCAGATCCGGCGCGTCGCCCGCCAAAACCGACGTGGCCAGTTTGGTCACCAACTGGTTGTCGGGGATGGCTGTCAGGGTAATTTTGTTCGGGTGCCCCGAATTCCACAGGTCAACCATTAGTTGCCCCGGATCAGCCGCCGATTCCCGCACCCACATAGAAAGGTCGTCGGCAGGGGCAGCACCTGCGGCAAAGGCCGCCAACGATGCGGTCGCAAGAAACCGGGCAAAGCCGGGCAATTTCGCGAATCTCATGTCTTCCTCCCATTACGGTCGCCTTGTTCCGCGGCAACTTTCGGAAAACCTTTTCCTTCGCGCTACAAGAAAAAGCCCGGTGACGGGCAATGCCAAGGAAAACGATTTCCTAAAGGATAAAACACGATTCGCTTCTACCTAGCAAGAGTGTTGAAATGACGGGTACGCAAGGCGGGCCGCTCTGGGTCCGGCCCGCCTTCGCCACGCGACCTGCCGGCCGCGCCAAACCCGGTTTCTGTCCCCAGGCAGGCTCAAGACCAGCGCCTTGGAGGTGGCCAATGCCCGCTGACGCTCGGCTCGCCTGCGATTGTCGGGGGCAGCGGCGGGTATCCCACATTGCCGGCATCCGGCGAGGCAGGACGGAAGCAAGAACTGCGGCCGCAAGGGCTGCACTCAGAAGCGGTGTTTTCATCGGGATAATCTCCAAGTTGGGTTGGTTGCCGATCGGTGCACATGTCATCAGGTTGACAGGTTGTTATGACATGCTAATGTGTGAAAGCATGTCACGAGCTTCCGTGCAATCCTCGTGACAGGCTTAGCAAGACAGCAGTGATCCATGACGACCGACACGAACGAGAGAGTTGCGATCCGCCGCAGAGGTGCTGCACCGGCGTATCTGCAACTTGCCGACATCTTGGAGGAACGGATTTCCACCCTGACCGGGGACGATCTGCGTCGATCTCTGCCCTCGGAAGGGGAGCTTTCGCGCGAATTCGGCTTGTCGCGCATAACCGTCCGCCAAGCGATGCAGCGTCTGGAAAGTAAGGGGCTGGTGTATTCGGCGCAGGGGCGCGGCTCCTTCCCGACCATTCCGCGTATCAAGGGCATTTCGGGCTTTCAAAGCTTCACCAGCGAGGTATTGCGCAACGGGCAAAGCCCGTCATCGCAAATCCTGAACGCGGCGATGGTGGAAAGTTTGCCCGAAGAGATATGCGAAAAGCTTTCGGTGCCTACGGTCGAGGCTGGAGCTCAGTTTCACCTGCGGCGCCTGCGTCTGATCGACGGGGTCGCCGTCGCGGTGGAGGACGCCTTTCTGCCGGCAGGCCTGTACCCGGGGCTCGACCGCGAATTTGTCGGTCAGGGGTCGCTCTACGAGGCAGTTGCGCGACGCTGGGGCCACGAACCAGCATGGACCGATGCGCTGATCGAACCGGCGCAGGCCACGCCAGAAATCGCCTTGATCTTTGACATTGCTGCGGGCGATCCCGTCCTCATCGCCTGGCGCGTCACATTGACTGCGACGGATCAGGTTTTTGAACGTGTGCGCTCGGTCTACCGTCCCGGCTTTGCCTTGCGGGTTGCCCGCTATCGGCTGGGATGACGGCGCGATGAGGACGGCCATCGGTCTGGATATCGGCGGAGGAAGCACCAAGATCGGACTGGTCAGCGCTGACGGGCACCTGCGCGACAGCCGCCGTGTGGTGCCGGAACCGGGGTTTGGATTTGAAGACATCGCCGCGCTTTATGTCGAGGCGATTGCCGATCTTGCCGGACACCAAGCGACCCTGCCCATCGGCGTCGCCTATCCGGGTCACATCGACCGGCCCAAAGGCCTTGGCTTCAACTCGAATGTTCCCGCGCTGGATGGCCAACCGCTGTGCGCGTGGCTATCGGCGAGGTTTGGCGGCCCGTCAATTCTGCTGAACGACGCGGACGCCGCCGCCGTGGCGGAAAGCGCCCGCCATCCCGAGGCGCGCATGCTGATGGTCACGCTCGGGACCGGGGTTGGCGTCGCGATGGTGGTGGACGGCGTGCCTTTAGTGACAGCCGGGGGCACGCTGGGCGACAGCGGCCATATCAATCTCGACCCCAACGGGCGGCATCGCTGTCGACATGGATGCACAGGCTGCCTTGAATCGCTGGTCTCAGCCGAAGCCTTGGCACGCGATGCCACTGTATTGGCTGGCATCGGGGCCAGTGCGGCGCTGTCCGACGAACTTGCAATGTCGGGCACAGTGTCGGCCGCTGCTCTGTGCAGACTGGCTTTGGCAGGCGACCCTTCGGCGCGAGGTCTGGTGGATGCCATGTCGGATTGGCTGGCGATGGCGGTCGCATCGTGGCGCGCGACTTTCCATCCCGATTTGATCGTGGTCGGGGGCGGTCTTTCTGCCCTCGGCCCTGCCTTTGTCCGCTCGCTTCAGGTCAAGGCGGATGCGCGGTCGCTTCCTTTCCTCGCGGCACACTCCCGCCTTGCTTTGGCCGAACTTGGCAATGGTGCCGGAATGATCGGCGCGGGCCTCGCCGCCCTGAAACACGCTTCAAGGGGAGAATGAAATGTCGCAAGCCTATCTTGGTGAAATCGCCGAACAACCCGGCATCCTTGACCGGCTCGCCGCGCGCTTTGCTGCTGAATATGGCGCACGGCTTGCCGATGTCGGCGCTGGGTTGGCACAGGGCCGTTTTGACCGCGTGATCGTCACCGGCATGGGGGGATCGTTGCATGGTGCCTATCCAGCCTTTCTCGACCTGTCGCGCCGCTTGCCTTTGCCGATCCTGCATTGGGATGCCTCCGAACTCAGCCAGCAGGCAGCGGAAGTGGTCACGCCAAAAAGTCTGGTGATCGCAATTTCGCAATCGGGCAAAAGCGGCGAGATCAAGCGTCTGACCGAGGTGGCGGCGCGGCCTGCGCTGTCGCTTGCCATCACCAACGGGCGCGACAACACGCTGGCGCGGTGGGCCGACATCGGCATTGCCACCGAGGCAGGGCCGGAACTTACGGCTTCGACCAAGACCTATACAGCAGGTCTGGCTGCGCTTTACCTTGCGGTCGCGCATCTGTTTGGCGAGGGCCGTCAGGCGGTGGATGACGTTGCGAAGGTAGCGGCGGAATCTGAGCAGCTTCTGGCTGGCATGGCAGCTCAGACCGCCAAGGCCGCTGCTTTCCTTGAGCATACGGAACCGTTGGTCTTTATCGGGCGCGGCGCGAGTTTCGGCAGTGCTGCAATGGCCGCCCTCCTGACCGAAGAGGCCGCCAAGCTGACCTGCCAAGCCCTGACCGGCGGACAGTTCCGCCACGGGCCACTGGAACTGGTGCGCGAGGGTTTTCGCGCGGTGGTCTATTTGGGTGCGGGTTCGGCGCGTGGCCTGACCGAGCAGATTGCCGAGCAGATCGCAAACTTGGGCGGGCGCTGCCTGACCATCGGCACCGGGACCGGCCCGACCGGCGCTGGCCTGCTTCACATCAACCTTCCCGACACACCGGAAAGCCTTTTGCCCTTGCCCGAAATCCTGCCGATCCAGCACCTTGTCATCCCGCTGGCCATCGCGCGTGGCTTCGAACCGGCGGCCTTTCTGAACGCCCGCAAAATTACCACGGGGGAGTAGGCCGACATGCCGATCCGCAGCCGCCCCGAACGCAAGGAATTCGACTATATCATCATCGGGGCGGGTTCGGCAGGCTGTGTCCTTGCCGCGCGGCTGACCGAGGATGCAGGCACTCGCGTTTGCCTTATCGAAGTTGGCCCGCGCGACCGCAGCCTGTTCATCCATATGCCCGCTGCGCTGACGATTCCGATCGAAAGCAAGGTCTGGAACTGGCAATATGTGACAGGTCCCGAGCCGCAGCTTGAAGGCCGCATGCTTGGTCAGGCGCGTGGACGCGGGCTTGGCGGCAGTTCCTCGATCAACGGCATGGTCTATGTGCGTGGCCACCCGTCGGATTATGACGGCTGGGCGGCCAAGGGGTTGGACGGCTGGTCCTTTGCCGATTGCCTGCCCTATTTCCGCAAGATGGAAAGCTTCGAGGGCGGACGGGACCCCAACCGGGGCGGGGACGGCCAATTAAAGATCTCGCGCAGTCGTGCGGACCATGCGTTCTACCAAGCCTATCTGCAGGCGGGTGAGGCTTATGGCCTTGCCCAGACTCCGGACTACAACAGCGCGACACTGGAGGGCCTGCACATCACCCAAGCCACAATCCACGCCGGACGGCGGCAAAGCACGGCGGTGGCCTATCTGCACCCCGCAGCACATCGGCCGAACCTGAGTGTGGTGACCGGCTGGCGCGCCGACCGGCTGTTGATCGACAAGGGCCATGTCGGCGGCGTCGCCTTGCGCCGGAAAGGGGAAACGGCTGAACTTCGGGCAGGGCGCGAGGTTATTCTTTGTGCAGGCACCATCGGGTCGCCGCACCTTATGTTGTTGTCGGGGATCGGTCCGGCTGACCAGTTGCAGCGGGTCGGCGTGAGCGTGGCGCAGGATCTGCCAGGCGTGGGCGAGAACCTGCAGGACCATTTCGTGGCCTCGCTGACCTTTGCCGCGACGGGCAACCGCTCCGTCGCCCGTGACTTGTCGTTCTGGAACCGAGGGCGGATCGGGCTGGAATGGCTGCTGACGCGCGGTGGCCTTGGCGCCACAAGTTTTTTCGAGGTTGGTGCGTTCTTTCGCAGCGGCGCTGACCAGCCCTATGCCAACATGCAGCATGAGTTCCTGCCGTTCCTCGCCGATTTTCAGGCGGGCCGCGTGCGCATCGGGCACGGCTATCAATACTTCCTCAGCCAGATGCGCCCCTATAGCCGAGGCTGGCTGCGTCTGCGCAGTGCGAATCCGGATGAACACCCCGAGATCGTGTTCAACTACCTCGCTGATCGGCGCGATGCCGACCAGATGCTCGACGGTCTGTCGATGACCCGCGACATGGCGCGGCAGGCCCCTTGGCAAAAGCTTGGCGGCAGCGAGTTGCAGCCGGGGCCGCAGGTGCGGGACAGGGACCAAGCCTTGGCCTGGATGCGCAAGGTCGGCAATACCGAACACCACCCCGTCGGCACCTGCCGCATGGGGCATGACGCCATGGCCGTCACCGATGGTGCGGGGCTGGTGCATGGGATGACTGGCCTGCGCGTGGTCGATGGTGCGATTCTGCCCGAAATCCCCACCGCCAACGTGAATGCCCCGATCATCATGCTGGCCGAAAAAATCGCCGATCGCATCTGCGGCAAGGCACCGCTTCCTGCGCAACAGCTGACGTAATGCCCGAACGAACGGCCGATTTGCAGGGTGGACACTATCGTCAGACGAATAGGGAAGCGTTTCTGCGGCAAGTGGCGGAGGGAACGGGACTGGTGTCGAACCTTCTCTGGGAGGACCGGCATGAGAACCTGCACTTCCAATCGGTCCGAACCGGTTCTGCCAGTTCCCGACCGTCTCTTAGCTGATTGTAAGCCACGCTCATGCTGCAGGCCATCTACTTTGCGCAGCGAAAGTGGAAAGCGGACATAAATCATCACTGCCAGGCGAATGATCTCGGGGGACGTTTTGAAATAGCGAAAGGGGCAGGGTTTGGTCATCCAGTGAAACTAGAAAGCCGCACCATGTCCAACCAGAATTTCCCCTAACATAGGTCAGCGATGAGTTGGTCCCAATCGCCAAGAGCGGCGGCAAACGTGGCACATCACGTTCGGGTGTCAGATCGCGGACGAGGGCTTTCGTACCCTGGAAGGCTGGGTCTGGACAATCTTAAACGCGATGCGACCGTATCTCCCAACTCAAGCCAATTTCCGCTGGCACTGTCTGTGGATATTCAATCGCTGCCAATCGGTTTGGCTATCGTGCGGCTGCCCGCCAGCACGACGGCAATGATTGTCAAGCCGGTCAGTAACAACCGGACCCCGGCGCTGGCACCGTAGGTGTTCAGCATCGAGACCACCAGAAACAGGAACAGCGACGCCCCCCAGATGCCCGGCACATTGCCAAATCCGCCTGCCACTGCAGTGCCGCCGATCACCACCACGGCAATCGAGGTCAGCAAGTATTCGGTGCCCATGTTCAGCGCTGCCCCGCCGGAAAAACACGACAGCAGGAAACCGCAGAGCGCCGCTAGGGTGGCGCAGAGCACGTAGGTGGAGAATCGCACGCCATCGACCGGCACGCCAGCCAGCCGCGCCGCCCGCATGTTCTGGCCGATGGCGGAAATCTGGCGGCCGAAAATGCTTTTTTCCAACACGACCCAGGCGATGAGTGACAGGACCAGCGCCACGATGGCGACATTGGGCAGGCCCAGCGTCGCCCCGGTGGAGAAATCGGCGATGGACGGCGGCGGCTTGATCCGCAGGCCGCGGTTCGACCAGATTGCGGTCGACTGCACGATGAAACTCGACGACAGGGTGGCGATGATCGGCGGGATGCGCAACAGATTGATCAGCCCGTAATTGCCGACGCCGACGGCAATTCCAACGGCGATGGCGACCAGCAGTCCGGGGATAACCAGCGCATTCTGGGTATCCATCAGTTTCAGCGACAGGGTTCCCGCCAGCGTCATCGTCGCCGGGATCGACAAATCGACGTTGCCGGGGCCGAGGGTGATGACGAACATCTGGCCGAGACCGACAATGATCGAGAAGGCGGCGAAGGTCAGCGCCGCCTGGCTGAGGCCCAGCGTGCTGGCCCCGCCGGTGAAGGCTATGGTGACCAGCCAGACCGCCAATGTGGCCGCGAAGGACCATATCCAGGGCCGGGCAAACGCTTGTTTCAGGATATTCATAGTGCCGCGTCCATCTTGCCGCGCCGGTCGAGCAGCAGCCGCAGCGCCAGCACCGCGATCAGGATCGTCCCTTGCGCCCCGATCTGCCAGTCGGGCGAAATGTGCAGGAACGACAGGAACGATCCGGCCAGCGTCAGGGTCAGGGCACCGATCACCGCGCCAATGGGCGAAACCCGTCCGCCGATGAACTCGCCACCGCCGAGGATTACTCCGGCAATCGACAGCAAAGTATAGCGCAGCGCGATATTGGCGTCGGCCGAGGTGGTCAGCCCGACCAGGCATATGCCTGACAGCACCGCGAAAAACCCGGCCAGCGCATAAGCGGCGGCGCGCGCATAAAGGATCGACCAGCCAGCGCGGGCGACCGAGCGTTCGTTGCCGCCGACCCCGCGCAGCACGGTGCCGAAGGCCGAGCGTTTGACCAGCACATGCGCGACCCCGGCGATCAGGATGCTGGCGACAATCGCCATCGGCACCAGCGGCGGTTTGGATTTCATCAGCCAGCGGATCCAGTCCGGGGCGCTGCCGCCCGGTGCCGGCAGTAGCAGCACCGCAAGGCCGCCCCAGACAAAACTCATCCCTAGCGTCACCACAATCGACGGCAGACCGCGCAAATGGATCAGCACGCCCAACCCCGCATAGACGCCGATACAGGCCAGCAGGATCAGCATGCCGACCAGCGGGTCCGATTGCAGGAACGTCGCGGTGACGCAGGCGACAAAACTGACGAAGGTGCCCATCGACAGGTCGAGGTCGTTGACCGTCATGATCAGCATCTGCGCGATGGTGGCGAGCGCGATCGGCACTGCTAGGTTGAACAGCAGGTTCAGCCCGGTATACGACATGGCGCGCGGCTGCAGCCAGAACACCGCCGCCAGCAGAAACGCCAGCGACAGGCCGGGAACCAGCAGGCGGACACGCTCGGCATTTAGCCAGCCTCTCATGCCACTGCCCCGGCAAACGACGCCGCCAGCACCTGCGCCTCGGCCACGTCGTCACCGCGCAATTCGCCGACAATCTTGCCTTCGCGGAAGACATAGACCCGGTCGCACTGGCACAATTCGTCCATTTCGGTCGAATACCAGACGAACGTCCGCCCCTTGTCGGTTTCCGCCCGCAACAATGCATGAACCTCTTGCTTGGTTCCGATATCGACGCCCCGCATGGGGTCGTCCATCAGAACTACCGGCGAGCGGGTTGCCAGAGCGCGGGCGAACAGAACTTTTTGTTGGTTGCCGCCCGACAGCGACAGGATCGGGTTGTCTAGATCTTCGGTGCGAATGCCGATACGGAGTTTCCAATCGTCGGCCACTTGGCGTTCTCCGGCCAACCGCAGCAACGTGAAGCGCGACAAGTCGCGCAACAGGCTGACAGTCAGATTCTTCAGGATGCTCCACCGCGGGAAGGTGCCGTCGACAAAACGGTCACCCGCCACGAACACGACCTTTTGGTCTCGTCGCGCCCGCCAGTCGCCACCCTGAGTCATGAACAAGCCCACCAACATCCGGGTCTGGCCGTGGCCAGCCAGACCGGCCAAGCCGATCATTTCGCCCGCGTTTGCCGCAAATGCGATTGACCCCGCTACGCCGGGTTCCGACAGCACAAGCGCACCCGATGTTGCGGGTGCCGTCACGCGCCGGTCGCGCTCGCGCGCCACGCTGCCCATTGCCGCTACCAGCGTCGGAATCGTGAACTCGCCAGCTGGTCGGGCGGCGACAATAGCGCCGTCCTTCATCACAACCACGCGGGTCGAGGCCGCCAGGATTTCGCCGAGGATGTGCGAGACCAGCACCACCGCCCCGCCGGATGCGACAAAGGACCTCACGTAGCCCAGCAATTGCGTGGCCAGACTTGCGTCCAGCGACGAGGTCGGCTCGTCGAGGATGACCAGGCGCGCCTGCGCCCCGGTTTCGGAAAAAGCCATGGCGATCTCGACCATTTGTCGTTCGGCAATCGATAATTCGCCGACCATCCGGCGGCAATCAATCGAGTTGCCGGGAAAAATCTCGGCCAGTTTGGCCCGGATCATCGCCTCGGCCCGCCTGCGCCAGCCCCAGCCGTTCAGGCTGGCGTGGGCAATGTGCGTATTCTCGGTGACCGTCAGATTGGGGCAGAGCGACAGTTCCTGGAACACGCTGCGCACCCCATGGTCCCGGGCTGTCGCGATCGTGTGGTGCCCGCCCAAAACCATGCCCTCGACCCGGACGGTGCCGCTGTCTGCGGCCAGCCCGCCGTTGATGATATTGACCAGTGTCGATTTCCCGGCCCCGTTGTGGCCGACCAACCCTACGCATTCGCCTGCGGCTACGGAGAAACTGACGTTTTTAATGGCGCGGACGGCACCAAAGCTTTTGTCGGCGCCGTCTACTTTAATAACTTCCGCGCCCGGCGCGGGATTTGCCATGACCCTGCGCTAGGTTTCGCCTCACATACCGCTAATTACTGCCTGGGCGTCTTCCAGCGAATATTCGACGTTGGCAACGCCGCCGACTTCGGTCGAGGCCAGGTTTGTTTCCAGATTGTCCTGGTCGATGCGCAAGAACGGCACCACCAAATCCTGTGGCACGGTCACGCCGTCGAGGATCTGCTGGGCCACCCAGAACGCCAGCGTCGACACACCCGGTGCGATCGAAACTGACATGGTTGCATAGCCACTAGCGTCTTTCTGCTCTTTCCACCAGGCCAACTCGTCCTGCCGGTTACCCATGATAATGGTTGGCATCGGACGGCCTGCGGCGGCAAAAGCCTGAGCTGCGCCGTAACCGTCGCCTCCCTGGGTCACCACGCCGACAATACCGTCAGGCAGGCTGGGCAGGATACCGGCCACGGCTTTCTGCGCCACGTCCTGGGCCCAGTCGCCGTGCACCGAGCCGACGATCTCGAATTGTGCATTCTCGGCGACGCCCTCGTTGATGCCGGCCGAAATCTCGTCATCCACGAACACGCCAGCCAGACCGCGGATTTCCAGCAATTTGCCGCCGTCGGGCAGTGCGGTTTTGAGATATTCGATCTCGCTCTTTCCCATCGCCTTGAAATCGACGGCAATGCGGTACGCGCAGGGCTCGGTAACGATGCCGTCGAACGAGACGACCACGATACCGGCGTCGCAGGCTTCCTTGACGGCACCATTGAGCGCCGTCGGCGAAGCCGCGTTCAATACGATGGCGTCATAGCCTTCGAGGATCATGTTCTGAATCTGTGCCGCCTGTTCCGTGGCTTGATTCTCTGCAGTGGTGAAGGCATCCGCCGCCGCGACAATGCCCGTTGCAACCGCCGGACCGGTGATTTTTTCCCAGCTGGTCAGCATGGCTTGGCGCCACGAATTACCCGCATAGTTGTTGGAAAGCGCGATCCGTTTTCCCGAGGTGTCCGCAAGGCCAGTGCTGGTCAGCGAGGCGATAATCACGGCGCCAAGCGCAAATCTGTTCTTCATTTCCACTTTCCTCCCAAGAGCCCTATTTTGGGCTTGAATATCCGAGCCCTGGCAGGGTGTGCCACTGGTCGGAACAAGAAAGTCTTAGCAGTAACTATTGCGTTGGAATAGTATGAATGTGCCGTTCACCAGCGGCTGCGGGATCGGTTTGGGCTTGAAATAATCGTGGGTCTGCAAATGACGCCCTTGGGTGAAATGTTGTGCAATTTGGCGCAAAAGGCGGCCAACTTCTGCGGACAGCGGTTCCGCCGAAAGTGTAGTACGGCACGTTCCCATCGTCAAAACGGCTGATGTTGGTTCTCGAAATGGTCGTGTCAGACGGCCAGAGCATTGTTGACCCACGACTTAGAGACATTGAAGTCAAACCGGGTCATCTCGAACCGCGCCACTCTACCGCGCGCAAGCCATTTCGCATCGACCGGTTCCCTATCTAGCTGTTTGATCCCAACGTTTGATGGTGCATTGTTGTCTCAAGCATGGAGGGATGCGTTATGGGACATTTTCTACACGGCAGCGCCACGACGACTGACGTATCTGTCGAGCGACAAAGCATAGGCAAGCGAGCCTGAGGGAGATCGCCAAGCGCAATGAATTCGACTGGCTCAACCACGGCCGACTGCTTGACCCTAGGTTAATTGCGTAGCGGAGTGATTGCGGCGGGAGCTGATATTTTAGTATAGAGCACCGAAACCCGCGGTCTATTCAGCGAGAGTGTAATGGCATGACTGGTCGCTCTGTTGTTGTTTTTGATCGGATGCAACAAGGCTACGTCTATGAACTTGTTGAACCAGAAGGGCAAAAATTTTCCCCGTTGTTCACGCCCGACCTGACACCTCAAGAAATGCTTGAGATGGGAATTTTCGGCGGTCGCTACATGACGGATTCGGAAGCTGAATTTCCCAGCCATTGGTTCACCAAGGCAATTATGTCACCAAACCAACGTGACGACAGCTTGAACTATTTTGGTGTCGGGGCGAGCCAAAGCCTTTCGGTTTGGCGCCGAAACGGTTGGATAAACCCGGTTGATCCTCGCGGCTGGTTCCAATGGTATTGCCGTTACTATTTTGGCCGCAGGTTGATTTTGGAAGACAATCGCCAAATTTTGCGCTGGAAAGCCATGCGCCGTCATATAGCGCAGATACAGAACAACTGCTTGCAAGGTGACTGGCGCTGCCGGGCCCGGCAGCGCCAGGCATTGCTGCACTGGGCGTATGACAGCCGCCAGTATTGACGGATACCAACTGCCTGGTCGACACCCTGCTGCCTGACACTTTTGGTTAGGGGTGGCAGGATGCCAACGCAGCTTGCTGGCTGAATACCGAGTTTGACATCTAACTCAATCCGACTTCATTGTATTTTTTAGGTTCTGATTTCTGAATCAATTGCTCCAACAACAGAATGATTGTCGTGCTGGACAATTTTCACCGAGGAATAATCGCGCAGTTTCCGCAATTCGTCCCACTTTAACATTTCTGGCCAGAAGCCTTCAGGGTCACGAAACATCGTCGACACTATGGACTTTTCGAAAATATAAAGAAACCCACCAAGCGGTTTCGTGGCAAGGGCAGCTCGTCCGGAAATCTGCGCAAGGCAATTTCCAAAGAAATGACGCAAATGAATTCCGTCAAAGCAATGTTCGCGATTGGGACTGCGGAAGGTTGCTGGAACTATGAAGATCAACTGGTATTTTGGCAGACTGCCGGACATTCTCCATCCACTCGCCCCAGCAGATTCCTCACATTGGCCACCGACCATTTGCCACCCAGCCGCGTCAGCATCCCGCGGCTGTTGAGTTCTGCCGCAATCGCCCTGCGCGACGCATGGCCCGCAGCGCGGATGTCGGCCACAACTGGCGCAAGCCCAAGGTCATACCAGGAGTCACAACATAGATAAAACAGGGCCGGAGTTTCCCCCGGCCCGACTCGTTAATTTACGATAGAACGAAACCGGTGTATTGGCCTGCCCCCCAGCAGGCCGGTAGTTCTATGAGGTTACAACGACGGGCAAAGCGAAACGTTCCCGACTTACCTCGATCGTTATCGTCCGTGATGAATTTTCATCGCCGTCAAACTGGCGCGGACACACGAAATTTGGGCGGTACCGTTGCAAAAGTGTAAGTCCAACAGTAGAGCTCGTGTATGCTTCACAGTTTCCGGAACTTGCTCGCGGTGGCCAGACATTGTGCCTCTTGGCCCTCGGTGCCTGTCCGATGCGACTAAAGTTATCGAAACGAAAGAAAGCGGCGGCGGCTTTGGCGAGCAACGGCGAAGCTCCGAAGGGACGTCGACTGGTCGCACTGAAACACAAGATCCGCATGTTCAACCAACGTCGTCGGCGTGGTCCACCGGTTCGCGAAAAACTCTCTGCAATTCTCCATCGTCTCGCCGAAGATACATCTCGCGAGAGAATTTCTTTCGCCGACCTAGTACATGCTGTTGAAGATCGCGCTTTCGGAGCGCTGCTGCTAATTTTTTCGCTTCCAAACATCATCCCGATGCCCCCAGGAGCGTCAGGTTTGCTTGGATTGCCATTAGCCTTTCTCTCAGGACAGATGCTTTTGGGGGGTAAACCGTGGTTGCCCGCGTTTATTTCCAGCAGGTCGGTTGAACGCATTGCCTTTTCCAAGGTCATGCAACGCGTCACGCCGTGGCTGGC
The DNA here is from genome assembly GCA_031415055.1 of Oceanomicrobium sp. Classification (GTDB taxonomy): domain Bacteria; phylum Pseudomonadota; class Alphaproteobacteria; order Rhodobacterales; family Rhodobacteraceae; genus JANMOK01. The sequence continues at coordinate 465 of JANOQZ010000007.1, read as the reverse complement.
AAAGGCCGAGAAGCTCCTCAGTCCGCGTTTGGCATTACTGACCTATCCGGCCGCCGAAGTTGCCCTAGGTGTACTTTGTTTCGTCCTGTCGCTGGCAGTCATCCTGCCCATACCCTTCGGCAATATGCTGCCGGCATTTTCCATTTCACTGATTGCCCTCGGCATTCTGGGACGCGACGGCGTTTGGATAATCGCAGGCACGCTGGCAGGAGCCTTTGCCCTGTTTGTGGTGTCTGGCATTATCCTTGCCCTTGCCAAGGCGGCACTGCACGTGATGACCAACGCTTTTTCCTGAGGTCAGGTTTGGTTGATTGCGGGCAGTCTTGCGGCGTTGGCGATGGAACAGTTAAACCCAATTGCGTCGTGGGAAGTGTTAGCGCTTCATAAACCGGATAGAGGTGAAGAAATGCGTCGCGCAGGCCGACACGCGTACTAGAACGATCTGATTTGGATTACCCCACCCTC